>JBILPS010000004.1:0-75157 GCA_044373655.1 Rhodoferax sp.
ACAAACCGCCAACCGCACTGGGCAGACCCGCAGCAATACCGCCAAAAATCAAAATAGAAATACCGTTGCCCAAGCCACGCTCGGTTATTTGTTCGCCCAGCCACATCAAGAACATCGTGCCGGAGGTCAAAGTCACCACCGCCGTAATACGAAAGCCCATGCCAGGGGTCACCACCAAGCCGGCTGACGACTCCAGCGCCAAGGCAATACCCATGGACTGGAATAAAGCCAGGCCTAAAGTCCCATAGCGCGTGTACTGCGTAATCTTGCGGCGCCCGGCTTCGCCTTCTTTTTTCAGTTGCTCAAAAGTGGGCACCACATAGCCCAGCAATTGCATGATGATGGAGGCCGAGATATAGGGCATGATGCCCAACGCAAATACCGTAAACCGTGATAAGGCACCACCGGAGAACATATTGAATAGGCTCAATATGCCACCTTGCTGACCATTGAAAAGTTGCTGCAATTGATTCGGGTCGATACCTGGCACAGGAATATGCGCACCCACCCGGTACACCACCAGGGCGAGCAACAAGAACACCAAGCGGCGACTTAAGTCGCCGTACTTGCCGTTCTTAGCTGTTTGCGCAGGGTTACTTGCCACGGGCTATTCTCAAATCATTTAAGCGATGCTGCCGCCAGCCGCTTCAATAGCTGCTTTGGCACCGGCACTTGCGCCAATGCCGGTCAGCTTCACGGCCTTGGTCAAAGCACCGGTGTGGATCACTTTCACCACCTTGGCAATCGGTGCAACCACACCGGCTTGCTTGAGCGTGAGCATGTCCACTTCCGGCAGTCCGAGAACTTCCAGCGTGGTCAAAGTGATCTCGGCGTTGTACTTGAGCAAATGGGATTTAAAACCACGCTTAGGCAAACGGCGATGCATAGGCATCTGGCCGCCTTCAAAACCCACTTTGTGGTAGCCGCCAGCGCGCGACTTTTGACCTTTGTGACCGCGACCGGCGGTCTTACCAAGACCCGAGCCGATACCGCGACCTACGCGACGCTTGGCGTGCTTGGCGCCTGATGCAGGCTTGATGCCATTGAGTTCCATCATCGGCCCCTTACAGAACTTTGATCAGATAGCTGATCTTGTTGATCATTCCGCGAACGGCCGGCGTGTCTTCCAACTCGCTGGTGCTCCCCATTTTGCGCAGACCCAGACCGCGCACGGTGGCACGGTGGGATTCTTTACAACCAATGGGGCTACGCACCAATTGGATTTTTACGGTTTGAGGTGTAGTCATGACAAGTCTCCGATCAGGCGAAGATCTCTTCGATAGATTTGCCGCGCTTGGCCGCAACCTGCGAAGGCGTGGTGGAAATGGACAATGCGTCCAAGGTGGCACGCACCATGTTGTAGGGGTTGGTCGAGCCATGGCTCTTAGCCACGATATCGGTAATGCCAACCACTTCAAACACAGCGCGCATCGGGCCGCCGGCAATGATGCCAGTTCCCTTGGGAGCTGGTGCCATCATGACATTGGCGGCGCCGTGGTGGCCCATCACCTGGTGGTGAATAGTGCCGTTTTTCAGGCTCACCTTAATCATATTGCGACGGGCTTCTTCCATCGCTTTTTGCACTGCGGCTGGCACTTCTTTGGACTTGCCTTTGCCCATGCCGATACGGCCATCGCCATCACCGACCACGGTCAGGGCGGCAAAGCCCAGAATACGACCACCCTTGACGACTTTGGTCACGCGGTTGATCGCGATCATTTTTTCCCGCAGACCGTCCTCGGGTCCTTCGACCTTGCCCTGCATTTTTGCTTGTACTTTAGCCATGGTTGGTTCCGATCTGCTTAAAACTGCAAGCCTGCTTCGCGCGCCGCGTCAGCCAAGGCCTTGACCCGGCCGTGGTAGGCAAAGCCCGCACGGTCAAAGGCTACTTTTTCGATGCCGGCAGCCTTGGCTTTTTCAGCCACCAGCTTGCCAACCATTTGGGCTGCAACCACATTGCCACCCTTACCCGAGCCGCCCAGCGCGCTGCGCACATCGGCTTGCAGGCTCGAAACGGTGGCCACAATACGGTCGCCAGTACCAGCGATCACGGTTGCGTAGATATGCAAATTGGTACGGTTGACCGTCAGCCGCGCAACACCTTGGGTTGCAATACGGATGCGGGTCTGACGCGCTCTGCGAAGACGTTGCTCTTTTTTCGTCAACATAGTGCAGTTCCTTATTTCTTCTTGGTTTCTTTGATGGTGATCTTCTCATCCGAATAACGGATGCCCTTGCCTTTGTAAGGCTCAGGAGGACGCACACCACGAATTTCCGCTGCGATCTGACCTACGCGCTGACGATCAGCACCCTTGATGGAGATTTCGGTAGGAGTCGCCGTGGCTACGGTGATACCCGCTGGCATCTCAATGTTGACGGGGTGCGAAAAACCGATCGCGAGGTTGAGCTTGTTACCAGTAGCCTGGGCCTTGAAACCCACACCTACCAGCATGAGTTTCTTCTCAAAGCCCTGGGTCACACCGGTGACCATATTGCTGACCAGCTGGCGCATGGTGCCAGACATGGCATCGGCGGCACGCGAGTCATTGGCAGGTGCGAACACCAGTGAGCCGGACTCGTTCGATATTTTCACCAGTGCGTTTTGCGCCAGATGCAAATTGCCACCGGCTGCCTTGACGCTGATCTGGTCTTCCTTGATCTGCACATCAACGCCAGCGGGAATGCTGACAGGACGTTTACCTACTCGGGACATAGTTGTTTCTCCAGATTGCAGCTTAGGCCACGTAGCACAGCACTTCGCCGCCTACGCCACTGGCGCGGGCTTTGCGGTCTGTCATCACACCTTGAGGCGTGGTGACAATCGCCACACCCAAGCCGTTTTGGACTTGGGGGATGGCGTCGCTGCCGCGGTACACCCGTAAGCCGGGGCGGCTGACGCGCTCGATACGCTCGATCACCGGGCGGCCTGCGTAATATTTCAGGGCGATTTCCAGTTCCGACTTGCCAGCGGCCGTCGTTACCTTGAAGCCGTCGATATAGCCTTCATCCTGGAGCACCTGCGCAATAGCAACCTTCACTTTGGAAGAAGGCACCAGCACGGTGGGCTTGGCGACCATTTGCGCGTTACGGATACGCGTCAACAGATCGGCGATGGGATCACTCATACTCATATCGGGTTCTCCTACCGCTTACCAGCTCGCCTTGACGATGCCGGGGATTTCACCGGCAAACGCCATTTCGCGAATTTTTGCTCTGGCCAGACCAAATTGCTGGAACGTGCCACGGGGGCGACCCGTGATCGCGCAGCGGTTACGCTGGCGTGTGGGATTGGCATTGCGCGGAAGCTTTTGCAAGTCCAGACGCGCTGCAGCGCGCTCGTCGTCGCTGCGCTTGGCATCGCCCGCTATCGCCTTGAGGGCAGCATGTTTCTTCGCGTATTTGGCGACCAGTTTGTCGCGCTTGAGCTCACGCTCGATTAAAGCCATTTTTGCCACTGGTCACCTCAATTCTTGAACGGGAAACGAAAGCCCGACAACAGTGCCTTGCACTCTTCGTCGGACTTTGCGGTCGTGGTGATACTGATATTGAGACCGCGCAAAGCATCCACTTTGTCGTACTCAATCTCAGGAAAAATAATCTGCTCTTTCACGCCGATGTTGTAATTCCCACGGCCATCAAAAGCGCGCCCAGAAATACCACGGAAGTCGCGCACACGGGGCAATGCCACGGTGACAAAGCGATCCAGGAATTCGTACATTTGCACGCCACGCAGCGTGACCATGCAACCGATAGCCTGGCCTTCGCGGATTTTGAAACCTGCGATGGCTTTTTTGGACTTGGTGACCACCGGCTTTTGGCCAGCGATTTTCGTCAGGTCTGACACGGCGCTATCCATGACTTTTTTATCTGCCACCGCTTCACTCACACCCATATTGAGCGTGATTTTGGTGATGCGAGGGACCTGCATAGGCGACTTGAAGCCAAACTTGGCGATCAAATCAGGAGCGACTTTCTCGCGATAGTGTTGTTGTAAACGTGCCATGTTTATGCCGCCTTGATTTCGTCGCCGCTGGATTTGTAAACGCGAACGCGCTTGCCATCGGCCTGTAGTTTGATGCCGACACGGTCCGCCTTGCCCGATGCCGCATTGAAAATAGCGATATTGGATTGGTGGATGGGCATGGTTTTATCCACGATGCCGCCGGTCGTTCCCTTGAGCGGGTTGGGCTTGGTGTGCTTCTTGACCTGGTTCACACCTTCGACCAGCACATGCGAGTCGTCGCTGCGCAATGTCACGACGCCGCGTTTGCCTTTATCCCGCCCTGCGATGACGATCACTTGATCGCCCTTGCGAATCTTGTTCATAGCCTGTCCTTACAAAACTTCGGGAGCCAGAGACACGATCTTCATGAACTTCTCAGTACGCAATTCACGCGTAACCGGTCCGAAGATGCGAGTGCCGATAGGCTCGAGCTTGGCGTTGAGCAATACCGCGGCATTGCCATCAAACTTCACCAATGAGCCGTCAGCGCGGCGGATGCCCTTGGCGGTGCGAACCACAACGGCGCTATAGACCTCGCCCTTTTTGACGCGGGAGCGCGGCGCAGCTTCTTTGATGCTCACCTTGATGATGTCCCCTACGCTGGCGTAACGGCGGCGCGAGCCACCCAGCACCTTGATGCAGAGAACCGATTTCGCGCCGGTGTTATCGGCGACTTCCAGTCGAGATTCAGTTTGGATCATGTCAGTTTTTCCCAACTTGCACCGGAAGCGCCACCCCAGATCACCGGGAAAACACAGACCAGTCAGTCTTGGGCCCGCTGTCCTCAACCCGAACCGTTCGGGCTGACTCCATGTGGGCAGAATCTTCAGCTTTTACAAGCGAAGCCGGCAATTATGCACTATTTTTAGCGGCATCCCCTATTTTTGGCGGCCCACTTCAAGGAAGCAGCGAAAAATGGGCGCATATTTCCAGAAAGTCAGCCTCGTCCCCATCCAGTCCCAGTTCCTCGCGAACGAGGGCAGCCACCTGGCTGGCGGCGGCGGCGGCCAGCTGCGCATCGAGAAACAAGAGGCGGGAGCGCCGCGCCAGCACGTCCTCCACCGTCAGCGCATATTCATAGCGCAGCGCAAAACGGACCATGGCCTCGGACAAGCCCGGGCTGATCCAACGGTCGGCGCCGGGAAGCGACTGAACCAGTGCCTGCTCTGCGCCATAAGAATGCAATCCAGGCGGCAGGCTTAGCGAAGCCAGGGCAGTCTGCGCCGGCGGCGCACCCACCATGCGAACCTGCTGCGTCGGGCAAGCCGGCAACACAGCGAGCAAGCGGGCGTCCTGGCATGCCGCCAACACGTCCTCAGCCATCACCCGGTAGGTGGTCCATTTGCCACCGGTCACGGTGACCAGCCCGGATCGGCTGATGGCGACGGTGTGCTCCCGGCTCAGGGTTTTGGTGTCCTGATCGTCCTGGTGTTTGACCAGAGGGCGCAAGCCCACCCAAATGCTGCGTACGTCGGCGCGGGTGGGCGCTAGGCGCAGATAGTTACCGGCCTCGCCCAAAATAAAGTCCACCTCTTCCTTGAAGGCCTGCGGCTCGCGGGATAAATCCTGGCGCGGGGTGTCTGTGGTGCCCAAAATGACTTTACCCAGCCAGGGCACGGCGAAAAGCACCCGCCCGTCCGAGGTTTTAGGCACCATCAGGGCGGTATCGCCTTGCAGAAAACTGCGATCCACCACCAAATGCACTCCCTGACTGGGCGCCACCAGCGGCTTGAAAGCGGCGGCGGACTCCTGCTGGGCGTCCTGTTCGCGCAAGGCATCCACCCACACCCCGGCGGCGTTGATCACGCATTGACTGCGAACCCGGTAGGACGTGCCGCTGCGCGTATCGGTGCAGCGCAATCCGGCGATGCGACCGCCCTCATACAACAAGGCCTCGGCCCGGCAGTAGTTAACAAGTAATGCGCCTTGCAGGGCTGCGGTGCGGGCGATAGCGATGGCCAGGCGCGCGTCGTTGAACTGGCCGTCCCAGTAACGCACGCCTCCACGCAGGCCTTGGGTGCGCGCCGCCGGAATCAGCGCCAAGGTCGCCCGGCTGCCTAATAGTTCGGTCTTGCCAAGACCCGCATCACCGGCCAGCTGGTCGTAAAGCTTCAGGCCCACCCCGTAAAACGGCTTTTCCCACCAACGGTAGGCGGGAACGATAAAAGCCAGGGGCTGCGCGATATGGGGCGCACTGTGCAGCAGCGTGCGCCGTTCATGCAAGGCTTCACTTACCAGTGAAACATTGCCCTGCCCCAAATAGCGAACACCGCCATGGACGAGCTTCGTAGAGCGCGAGGAAGTGCCCTTGGCAAAATCATGCGACTCCACCAGTACAACCTTAAGGCCGCGCATCGCAGCATCCAGCGCAATGCCCAAGCCGGTCGAGCCACCGCCGACCACGGCCAGGTCATACACCGCATCCTCACCCAGGCGGGCAAGAATCTCAGCGCGCGGCGCAGGCGATGCAGTGTGCTGGTTAGACATGTATCAAAACCTAGGGACGTGCCATACCCCACTGGCTAAGTGCACGTCCAAAAAATTCGGGGAAGTGGCCGCCCGGCACTATGCCGAACGGCCACTCAAAAGCACGGGCCTCAGGCCCGCAGCGGCTTAGCGAACCTTGCCGGCTTTCCACGCATTGAGCAGCGTGTCGTAGGCAATGGTCTCGCCTTTTGGCTTCTCATTAGCCAGCTTCTTCCATGGCGCGCCCTTGTCGCTCAGCCATTTGGATGGATCCATCTTGGCATTGAGCTTAGGTGCGCACTTGGCCATACCTGCGCGCTCCAAACGGCCCATCACCTGGTCCATTTCCTCAGCCAAGTTGTCCATGGCCGCTTGTGGCGTCTTTTCACCTGTCACGGCAACCGCCACGTTTTTCCACCAGAGTTGGGCCAACTTAGGATAGTCAGGCACATTGGTGCCGGTAGGTGTCCAAGCCACGCGGGCTGGGCTGCGGTAGAACTCCACCAGTCCACCGAGCTTGGGCGCCATGTCCGTCATAGTTTTGGACTGGATGTCGCTCTCGCGGATAGGGGTCAGGCCCACCACGGTTTTCTTCAGCGAGGTAGTTTTAGCAGTCACGAACTGGGCATAGAGCCAGGCCGCTGCCACTTTGTCCGGATTGTGGTCTTTGAAGAAAGTCCATGAACCCACGTCCTGGTAGCCGTTTTGCATGCCTTGTTTCCAGTAGGGGCCATTCGGTCCGGGAGCCATGCGCCATTTCGGTGTGCCGTCGGCATTGACCACCGGCAGACCGGGTTTGATCATGTCAGCCGTGAACGCGGTGTACCAAAAAATTTGCTGCGCGATCTGACCTTGGGCCGGCACCGGACCGGCTTCACCAAAAGTCATGCCAATGGCTTCCTTAGGCGAGTATTTTTTCATCCAGTCGATGTACTTGGTTAAGGCATAGACCGCAGCAGGCGAGTTGGTCGCGCCACCGCGAGAAACCGAAGCACCCACGGGCGTGCACTTGTCATCGGCTACCCGAATACCCCACTCATCAACCGGCAGACCGTTCGGTATGCCGATATCAGCGGTGCCGGCCATCGACAGCCATGCGTCCGTGAAACGCCAGCCCAGCGAAGGGTCTTTCTTGCCGTAGTCCATGTGACCGTAAATCGGCTTACCGTCGATGTTCTTCACATCATTGGTAAAGAAGGCGGCGATGTCCTCATAGGCGCTCCAGTTCAATGGCACACCCAGGTCATAGCCATACTTGGCTTTAAACTTTTCTTTCAGGTCTTTACGGTCAAACAAATCAGCGCGGAACCAGTACAAATTGGCAAATTGCTGCGTCGGCAGCTGGTAGAGCTTGCCGTCTGGCGCGGTAGTGAAGCTGGTGCCGATGAAGTCTTTGATATCCAGGCCCGGATTGGTGTATTCCTTGCCTGCGCCGGTCATGTAGTCCGTCAGATTCAAGATCTTGCCGTAGCGGTAGTGGGTGCCGATCAGGTCGGAGTCGCTAATCCAGCCGTCATAAATCGACTTGCCCGATTGCATAGAGGTCTGCAGCTTTTCGACCACGTCGCCCTCTTGAATCAAGTCGTGCTTGACCTTGATGCCGGTGATTTCCTCAAAGGCTTTAGCCAATGTCTTGGACTCATACTCGTGTGTGGTGATGGTCTCTGACACCACCGAGACTTCCTTCACACCCTTGGCTTGCAGCTTTTTGGCCGCTTCGATAAACCACTTCATTTCATCCAGCTGCTTTTCCTTGCTCAGCGTAGAGGGTTGGAACTCGCTATCGATCCATTTTTTAGCTGCTGCCTCGTCTGCCCACGCGCTGTTAGCCAGCAGGCAGGCGACTGCGACAGACACCATTGAATACCGTAACTTCATGCTATGTCTCCTTGATTGATGACAACCCCCTAATCTCAAAGGCAGCTTCGGCTCCAGGGGAAGAGGGAGCCGATCCTTCACACGCTCAAATCAACCTTTGCGCATAACCAAGGCCAGCACAGCCATGGACAGTACAAAACTAAACCAGACCGACGGGTCTTCCTGCAGACTCAGCAACGCAGCCAAACGCCCGCTCAATCCCAAAAAGGCCAGGTTCACATAAGCGGCGCAAAGCAGACCAATAAACAAGCGGTCGCCCCGGGTGGTTTCCATGGGCAGGAAGCCTTTGCGCATCAGCGTGGGCGATTTGATTTCCCAGACCGTCATGCCTGCCAGCATCAAGCCGATGCAAACAAAAAATACCGCAACCGGTGTCGTCCACGCCATCCACTCAAACATTGCGCCTCTCCTTATCCATCGCGCCCTAGACCCGCCCCATAGCGAAGCCCTTGGCGATGTAGTTGCGTACAAACCAGATCACGATCGCGCCGGGCACAATCGTCAGCACCCCGGCAGCGGCCAGGGTGGCCCAATCCATACCGGCGGCGGACACGGTTCGCGTCATAGTGGCCACGATCGGCTTGGCATTGACGCTGGTCAGTGTGCGCGCTAACAGCAACTCCACCCAGCTAAACATGAAGCAAAAGAAAGCGGCCACACCCACGCCCGCTTTTATCAGCGGCAGAAAAATACGCACAAAAAACCGAGGGAAAGAATAGCCGTCGATATACGCGGTTTCGTCGATCTCGCGCGGGATGCCACTCATGAAACCTTCCAAAATCCACACGGCCAAAGGCACGTTGAACAAGAGATGTGCCATGGCCACTGCCAGGTGCGTATCCATCAAACCCACGGTGGTGTAGAGCTGGAAAAACGGCAGCAAAAAAACAGCGGGCGGCGTCATGCGGTTGGTCAACAACCAGAAGAACACGTGCTTATCGCCCAAAAAACTGTAGCGTGAAAACGCATAGGCCGCCGGCAAAGCTACGGTGATCGACACCACGGTATTCATAGCCACATAAATCAGGCTGTTGATATAGCCGGAATACCAGGACACGTCGGTCAGTATCAGGTAGTAGTTTTCCCAAGTGAAGTGCTGGGGGAACAAGGCAAAGCTCGCCAGGATTTCGGTATTGGTCTTAAAGGACATATTGACCATCCAATACACCGGCAACAAGGCAAACACCATATAAGCGATCAGAAAGATAGAGCGCTTATGAAACCGCTTCTCATGCATGACCGGACTCCTTGGCTTGGGTGCCGACACGCTGCATCCAGTTGAACAACACAAAGCACATGAGCAAAATAATCAGGAAATAAATCAGCGAGAACGCCGCCGCCGGCCCTAGGTCAAACTGGCCTACGGCTTTTTGGGTCAGGAACTGCGACAGGAAGGTGGTGGCATTGCCCGGGCCACCGCCAGTGAGCACAAAGGGCTCGGTGTAAATCATGAAACTATCCATAAAGCGCAGCAGCACGGCGATCATCAATACACCGCGCATCTTGGGCAGCTGCACATACCAAAAAACCGCCAGCTTGCTGGCCCCGTCGATGCTGGCGGCTTGGTAATAGGCGTCTGGTATCGAGCGCAAACCGGCATAGCCTAAGAGTGCTACCAGCGGCGTCCAGTGCCATACATCCATGAGCAACACCGTCAGCCACGCATGCGTGGCATTGCCGGTGTAGCTGTATTCAATGCCCAAGCCTTGCAGTGCCGCGCCCATGAGGCCAATGTCGGAGCGTCCGAATATTTGCCAAATCGTGCCCACCACGTTCCAGGGAATCAGCAGCGAGAGCGACACCACCACCAACACTACCGAGGCCCGCCAGCCGTGCGCCGGCATGGACAAGGCCAGCGCAATGCCCAGCGGAATCTCAATCAACAGCACGGCCAGCGAAAACGTGATCTGGCGCAGCAAAGCACCATGCAACTCTTCATCGCGCATGATGGCGACAAACCACTCCGTGCCAACAAAAACACGGCGCTCGGGCGAAATAATGTCCTGCACCGAATAATTCACCACCGTCATCAAAGGCAAGATGGCGGAAAAGGCCACGCACACTAGCACCGGCAGAATGAGAAACCAGGCCTTCTGGTTGACCGGCTTGTTACTCGCGCTCATGCCACGATCTCCTCGTTACGGTAAAAGCAGCTTTTGTCATTGAGCACCTCGCACCACACTGTGCTGCCCACGGCAAAGGGTTCGGACATCATCGCTAAACGCGCTTTGAACACCTGCCCTTGCAGGCTGGCCGTAACAATAAAGTGGGTGCCCACATCTTGCACCTGCTGCACTTGCATGGGCAGCGCACCTTCAAAGCGGCTAGTGGCGCAGCGCACGTATTCGGGCCGGATGCCCAGCTTCAAATCGCCGTGGGGCAAATCGCCTTGCAAAGCACCCAGCGCTAAGGCCATACCGCAGACTTGCAAACCCTGCGGGCCCATTTGCGCAGGCAAAAAATTCATGCCCGGCGAACCGATGAAATGGCCCACAAAGGTATGCGAAGGCCGCTCGAACAACTGCGCCGCCGTGCCCATCTGCACCGCGCGTCCGCGCGTCATCACCACCACTTGTTGCGCAAAAGTCAGAGCCTCCACCTGGTCATGCGTGACATAGACCAAAGTGAGTTTCAACTCCCGATGAATTTGCTTGAGCTTGCGCCGTAACTGCCACTTCAGATGCGGGTCAATGACCGTCAAAGGCTCGTCAAACAACACCGCCGACACATCCGAACGCACCAAGCCGCGGCCGAGCGAGATTTTTTGTTTGGCATCGGCTGCGAGGCCGGATGCGCGCTGGTTGAGCTGGCCGCTCAAGTCCAGCATCTCGGCGATTTCGCCGACACGCTTGCGGATTTGCTCAGCCGGCATTTTGCGGTTGCGCAGCGGAAAACCCAGGTTTTCGGCCACTGTCATGGTGTCGTAAATCACCGGAAACTGAAACACCTGCGCGATATTGCGCTGCTGCGGTGTGGAGCGCGTGACATCCTGCCCATCGAAATGCACCGTGCCTTGCGAGGGCTGCAGCAAGCCAGATATCAGGTTGAGCATGGTCGTCTTGCCGCAGCCCGAGGGGCCGAGCAAGGCATAGGCCCCGGCGTTTTCAAAGGACATTTTCAAAGGCAGCAAAGCGTAGTCGCTGTCCTGCTGCGGATTGGGTCGGTAGGCGTGGGCCAGATCCAAATCAATGCGGGCCATTTCAACGCACCCCTTCGCGCGTCGGAGCCAAGGCCAGCATACCGGCGCTGTCAAACACATACACATCCTGCGGCCGGAAATAGACCGGCATGGCATCGCCCAAATCAAAGTAGTGCACACCAGCCAGCTGCGCCACCATGGCGCCCAGGGCGGTATCCAGATGCACAAAAGTATCCGAGCCAGAAATTTCGGCCAGCGCTACGCTGGCCTGGACCGCAACATCACCTTCACGGGCCTGTACGCGCAGTGCGCTGGCACGCAAACCGGCCGTGACCGGGCCAACGGGCAAGGCACTTGTGAGTATGACGCTGCTGGCATCGGCCAACACCAGCGCCTGGTCCTGCACCCTAGCGGGAAAGAGATTCATGGGCGGATCACTGAAAGCCGTCGCCACCCGTATCGAGCGGGGCCGCTGAAACACCTCTGCGGTGGGGCCGTACTGCAGCAATTCGCCCGCGTCCATCACGGCGGTGTAACCGCCCAATAACAAAGCCTCGCCCGGCTCCGTGGTGGCATAGACCACAGTGGAATTGCCCGCCGCGAACAAAGCGCTGAGCTCGTCGCGCAACTCTTCGCGCAGCTTGTAGTCCAAATTGACCAGCGGCTCGTCCAGCAACATCAAAGGTGCGCTTTTGGCCAGCGCCCGCGCCAGCGCGACACGCTGCTGCTGCCCCCCAGACAACTCCGAGGGGTAGCGCTCCAAAAACATCTCAATATGCAGCTTGTCCGCCAGCGCATGCACCCGCTCGCGCACGCCGGTTTCGCCGCGCAAATGCAGCGGTGAGGCAATATTGTCAAAAACCGTCATGGACGGGTAATTGATGAACTGCTGGTAGACCATGGACACATTGCGCTGTCGCACTGGCACGCCGACGACGTCCACACCGTCCACCACGACGCGCCCGGTGCTGGGCACATCCAAACCGGCCATGATGCGCATCAAACTGGTTTTGCCCGCTTGGGTGGCGCCGAGCAAGACGGTGACCGCATCCGGACGCAGGTCCATATCCAATGCATACAGCCAGGGCTGCGCACCTACTTTCTTGCTTACTGCTCGCAGACTTAAGTCCATCTGACACCCTTGATCGTTCGCACCAATTTAGCGCAACGTTAATTCGAATGTGAGAATTATTGTTCGAAATTATTCGTTTTAACTAGGTGTTTACCCTAAAACTATTCCTTTCGGTTCGATTTAAAGTGCAGAAGGCATTTTTATCCAAGGCTCGGACACTCTACGCATGAACCCTAATCCACGACAAATCAAGCTCTTAAGCGTAGTGCGGGCGCAAGGTTCGGTCACGGTGGAACGCCTGGCCGATACGCTGCAAGTGACGCTGCAAACCGTACGCCGCGACGTCCAGCGCCTGGCCGACGAGGGCCTGCTGGCGCGTTTTCATGGCGGCGTGCGCGTGCCGGGCTCCACCGTGGAAAACCTGGCCTATCCGCAGCGCGAAATCCTCAACGCGCTGGGCAAAGCACGTATTGCACGTGCCGTAGCCGATGCCGTACCCAATGGCTGCTCGCTGCTGCTCAATATCGGCACCACCACCGAGGCCATCGCCCGGGCGCTTACCAAGCACGAAGGCTTGCGGGTGATTACCAACAACCTCAATGTGGCCGCCATCCTCAGCGCCAATTCGCAAAGCGAAGTGATTGTGGTGGGCGGCGTGGTGCGCGGACGCGACCAGGGCATCGTGGGGGAAGCGGCGGTGGACTTTATCCGCCAGTTCAAAGTGGACATCGGCCTGATCGGCATCTCGGCCATCGAATCGGATGGCTCGCTGCGCGACTTTGACTACCGCGAGGTGAAGGTGTCACAAACCATCATTTCCCAAGCGCGCGAAGTCTGGTTGGCGGCAGACGCCAGCAAATTCAACCGCGCTGCGATGGTCGAAGTAGCGCAGCTCTCCAGCATCGACCGCCTGTTCTCGGACGCCATTGCGCCCGAGCCCTTTATGGACCTGATGGCCCAAGCACAGGTACGATTTACCCTGGCGGGCGACTGATACCGCCTTCGGCCCGTCAACCGCCTTTTCCGCCAACTTTGGACGCCCAGCCCCCATGACCTACCTGCTCGCTCTTGACCAAGGCACTTCCAGCTCCCGCAGCATCGTGTTCGATGCGCAAGGCCGCATCGTGGCCATGGCGCAGGAGGAGCTGACGCAGTATTACCCGCAGCCCGGCTGGGTGGAGCACGACCCGCTGGAAATCTGGCGCACCCAGCTGGCTACCGCGCGCGCTGTGCTGGCCAAGGCCGGCATCAGCGCGCAGCAAGTACACGCCATCGGCATTACCAACCAGCGCGAAACCACCGTGGTCTGGAACCGCAAGACCGGCCAGCCGATCTACAAAGCCATCGTCTGGCAGGATCGGCGCGCCGAACCGGCTTGTGTAGCGCTGCGAGAACGCGGCATGGCACCAACCATTCGCCAAAAAACCGGCCTGCTGGTGGATGCTTATTTTTCAGGCACCAAGCTGCAATGGATTTTGGACCATGTGCCGGACGCCCGCGCGCAGGCCGCCCACGGCGAGCTGGCCTTTGGCACCGTGGACAGTTGGCTCTTATGGCAATTGACCAACGGCCGTGTGCACGCCACCGATGTGAGCAATGCCGCACGCACCATGCTCTTTAATGTGCACAGCAACACCTGGGACCCAGAGCTGCTGCAAGCGCTCAACATCCCCGAGGGCCTGATGCCGCAAGTGCTGCCCTCGGCGGCGCATTTTGGCGACACCGAGCCCGGCCTGCTGGGCCACACGATTCCCGTGGGCGGCATGGCCGGCGACCAGCAAAGCGCTTTGTTCGGGCAGGCTTGCTTTAGCGCCGGTATGGCCAAAAACACCTATGGCACCGGCTGCTTCATGCTGATGCACACCGGCACACAATTCCAAACCTCAACCAATGGCCTGATCACCACCAGCGCGGTGCAGCCTAGTGCCCGACCCGAATTTGCTCTAGAAGGCAGCGTGTTTGTAGGCGGCGCAGTGGTGCAGTGGCTGCGCGACGGCTTGGGCGCAATCCGCAGCAGCGCAGAAGTGCAAGCCCTGGCGCAAAGCGTGCCCGACAGCGGCGGCGTGATGCTGGTGCCGGCCTTTACCGGCCTGGGCGCACCCTACTGGAACCCGCAAGCGCGCGGCACCATGACCGGCCTGACACGCGGCAGCACCGTAGCCCATATCGCCCGCGCGGCCTTGGAAAGCATTGCCTTTCAAAGCGCCGCACTCTTGCAAGCCATGGCACGTGATGCGCAACAAGCCGGGGTCGCCGCTGTAACCGAACTGCGCGTGGACGGAGGCGCCTGCGTCAATGATTTGCTGATGCAGTTTCAGGCCGACTTGCTGGGCATCAGCGTGCTGCGCCCGCAGGTGACCGAGACCACCGCCTTGGGCGCCGCCTACCTGGCCGGCTTGTCCACCGGCCTGTACCCGGACACCGCATCGCTGAGCCAACTGTGGCAAGCCGAGCGCCGCTTCGAACCGCAAATCAGCCCCGCCCAAGCCCAAGAACAGATGCAGCGCTGGGAACACGCGGTGCGGCAAACCACGGCTGCCTAGCTGCGGGGCACCCGTGAAGGCGTAGTTAGACTCTGCTTGCCTTTTCACTTACAGAGGACCCATCCATGCAGCAAGGCATCGCATTCATAGGCGGCGGCAATATGGCCAGCGCCATCATCGGTGGCTTGCTAAAGCAAGGCTGGCCTGTCTCCCATATCGACGTCGTCGAGCCCTTTGACGAAGCGCGCGCCAAACTTAGCAGCCAATTTGGCATTAGCGCCCAGGCCAAGGCCGGCAGCTTTTTAAGCCGCGCCGACCTGGTGGTCTGGGCCGTCAAGCCCCAAACCTTCAAAGACGCCGCCGCGCAAACGCAAGCCCACACCCACGCCGCCTTGCACCTGAGCGTGGCCGCTGGGATTCGCAGCGACACGATCGCGCAGTGGATGGGAAGCGAACGTATCGTGCGAGCCATGCCCAACACCCCGGCGCTCATTGGCAAGGGCATCACCGCCCTGTTTGCCCGCGCCGCTGTCAATGCGGCGGACAAGGCACTGGTGAACCAGGTTTTGGGCAGCACGGGCGAGCTGATGTGGGTGGGCGCAGAGGACCAGATCGACGCCGTGACGGCGCTGTCGGGCTCAGGCCCGGCCTACGTGTTTTATTTTCTGGAGGCTATGCGTGATGCGGGCGCGGCCATGGGCTTATCGCCCGCGCAGGCTTATCAGTTGGCGCTGGCCACATTTAGCGGTGCAACCGCATTGGCCGGGGCCTCTAGCGATGGACCTGAAACGCTGCGCCAGCGCGTTACTTCCAAAGGCGGCACCACTTTTGCGGCGCTGACTTCCATGGAGGCCGACGGCGTGAAGGCGTCCTTCATCGCCGCCATGCGCGCCGCGCAGCAACGCGGCAAAGAATTGGGCGACGAATTCGGGGCCTGACTATCAAAAAGTCGCGACTTTTTGATAAACCTATATACAAAAGTCGCAAATTAAGAGCAAGTACTCAACGCCCCAACCCGCGCTCAATGCCGCGCCGCCGTCCAAAAGCCTTCGCGGCTGTAGTGCAGTTTCAAGAAATCAATCCACAAACGCAGGCGCAGCGCCATGTGTTTGCGCTCGGGGAATACGGCATAGATGCCGTTGGGCGGGGCGGCAAACTCTTCCAGCACGGGCACCAGCAGGCCGGCAGCCATCTCGGCCTCTACCTCCCAGGTGCTGCGCCACGCAATGCCCCAGCCGCCCAGGCACCAGTCGTGCAAAACCTGGCCATCCGAGCAATCGAGCGGGCCGCTGGGCTTGAGGTGAATTACCTCATTGCCCTCTGCCTTGGCTAGGGTGAAAGCCCAGCCCCGGGTTTGCGAAGCGTCGCTGGAAAGCGTTAGGCAGTCAAAACGCTGCAAATCCGCAGGCTGCTGTGGCCGCCCATGGCGCGCAAGGTAATCGGGCGTGGCCACGCACATGCGCCGGTTGTCGGCCAGGCGCACGCTGACCAGGGACGAATCGGGCAAATCGCCCACGCGCACCGCGCAGTCAAAGCCCTCGCCGGCCAGGTTGGTAACCCGGTCGCTCAGGTTGAGTGACACCGTCACCTCCGGGTGCAGTTCGCGAAACAAGGGCACCAGCGGCGCCACATGGCGGCGACCAAAGCCCGCAGGTGCGGTCAGGCGCAAATGGCCGCTGGCCTGGATGCCGCCAGCACTCACGCTGGCCTCGGCATTGCCCAAATCGCTCAGCAGGCGCTGACAGTCTTCTAAAAAAGCCGTGCCCTCGTGCGTCAGCGTCATGCGCCGGGTAGTACGCAGCAGCAGTTTGACGCCCAGGCGTTGCTCCAAAGCGTCGAGCCGCCTGCCCACTATGGCCGGCGCTACGCCCTCGGCCTTGGCTGCGGCCGTCAAGCTACCGCGCAGCGCCACCGCCACAAAGGACTCCATTTGTTTGAGCTTGTCCACGGCTTACTCCTGCGGCAAGGCCAGGGTTCCGGCTTGCACCATGGCGTTTATCTCGTTATCGCTATAGCCCACACCCAGCAGGACCTCCCGCCCATGCTGGCCCAGGCGCGGCGGGTCTAAGCGCAGGCCCAGGCGCTCACCGTCCAGCGTCAGGGGCAATAAGGGAACAGAGGTCTCCCGCCCGTCGGGCAGCGTCATGGGGGCCAGGCCACCGGTTTGCAGCAAATGCGGGTCGGCAAACAAATGCTGCGGGTCGGTGATCAGGGCAAAGGGCAGGCCTTCGCGCTCGAACACGGCAGACAATTCCTCGCGGGTGTGCAGGGCCAGGCGTTCGCGCAGCAAAGGCATGAGCCAGGCGCGGGCGCGTACGCGGTCGTTATTCGTCGCAATGCGCGTATCGGCATACAAGTCCGCAAAGCCAAAGGCCTCGCAAAATACCCGCCACTGGGTATCGCCCACCACCGCCAAAAATATCTGTTCGCCGCCCTGCACGCTAAACACATCGTAAATACCCCAGGGCGAAATGCGCTCGGGCATGGGCGCGGCGGGCTGGCCGGTGACCGCAAATTGCAGCATGTGCTGGGCCACCAAAAACACATTGTTCTCAAACAGCGCGGCCTGCACTTGCTGGCCCTGGCCAGTTTGCTGGCGCTGCATTAGCGCGGCCATAGCGCCCATGGCACCGAACACGCCACCCATGATGTCATTGACGCTGGAGCCCGCACGCAGCGGGTCGCCAGAGCGACCCGTCATATAGGCCAGGCCGCCCATCATTTGCACCACTTCGTCCAAGGCGGTGCGGTGCTCGTAGGGGCCGGGTAAAAAGCCTTTGTGGCTGACGTAAATCAGGCGCGGGTGGCGCGCTGACAAAGTCGCGTAGTCCAGGCCCAGCTTTTCCATGGTGGCCGGTTTGAAGTTTTCACTGACGATGTCCGCCCGCGCCACCAGGCGCGCTACCACTTCGCGGCCCGAGGCGCTTTCCAGGTCCAGGGCAATACTTTTTTTATTGCGGTTGAACAGCGGATAAAACCCGGCGCCCACGCCCAGTAGCTTGCGCGTGCTGTCGCCCGCCAGCGGCTCGACCTTCACGACATCGGCGCCCATATCGCCCAACACCATGCCGCAAGTGGGGCCCATGACCATGTGGGTGAACTCGACAACGCGGATGCCGGACAAGGGCAGAGGCTTGGATGTATTCATTTTTGTCACTAATGGATTGCTTTTTAGCACCATAGTATGCGTCAAAGTATCGAATAGAGTGGTGCACCGTGTAATTTCTTACGCGCGCTATTCCCTGTCTGTTTCCAAGGAGCCCCTATGGCCACCGCCCGTACCACTATCGGCCGACTGCATGTCGCCACCGTTTTGCAAAACTTTATCGACACGGAAGTGCTGCCCGGCACCGGCGTCAAGCCGGCCAGATTCTGGAAAGGCTTTAACGCCATCGTGGCCGATCTGGCCCCTCAGAATGCCGCCTTGCTGGTCGAGCGTGAACGTTTGCAAAACGAAATCGACACCTGGCACCAAGCCCATCCCGGCCCGATTGCCGACATGAAAGCCTACCAAACCTTCTTGAAAGACATTGGTTATTTGGCACCACTGCCGGCCAAATCACGCATCATCACGAAAAACGTAGACGGCGAGCTGGCCATTCAAGCAGGCCCGCAGTTGGTAGTGCCGGTGCTTAATGCGCGCTACGCCCTCAACGCCGCCAATGCGCGCTGGGGCAGCTTGTATGACGCGCTCTACGGCACCGACGTGATTTCCGAAGACGGCGGCGCCACCAAGCTCAGCGCCAGCGGCAAACCCTATAACCCCAAGCGCGGCAAAAAAGTCATTGCCTATGCGCGCAAGCTGCTCGACGAAGTCGCCCCGCTGCGCAAAGGCTCGCACAAAGACTGCCTGGCCTATAGCGTCAAAAACGGCAAACTGACCGTGGCCCTGAAAGACGGCAGCAACACCAGCTTGGCCCTACCAGCGCAATTCAAGGGCTTTCAAGGCATGGCCAAAGCGCCGTCTTCGGTGCTGTTGGAGCACAACGGTTTGCACCTGGACATCCTGATTGACCGCGACACCCCCATTGGCAAAACCGACGCAGCGGGTGTGTATGACCTGGTAATGGAAGCCGCACTATCCACCATCCTGGACCTGGAAGACTCGGTCGCCGTGGTCGATGCCCAGGACAAAGTGCTGGCTTACCGCAACTGGCTGGGCATTTTGCAAGGCACGCTCACCGAGACGGTAAACAAAGGCGGCAAGAGCTTTGTGCGCGGCCTCAACCCCGACCGCATCTACACGGGCGCGGACGGCACGCCCTTAGTACTGCATGGCCGCTCGCTGCTGTTTGTGCGCAACGTGGGCCATTTGATGAGCAACCCGGCCATCACCTACAGCGCCAAAGACGGCAGCACGCATGAAATCCCGGAAGGTATTTTGGACGCGGTCGTCACTACCGCCATCGCCATCCACGACCTGCAGCGCACCGATGCCGCTGCGGGCCAGGTGCGCAATTCGCGCAAAGGTTCGGTGTACATCGTCAAGCCCAAGATGCACGGCCCAGCAGAAGTGGCTTTTGCCGATGCATTGTTTGGGCGGGTCGAAGCCTTGCTGGGCTTGCCCGAAAGCACCGTCAAACTCGGCATCATGGACGAAGAGCGCCGCACCAGCGTCAACTTGCAAGCCTGTATCGCCGCCGCGCGCAGCCGTGTGGCCTTTATCAACACCGGCTTTTTAGACCGCACCGGCGACGAAATGCACACCGCCATGCACGCCGGCCCCATGATCCGCAAAGCCGAAATGAAAGCGACACCGTGGATCGCGGCCTACGAGCGCAGCAATGTGCTCGTCGGACTGGCCTGCGGCCTGCGCGGCAAAGCGCAGATCGGTAAAGGCATGTGGGCTATGCCCGACCTGATGAAGGCCATGGTGGAGCAAAAAATCGTGCACCCCAAAGCCGGTGCCAACACCGCTTGGGTGCCCAGCCCCACCGCCGCCACCTTGCACGCCCTGCACTACCACCAGGTACTGGTCAGCGATGTGCAAAAGCAACTGGAAACCGTGGACTTGCGCAAAGAGCGCGCTAGCCTATTGCGCAACTTGCTGACCATCCCCGTGGCTACCAACACCGACTGGAGCGAGCAAGAGAAACAGCAAGAGCTAGACAACAATGTGCAAGGCATTTTGGGCTATGTGGTGCGCTGGATCGACCAGGGCGTGGGCTGCTCCAAAGTGCCCGACATCCACAATGTCGGCCTGATGGAAGACCGCGCCACGCTACGTATTTCCAGCCAGCATATTGCCAACTGGCTGCTGCACCGCATCGTCACCAAAAAGCAAGTGCAAGCCACTTTTGAGCGCATGGCTGCGGTGGTGGACGGGCAAAACGCGGGTGACCCGCTGTACCAACCCATGGCCGGCCACTTCAAAACATCCAAAGCCTACAAAGCCGCCACCGATTTGGTGTTCAAAGGCCTGGCCCAACCCAGCGGCTACACCGAGCCGCTGCTGCATGCTTGGCGTTTGAAGGTGAAGGCGCAGCGCTGAACGTCTGTGCTTTCGCTTCAATAAAAACGGCACCTGAGGGTGCCGTTTTTATTACTTCAGGTAGCGCGCCTTACACGCCCAAAAACCCAGCCAGCGCCGGATCGCGCAGCAAGTCCTGGCCGCTACCTTGCAGCACCACCTGGCCTTTTTGCAGCACGATAGCGGTGTCAGCGCGTTCCAGCACTTTGCGGTAGTCGCGGTCCACGATCAGGGTGGCGATGCCGCTTTGGCGTATGCCTTCGATCACGCGCCAGATTTCGGCCACGATCAAAGGGGCCAGGCCTTCGGTGGCTTCGTCCAGGATGATGAGTTGCGGATGCGTCATCAAGGCACGGCCTATGGACAGCATTTGCTGCTCGCCGCCCGATAGTTCGGCGCCCAGATTGGACAGGCGCTCGGCCAGGCGGGGGAAGGTGTCCATTACCCGCGCAAAAGGCCAGTCATTACGCCCGTCGGTGCCTGGGCGTGCAGCCATCACCAGATTTTCGCGTACCGTTAGGTTAGGGAAAACGCCCCGGCCTTCGGGCACATAGGCCACACCCAAGCGTGCCATTTCATGCGGGCGGCTTTTCGAAACGTCAACACCGAAAGCGCGGATGCTGCCGCTGCGCTCTGTCACATGCCCTAGCAGGGTGCGAATCAGCGTGCTCTTTCCCATGCCGTTGCGCCCGAGCAAGCCCATGGTCTGGCCGCGTGCAATGTCCAAATCCACGCCATACAAAACCTGACCCGAGCCGTACCAAGCCTCAATCCCGCGTGCTTGCAAAATAGTGCCTTGCATCAGTGCTCCCCCAAATAGGCGACGCGCACTTCGGGGCTGTTGCGTACCGCCTCGGGGCTGCCGCAAGCAATGAGTTGTCCGTTCACCAGCACGGTAATCACATCAGCCACGCGAAACACCGCGTCCATATCGTGCTCGATCAGCAGCATGGCGTGACTGGACTTGAGCGCGGTCAGCAATTCGAGCATGCGATCGGTTTCTTCAGCGCCCATGCCGGCCAAGGGCTCGTCCAGCAGCAACACCGAAGGCTGCGTGGCCAAGCACATGGCGATTTCGAGTTGACGCTTTTGCCCGTGCGACAACAAGCCCGCTTCGCGGCCGAGCAAATCTTGCAAGCCCGCTTGCGCGGCAGCGTGGTGCGCCGCTTGCATGGTTTTGGCACAAGCGCTAGCGCTGCGCCACCAGGCCCAAGGCCGCTGGTGCATGGCCTGCGCTGCGAGGCGGCAGTTTTCCTGCACGGTGAAGCTGGGATAAATCGTGTTGCGCTGGTAGCTGCGGCCAAGACCAGCGCGGGCGCGGCGCGGCTGGCTCCAGCGGCTTACATCCTGCCCCAGCAAATGCACCGAGCCGGCTGACGCTTCCAACTCGCCGGAGAGAATGTTGACCAGCGTGGACTTGCCCGCGCCATTGGTGCCAATGACCGCGTGCACGCTACCGCGCGCCAACTCGATAGACACATTGTCCAAGGCAGTCAGCCCGCCCCAACGGCGGCTGATGCCGGTGCCGCGCAACACAATTTCAGGGCTATGCATGGTCTGCCTTCGCTGGCGCTGTTTGCGCCAAAGCGCCGCCACTATGCGGGGTGCGCAAAAGGCCGAGCAACTGCGCCGGTATGCCCACCAGGCCGCGCGGCAACAAGGCTACGCTGGCGATGATGGTCAGCCCCAGGCCCAGATGCCAATGCTTGGCAAACTCGCCAAAGATGGCCTCGGAGCGGAAAAATTCTTGCAACAGGGCAAATGCAAATGCACCTATCAGTGCGCCGCGTAAATGTCCCAAGCCGCCCAAAATAATGATGATGAGCACCTCACCCGAGATATGCCAGCTCATCATTTCCGGGTTTACAAAACCGTCTTTCACTGCAAACAAAAAACCGGCCAATCCGGCGATTCCGCCCGACACCACAAAAGCCGCCAGCTTGTAGGGATAGGTAGAAAAGCCGGTGGCGCGCATGCGCTGTTCGTTCACGCGGATACCGGCCAAGGCATGGCCAAATTGGGAGCGACCCAACAAGGCCAAAAACACAAAGGTGCCCAGTAGGCAGGCCAGCGTGAAGCGGTACATGACCAGGGGCTTGTCCAGATCCAGCCAGTCGCCCCATGCCGGTTTCATCATCAGGTAAATGCCGTCGGTACCGCCACCTAAGGGCGTGTCGTGCACCACGTAGTAGGCCATTTGCGCAAAAGCCAAGGTGACCATGATGAAGTACACACCCTTGGTGCGCAGGGACAGCGCGCCCACCACCAGGGCATAGGCTGCGGCCAGCAGCACGCACAGAGGCAACAAGGTCGCCAGCGAGGCTGGCCCGTCGGATGGCGATAAAAGCACGGTGGCATAAGCCCCTATGCCAAAAAACGCAGCCTGCCCAAAGCAGACTAGGCCCGTCTTACCCACCAGCAATTCCAGGCTGAGCGCCAGCACCGAAAAAATCATGATCTTGGTGGCCAGGTCCACGCCGAACTTACTCGCCACATGCGGGAACACGGCCAGCGCCGCAAAGCTGGCCAGCACGAACAAAAATTTAGGAATCTGCGCTCGCATTAGCCAGCCTTGAACAATCCATCGGGCTTCCACAGCAAGATGACCGCCATCAAGACATAGACCAGCACGCCGGCCACCTGCGGCACCAGCACTTTGCCAAAGGTATCGACTACGCCGATCAGCAAGGAGGCCAGCAGCGCGCCCCGTATCGAGCCAATGCCGCCGATCACCACCACCACAAAGCAAATAATCAGCACCAAACTGCCCATGCCCGGATAGACCGAGGACACGGGCGCGGCCACCATGCCGGCCAACACCGCAATCGCCACCCCGGCGGCAAACACCACACGGTATAAAAACTTGATGTCAATGCCCAGCGACTGCACCATTTCGCGGTTGGTGCTACCCGCGCGAATCATCATGCCCAGCCGGGTTTTGGCAAATACAAAGTACATGCCCAGCGCCAGCAAGAGGCACACGCCAGAAATAAACAGGCGATACACCGGGTAGGTCATCATGTCACCTAGCGGGATGCTGCCGGACAAAAAATCGGGCGCCTGCACGCCATGCACATCGTCACCGACCAGCAGGCTGCGCAATTCTTCGAAGACCAAAATCAGGCCATACGTCATCAGCACTTGTTGCAAATGCTCGCGGGTGTACAGAAAGCTGTAAAACGCCCATTCCAGCAAATAGCCTAAGGCCACTGCCACCACCAAACCCAATAGCAAGGTGGTGAAAAAACCGCCGCCCACCGTAGCTGCGACAAAAGGCGCCAAGGCAAAAGCCATGTAAGCGCCAATCATGTAAAAACTGCCGTGGGCCAGGTTGATAACCCCCATGATGCCAAAGATGAGCGTCAGACCGGAGGCCACCAGAAACAGCAGTAAGCCGTATTGCAGCGCATTAAGGCACTGGATCAGAAACGTAGTGAGGTCCATAAAAATACAGGGCCGGCCCCACCGCGCAGGGCGGCGGGGCGCAAGCCCCAAGCGTCATACCCTGAAAAAATTACATCTTGCAGGCGCGGCCCGGGTCGGCCAGTTTGGCGCTGGCCATGCCCACTACTTTGTTTTCCTTTTCCTTGGCGCTGGTTTGGCGCAGGTAAAAGTCTTGCACTGGGTTGTGCGAAGCAGAGATGGTGAAAGGGCCGCGCGGGCTGTCAATCGTGGCTTTGCGCAAAGCGGCAGAAATGTCGGTAGCCTTGGTGGCATCGCCTTTGGTGGCGTTCAGGCCAATGGCCAACATTTGCGCTGCGTCATAGCCTTGCACCGCGTACACATCGGGCTGCATTCTGTAAGTCTTGGCATAGGTCAGCCGGAATGCGTTGTCACGCTTGGTGTTCAGGCTGTCGGCGTAATGCAAGGCCGTGAACAAGCCGTCGGCAGAGGCTGCTTGCGCATCCAAAATACCTTCGGTCAGAAAGCCCGATCCGTACAAAGGAATCGTGCCTTTGAGGCCCGCGGCCGCATAGTCCTTCACGAATTTCACCGCGCCACCGCCGGCAAAGAAGGTAAACACTGCGTCCGGCTTGGTTGCGGCGATCTCGGTAAGCAGGCCTTGGAATTCCACATTGGGGAAGGGTAGGCTCAACTCTTTGACGACGGTACCGCCGCCTTTTTCAAAGCTTTCCTTGAAGCCTTTCACCGACTCGTCGCCAGCCGCGTATTTCCAAGTAATGGTGACAACTTTTTTAATGCCTTTTTTGGCCATGACTTCGCCCATGGCATAGCCCGGCTGCCAGTTGGAGAAGGAGCTGCGGAAAATATTGGGGGCGCACATCGCGCCGGTCACCGCGTCGGCACCCGCGTTGGGTACGATCAGCAAGGTGCCGCTTTCCTTGGCCGCCTTGGCCATGGCCATGGCCACGCCGGAGTGGACGGTGCCAACGATGACATCGACCTGGTCGCGCTTGATCAATTTGTTGACGTTGTCGGTGGCTTTGGATGGCTCGGACTCATCGTCCACTTTGAAGTACTCCACCTCGCGACCGGCAATCTTGCCGCCCAACTCGGTGACATGCTGGCGAAATCCGTTTTCGATCGCCGTGCCCAAAGAGGCAAAGGTACCGGTATACGGCAGCATAAAGCCCACCTTGAGTTTGCCGGTGGTTTGCGCGCTAGCCAAGCTGGCGCTCAAAGCAGTCACTGCCAAAGTAGCGCCGGTCCAACGGACCAGGGAATTAAAGTTGCCAAGCATGCGATGTCTCCTTATAGGTGTTGCAAAAACTTAAATACTGCCGCGATCAGTCGCTCTGCTTGATCGCGGTGCGGCTCATGGCCGCATGCCTCGAATGTTAAGAGCTCAGTTCTCGAATGGTGCCTGGCCAGCGTCTGAATGTGGGCCAGCGTGCCGTATTCATCATCCAATCCCTGCACCGCCAAAACCGGGCAGCCCAGAGTCGCGATTGTGTCAGTAATTGCCCAGGGGGCGAAATCGGGCGCCAGCCAAGCCTGACTCCAGCACTGAAAGAGGGCCGGCGCGTCCCGATGGTGCTTGCCAAGCCGCGCCAACAAAGGTTTACAGACCGCCTGCGCTTGCAAAGCCGCAATGGCGGCGATGGTTTTCGGTTCAACAAACAAATGCGGCGCCAGCGCAACAACCGCCCGGCAATGTCCCAGATGCATCGCCGCATATAACAGGGCGATCGATGCGCCGTCACTGTGGCCCAGTAACACCGGCGGCTCACGCACTTGCAGCGCTTGTAGCAGGGCCGGCAAGACCGCGCAGGCTTGGCGGTGCATAAAGTCGATGCCCCATGGCTGTGCGGGCGCAAGGTCTTGGGACTGCCCATAAGCCGGGCGCGAATAGACCAAGCCTCGGCACCCAAGGCGCTGGCAAAGCAGCGCGGGAAAGCCCTTCCACAGGGCCAATGACCCCAAGCCTTCATGCAAAAAAACTATGACCGAGCCAGGCGCATCGGTGGCGCCTAGCCATTGGTACTCGATGCGGGCCTGGCCGCCGGCATAGGCAATTTCTTGCCATTGCACCGGCTCGCTCATGCCTGCCCCGCCGACAAAGCCCGCAATTTGAAGCGCTGAATTTTGCCCGTAGCGGTCTTGGGCAGTTCGGCCACAAACTCAATCATGCGCGGGTATTTGAAGGGCGCCAGCCGGTCTTTGACAAAGGCTTTGAGCTCCTCGGCGCTCACCTCCTGCCCCGCTTTGCGCACTACATAAGCTTTGGTTTTGGTCAGGCCCTGGGCGTCCAGCACGCCGATCACCGCAGCCTCGAGCACCGCCGGGTGCTCTATCAGCGTGGACTCGACTTCAAACGGCGACACATACACGCCGCTGACTTTGAGCATGTCGTCGCTGCGGCCGCTGTAGGTGTAGCTGCCGTCCGCATTGCGAATGTATTTGTCGCCGCTGCGGGTCCAGGCGCCTTGAAAGGTCTCGATGGTTTTTTCGCGGTTACCCCAGTACAGCATGGCTGCGCTGGGGCCCCGGATAAACAAGTCGCCCGTCTCGCCGTCGGGCACGGCCTGGCCGGCGTCGTCGCGCAGCGCGATGTCGTAGCCCGGCACCGGCCAGCCGGTGGTGCCGTAGCGCACCTGGTCGGGCCGATTGGAAAGGTAGATATGCAGCATCTCGGTCGAGCCTATGCCATCGACGATATCCACCCCGAAATGCGCTTTGAAACGCTGACCGATGTCAGCCGGTAATGCCTCACCCGCCGAAGAAACCAGGCGCAAAGCCATGGTCTGGGCCGCAGATAAGGCCGGGGAGGCCAGCATCGCCGCAAACAAGGTGGGCGCGCCGTAAAACGCCGTGGGTTTTTGAGCGCCCACGCCGCCTTGCAGGCGGTGGAACACCGCATCGGGCGTAGGCCGCTCGGCCATCAAGACGGTGGTCGCGCCCACGCTCAAGGGAAAACTCAGGGCATTGCCCAGGCCATAGGCAAAAAATAATTTGGCGGCGGAAAAACAGACATCCCCCGCGTGCAAAGCCAGCACATCCTGCCCGTACAGCTTGGCCGTCCAGTAGGGATTGGCATGGCTGTGGACCGTGGCCTTGGGCCGACCGGTAGAGCCGGAGGAAAACAGCCAAAAGCCCAGGTCTTGCGGATGCGTGAGCGCGCAATGCGCCAGCACTGGCTGCGTTGCCAGCCAGTCTTCCATCGCTACGCAGCCTTCGGGCAGCGGATGCACAGCGCGCGAGACGACCACCTGGCGTAACTCGTGCAGGCCCAGGGCCATGGCTTCCAACAAGACCGGCAACAAGGCCTGTGAAACCACGGCCAGTTGCGAGCGGCTTTTTGCCAGCATGTAGGCGTAATCCTCGGCCTTGAGCAAGGTATTGGCCGCTACCGGCACGCTGGCGCAATACATAGCGCCCAAAAATGCGCAGGGCCAGTCGATGCAGTCGTGCATCAGCAAAAACACCCGCTCCTCGCGCCGCACGCCAGTGGCCTGCAATGCGGCTGCCACAGCCTGCACCTGGTGGGCCAGTTCGCCATAGCGCAGTTCGCGCTGGTCGTCCACATAGGCCAGGCGCGCCGCGTGGCCGGTATTGCAGTCCAGCAGGTACTGCGCGAAGTTAAACACTTCACCCTGCGGGTCCATCGCAGTGGTTTCTGCCATGTTGCTTGCTCCTCTTTATTGCTCGCTTGCTGCCTCACTTTGCGAATCGCCGCACGCTTGATGCGCTGCGCCCATGGGTGAGCCCCTATTGCGATCGCTTGCTCTGGCCCGCTTGCGGCTTCCGAAAAAATGCATTATTGTGCGCAAACGGACCTTAAATTCATTTTTTCATCATGTCAAGCACTATATTGCATACGGACACAGAAATCTCTCCTGAAAGCGCAGCACCCGGCGAGGACAAACACCCTTATTTGGTCGGCCTGGGCCAGCGCGTGGGCGCGCTGCGCGCCCGCCGGGGCATGACGCGCAAAGCCCTGGCAGCGGCGGCGCAGGTGTCCGAGCGGCATCTGGCGAATATGGAATACGGCCTTGGCAATGCCTCGGTACTGGTGCTCTTGCAAGTGGCCAAGGCCTTGCAGTGCACCCTGGCCGAGTTACTCGGCGATGTCAGCACGTCCTCGCCGGATTGGCTGATGATTCGGGAGATGTTGGAGCAATGCGACGCGCCCACGCTGCACCGGGTGCGTATCGCCATCGGCGAGCTGCTGGGCACCGGCGGCGCGGCCCAAGAGCGCAGCACCCGCGTTGCGCTAGTAGGCTTGCGCGGCGCAGGCAAGTCCACGCTAGGGCAGATGCTGGCCGAGGACCTGGGCTACCCCTTTGTCGAGCTGAGCCGGGAAATTGAGAAATTCGCCGGCTGCAGCGTAGCCGAAATCCAGGCCTTGTACGGTGCCAACGCCTACCGCCGCTACGAGCGCCGGGCCTTGGAGGAAAGCATTCAAATCTACCCCGAGGCAGTGATTGCCACGCCCGGCGGCCTGGTCTCCGACCCGGCCAGCTTCACCCTCTTGCTGGCGCACTGCACCACACTGTGGCTACAAGCCGATCCGGCGGACCACTTACGCCGCGTCACCGCCCAAGGCGACTTGCGGCCCATGGCTGCCAGCAAGGAAGCCCTGCAAGACCTGAAAAACATTTTGGATGGGCGCCAGTCCTTTTATTCCAAAGCCCAATTTGCCATCCATACCAGCGCCCAGGACTTGGAAGCCACTTTCGAGCTGCTGCGCGCCACGGTGCGCGGCTATTTACAGATCGCGCCCTGAACTGCAAAAAAATGCTTGACGGGTTTGAATTTTGTGCACTATTATGCATTAATGCAAGTCGTATGCATTTTTATGCGTATCCCAAACTGAGTCCGCCATGAACCCTGAATCCTTTGTCAGTTACCAGACCAAACCCGGCCAGTACCGCCATTGGGCGCTCAGCTTTGAGGGCCCGGTGGCCACGCTCAAAGCCGATTTCGCCGAGGACGGCGGCCTGCGCCCCGGCTACAAGCTCAAGCTCAATAGCTACGACCTGGGCGTGGACATTGAGCTGCACGACGCTATCAACCGCATCCGCTTTGAACACCCCGAGGTGCGCAGCGTGGTCATCACCAGCGCCAAAGAGAAGGTGTTTTGCTCGGGCGCCAACATTTTCATGCTGGGCCTGAGCAGCCATGCCTGGAAAGTGAATTTCTGCAAATTCACCAACGAAACGCGCAACGGCCTGGAAGATTCCTCGGCGCATAGCGGCCTGAAGTTTTTGGCGGCGGTCAATGGCGCATGTGCCGGTGGTGGCTACGAGCTGGCTCTGGCCTGCGACGAAATTTTGCTGGTAGATGACCGGTCCTCAGCCGTCAGCCTGCCCGAAGTGCCTTTGCTGGGCGTGCTGCCCGGCACCGGCGGCCTGACCCGCGTGACCGACAAGCGCCGCGTGCGCCATGACCTGGCCGATGTGTTTTGCACCAGTGCCGAAGGCGTGCGTGGCCAAAAGGCCAAGGATTGGCGCCTGGTGGATGGCCTGGCCAAGCCCGCAGAGTTTGCAGCCCGCGTGCGCGAACGCGCGCTCGCCCTGGCCGCGCAAAGCGACCGACCCGAAGCTGCCCAAGGCGTCGCACTCACGCCCCTGCAATGCACCCGCAGCGCGGACGCCCTGCACTACAGCACACTCACAGTGGAAATAGACCGCGCCAAGCGCAGCGCGGTATGGACTATTGCGGCCCCGCAGGGCGCGCAGCCTTCCACCATCACCGAGTTGGAGGCCCAAGGCGCGCAATGGTTCCCCTTACGCATGGCGCGCGAGCTGGAAGACGCGATCTTGCATATGCGCACCAACGAGCTGGACATTGGCATCTGGCTCATCAAAACCGAAGGCGATGCCGCTGCGGTGCTGGCCATGGACGAGGTACTACAAGCGCAGGCTGGCCACTGGCTGGTGCGCGAAACCACCGGCTTGCTGCGCCGCAGCTTCAGCCGCCTGGACCTGTCCTCGCGCAGCCTGTTCGCGTTGATCGAGCCGGGCTCTTGCTTTGCCGGGAGTTACCTGGAATTTGCGCTGGCCTGTGACCGCAGCTACCAGCTGATGCTGCCCGACGATGCCGCGCGCACCCCCCACATCACCGTGGGCGAGCGCAACTTTGGCGTGTACCCCATGGCCACCGGCCAAAGCCGTTTGCAACGCCGCTTTTATGAAGAAGCCGGCCCGCTGGAGGCCGTGCGCGCCGCTACCGGCAAGGCGCTCGATGCCGACGCCGCTTTCGCGCTGGGCTTGGTGACTGCCGCGCCCGATGACATCGACTGGGCTGACGAAGTACGCATCGCCATTGAAGAGCGGGTCTCCATGTCGCCCGACGCCATGACCGGCCTAGAAGCCAATTTGCGTTTCAACGGCAAAGAGACCATGCACACACGCGTCTTTGGTCGCTTAAGTGCCTGGCAAAACTGGATTTTTCAGCGCCCCAATGCGGTGGGCGACAAAGGCGCGCTCAAGGTCTATGGCAAAGGCGAACGCGCCGCCTTTGACTGGAACCGCGTTTAAGTACGGGCGCAGCGCCCACCCCCATTTGTAAATTAACTGGAGTCCCTTATGTCAGCCATCAACTACAGCGAAAAAATTCCCAACAACGTGGATCTGGGCGGCGACCGCACCTTGCAGCGCGCCCTGGAGCAGTGGCAGCCCAACTTCATCAACTGGTGGGATGACATGGGCCCCGAAGGTACGACGGACAACGAGGTGTATTTGCGTACCGCTGTCAGCGTGGACCCGCAAGGCTGGGCACAGTTCGGCCACGTCAAGATGCGCGACTACCGCTGGGGCATTTTTCTGAACCACGGCGAGGCCGACCGCAATATCCATTTCGGCGACCACAAAGGTGAGAAAGCCTGGCAGGACGTGCCCGGCGAACACCGCGCCAATTTGCGCCGCATCATCGTCACCCAAGGCGATACCGAGCCGGCTTCGGTGGAGCAGCAACGCCACCTAGGCAAGACCGCGCCCAGCATGTACGACTTGCGTAATTTGTTTCAGATCAACGTAGAAGAAGGCCGCCATCTGTGGGCCATGGTGTATTTGCTGCATAAGCATTTCGGTCGCGATGGCCGCGAAGAAGCCGAAGCGCTGCTTGAGCGGCGCAGCGGTCAGGAAGACAACCCGCGCATTTTGCAAGCCTTCAATGAAGAAACGCCTGACTGGTTGAGCTTCTTTATGTTCACCTACTTCACCGACCGCGACGGTAAGTTCCAGTTGTGCGCACTGGCGGAAAGCAGTTTCGATCCGCTGGCGCGTACTACCAAGTTCATGCTGACCGAAGAGGCGCACCATATGTTTGTCGGCGAATCGGGCATCAGCCGCATTATTCAGCGTACCTGCGCCAAGATGAACGAACTCAAATCGGATGACGTGGGACTGCTGCGCGCAGCAGGCGTGATCGACTTGCCGGTCTTGCAGCGTTATTTGAATTTTCACTTCAGCGTCACCATCGATTTATTCGGCGCCGACGAGTCCAGCAACGCAGCCACGTTTTATTCCACCGGCATCAAAGGCCGCTATGAAGAGACCAAGCGCGATGACGACCATGTGTTGCGCGGCCAGACCTATAAGGTGCTCAACGTGGTCAACGGCCAGTTGCAGGAAAAAGAAGTGCCCATGCTCAATGCACTCAACGAAGTGCTGCGCGACGACTTCATCAAAGACTCGGTCGGCGGCGTAGAACGCTGGAACCGCGTCATCGAGAAAGCCGGTTTACCGCACCGCCTGAGCGTGCCGCACAAAGCGTTTCACCGCAACATCGGCGCATTGTCCCGTGCCAAGGTGTCGCCTGACGGGCGCGTGCTGTCAGAGCAGGAGTGGGGCGCCAAGGTGGGCGACTGGTTGCCCACCGCAGAGGACCGTGCCTTTGTGCAAAGCCTGATGGGCCGGGTGGTCGAGCCCGGTAAATTTGCCAACTGGATCGCCCCGCCGGCCATCGGTATCAACCGCCAGCCGGTGGATTTTGAGTATGTTCGGTTTAACTGATTTGCGCTTTTATTGCTGAAACCGTGGGGCGGCAGAAGATTAGTGCTGCGCGGCATACTGAGCTTCTGAGCACGCGTGGCGGCAAGGGCAGGCGGGGTTCCTCACACGCAGGCTTAACGTTCGTCACCCCGCCTGCCCCTACCGCCACGCTGCGAACGAGCTTGTCGGTTCGCCCGCTAATTCGGATTGCGATTGCAGTCGAAAAAAGGTCGAGCTGTTGGGGCTTTCACCGTAACAGCCGTATTTGCCGGGATCTCTATGTACCGCGCCCCCACCAGCCTTTTCGCAGAGGCTACGCAGGCCGGGGCCGGGCGACGAACGATTAGCCTGCGTTGTGAGGAGCCCGGCCCCGGCCTGCGTGGCCTCGGGCTCAGCAAAATAGCAGAACAGCAAGATAGAAATTAAAGACACAATTGCAGTAACGAGACCAAGAAACGATGCCATGAGCACAGATACCGCCGAACTGCTACAGCAACACGTGATCGACCCCGAGGTCTGCATACGCTGCAACACCTGCGAAGCTACCTGCCCGGTGGGCGCGGTGACGCATGACAGCCGCAACTACGTGGTCGATGCAGACAAATGCAACCACTGTATGGCCTGCGTACCACCCTGCCCAACTGGCTCGATAGACCATTGGCTGCCGGTGCTGCGCAGCAAGGCCTACACACTGCAAGAGCAGTTGTCCTGGGACGAATTGCCAGCCCCGCAAACCCATGATGCGGCGCAAGACGCTTCCACCATTACGCAGATGTCCGGCAGCACGGCGTTTGAAACGACCAGCAGCTCCTTGCAAACTGCTACCAGCGCGCAGGCCGCACTGCCGGAGTCCGACAATTGGAGCGCCATGGGTGCCACCCTGCCGCCCTGGTCCGCAGCGCACCCGTACACCAATTTGCATGGCCCCAAGTCGCCCACTATCGCTACCGTGGTGGGCAATATGCAGGTCAATGAAGCGGGCACCGACAACGAAACGCACCATATCGTGCTGGACTTTGGCAGCATGCCCTTTCCGGTACTCGAAGGCCAGTCGATTGGCATCGTTCCGCCCGGTGTCGATGCCAGTGGCCGGCCGCACCACGCACGCCAATATTCCATCGCCAGCCCGCGCAACGGCGAGCGCCCCGGCTATAACAATCTCTCGCTCACGGTCAAGCGCGTGGTGCAAGACCACCAGGGGCAGGCGGTCAAGGGCGTGGCGTCCCACTATTTGTGTGACCTGAAAACTGGCGACGCGGTGCAGGTGATTGGCCCCTTTGGCAGCAGCTTTTTGATGCCCAACCATCCGGGCAGCCATATCGTCATGATTTGCACCGGCACCGGCAGCGCGCCCATGCGCGCCATGACCGAATGGCGTCGCCGCCTGCGGGCCAGTGGCAAGTTTGAAGGCGGCAAGCTGCTGCTGTTTTTCGGCGCACGGACGCAGCAGGAACTCCCGTACTTCGGGCCGCTGCAAAAACTACCCCAAGATTTCATCGATATCCACTTTGCGTTTTCGCGCACGCCGGGTCAGCCCAAGCGCTATGTGCAAGACGCGATGCGCCAAGCCTCAACGCCCTTGGTCGCCTTGCTGCAAGACCCGCAAACCCATTTTTATGTCTGCGGCTTAAAAAGCATGGAAGAAGGCGTGTTGCAAGCGCTGCGCGATATTGCGCTGGAGGCTGGCCTGAACTGGACCGCACTAAAGCAGGACTTGAAGCAGCAAGGCCGCTTGCAGTTGGAAACCTATTGAGTCATCCTTGGCCAATACCCCCTCATTTACTCCAGAACAAAAAATCTCCATTGCAATGAACCCCACCCTCGCCACCACAAAAGTCCTGGTCGTCGGCGCGGGCATCATGGGCGCGGGCATCGCGCAAGTGGCGGCGCAGGCCGGGCATAGCGTGTACCTGATGGATGTGCGCGAAGGCGCTGCGCGCCAAGCCTGCGCCAAGCTGCGCGAAAGCTTGGATGCGCTGCTTGCCAAAGGCAAATTTACCCAGGACCAAGTGGGCGGTGTGTTGGCGCGCATCCAGCCAGTCGATAGCTTGGCCGATGCAGCGGATGCCGGTTTGGTGATTGAAGCCATCGTAGAAAACCTGGATGCCAAGCGCGCCTTGTTCACCGAACTAGAGTCTCTGATAGGCGCGGACTGTGTGCTGGCCAGCAACACCTCATCTTTGTCGATTACCGCCATCGCCAAGGGCCTGCGCGATCCGAGTCGGATGGTGGGAATGCATTTTTTCAACCCCGTGCCTTTGATGAAGCTGGTGGAAGTGGTCTCGGGCTTGCAAACCGCGCCTGGCGTGGCGCAGGCGATTTTTGATCTGTCCAAAGCCTGGGGCAAGGTGCCGGTGCATGCCCGCTCCACGCCTGGCTTTATCGTCAACCGTATTGCCCGGCCTTTTTATGCCGAAGCGCTGGCACTCTTACACGAACAAAGTACCAGCGCCCAGGTGATCGATGCTTGCCTGCGCGCCATCGGCTTTCGCATGGGGCCTTGCGAGCTGATGGACTTGATCGGCCATGACACCAATTTTGCGGTGACGCAAGCAGTCTATGCGGCCAACTTCTTTGACAAGCGCTACGCGCCCTCTTTGTTTCAAAGTGCGCTGGTCGATGGCGGCATGTTGGGGCGCAAAAGCGGGCGCGGTATTTACGACTACAGCGCGGGCAGCAAGCCGCCAATAGCGGACCCGCAGACCCTGCCCCTGCCCGCCATTAGTCAATTGCAATTGCACAGTCGCGCGCAAGACGCACCAACCATGGCCGACTGGCAAGTGCGCCTGCAAGCGGCAGGCCTTGCCACGGACTTCGTAACTACGAGCGAGTGGACCGGCCTACAAACCGGCGACCTGCACCTGCGCCAGACCGATGGCCGCCCTGCTTCCGCTTTGGGCGCGCAGGTGGTGGTGTATGACTGGCATCTGCCGCAGGGCGGCGCACCGGTGCTGGCTTTTGCGGCTTCCAGCGGCGCGTCAGTTGACAACATCGCACTGGCACAAGCGCTGCTGGGCGCGCTGGGCTTTGCGCCGCAACGCGTGGCCGATCAACCCGGGTTGGTGGCGGCGCGCACGCTGGCCATGCTGGTCAATGAAGCCGCCGACGCGGTGCAACAAGGCGTGTGCGATCCGGCCGGTGCCGATGCCGCGATGAAGCTGGGCGTGAACTACCCCGCAGGCCCGTTTGAATGGCTGGCGCGCTGGGGCGCACCGGCGGTGGTGCAGGTGCTCGAAGCGCTCGATGCCCATTACCGGGGCGAGCGCTACCGCGTCAGCCCCTGGCTGCGCCACGCGCTGTGGCAAGCGCAACACGCTGCTTGAGCCAGCGCGCGATTTCCCCGTTTTCACTGCGAGACAAACCATGCAAGACGCCTTTATCTGTGACGCCATCCGTACCCCCTTTGGCCGCTATGGCGGCGCGCTGTCCTCGGTGCGCACCGACGACTTGGCGGCCATCCCCATCCGCGCGCTCATGGAGCGTAACCCCGGCGTGGACTGGGCGGCGCTGGATGATGTGTTCTACGGCTGTGCCAACCAGGCCGGCGAAGACAACCGCAATGTGGCGCGCATGGCCGCTTTGCTGGCAGGTTTGCCGGTGGAGGTGCCCGGCGCCACGATGAACCGCTTATGCGGCTCCAGTCTGGATGCGGTGGGTAGCGCGGCGCGCGCCATAAAGAGCGGCGAAGCGCAATTGATGATTGCCGGCGGCGTCGAAAGTATGAGCCGCGCGCCTTTTGTGATGCCCAAGATGGACAGCGCCTTTGGCCGCAACAACGCGGTCTATGACACCACCATCGGCTGGCGCTTTATCAACCCGCTCATGAAGCAGCTGTATGGCGTGGACTCCATGCCTGAGACGGCTGAGCACGTGGCGCAGCAATTTGGCATAGAGCGGCAAGCCCAAGACCGCATGGCCTTGCGCTCGCAAGAAAACGCGGTGCGCGCCCAAGGCGAAGGCTTCTTTAATGCCGAAATCACACCGGTCAGCATTGCCCAAAAAAAAGGCGATGCCTTGCTGGTGGCGCGGGACGAACATCCGCGCAGCACGTCCTTGGAAGCGCTGTCCAAACTCAAACCCATCGTCCATCCCCAAGGCTCAGTCACCGCGGGCAATGCCTCGGGTGTGAACGATGGCGCATGCGCGCTTTTGTTGGCCAGTGCCAGCGCGGCAAAGCAACACGGCCTTAAGCCCCGCGCCCGCGTGCTGGCTATGGCGACCGTGGGCTTGGCGCCACGCATCATGGGCTTTGGTCCGGCGCCTGCGGTGCGCAAAGTACTGGCACAGGCCGGGCTGACGCTGGCGCAGATGGATGTGATCGAACTCAATGAAGCTTTTGCCGCCCAAGGCCTGGCGGTTTTGCGCGACCTGGGACTGGCCGACGACGACGAGCGCGTCAACCCCAATGGCGGCGCCATCGCCCTAGGCCACCCCCTGGGCGCCAGCGGGGCACGCCTAGTTACCACTGCGCTCAACCAGTTGGAACGCAGCGGCGGACGCTATGGACTGTGCACCATGTGCATCGGCGTGGGTCAGGGGATCGCGCTGGTAATTGAGCGTGTGTAGTGCCTGCATTGTCCACAAGCTTTATCGGTGATGTTTGATGCGTGATGTGCTAGCATCAAACACCAACCCACAAGGTGCACCATGCGAACGACCCTAGATATTGCCGACGATGTGCTTTTTGCCGCCAAGGAAATTGCGCGGCGCGAAAAAAAGTCGCTGGGCCAAACGATTAGCGAACTCGCACGCCGCGCTTTCACGCAGCCCCCTCTTGTAAACGGCCTGAACCCAGCGCACGCACCCAGCGGCGCCTTGCTGGCGTCTGAACGCTTGGCGAGCTACGGCATTAGCCCCCTGCCCGCCCGGGGCGGCATTGTCAGCAACGAACTGATTGAGCGCTTGCGCGATGCCGAAGGCGTTTGATGCGCGCACTGCTCGATATCAACGTACTCATTGCCCTGCACGACCGCGATCACATCCACCACGAACGCGCCGCGCTGTGGCTAGAAGCGCACATCGCACAGGGCTGGGCCAGCTGCCCACTGACCCAAAATGGCTGCTTGCGCATCATGAGCCAGTCCGGTTACAGCAAGCCCCAGCCTTTGTCTGCGCTGGTAGTCATGTTGCAAGGTTCCACCGCTACGACTTTTCATCAGCTGTGGGCCGACGACATTAGTGTTTTGGATGCTGGGCGCTTTCACCACCCACATATCCATGGGCCGCGGCAATTGACCGACTTGTATCTACTGGGGTTGGCCGTGAAGAACGCGGGTCGATTCGTGACCTTCGATGCACGCATTCCCTTAAGCGCTGTGCATGGAGCCCGCCCTGAGCATTTGGTCACTTTGTAAGTAAACCGAACACCTAGGCGATGGCAAGCTACCCAAGGCACAATCGCCGCATGAACCATCAGCCGCCGTTTATCGCCCCGCAAAAATTTAGCTCTGCCGCCCAGGCTTTGGCGCAGGTACAAAGTATTTACGCCCAAAGCATTGCCCATTTGCGCGCCTGCATGCAGACCTTTGTAGCCGGTGATGATGCCTTGGGCCATGTGCGCGCTTTTTACCCCTTGGTACGCGTGCATACGGATACGGTGTCGCGCACCGGCAAGACCGAGGGCACGGGTTTGAGTTACGGCTTTGTGGCCGGGCCAGGGCGTTTTGAGACCACGCTCACGCGGCCTGATTTATATGGGCGCTATTACCTGGAACAATTTCAGTTGCTACTGAACAACCATGCGGTGGAACTGGAAATTTGCACCAGCACCCAACCCATACCGGTGCACTTTTCTTTTGCCGACAACGACCACCTAGAAGGCGATATGGGCGCCGAGCGCCGCGCCCGCATGCGCGATGTGTTTGACCTGCCGGACCTGGCCGCCATGGACGACGGTATTGCCAACGGCACCTACGCGCCCGGCCCCGGTGAGCCCCAGCCGCTGTCGCTGTTTACCGCGCCGCGCGTGGACTATTCCTTACACCGCCTGCGCCACTACACCGGCACGCTGCCCGAGCATTTTCAGAACTTTGTGCTGTTTACCAATTACCAGTTTTATATCGACGAATTTGTCGCCCTGGGCCGCGCCGCCATGGTCGACCCGAACAGCCCCTACAGCGCCTTTGTAGAACCGGGCAACCTGACGACACGCCGCGCCAGCAGCGCTGGTGCGGCACCCCATACCGAGGGCCACAGCCCGCCGCGCCTGCCACAAATGCCGGGCTACCACCTGGTGCGTGAAGACGGCAGCGGCATCAGCATGGTCAATATCGGCGTGGGCCCTGCCAACGCCAAAAACATCACCGACCATATTGCCGTGCTGCGCCCGCACGCCTGGATCATGCTGGGCCACTGCGCCGGCCTGCGCAACACCCAGCGATTGGGCGACTACGTGCTGGCGCATGGCTATGTGCGCGAAGACCATGTGCTGGACGAAGAACTGCCGCTGTGGGTGCCCATCCCCGCGCTGGCCGAAATCCAGGTGGCGCTAGAGCAAGCCGTGGCGGACGTAACCGGCCTGCAGGGCAGCGCCCTGAAAAGTATTTTGCGTACCGGCACCGTAGCCAGCACCGACAACCGCAACTGGGAACTGCTGCCCGACAACCAGCCCCAGCGCCGCTTTAGCCAAAGCCGCGCCGTGGCGCTAGACATGGAGAGCGCCACTATCGCCGCCAACGGCTTTCGCTTTCGTGTCCCCTACGGCACATTACTGTGCGTCAGCGACAAACCGCTGCACGGCGAAATCAAACTGCCCGGCATGGCCAACCACTTCTACCGCGAACGCGTGGACCAGCACCTGCGTATTGGTATGCGCGCCATCGAACTGATGCGCGAACGCGGCCTGGACCAGCTGCACAGCCGCAAACTACGCAGCTTTGCGGAGGTGGCGTTTCAGTAAGGTCTGAGGGCCGGAAGGTCTTCATCGCGCGTCGCTAGTGCAGGTGTGCCAAAAGCCGTCCATGGGCTGCGGCCGTGCGCCGTCGCCAAAGCGTTACACGAGGGCCTCGGCCCCGCCAAGAAGGGACGCTTTGGGAAACCACTTATGGTGAAGTGCGTACTCGCTCGCGTCTTAGCGTTTCCAAAGTCCCCGTCACACCAATCCACGACAATCTCCCCCATGCCCCACCCCAGCCCCAGCACCGCGCTGTTTTCCGCGCAGCATTTATCCAAGCGCTTTGGCGCTAACACCGTTGTCGATGACTTGTCATTTGAAATTGCGCCGGGCGAATGCCTGGGGGTGATCGGGCCCAATGGGGCGGGCAAGACGACCACGGTGCGTATGTGCCTGGGGCTGACGGCGCCCGATGGCGGCAGCATCAGCGCGCTGGGGCTGCAGATGCCGCGCGACGCGCTGGCCATCAAGGCGCAGATCGGGGTGGTGACGCAGCTCGATACCCTGGACCCAGACTTCAATTGCGAAGAAAACCTGCTGGTTTATGGCCGTTATTTCGGGCTGAAGGACCGTGACATTCAAAAACGTATTCCGGCGCTCTTAGAGTTTGCCTCGCTCACCAGCAAAGCCAAAGCCAAGCCGGGCGAGTTGTCGGGCGGCATGAAGCGGCGCCTGAGCCTGGCGCGCGCCCTGGTCAACGACCCCCGCCTTTTGCTGCTAGATGAGCCCACCACCGGCCTAGACCCGCAAGCCCGCCACCTGATGTGGGAGCGCCTGCAAGCCCTGCTGCAACAAGGCAAGTCGATTTTGCTGACCACCCACTTTATGGACGAGGCCGAGCGCCTGTGTTCGCGCCTCTTGGTGCTGGACCACGGCAAAAAGATTGCGGAAGGCAAGCCGCGCGATTTGATCGCCCAGCACCTCGAGCCCGATGTGGTGGAAGTGTTTGGCATAGGCGCGCTGCAAGTGCGCGAAGGCCCGCTGCGCGCCTTGGCTGCGCGTGTGGAGGTGAGTGGCGAGACGGTGTTTTTCTACACCGAGCAGGCCGGTGCACTTTTGCAAGCCCTGGCGGGCTACCCCCAATTGCGCACCCTGCACCGCCCGGCCAACCTGGAAGATTTGTTCCTGAAACTGACCGGACGCCAGATCCGCGAGGACGCTTGATATGCCCGACTCCCCCGCTTTCACCCCCCAAATCCAAAGCCCCTGGCGCGCACCGCGCTTAAGCCTGCGCTTTTGGCCGGTGTTTTTACGCAATTTGCTGGTCTGGCGCAAGCTGGCCATTCCCAGCTTGCTGGGCAATATCGCCGAGCCGCTAATGTGGCTGGTCGCCTTTGGCTACGGCATGGGCGCGCTGGTGGGGCAGCTCACCATCGACGGGCAGACTGTGCCCTACATCTTGTTTCTGGCGAGCGGCAGCATCTGCATGAGTGCGATGAACGCCGCTTCGTTTGAGGCGCTGTATTCGGCCTTCTCGCGCATGCATGTGCAAAAGACCTGGGACGGCATCATGAACGCGCCGGTAGGTCTGGACGATATCGTGTTGGCCGAAATGCTGTGGGCCGCGTTCAAGGCGCTGTTTACCGTGACGGCGATTTTGGGCGTAATGCTGGCGCTGCAAATCAGCCACAGCCTCAAGTTGCTGGTGGCTTGGCCGGTGCTGCTCGGTGTGGGCATTACCTTTAGCTCGATGGCGCTGGTGTTTAACGCGCTGGCCAAGGGCTATGACTTTTTTACCTATTACTTCACGCTGTTCCTCACGCCATCCATGTTTTTAGGCGGCGTGTTTTTCCCGCTGGAGCAATTGCCGCCCGTGGTGCGCGCGGTAGCCGACTGGCTGCCGCTGGCCAACGCGGTGGCCTTGGTGCGGCCTTTGTTTATGGACCAGTGGCCTAGCAATGTGCTGCACCACGGCGGTGTGCTGGTGGCCTATGCCGTGGTTTCTTTCTGGCTGGCGCTGGGCCTGACGCGCAAACGTTTCGGGCAATAGGCCTAGGCCGCTCTTAGCATCTCCAGATGGGTGCAAAGATGAGGGCATTTGCTCGCCGTGCGGCCGAGGGTACATAGGGTAGGCATTTGCTAGCCCCGCAGCTCGGTGCCTATGGCGCTGGCTAGCGCTTCATAGTCCGCAGCGCTGTTATACAGCTGCCCGCAAACCCTGAGGTAGTAGGCCCCGGCACAGGTGGTTATCGCAGTCTCGACCCGATATACCTCCCCCAAACGCTTTTGCAAGGCGGCGCAGGCGGCGCGACCACCTTCCATGCGGGGTAATGGCACCAGGCCCATAGCGACCGCGTCGGGCGGCAGCGTGTCTTTCGAAAGGCCTAAAGCTGCCAACACCATTTCACGCCCGTAACGCATGCGTGCTTGGTTCGCCGCGCGCACTCGCTCCCAGCCCAGACGGTTAAAGAAATCAATCGCAGCAGGCGCTGCCAACCAGGCGCTGATATCCACGGTACCCAGCATGTCCCAGGGTGCGGGATAGTCCTCTGCATCGCGCCAAGAAACGATCAGCGGACGCATGCGCGCCTGCCAGCGCGGCGCAATGCGGTAGACCGCACTACCCAGTGGCGCGCACACCCATTTGTGCAAATTTCCAAACCAAAAATCGGCATCTAGACGATCCAAGTCTAGGTCCAGTTGCCCAGGCGCATGCGAGGCATCCACGGCGATCGCAATACCATGCGCCCTGCATACATCTGCCAGTTGCTGCACTGGCAATATGCGCGCGGTGGCTGAAGTTATGTGGTCCACCACCAGCAAACGGGTACGCGTGTTGATCGCCGCCTCCACCCGGGCCACGATCTGCGCAGCATCATCATCCATGGAAATGGCTACTTCCCGCAAAATTCCGCCCGCGCTGGCCAAAGCGCGTTGCACGGCATACACCACGGCGCCGTATTCTTGGTCCAACACAATCGCCTCATCGCCGGGCTCCAATGGAAATCCACGCAAGGTGGTGCTGGCCGCTTCAGTAGCGTTGCGCACCAATGCAATTTGGTCGGGCTGTTGACCCAGAAAGGCTGCAATTTTTGCCCGCGCAGCGGCCACTTGGTCTTGCGCTTCGCGGGCAAAAAAGCGCACCGGGTTTTGTTGTACCCGGTCCTGCACTGCCCGCTGCAGGTCCCGCACCGTCGATGGCACCGCGCCATAGGAACCGTGGTTGCAATGGTGAACAAGCGGGTCGAGCGTCCAAGCGTCGCGCTGTTCCTCTAAATCAAAAACCATAAAAACCTGTCACAAATAACACTGGTGAAAACGCAGCTCAATCCAAGTGCAGGCGCATTACCAGCCCCGCGCCAGCCTTGCGTTACTGACCCAGGTGGCATGAAAGCCATTGGGTACGCGCTGGGGTAATGCGATGCGGGCGACAGGCCCTTGGGCCACCTTAGCCGCATCAAAAATACTCACATAGGAGCGCTCCTCTTTGGCGTCCCACACAAAGCCGACCAGGTAGCCGTCGTCTTCGTTGATGTGTTGATCTTTGGGGGCGAAGCTGTGTTCGCTTAGCCACTGGTGCATGCCGCCGTGGTAGGCGGTGCAAGTGCCGTCTTGCCGGTCGTGGCGCGCGATGCCGCAAAAGCGCGGGTCTTCGGGCTGCTCGCTGCTGCCCATCAGAATGTTCCAGGTGTAGCGCGTGGGCTCACCCATGCGTGCGCTGTTGATGATGGGAAATTCTTGATTCAGCACATCGTCGAGCACGCGCTCGCGGGTTTGGCCGGTGCGCAAATTAAAGCGCCATTCGTACAACATGCAATCGATACCCAGTTGCGCAATCAACCGTGGCAGGCCCGTGGCATCGGGCTGGCCACGGTTATCGCGCTGGGGTTTAAAGGGCGTGCCGGTCATGACGATTTCGACACCACCCTGGCCGTCGTCCTCTTCCCAAGCATTGGCGACGTGGTACATATAAGTGGGGCTGGCCTCAAACCAGCGAATGTCTTGGGTGCTGCCATGGCGCGGGACGACGCCAAAGCGCGCAGGCAGCTCGGGGTAAAAGGCCAGTTTGTGGCGCCCGGCAGCAGCGGCCACCGGGTCTTGGAACAGAGGCAAATCATGCAGCACGGTGTAGTTGCGCGTGATAGCCATGTCGTGCGGTAGGCGCGGGCCGGGCAGGGGCACGGGGATCAGCGTTTTGAGCACGCCGCTTTTATCGAGCACGCCGTAGTGCATATAAGGCGGCTCTTTGCCGTAGCAAAAAAAGATGAATTCGCCGGTGCGCTCATCGACCTTGGAATGCGCCGAGATATGCAAACCAGCCAGGCGCGGGTCCAGCGCCAAGGTGTCCACGGTGGCCAGGTCGCCCGGCCGCACGCGATAGACCTCGCCGCCCAGATACCACATGGCCAGCAAATGGCCGGCAAAGTATTTGACGTCGGTATTGGCCGTGTTCTTGAGCGGCATGTCGGGCCGGTCTTTGCGCGGCGGGTCTTTGATGCCCTGCCACAGGGCGTGGCCCGCCTGGGTTTCTTCTTGCAAGCCTTGGGTGTGAATCCAGCGGTTTTGGTAGTAGGCGCGCCCGCCTTCAAAGCGCACCGCGTGCAGCATGCCGTCGCCGTCAAACCAGTGGTAACGCCCCGGCGCCTCGAAGCGGCGGTTGGGGCCGTTGCGCACATGCATACCGTGCAGGTCGCGCGGGATCTGGCCTTGCACCTGTGTCAGTTCGACCGTGATCTCTTCTTCCACCGGGGCAAAGCCCCCTTGCAGGGTGATGACGTCGTTAAATCCCATAGCAAACTCCAATTTCTGCGGGCCAGTTGCACATTTTTGGAAGCAAGCCTAGAGCATGCGTGTAGGGCTGACAATCAGGGTATGCACCATGTTTTTGAAACGCTGACGCCCGATCTGGTCCTGGACGCCCTGGAATCGGTCGGTCTGCGCGGCGACGGCCGCCTGACCGCCTTGTCCTCCTATGAAAACCGGGTCTATCAAGTGCAGCTGGAAGACGGTAGCGCCGTGGTGGCCAAGTTTTACCGGCCCGGGCGCTGGAGCGAAGTGCAGATTCTGGAAGAACATAGTTTTGCAGAGGAGCTGATGCAGGCAGAAATTCCAGCCATCGGGCCGCTGCGCCTGGCCGGGGCCACGCTGCACCACTTCGGCGGCTTTGGCTTTAGCGTCAGCCCGCGCCGGGGTGGACGAGCGCCCGAGCTGGATGACGAAGAAGTGTTGGAATGGATTGGCCGCTTTCTGGCGCGCATGCACACCGTGGGCGCGCGCAAACCCTTTACCAGCCGGCCGGCGCTGGACTTGCAAAGCTTTGGGCAAGAGTCCCGCGACTGGTTGCTGGGACAGGACATGATTCCACTGGACGTGCAAAGCGCTTGGGCCCGGCACTGCGATGAGGCCCTGGCCATGGTGGCGGCTTACCCATCGCTCTGCGGCAAAAAGGCAAGCCCCGGTGAGGCGCAAATTCGCCTGCTGCGCCTGCATGGTGATTGCCACCCGGGCAATATTTTGTGGACGCCCACCGACGCAGCCGCCAGCGCCGGGCCCGGCCCCCATTTCGTGGACCTGGACGATGCGCGCACCGGCCCTGCGGTGCAGGACTTGTGGATGCTTGCCAGCGGCGACCGGCGCCAGCGCAGCCGCCAACTGGGTTTTCTGGTGGATGGTTACGAACAATTCCGGGAGTTTGACCGCGACGAGCTGGCACTGATAGAGCCGCTGCGCACGCTGCGCCTCATCCACTACAGCGCCTGGCTAGCACGGCGCTGGAGCGATCCGACCTTTGTGCAAAACTTCCCCTGGTTTGGCAGTAGCGACTACTGGCAGGGTCAGGTGTTGATGCTGCAAGAGCAATGCGAAGCCATGCAGGAAGCGCCTTTGGTGGTCTAAGAGTGGCCAAGCCCTCGGCTACTGCTCCTTTGCCGGCTCCTGCAACACCGCCGGGTCAAAGGGCTGGCGGGCAAACACCTGGCGCAGCAGGGGCGCGAAGTGCGCCAGCGCGCGGCTGGGGTAGGCGGGGTCAAACGCCGTCTGGTCATACAGCGCGCAAAAGCGCTGGCAGCTGGCAAACCACGGGTGCTGGGCGTAGGCCAGGTGCCCGTCGTTCGGTTTGCCCAGATGGTGGGCATAAAACTGCATTTGAAACAGGCCGTGCATTTCTACCACCCAGGTCACCTCGGCGCGCACATAGGGCCTCAAAATAGCGGCGGCCATTTGCGAATGGTTGTCTGGCGCCAGCACGTCGCCAATGTCGTGCAAGAGCGCGGCCACCACCATGTCGATGTCGGCGCCATCGTCCTCGGCCCGGCTGGCGCTTTGCAGCGAGTGCTCTAGGCGGCTGATCTGGTAGCCCGGCAAAGATTCGCTCAAGTCTTGCAAAGCCGCCAGCAAGCGGTCGGGCAGCGTGCGGATATAAGCCTGCTCCAGGCGGTGCAGCAACTGGTAGTCCTCTGCCGTGCCGTCTTGCATTTGGGTGAATGTCACGTGTTGCATACGCGTCTTTCAGATGGGGGGGCTCATCGGTCCAGCGCGATTGTGCACCCCCCGCGGACTCTGCCCTTATTCGGCATCCTGCGGCAAGGCACGCGGATCCATTTGCAGAGCCGCTTGGGAGCTGGCGTCCATCATCACGTAGTCGGAGCGCGGCGCGGCCGTCTCGATGTGCAGACTTTGGCCCAACATAAAGTAGCGCACCGTGCCCGCCAGCGCCAGCAGCACCAGCGCAAAGTACAGCATCAGGCTCTCGGGGCCCAGGTAGTCCATCATGCCGCCAGCCATGGTCGGACCCAGGGTGGCGCCTATGCCGTAGAGCAGCAGCAGGCCGCCGGTGGTTTCCAATACTTTGGAAGGCTCGATCAAGTCATTGGTGTGCGCCACGCTCAGGCCGTAAATCGAAAACGAAAGCGCGCCGTACAAAATACCCAATATCACCAGCAGGTTTTCATATTCGCGGGCCAGGTAAAAACCCACGGCAGCGAGCAAGCCAGAGATCAGGCAAACCCAGACCAGCATCCAGCGCCGGTCGTAACGGTCGGACAAATGCCCCACCGGGTACTGAAATGCGGCGCCGCTCAAAATCGTGGCGGCCATAAAGGTCGCGGTGTGGCTGTCGCTAAAGCCCACGCCCGCACCAAACACATTGCCCAGGCTGTAAAAAGTGCCGCTGATCAAACCCGAGCCCATGGAGGCGATGGCGCCAATCGGCGAAATGGCGAACAAGTGCACCAGGCTCATGGACGGTGCATGGGCTTGCTTGGGTTCGCGGATGGTCGTCATGGTGGTGGGCACCAGGGCGAAGGAAAACAAAATGGAGACAAAAGCAAAAGGCACAAAGCCGAAGCGGTCGCCCGCCAGAATCAGCCACTGTCCCAGCGCAGTAGACACGCCGGTGACCGCCATATAGGCCGCAAACACCTTGCCCCGGCTTTCACGTCCGGCCACCACATTGAGCCAGCTCTCAATCACCATATACAGCCCCACAATGCACAGCCCCGTGATAAAGCGCAGCAAGCCCCAGAACCAGGGGTTGGTCCACAAAGCATGCAGCACCGGCAGGGCCGAGGCCACCGAGGCCATGACGGCAAAAGCACGGATATAGCCCACACGCCGAATCAGGCCTGGGCAGGCATAGGTGCCATAGACAAAACCGGCGAAATAGGCCGACATAATCATGCCAGTGACCAGGCCCGAATACTTGGCCAGACCGGCCTGCGCGCCAATCGCCACGGTCAGTAGCGCAATGCCTACGACCAACAAACTGACGCCCGACAGCAGGGACGCCAAGGGTAGCGTTAGCGGGGAAAAACGAGGGAGTTGCATAGAAAAACGAGGGCAGGCGATCGCAAGACAGCGAAGCCTCGATGGTGACACAGCCGTGCAAGGCCCAGCCCCCAAAAGGCGACGTATTGCGCACTCAGCGGGACAATTCCTTCGATTGGCGTAGCGAAAAAGGGGCAAGGCGCAGCAGGTCGCTTTTGGCTGAAAATGCGTCGCACCTTTAGCACCCCGGTGCAAACAGTCGCCCTACAGTGGCATTTAGACGGAAACCCTGCATGCACCCACAAGCCCTGCTGACCCCTGAGCGCATCGACTTGGCCGCTGCCTTTCGCTGGGCCGCGCGCTGGGATATGCATGAGTCCATCGCCAACCACTTCAGCCTGGCAGTCTCCGAAGGCGGCAAGCAGTTTTTACTCAACCCGGTGGGCAGCCATTTTTCGCGCATCCGCGCCAGCGATCTGCTGCTGCTTGATGCAGACCACAGTGGCGAGGACATCGCCGCCCTGGGCGCCGACCCCACCGCCTGGAACCTGCACGCCACGCTGCACCAGCGCCTGCCGCAAGCGCGCTGCATCTTGCACACCCACATGCCCTATGCCACCGCGCTGTGCTGCCTACAAGATTTTGAATGGCTGGCGCTGGACCAAAACGCCTGCCGCTTTTACGGCCGCATCGCCTATGACCGGCATTACGCGGGAATGGCTTTAGACGCATCGGAAGGCGAACGCGTGGCCGCCCTGCTGCAAGACGGCAAAAACGTGCTCTTTCTGGGCAACCACGGCGTGATCGTCATGGGCCCGAGCGTGGCGCAGGCCCTGGACGAACTCTATTACCTGGAAAAAGCCGCCAAAGTGCAGGTGCTGGCCCTGTCCACCGGCCGGCCGCTGGCTCTGATACCGGACGCGGTGGCGCGCCAGGCCTGCGCCCAATGGAACGATTACCCTAGCGACTCCTGCGCCCTGCACTTGCAGGCGCTCAAAGCCATCCTTGACCTCGAAGAAACGGACTACGCACTATGAACCCCAACGTCATCATCACCTGCGCCCTGACGGGAGCGGGCGACACCGTCGGCAAACACCCGGCTATCCCTGTCACGCCCACCCAGATCGCGGCAGCGGCGGTAGAGGCGGCTAAGGCCGGCGCCACCGTGGTGCACTGCCATGTGCGCAACCCCGAGAACGGCAAATTCAGCCGCGACCCGGCGCTGTATGCCGAGGTGATGGACCGCATCCGCGATTCGGGTGTCGATGTCATCGTCAACCTGACGGCGGGCATGGGTGGCGACCTGGAAATCGGCCCCGGCGAGCACCCGACGCAGTTTGGCCCCAACACCGACCTGATTGGGCCCATGGCGCGCCTGATCCATGTGGAGCAATTGCTGCCCGAAATTTGCACCCTGGACTGCGGCACGCTCAACTTCGGCGATGGCGACACGATTTATGTCTCCACCCCGGTCGCCCTGCGCGCGGGCGCAAAGCGCATTACCGAGTTAGGCGTGAAAGCCGAACTCGAAATCTTTGACACCGGCCACCTCTGGTTTGCCAAGCAAATGATCAAAGAAGGCCTGTTGGAGAACCCGCTGTTCCAACTGTGCCTGGGCATTCCCTGGGGTGCACCGGCCGATACCACCACCATGAAAGCCATGGTGGACAACCTGCCGCCGGGCGTGGTGTGGTCAGCGTTTGGTATTGGTCGCTCGCAAATGCCGATGCTGGCGCAGTCGGTGATTTTGGGTGGCAATGTGCGTGTCGGCCTGGAAGACAACCTCTGGCTGGACAAAGGCGTGCCCGCCAGCAATGGCTCGCTCACCGAGCGGGCGGTGGAAATCATCACCCGCCTGGGCGGCAAGCCCATGACACCGGCCGAAGGCCGCGTGGCCATGGGCCTGAAAAAGCGCGGATAAACCAAGGAAAACTATGTCGTTTGTTACTGAAATCAAGACTTTTGCTGCGCTAGGCACCGGCGTGATTGGCAGCGGTTGGGTGGCGCGCGCGCTGGCCCACGGCCTGGACGTGATCGCCTGGGACCCGGCCCCCGGCGCCGAAGCGGCGCTGCGCGAGCGCACCGCCAAAGCCTGGGGGGCGCTGACGGCGCAAGGCCTGGCACCGGGCGCTTCGCAGTCGCGCCTGAAGTTTGTCGCCACCGTAGAGGAATGTGTGGCGCAGGCCGACTTCATCCAAGAAAGCGCGCCCGAGCGCCAAGACTTGAAGCTGGCGCTGCATGCACAAATCACCGCCGCCGCGCGCCCCGATGTGCTGATTGGCTCGAGCACCTCGGGCCTCTTGCCCAGCGATTTTTATGCCGATGCAAAGCACCCCGAGCGCTGCGTCGTGGGCCACCCGTTTAACCCGGTGTATTTGCTGCCTTTGGTGGAAGTAGTGGGCGGCGTCAACACGGCGCCCGAGGCGATACAAGCGGCCATGCAGGTGTACCGGTCTTTGAGCATGCGCCCCTTGCATGTGCGCAAAGAGGTGCCCGGCTTTATCGCCGACCGCCTGTTAGAGGCCATGTGGCGCGAGTCGCTGCACCTGGTCAACGACGGCGTGGCCACCACCGGCGAAATTGACGACGCCATCCGCTTTGGCGCCGGTATGCGCTGGTCGTTTATGGGCAGTTTTTTGATTTATACGCTGGCCGGTGGCGACGCGGGTATGCGCCACTTTATGGCGCAGTTCGGCCCGGCGCTCAAACTGCCCTGGACCAAGCTGGAGGCGCCCGAGCTCACCGACAGCTTGCTCGACGCGGTGGCCGACGGTAGCGAAGTGCAACTCGACGGGCGCAGCATCGCCGACTGGGAGCGTTACCGCGACGATTGCCTGATGGCGGTGCAAGCGGCCATTAAAGCCACCAAACTCAAACACGGTATCGCGCCCGATGCCTGAGACCTTGCTCACCTTCGAAACCCCGGTCATCAGCGACTGGGTGGACTTCAACGGCCATTTGCGCGATGGCTTTTACATGGTCTTGTTCAGCTACGGTGTCGATGGCCTGATGGACCAGATCGGCCTGGACGCCGCCGGGCGCCAAGCCACCGGGCACTCTTTCTTTACGCTGGAAGCGCACGTGAATTTTTTGCACGAGGTCAAGCTCGGGGCCCAAGTGCAGGTCTATTGCCAGGTACTCGGCCATGACGCCAAACGCCTGCATGTCGGCCTGGCCTTGCACATCAAAGGCAATTCCACTGTGATGGCCTACAGCGAGCAAATGCTGCTGAACGTGGACATGGACGGGCCGCGTGCCAGCCCCTTTGCCCCAACCGTGGCGGCGCGGGTGCAGATGCTGGCCACCGCGCAGCGCAGCCTGCCGCGACCGTCCTACGTGGGGCGGGTGATCAGCCTGCCTGCGGCCAAAGCCGCCTAGGCCATGGCCGCAGCCGCCCTGCTCCCGGAGCGCATGCACGGCGTGCTGTTGACCGGCTTTGGCGGCCCCGAGCAATTGCAGTACCGCGAGGACTTGCCCGTGCCGCTGCCGCGCGCAGGGGAAGTGCTGATCCGGGTGGCGGCCAGTTCGGTGAACAACACCGACATCAATACCCGCGTCGGCTGGTACTCCAAAACCGTGGGCGGGCCGACGCAGCACGCCTCGGTGGGCTTTGATGCCGACAATGACTCAGCGCCTTCTTGGGGTGGCGCGGCCTTGCAGTTTCCACGCATCCAAGGCGCCGATTGCTGCGGGCACATCGTGGCCGTGGGCACGGGCGTGGACAGCGCACGCATTGGCCAGCGCGTGCTGGTGCGCCCGGTGCTGCGCAAGGCCGGTGCCGCCAGCTACGACTTTGACTACTTCGGCTCGGAATGCGACGGCGCTTTTGCGCAATACACACGCGTGGCCGCCAGCGCCGCCATGGCAGTGCAAAGCACATTAAGCGATGCCGAACTGGCCTGCCTGCCCTGCGCCTGTTCCACCGCCGAGAACCTGCTGACACGTGCCGGCGTAAAAGCGGGCGAGCGCGTACTGATTACCGGCGCCTCCGGTGGCGTGGGCAGTGCGGCAGTGCAACTGGCCCACTTGCGCGGTGCGCAGGTGATTGCGCAGGCCGATAGCAGCAAACACGCCGTCCTGAACACGATTGGCGCAAAGCACACCCTGGCCCGCGACGCCGATGCGCTGCAGGCCCTGGGCAAAGACAGCGTAGCCGTGGTGATCGACTTGGTGGGCGGGCCGGCCTGGCCATCGCTCTTAGAGGTGCTGCAACGCGGCGGGCGCTACGCCACAGCCGGGGCCATCGCCGGCCCCTTGGTGACTTTGGATTTGCGCACGCTCTATCTCAAAGATTTACAACTGCTGGGCTGCACCTGGCAGGAGGATGCGGTGTTTGAACAATTGCTTGGCTATGTGGAGCGCGGCCAACTGACACCCCTCTTGGCGCGCACTTACGATTTACGCGACATGGCGCAAGCGCAGGCCGAGTTTGTGGCCAAGCGCTTTGTGGGCAAGATCGCAATCAAGATTCCTTAAGCGCAGCTTGGCCCCAGCCATGTTTGTCATTGACCACACCCCGTAAGGACTCGCACCATGTCCAGCCCCCCCAAACGCCTGAGTACGCCGCTAGAAGGAACCCCCGCCAAGGCCTGGGACGCTAGCGCCGCGATTACAGCGCCCCTGTGTTTGCACCAGCCCCATGTCCTAGCTGAATGGGTGGACTACAACGGGCATATGAGCGAGTCCTGCTTTTTGCTGGTGTTTGGCGACAACTCGGATGCGTATTTCCGCTTTATCGGCATTGACGAAAGCTACCGCGATCTGGACAAGAAATCTTTTTACACCGTGCAAACCCATATTCACAATATCCGCGAAGTGGCCGAAGGGGAGCCTTTGCGCCTGACGCTGCAGGTGCTAGACATGGACGACAAGCGCATGCATATTTTTCATGCGATGGTCCACGGCACAGACGGCTATTTAATAGCCACCGGCGAGCAAATGCTGGTGCATGTGGATATGGCGCAAGGCCGCGCGGCACCCATGCCTGATGCGCTGCACCAGCGCGTTGCCGCTGTGCACCGCGCGCACAGTGCCCTTCCCCGCCCCGCGCAGGCCGGACAGCCACTGGGCATACGGCGCAAGACGCTCACTTAAGCGCGTACCGCAGCCACTTTTTTTACCTACTCAAACACCTCTACCCCCGCGAAAAGGCCCCCCATGCAATTTGCCCTGAGCCATGAACAAACCATGATCGTGGATACCGTCCGCGCCTTTGTGGAAAACGAGCTGTACCCGCACGAAGACCTGGTAGAGCGCACCGATGCCATACCGGCGGAGCTGGTGCAGTCCATCCAGGCCAAAGCCATTGAAGTGGGTTTGTACGCAGCCAATATGCCCGCTGAATTAGGCGGCGGCGGGCTGGACAATTTCACCGTGGCGCTGCTCGAACGCGAGCTGGGGCGTGCATCGTACGGACTGCAGATGCTGGTAGCGCGGCCCAGCAATATTTTGCGTGCCTGCCAGGGTGCGCAGATTGAGGAATACCTGCTGCCCACGATACGCGGCGAGCGCCACGATTGCCTGGCCATGACCGAGCCCAATGCCGGCTCCGACGTGCGCGGCATGCAAACCCGCGCCAGCCGTGACGGCAGCGGCGAAAACGCCGACTACCTGATCAACGGCACCAAGCACTTCATCAGCCACGCCGATATGAGCGACTTTGTGGTGCTGTTTGCCGCCACCGGCGTAGAAGACACCAGCCACGGGCCGAAGAAAAAAATCACCGGTTTTCTGGTGGACCTGAACTCGCCTGGCCTGACGGTGCGGCGCGGTCCGGCGTGTGTGTCCCACCGGGGCTACCACCAGTGCGAATTGTTTTTTACCGACTGCCGCGTACCCGCCTACAAGCGCTTGGGCGAGGAAGGCCGGGGCTTTGATTTGATGGGCGAATGGCTGGGCGCCACGCGCCTGACGGTGGCCGCCACCAGCGTAGGGCGCGGTCAGCGTGTCATGGAAATGGCCACGCAGTGGGCCGCCACACGCAAGCAATTTGGCCAGGCGATTGGCAAGTTTCAGGGTACGGGTTTCAAGCTGGCCGACATGGCCACCGAGCTGGCCGCCGCCGAGTTACTGACCTTGCAAGCGGCCTGGAAATGCGACCAGGGCACCATGAGCGATTCGGACGCGGCCATGGCCAAGCTGTTTGCATCGGAAGCGCTGGCGCGGGTGACCGATAACGCGCTGCAAATTTTTGGTGGCATGGGGCTGATGGACCAATTGCCCATAGAACGCTTCTGGCGCGATGCGCGGGTGGAGCGCATTTGGGACGGCACCAGCGAAATCCAACGCCACATTATTTCGCGCGCCATGTTGCGCGTGCATGGCGGTTAAGCATGGCCACGGTGGCCGAGTCCAAAGCACTGCGGCGTTTGTTTTCGCCGCGCCATATTGCGGTGTTTGGTGGCGCATCGGCCCAAGAGGTGGTGCGCCAGTGCCAAGCCCTGGGCTTTGACGGGCCCATTTGGCCGGTGCACCCCACTCGCAAAGCGATGGAAGGCCTGGCCTGCTTTGCCAGTGTGCACGACCTGCCCGAGGCGCCAGATGCCAGCTTTGTGGCGGTTCCGCGCCAGGCCACGGTGGACATCGTTCGCCAGTTAGCAGCGCGCGGCGCCGGTGGGGCGATTTGCTATGCCTCGGGCTTTGCCGAGGTCGGCGGCGATGGCGTCGCGTTGCAAGCCCAATTGGTGCAGGCGGCGGGCGGCATGGCGCTGATCGGCCCTAATTGCTACGGCATGCTCAATTACCTGGACGGCGTGGCCCTGTGGCCGGACCAGCACGGCGGCCAGCGCCAAAGCCAGGGCGTGGCACTGATCACCCAAAGCGGCAATATCGGCCTGAACCTGACCATGCAAACCCGTGGCCTGCCACTCGCCTACCTGATAACCGTGGGCAACAAAGCGGGCAACAGCATGGAGAGCCTGGTCGAGAGCCTGCTGTCAGACCCGCGGGTGACGGTGATAGGCCTGCATATTGAAGGCCTGGACGATGTGGCCGCGTTTTCCCGCGTGGCCCTGAAAGCCTTGCGACAGGGCGTGCCGCTGGTCGCTTTGAAAGCCGGTTCCTCCATGCTGGGCGCGCAAACCGCCATGAGCCACACCAGTTCGCTGGCCGGACCGGACGCGCTGTACGACGCCTTGTTTGCCCGCTGCGGCATCGCCCGGGTGCGCGACCCGGCGGGCCTGATCGAGACCTGCAAGTTTTTGCATGTGCACGGACCGCTGGCGGGCAAGCGCATTATTTCGGCCAGTTGCTCGGGCGGCGAAGCCTCGCTGGTGGCCGACCTGGCACAGCCACGCGGCCTGGAGATGCCAGCCATACCCCCCGCCGCCGACCTGCGCCTGCGCGCCGTACTGGGCGATAAAGTGAGCGTGGCCAACCCACTGGACTACCACACCTATATCTGGGGCGATCTGGCCGCGCAGACCGAATGCTTTGCCGGCCTGATGGATTGCGGTTTTGACGCCACCCTCCTGGTGCTGGACTACCCGCGCCTGGACCGCTGCAGCGCCGACAGCTGGGGCACGACGGTAGATGCTTTTGCGGCGGCGGCAAGCAGCGGGGGCCACGGCGCCACGGTGGTCGCCTCCCTGCCCGAGGACTTGCCAGAGCACTACGCCCACTCGCTCATGGCCCAAGGCATAGCCCCCATGCACGGAATTCCCGATTGCCTGGATGCAATTGCGCATGCAGCGCGTATAGGCGCGGCGCGTGCCCGTTCTTCGGAATTGCATCCGCTAACAGACTTGGTACCGCTGGTTTGGCAGGCCACCAACGCGCTGGTTGCTGCAGCAGCTGCGCCTGCGGCGCCAAACCAGGCAGCAAGCGCAACTCCTTCGCACACGCTGGACGAAGCTGCGGGCAAACAGGCCTTGGCGGCTTTCGGCCTGCCGGTGCCACGCGGCTTGCTAGTCAGCGCCGCAGAGGCGCCGAATGTCGCCGATAGCCTGGGCTACCCGGTGGTGGTCAAAGCGGTTTCGGCGCAGCTGGCCCATAAAACCGAGGCCGGCGGTGTGCAACTCAGCGTGCAAAACGCCGAGGGCGTACGCGCTGCCGTAGCGCGTATGGCCGCGCTGTCTGACCGCTTTCTGGTCGAGCAAATGGCCACGCAGGTGGTAGCCGAAATTATTGTCGGCGTGCAGCGCGATGCGCAGTTTGGGCTCTCGCTCACGCTGGGCGCAGGCGGAATTTTGGTGGAATTGCTCCAAGACGTGCAAACGCTCTTGTTCCCCGTGGCCCGAGCGGATGTGCAAAGCGCGCTGCGCGGACTCAAAGCCTGGCCACTATTGGCCGGCTTTCGGGGCAAGGCGGCGGGTGATGTAGAGGCACTGGTCGATGGCGTGCTGGCCGTTGCCGCCTATGCCCAGGCCAATGCGCACAGACTGCTGGAGCTGGATGTAAACCCCGTTTTGGTAATGCCCGAGGGCCAGGGCGTGCTGGCCGTCGACGCCTTGATTCGTTTAGCTGGAGAAGCCCATGGCTGAAGCCGTCACCTGCATGGCCCAAGGCGGCGTGCTCACCATCACCCTGGACAGGCCCAAAGCCAATGCCATCAATGTGGCTACCAGTCTGGCGCTCTACGCCGCATTTCAGCAACTGCGGGACGATCCCGCGCTGCGCGTGGGCATCATTACCGGCACCGGACGCTTTTTCTCAGCGGGCTGGGACCTGGCCGGCGCCACCGAGGGCGAGGCCATAGACGCCGACCACGGACCAGGCGGCTTTGCCGGACTGACCGAGTTTTTTGGTCTGGGCAAACCGGTCATCGCGGCAGTCAACGGTCTGGCCATGGGCGGCGGCTTTGAGTTGGCGCTGGCCGCCGACCTGATCGTGGCCAGTGAAAACGCTGAATTTGCGCTGACCGAGGTCAAACTAGGCATGGTGGCCGACTCGGGCGGCGTGCTGCGCCTGCCTCAGCGCCTGCCGCGCGCGATCGCGCTGGAATTGCTGCTGACCGGGCGGCGCATGGGCGCTGCCGAGGCGGCGCGCTGGGGGCTGGTGAACCAGGTGGTGGCGCCCGATGCTTTGATGGACGCTGCCAGCGCCCTGGCACAGCAAATCGTGCAAGCGGCACCGCTGGCGGTCGGCGCGGTGATGGAAATTGTGAAAGCCACGGCGGGCATGCCGATACCGCAGGCCTACCAGCAGCTGCGAGGGGGCGCTTTGCCGGTGTACCAGGCCATGCTGCGCTCCGAGGATGCCGCCGAAGGCCCAATTGCTTTTGGAGAAAAGCGCCCTGCGCGTTGGGTCGGGCGTTAGGCACCATGCTGGTGCAACTGCGCCCAGGGGCTCAATTTCAGGAATTGTCTAAGCGGCCTTAGATTGGCAAAAACCTAGGGAATATGCCCATGGCTTTGGCTGGAGCGGGGCCACTTATTGGATTACTATGCCTGCGGAGCGCAAAGCTTATTGCACTTCGACTCCGCGTGGCCCGTATCGTTTGGCTGGCCGGCGGAGACCTGTTTATAAATCTGCTTGGACTGGAGAACTTCAAAAATGGCAAATGTCGAACACAACAGCGACGCAGGCATCATCCTGGACCGTCGCCAAATCATTCTCGGAGCTTCGGCCGTTGGCTTAGCATCCACTTTGGGTGTATCTCCCGCCATGGCGCAAAGCGCGCCGAAAAAAGGCGGCACGCTGCGCATGGGCATGGAAGGGGGCTCGCCGTCGGACAGCCTGGACCCCGTGACCTATGCAGACTCCATCCCCATCACCATGAGCCTGATGCTGTGGAACAACCTGGTGGAAGTGGGCGACAACGGCGACGCAACCCCCGAATTGTTCGAGAGCTGGGATGTCAAGCCCGGCGCTGCCGACTGGACCTTCAATGTGCGCAAGGGCATCACGTTCACATCCGGCAAAACGCTGGACGCTGATGACGTGATCTATTCTCTGAACATGCATCGCGGTGAGACCAAATCGCCTGCCAAAGCACTTTTGGCCGACATCAAAGAGATCAAAAAGCTGTCTGCCACCCAGGTACAAATCACCATGAACAAGGGCAACGTGGATCTGCCCTTCAACCTGAGCGACTACCACATCATCGTGGTGCCCAACGGTTTCAAAGACTTCAGCAAGCCCGATGGCACCGGTGCCTTCACGCTGGACGAATTCCAGCCTGGTGTGCGTGCGACCTTCAAGCGCAAGCCTGGCAACTACTGGAAGCCCAACCGTGGCAACTTTGACCGTGTTGAACTGATTTACATCCAAGATGCCAACCAACGCACCACCGCTTTGCAAACCGGCACGGTCGACATCATCAACCGGGTGAGCCCCAAGACCGCTGCCTTGTTGGCCAAAAACTCGGCGATCAAAGTCTCGCGCACCCCCGGCATGGGCAACCGCTTCTGCTTTGTCGCGCACACCGACAAGTCGCCCTTCAACAACCAAGACGTGATGCTGGCACTGAAGTACGGCGTTGACCGCCAGAAAATCGTGGACAACGTCTATAGCGGCTACGCTTCTATCGGTAACGACAACTGCGTCGGACCGAAGATGAAGTTCTACAACCCCAACCAGACCATGAACCGCTTTGACCCAGAAAAAGCCAAGTTCCACATGAAGAAATCAGGCCATACGGGCGCGATTGAATTGCAAGTGTCCGAAGGCGCGTTTTCGGGCGCCACCGATGCAGGTCAGATCTTCCAGGAATCGCTGTCCAAGGCCGGTATCAACCTGGACTTGAAGCGCGTCTCGGGCGACGGCTACTGGGACAATGTCTGGCTCAAGCAGCCTTTCTGCGCGGTGTACTGGGGCAACCGTCCCACCATCGACAACCAGCTCACCTCGACCTTCTACGGCGGCTTGGGCAATCCCTGGAACGACAGCCATTTTGTCAACGCGGAATTCAGCAAGGCGCTGGAAGCAGCCCGTATCGAAATCGACCAGAAGAAGCGTCAAGACCTGTACTCTCGTTGCCAAGAACTGGTGTCGCAAAACGCCGGCATGATCAACTACGCAGTGCAGGATTACCTTGACGCGCACAGCACCAAGCTGCAAGGCCTGACGCCATCGGGCCGCTACGACATGGGTGACGACCGTATCCCTGAAAAAGGCTGGTTCGCCTAAATTTGCAAGGACGCCGCTCTGACAACCGGCGGCGTCGTTTTGTGAATGATAAAAAAGGGCTTGGGCTTTCGCCCAGCCCTTTTTTTTATGCTTTCTTTGGTAAGCTTGTCATGGCGTTATGCTATGCGTAGCGGTGCAATTGCCGCCTCTTATTTTTAACTAACGATAGCTCGTCATGGCCAAGTTGATTGTGTACCGGCTGCTTTTGGGGATACTGACCCTGTTTGCAGTTTCGGTGTTGATTTTTGTGTGTACGCAAATTTTGCCGGGCGATGTCGCTTCGGCCGTGCTGGGACAAGGCGCAACACCCGAGGCGCTGATCGTGTTTCGCCGCGAACTGGGCTTGGATGTTCCCGCCCACCTGCGCTACTGGAATTGGCTGGTCGGCGCGCTGCACGGCGACCTGGGTGTGGCACTGACCAATAAGCGCGTCATCATCGACGATCTGCTGCCGCGCTTGCGCAATACCTTGTTTTTGGCCGGCTATGCAGCCGTCGTCGCCATTCCCCTGTCTGTCGGTCTGGGCGTGCTGGCAGCTATCAATGAAGGCAAACTGTCAGACCGCCTGTCCAATATCCTGACCTTGATTGCCATCTCGCTGCCTGAATTTTTTATCGCCTACTTGCTCATCATATTTTTCTCGGTACAGTTTCAGTGGTTCCCCTCCTTGGCCATGGTGTCCAACAGCATGAGCTTCGGTGACCGTGTGTTCCAAACCACGATGCCTGCGATTACGCTCACGCTCTTGGTCGCTGCGCACATGTTGCGCATGACGCGCAGCTCGGTGCTCTCGGTCATGTCCACGCCTTATATCGAAATGGCCTTTCTCAAAGGCGCACCGCGTAAACGCGTCATCGTGACCCATGCCCTGCCCAATGCGGCTGCGCCCATCATCACCGTGATCGCGCTCAATATGGCCTACCTGGTGGTCGGTGTGGTGGTGATCGAAGCGGTGTTTGTCTATCCCGGCCTGGGTCAGTACATGGTCGATGCCGTGTCCAAACGCGATGTACCGGTGATTCAGGCCTGCGGCCTGACGTTTGCCACCGTCTTTGTGCTGCTCAACACGCTGGCCGACATCCTGGTCATTCTGGTCAATCCGCGTCTGCGCCACCAGCGCTAAGCCATTTTCGATTCGCTAAAGCCATGAAACTCTTCGGACACAAACTCACCGCCTCTGCCGCCTTTGGCATCGCGGTGGTCAGCCTTTTTGTATTTATATCGGTGTTCACGCCGTGGATCGCACCGTATTCCGAATCGGCCAATGTCGGCGGCACCTGGGACGAGCCTTCCGCGAAGATGCTCTTCGGCGCGGACCAGATCGGGCGCGACATGCTCACCCGCATGATGTACGGCAGCCGCATGACGATTGGCGTAGCGCTGGCGATTACCGCCTTGTCTTTTTTGATCGGCATCCTGACCGGCCTGGTCAGCGCCGTAGTAGGCGGGGTGGTGGATGTGTTTTTCACCCGCTTAGTTGATGTGATGCTGTCCATCCCCAGCCTGATTTTTGCGCTGATCATTCTGGGCGTTTTTGGCTCCAGCATCCCCACCTTGATTTTGACGATTGCGGTGCTGGACTCCACCCGCGTATTTCGCCTGGCGCGCGCTCTGGGCATGAACCTGACGGTGATGGAATATGTGGAAGCCGCGCGCCTGCGTGGCGAAGGCCTGTGGTGGGTGATTACCCGCGAAATCCTGCCCAATGCCTGGGCGCCGCTGGTCTCCGAATTCGGTCTGCGTTTTTGCTTTAACTTTTTGTTTATCGCCGGCCTGTCCTTTCTGGGCCTGGGTATCCAACCCCCCTATGCCGACTTAGGCGGCATGGTGCGCGAGAACGCCGCTGCGATTAACTTCGGCATGATGGCGCCGATTTACCCTGCGACAGCGATTGCGCTGCTGACCGTGTCGGTCAATCTGGTGGTGGACTGGATGCTGTCGATTGATGCGCGCCCTTCTGGCGCTCAGGCTGAACTCTAAGAAAGACCGAAGGGTATGGTTGATTCCACTATTTTGCGTATCAGCGGCTTGCGGCTGGTCAGCGTCACAGGCAATGTCATTGTGGACAATGTAGATCTGCAATTGCAGCGCGGCGAGGTGCTCGGCCTGATCGGCGAGAGCGGTGCTGGCAAATCCACCATCGGCTTGTCCAGCATGTGCTACGCCCGTGCCGGTTTGCATATTGCGGGCGGCGAAGTCGTGCTCGATGGCGTCAACATCCGGGCCTTAGATGCCGAAGGCCGGCGCCAGGTGCGCGGCAAGCGCATTGCCTATATCGCCCAATCCGCTGCGGCCGCCTTCAACCCGGCCCACAGCCTGATGGACCAGGTCTGCGAAGCGCCGGTGCTGCACAAGCTGATGACCCGCTCTCAAGCTGAGGCTTGGGCACGCGAATTGTTTGTAGCGCTTGACCTGCCAGACCCACAAAACTTTGGCAGCCGCTACCCGCACCAGGTCTCGGGCGGGCAATTGCAGCGCGCCATGGCGGCCATGGCCATGTCTTGCCGCCCTGATGTATTGGTGCTGGACGAGCCCACCACCGCGCTGGATGTGACCACCCAAATTGAAGTGCTGATTTTGCTCAAGTCCCTGATCCGCCAGTACGGCACAGCGGCTTTGTACATCACCCATGACTTGGCGGTGGTGGCCCAAGTGGCCGACCGCATCAAGGTGCTGCGCCACGGCAAAGAAGTCGAAGAAGGGCTGACGCCGCAAATCCTGCACGAGGCACGGCAGGACTACACCGCACGCCTGGTAGCGGTGCGCGGTGCGGCAGCCAGCGAGCGCGCCGTCGGCGCCACGGTACAGCCAGAAACCGTGTTGAAAGTACAAGACTGCCACGCCTATTACGGCGACTTCCATGTGGTGCGCGGCGTATCCTTGGACGTGCAGCGCGGCGAAACCGTGGCCGTGGTCGGCGAATCGGGTTCGGGTAAATCGACATTGGCGCGCATCATCACCGGCCTGTTGCCCCCGCGCAGCGGACAAATTCTGTTCCAGGACAAGGCGCTTCCCGCCATGCTCAAACAACGCAGCAAAGAGCTTAAACGCACGATTCAGCTGGTCTACCAAATCCCAGATGTGGCGATCAACCCGCGTCAGACCTTACGCGAAATCATCGGCCGGCCGGTGGAGTTTTATTTCGGTGTCGGACGCGCCGAGGTCAACGCGCGTGCAGAAGAACTCATGACGCTGGTGGAGTTACCCCAGGACTACCTGGAGCGCCGCCCGGGCCAGTTGTCCGGCGGGCAAAAGCAGCGCGTTTGCATCGCCCGCGCGCTGGCGGCCAAGCCCGACCTCATCATCCTGGACGAGCCCACCTCAGCCCTGGACCCACTGGTCGCCGAAGAAATATTGACGCTGCTGCGCAAATTGCAGCGCGAGCTAGGCCTGTCCTACATCCTGATCACCCACGACCTGGACGTGGTGCACCGCATCGCCCACCGCACGGCGGTGATGTTGCAAGGCCAGTTTGTGGCCTTTGATACCACCGACAAAATCTTCGAAAACCCCGAACACCCCTACACCCAAAAACTGATCACCGCCGTGCCGGAAATGCGCGTCGATTGGTTGGACGAGGTGTTGGCTAAGCGGCAAAAAATCGCGGCTTAAAAAAAACACACTCCAACAAAAAAGGCTCGCAATTGCGAGCCTTTTTCATGTTGCCAAACCCATGAGGCGCATGCGCTACATCCTCAGATATTAGAGTCTGGAAACGAAGCCTTGCGCCGGTTGACGTAGTCCAGCACGGCCTCGTCGGCGGCCGGGTCCAGGGCCGGGGCTTCGTACTCCGCCAGGTTTTTCTTCCACAGGGAATTGGCGCGCACTGACAGGTCCACGCCGCCTTCAGCTTCCCATTGCTCAAAGCTGTTGTTGTCAGTTATCGGCGAGCGGTAAAACGCGGTTTCGAAGTTGGCCTGGGTGTGGGCGCAACCCAAAAAGTGTTTGCCCGGGCCGACTTCGCGGATGGCGTCCATGGCCTGGCCGTTTTCGCTCATGTCCACACCAGCCATCAAGGTGTGCATCATGCCGGCCTGGTCGCAGTCCATGATGAATTTTTCATAGCCCATGGACAAGCCGCCTTCGAGCCAACCGGCGGTATGCAGCACAAAGTTGACGCCGGCCAGGCAGGTGGGAATCATGGTGTTGGCCGATTCGGAGGCGGCTTGCGCATCGGCAATTTTGGAGCCGCACAAACCACCACCGGAGCGAAAGGGCACGCCCAGACGGCGCGCCAGGGCGGCCATCACATACAGCACCAGCGCCGGTTCCGGCGTACCAAAAGTGGGTGCGCCCGACTGCATAGACACCGAAGACGCAAAACTGCCCAGCACCACCGGCGCGCCGGGGTTGACCAGTTGCACAAAAGCCATACCCGCCAGGGCTTCGGCCAGGGTTTGCGCGCAGGTGCCGGCCACGGTGACCGGCGACATGGCGCCAGCCAAAATAAAGGGCGTGATGATGGTGGCCTGGTTGGCCCGCGCATAGACCTTGGCCGCGCCCAGCATGGTCTCGTCAAAGGTCATGGGCGAGTTGGCGTTGATCAGGCTGATGCAGACGGTGCGGTTTTTACCCGTGGCCGGGTCGATAAAGTTGTCGCCAAACAGTCGCGCCGCCATTTCCACCGTGTCTTGCGCACGCTCAGGTTTGGTGACCGAGCCCATAAAGGGCTTATCGCTGTACTTCATGTGCGCATAGACCATGTCGAAATGGCGCTTGTTCACCGGCAGGTCCACCGGCTCGCAAATCGTGCCACCGCTGTGGTGAATGGAATTGGCCATATAGGCCAGCTTCACAAAGTTTTCAAAGTCATGCAAGGTGGCGTAACGCCTGCCTTTGTCCAGATCGCGCACAAAGGGTGAGCCATAGGAGGGGGCAAACACGGTGTTCTTGCCGCCGATGACGACGTTATGCGCCGGATTGCGCGCGTATTGGGTAAATTGGCGCGGCGCGCTGGCTTGCACAATGGCGCGGCACATGCCACCAGGAAAGCGCACGCGCTCGCCCGTGACTTCAGCCCCGGCTTTGCGCCAGATGTCCAGCGCTTCAGCGTCGTCACGAAAATCGATGCCGACTTCTTCCAAGATCGTGTTGGCATTGCGCTCGATGATGGCCAGGCCTTCTTCGTCCAGCACTTCGTAAAAGGGAATGTTGCGCGTAATAAAAGGCGCGGCTTGTGCGCTGCGGGCAGAACGCAAGGCGCGCTTGGCTTCACGGCCTCCGGCACTGCGGCGGGTGCGCGGCGCGCTGTCGGCGTCAGTCAGGGTCACACTATCGTCCATGGCAAATCTCCAGTCAGTACAAAGCTCCGAGCATCGATGAGTATCTCTAGTGCCCAAGCCTAGCCCAAGTCATACTGCGACACCTACTTGCATCTAAACGCCAGAGGTCCTGTCGCACATGTATCCTGGCGCGTCGTATGGCGAACAATAGGCAGGTGCGCGCCCAATTCACAATCTCTGTCTGCGGCTTTATAGGGTTACATCCATGTCTTTAAGCGTTTTTGACCTTTTCAAGATCGGAATCGGCCCCTCGTCTTCGCACACCGTAGGGCCGATGAAGGCGGCCGCCATGTTCGCCAAAGCGCTGGCGCAGGACGCCATGCTGGCCGCCACCGCGCGGGTGGAAGTGCGTTTGTACGGATCGCTGGGCGCCACCGGCAAAGGCCACGGCACCGATACCGCCGTGATGCTGGGTCTGGAAGGCCTGATGCCCGATAGCATAGACCCGGACAGCATCGATGCGCGGCTGAAGAAAATACGCAAAGAAAAAGTCCTTCAGCTGCACGGCAGCCACCCGATTGCCTTCGCTGAAAAAAGCGATGTGCTGTTTTTGCGGCGCGAAACCCTGTCCTTCCATCCCAATGGCGTGAAGTTCATGGCTTTGGACGCGGCAGGCGGCCTGCTGCAAGAGCGGCGTTATTTTTCGGTGGGCGGCGGATTTGTGGTCTCACAGGAAGACGCCGATGCCGAACACGCCGCCACCCAGGAAGCACCGCGCATCGTGGCCGACCGCACCGTGCTGGCCTATCCATTCTTAAGCGGCGACGCCTTGCTAGACATCACCGCCAACACCGGCATGTCGATTGCCCAGGTGATGCGCGCCAACGAGCACGCCTGGCGCACCGATGAAGAGGTCGATGCCGGCTTGGATGCGATTTGGGACGCCATGAAGGCCTGCGTGGCACGCGGCATACGCACTGATGGCCATCTGCCCGGCAACCTGATGGTCAAGCGCCGGGCTGCCGAATTGCACCGCAGCCTGAGCAGCCGCCCCGAAGAGGCGCTGCGCGACCAATTAACGATTTTGGACTTTGTCAACGTCTATGCCATGGCGGTGAACGAAGAAAACGCTGCGGGTGGCCGGGTAGTGACGGCGCCCACCAATGGTGCGGCCGGCATCATGCCGGCAGTCATGCACTACTACGAGCGCTTTATTTCCGGCGCTAACCAGCAAGGCATACGCGACTTTTTGCTCACCGCTGGGGCCATTGGCATCCTGTACAAAGAAAACGCTTCTATTAGCGGCGCCGAAGTGGGCTGCCAGGGCGAAGTGGGCGTAGCCTGCTCGATGGCAGCGGCCGGGCTGGCAGCCGTAATGGGCGGCACACCGGCCCAGGTAGAGAACGCGGCTGAGATCGGCATGGAACACAACCTGGGCTTGACCTGCGATCCGGTCGGCGGACGGGTGCAGATTCCCTGCATCGAGCGCAACGCCATGGGCTCGGTCAAAGCGCTGAACGCGGCCCGCATGGCTATGCGCGGCGACGGCACGCACTTTGTGTCGCTGGACCAGGTGATTAAAACCATGCGTGATACGGGGCGTGACATGATGACAAAATACAAAGAGACCAGCCGGGGCGGGCTGGCCGTCAATGTAATCGAGTGCTAACCATCCGTATGCTTTCGCTAAAAATTCTGAGACCTTGGCTGCTCCTGGGCCTTTGCGCGCTCACCGCTGCGTCTGCCGCCCTAGCCCAAGAGGGAGAGGCTTGCCGCAGCCTGTGCCGCTCGGAAAAAGCGCAATGCAGTAAAAATAATGGTCCCAGCGCCTGGCTGGGCGCAGCGACCTTGTTTTTGCACGACTCCCTGAGCGCGTGGCGCACGCGCAGCGGCACGCTGACCGACTCTTCGCAATGGCTGCAGCAACGCAGCGACAACAACAGCGACCGCAAAAGCGCCACCCAAGAACTGCAACAGCAGTGTGAAAACCAATTTATGCAATGCGCGCAGGCCTGCACAGCCAGCACTGTGCCCGCCGCGCCGTCTTCATCACCTCAGCCGCAATGAAAGTATTCCTGTGAGCCATTTTTCTATTTTTGCGCTGGCGCGCAACGCCATGTCTTACCACGAGAACTGGCAAAAACAATGGCGCAGCCCCGAACCTAAAGCCAGCTATGACGCCATCATTGTCGGCGGCGGTGGACACGGTTTAGCCACCGCCTATTACCTGGCCAAAGAACACGGCATGCGCAATATCGCGGTCGTAGAGCGCGGCTGGCTGGGCGGCGGTAATACCGCGCGCAACACCACCATCGTGCGTTCCAACTACCTGTGGGATGACGCCACGCACCTGTATGAAAAAGCCTTGCAACTGTGGGAAGGTTTGTCGCAAGACCTGAACTACAACACCATGTTCAGCCAGCGCGGCGTGATGAATGTGGGCCACTCCCTGCAAGACATGCGCGACATCGAACGCCGCGTCAATGCCAACCGCCTAAATGGCGTCGATGGCGTGGTGCTGACGCCCGCGCAAATCAAGGCCATGGTGCCCATCATGAACACCAGTGACAGCCTGCGCTATCCGGTCATGGGCGCATCCTTTCAGCCGCGCGGCGGCGTGGCCCGCCACGACGCCATCGCCTGGGGCTTTGCCCGCGCTGCCGATCGCCTGGGCGTGGACATCATCCAAAACTGCGAAGTCATTGGCGTGCAGCGCGAAGGCGACCAGGTGGTGGGCATCGAGACCACACGCGGCGTGATCAAGAGCAAAAAAATCGGCGTGGTGGCAGCGGGCCACAGCAGCGTGATTGCCAGCATGGCCGGTATCCGCCTTCCGCTGGAAAGCCATCCGCTGCAAGCGCTGGTGTCCGAGCCCATGAAGCCGATTTTGCATACGGTCGTGATGTCCAACGCCATCCACGCCTACGCCAGCCAGTCGGATAAAGGTGACTTGGTGATCGGCGCAGGTATCGACTCGTATGTGGGCTACGGCCAGCGCGGCAGCTTCCCCATCATTGAGCACACGCTGCAAGCGATTTGCGAACTCTTCCCCATCTTTCGGCGCGTACGCATGAACCGCCAATGGGGCGGCATTGTGGACGTGGCACCGGATGCCTGCCCGATTATTTCCAAGACCCATATTAAAGGCCTGTACTTCAACTGTGGCTGGGGCACCGGCGGCTTCAAAGCCACCCCCGGCTCGGGCTGGGTGATGGCGCACACCATGGCGCAGGACCGGCCCCATGCACTCAATGCGGCTTTTGAACTCAATCGCTTTAACACCGGGCACCTGATTGATGAGCATGGTGCGGCGGGTGTGGCGCATTGAGGTTTGGATATGTTTGAAAATTTTCCCTGCGGGACCTTTGTTTATCCCCCGCTTCCCCCCCCGCCCCTTCACCCCCGCCGGGGTGAAGGGGAGCTTGAACAGCCCATTTCTTTTTTTTGGCCTGTTAGAGACTTTGGTGCGAGCGCTTGCGATACGGATTTGCGTGCTGAGATGGGTGGGCGCGGCGGTCGTAGTCAATGGCTTGGGGCTTGGCTACTTTCTTTTGGCGAAGCAAAAGAAAGTAGCTCGGCCAACCGGCCAAAACCAGTATTCAAAAACATTAAACAAAAACTAACATGCTAAAAATTACCTGCCCCTGGTGCGGCCCGCGCGCCGAAAGTGAATTTAGCTGCGGCGGCGAGGCGCATATTGCGCGGCCGCTGGATACCGATGCCCTGACGGATGCGCAATGGGGCGACTATTTGTTCATGCGCAAAAATCCCAAAGGGCTGCACCGCGAACAATGGTTGCATGCAGCCGGTTGCCGCCGCTGGTTCAATGCCGAGCGCAACACCGTGAGCTACCAATTCAGCAAGTTTTACAAACCCGGCGAAAACCCTGACGCAGCGCCCGGCGCAGGAGCAGCACCATGAGCGGGCAACGTGTACCGAACCTGGGCAGCCGCATCGACCGCAAAGCCCCGCTCCGCTTCACCTTCAATGGCCGCAGCTTTAGCGGCTATGCCGGCGACACCCTGGCTTCGGCCTTGCTGGCAGCCGGCGAGAGCTTGTTTTCGCGGTCCTGGAAATACCACCGCCCGCGCGGCATCGTCACCTCGGGCATTGAAGAGCCCTCGGCATTGGTGCAGGTGGAGCGCGGTGCGCACACCATCCCCAATGCCAAGATGCCCGAAGTCGAGTTGTATGAAGGCTTGTATGCCGAGAGCGTGAACGGCTGGCCCGGTTTGCTCTCGCGCCTACTGAGCCCCAACCGCTGGGGCACGCCCCTGTTTCCGGCGGGCTTTTATTACAAAACCTTTATGTGGCCGGCCAAGGCCTGGATGTTTTACGAGCGATTTATCCGCAAGGCCGGTGGCCTGGGCGCAGCGCCTGAAGTGGAAGACACCGCACACTATGTGCACCAGAACATCCATTGCGATGTGTTCGTAGCTGGCGGCGGTATCGCCGGTCTGGCCGCCGCCCTGGCTGCAGGACGCAGCGGCGCGCGGGTTATCGTGGCCGAGCTGCAAGCCGAGCTCGGTGGCGCAGCGCACCGCTGCACCGGCACCATAGACGGCCAAGCGGCTAGCGACTGGGCGCGCGCTGCGGTGGCCGAACTGCAGGCCATGCCCGATGTGCGCATCATCCGCCGCGGCGTAGTGTTTGGCTACCATGACTACAACTTCCTGACCGTGCGCGAAGCGCTGAGCGACCACCTGCCTCTGGCAAAGCGCCAAGGCTTTCGCGAGCGCCTGTGCCGTGTGCGCGCAAGCCAAGTGGTGCTGGCCACCGGTGCGCATGAGCGGCCCATGGTGTTTGGCAATAACGACTTGCCCGGTGTGATGCTGTCCTCGGCGCTGGCTGACTACGCCACGCTCTATGGCGTACTCGCTGGCAAAAACATCGTGTTGCTGACGAATAACGACAGCGCTTATGCCGACGCACTGGTGCTGCGTAAGGCCGGTGCAAACGTGAGCGTGGTCGATGCCCGCGCAAGCAACCCACCTGCTGGCGGTTTGGCGGAGCAAGCGCAAGACGCCGGCGTCATGGTGCTACGCAACCATGTGCCGGTGCAAGCCCATGGCAGCGTGCGCGTGAGCAGCATCGAACTGGCCGCGATGAGCGGTGGCAAGGCCAGCGGCGCACGGCGCGTGCTAGCCTGCGACACCCTGGGCATGGCTGGCGGCTGGAACCCGGCGATCCATTTGTATTCGCACTCCGGCGGCAAAGCGGTGTGGAACGAGGCCTTGTGCTGCTTCACACCCGGTGCGGCGATTGCCGACCAACAGATTGTGGGCGCAGGCGCCGCACAGTTCGGTTTGGCGCAGACACTGCAAACGGCCAGCCAGGCCGGTGCGCTTGCTGCGCAGCGTGCTGGCTTTGTCGCGCAGGCCAGCAGCTACCCAGTCAGCGAAGCAGCGGGCGAAGCGATTGCAGCCTTTTGGATTGCCGAGACCGGCGAGCCGGTGTCACGCCGCAGCAAAGCCTTTATCGATTACCAAAACGATGTGGGCGCATCAGACATTGAGTTGGCAGTGCGCGAGGGCTTTGAATCCATAGAGCACATCAAGCGTTACACCGCCATGGGTTTTGGCACTGACCAGGGCAAGTTAGGCAATATCAACGGCATGGCGCTGGCCGCGCGCGCACTGGGCAAGCCCATCGGCCAGGTAGGTACCACCACCTTCCGGCCCAATTACATCCCCATCACTTTTGGCACCTTGGCCGGTGTGGACCGGGGCGATTTGTTCGATCCAGCGCGCCACACCAGCCCACACCCGTTGCATATCGCCGCCGGTGCCTTGTTTGAGGACGTGGGCCAGTGGAAACGCCCCTGGTACTTCCCCAAGGGCAATGAAGATATGCACCAGGCAGTGCACCGCGAAGTGATGGCGGTGCGCGAAGGCGTGGGCATCATGGATGCATCGACGCTGGGCAAGATTGATATCCAAGGCCCGGACGCGGCCAAGCTACTGAACTGGATGTACACCAACCCCTGGCTCAAGCTAGATGTAGGCAAAGCGCGCTATGGCCTGATGCTGGACGAAAACGGCATGGTCTATGACGACGGCGTCACCGTGCGCCTGGGCGAGAACCATTTTGTGATGACCACCACCACCGGCGGCGCTGCGCGTGTGCTCGGTTGGATGGAGCGCTGGGTGCAAACCGAATGGCCCGACATGCAGGTCTATATGACCAGCGTCACCGACCACTGGAGCACCTTCGGCTTGGTCGGCCCCAAGGCACGTGCAGTGCTGGAAAAAGTCTGCAAAGACGTGGACCTGTCGCTGGCCGCTTTCCCGTTTATGAGCTACCGCGAAGGCACGGTGGCAGGTGTAGCGGCGCGCATTATGCGCATTAGCTTTTCGGGTGAGTTGTCGTTTGAGGTGAACGTGCCTTCGCACTATGGCGCTGCGGTCTGGGCCGCACTGATGGCAGCGGGCGAAGCGTTCAACATCACGCCCTACGGCACCGAAACCATGCACGTGCTGCGTGCGGAAAAAGGCTACATCATTGTCGGCCAGGATACCGATGGCTCAGTGACCCCGCACGACTTGGGCATGGGCGCCATGGTGTCCAAGACCAAAGACTTTTTGGGCCGCCGTTCGCTGTCGCGCAGTCATACCGCAGGCCCCAACCGCAAAGAACTGGTGGGCTTGCTCACCGAGGACCCGGCCGTAGTGCTGCCCGAAGGCGCACAAATCACGGAGGTGGGCGCGCCCGTTACCACGCCGGTGCCTATGCTGGGCCATGTGACTTCCAGCTACTACAGCCCCGCGCTCAAGCGCTCGATTGCCATGGCGCTGGTGCGCAATGGCCAGCAGCGCAGCGGCCAGCAAGTGCAAATACCGCTGGCCGATGGCCGCACCGTGCGCGCCACCGTAGGCAGCACGGTGTTTTACGATCCTGAAGGGAAACGCCACCATGTCTGATGCTGTTTTGCAAAGCCCCCTGGCGCCCTTGTTAGGCGCGGGCGACAAGTCTTTGGTGGTCGATGGTCAAGCCGTCGCGCTGGGCGAAGCGCCCTTAATGGATATGCTCAATTTGCGCGGCGATCCGGCAGACGCACGCTTTTGCAGCGCAGTGCACACGGTGACCGGCCTGGCACTGCCCTTAGTAGCCAATACCGCCAGTATGGGCACAGATCGCCAACTACTCTGGCTGGGTCCAGACGAATGCTTGCTGCAATGCCCAATAGGGCAAGGTGATGCGCTCGAAGCCGCATTGCGCGAAGCGATGCCCGGGCAGCACATGGCAATCGTGAACGTGGGCCATGGCAATACCGTGCTGCGGGTCCAAGGCCCGGGCGCGGCGGACTTGCTCTCGCGCGGCTGCCCCTTGGATTTTCACGCCCGCGTGTTTGCCGCCGGTCAGGTCGCCCAAAGCCATATCTCGCGCGCTAACGCGACGATTCTGTGCAAACAGGCCGGCAGCCACTATGAAGTCACCGTGCGCCGCAGCTTTGCCGACTACCTGTTTCGCTGGCTTTGCGCCGCAGCTGGTGCATGAGCTTTTCGCTCGGGATAGATACCGGCGGCACCTTTACCGACGCGGTGCTGCTCAATGCGGCGCGCGAGGTGGTGGCGGCGTCCAAAAGCCTAACTACCCGCTTTGATTTGGCGCAGGGCATAGCCGCGTCTTTGGACGGTCTGCCGCAAGATTTGTTGGCGCAAGTGGATTTGGTCTCCCTGTCCACCACGCTGACCACCAACTCGGTGGTCGAAGGCAAAGGCGCGCCGGTCTGCGCGCTGCTGGTGGGCTATGACGCGCAGCAAATCAAAACCAGCGGGCTTGCCGACTTACTGGGCCTGGACGCGATTGAAAGCCTGGCCGGCGGACATGATGCAGCAGGCTTGCCTCTGTGCGCGCTGGACGAGGTGGCCTGCCGCGCCGCCATTGCCAAGCACGCGGGGCGGGTATCGGCGTTTGCGATTTCGGCCACCTTTGCGGTGCGTAACCCGGCGCATGAAAACCAGTTACGCGCCTGGGTGCAGCAACACTGCGACACGCCGGTCACCTGCGGGCATGAGCTGGCCTCCAGCCTGGGCGCGCCGCGCCGGGCCCTAACAGCCGCGCTCAATGCACGCATGATTTCGCACGTCAAAACCCTGATCGATTCGGTGCAGCGCACCTTGGCCGCGCGCCACATCGACGCGCCGCTGATGCTGGTCAAGGGCGATGGTTCGCTGATCAATGTGCACAGCGCTTTGCAGCGGCCGGTAAGCACCGTCTTGTCCGGCCCCGCCGCCAGTGTGCTGGGGGCTTGCGCTTTAAGCGGACTGGACAATGCCATCGTCGCCGATATGGGCGGTACCACCACTGATATTGCCGTGGTACGCGGCGGCCTGCCAGCCCTGAGCTTTGACGGCGCGATGGTGGGCAACTGGCGGCCCATGATCGAGGCGGTAAAGGTCTATGCCATCGGCCTGGGCGGCGACAGCGAGGTGCGCTTGCAAGGCGGCGAAGGCCTGACCATAGGCCCGCGCCGCGTGCTGCCCCTGAGCCTCTTGGTGCACCAGCACCCGAAATTTTTGGCCGTGTTACAGCGCCAACAAAGCGAAAGTCCGCATGCCAGCCAAATGCGTTTTGCGCAGGCTTTATCCGCCGACAGCGCGCACCTGAGCCGCCTCAATGACTCCGAACTACGCGCCTGGGAGCGCCTATGCCAAGGGCCAGTAGACCTGGAGGCGGCCAATATGGACGACCGCGATCTGGCCCGCGCTATTGCGCGCCTGGAGCGCAAAGGACTGGCGATTTACACCGGTTTCACGCCCAGTGATGCGGCGCATGTGCTAGGCATGTCCACGCACTGGAGCCAGGAAGCCGCCCTGTGCGCGGCGCGCATCTGGGCGCGGCAGATGCGCCATTTGTACGGGTTGGGAAAATGGCCGCTGGGCGATGCACAGGCCCCGGCGCGCGATGTGGTGGCCAAGGTCACCGAGACGATTTGCAACAAGCTGATTGAAGCCGGCCTGAACGACGCCGGGCAGATGAACGAAAACAGCGCGGGCAAAGTGGCCGCGCTGCTCACCAGCATGGCCTTGGCCCGGCATAGCGCGGCGCTTAGGCCACAGCCTGTTGCCGCCGGCTCGGTGCCCGCCCCCGCGCCGTCCACACCACAGCCCGAGTCCGCAACAGCCCCTATCCCGACCGATCTGAACGACATCCCCTGGCAAACCCTGGCTGCTCCCCAGCGCAGCCAAGCCATGCCGGCACAGCCGGTGTTTGCCTTGCAGTTTGCGCCCGACATGCCGCTGGTCGGCGTGGGGGCGCCGGCGGCCAGCTATTACCCGGCGGTGGCGCAGGGCTTGGGTGTGCGCCTGGTGGTGCCTCCGCATGCCGAGGTGGCCAATGCCGTAGGCGCAGTGCTGGGCCAGGTGGCGCAGCGGGTACACATTACGGTGACCCAGCCAGTGCGCGGCACCTTCAAAGTATTTACACCCGATGGCCCGCAAGACTTTAGAGGCCTAGATGCTGCGATTGCCCAAGCCCGCGCCCTGGCAGCCCAGGAAGCCCATGCCCGCGCGCTAGCCGCAGGTGCAGTGGACGCCCAAGTGGTATTCAGCCAGGAAGACAACCAGGTCAACAATGACATTGACGGCAATGTGTTTTTTGAAGCCACCGTGACCGCCACCGCCTGGGGCCGTCCACGCCGCAAAGTCTTACCGGCCTGAGCCCTGCGCTTCACACCTTGGCACTGCGCTGACCGATGTCTTTACGCCCCGCCTTAAGCGCCGCTTTGCAATTGCAGGGCTTGCATCTGCGCGGCGGCTTTTGCCCGCAGGCGCATGAAGCCATCCGCCTGCCCGATGGTCGCCCTGCGGCAGTGCTGTGGCTGGCGGGCAATGTCGGCGGCTCGATGTGGGCCCACTTTCAATCGTCGCCCCTGGCCCATGACGGCCTGCCCCATCCGCTGGACCGCTGGAGCCGCCAGATAGGCGACGCGCTGGCGCTGCAGTTTGGCGGCGTAGCGCTCTACCCTTTTGACGGCCCGCCATTGCAGCCGCATTACCACCCGTTTCAGCAATGGGCCAGCCGCTGCGAGGCAGTGTTTCCCAGCCCCTTGATGCTACGCCTGCACCCGCAGCATGGCCTGTGGCATGCCTACCGCTTTGCCTTGGCTTTGCCCATGGTGGACACGGATGATCGGGCCGCATGCAGTCAACACATGGATTCTGCGCACGAAGATGAAAACCCCTGCCTGCGGTGCGCCGAGCAGCCTTGTCTGCAGGCCTGCCCGGTGCAGGCTTATGACGGGCAAGCATTTGCCATCGAACGCTGCCGCGACCATGTGCGCCATGATGCAGACCAGCAATGCCTGAGCGGCGGCTGCCTGGCGCGCAATGCCTGCCCGGTGGCACCCCAGTTGCGGTATGCCCCCGCACAAGCGCGGTTTCATATGCAAGCGTTTTTGCCGGGCGCCGGAAATTAGGGAAACCGGCGCTCGGCGCCGCGCGCAACCTTGGTGTATTAAAGACCCAAGCTGGCCTTGAGTTTGCGGTAATTGAACTCGGACACCCACCACATGACAGCACCCAAAACCGCACCACTGCCCAACCACAACAAGGCGCTCTGCAAAGCGTCCTGCAGCTCCAGGCTCTCCCCGCGCAGCAAGGTTTGAACAAGGTACATAAACACATACATGGGCAAGCCCCAAGCGATGAGGCCTTTGCGCAGCACATAGCGCAGGGCACCGGCCTTGCGCTCGAGCTCCCAGCGTGCGACCGCGATGATGGCCACCCGGCCGCCGGCCAAGGCAGCGGCCGCAGGCTTAAGCCAGGCCGGCGGCACTTGGGAATGCAAATACACGGCACGGATTTTTTCTATCGGCCAGCCCAACAGCCGGCGAGCCAGCCAGGCATTGAGCAACCAGCCCAGCAAATAGCCGCACAGCAACTGCAGCAGCAAGGCCGCCAAAAACGCTGCCACCCACATCCGGCCCGTGGGGTGGTCCAACAAGCGCGATTGCGCTGGGACACCCTCGAGCTTTTCCAGCCATTGGGCAAAGAAGTAGCTGGGGATAAACGCCAGCAGCATGCAGGCCAGCGGCAGCGCACCGAGCGCGAGCTGGAAGCGAAGGCGCAGGTTTTGCGGCACCAGTGAATTGAAAGCGAGCGGCGTCATGGCGCCTATCTTACGCACCGAGACCCACTGCCCCAAAGGGAAGCAGACACTTAGGCGGCAGGCGCCCGCATGCGCCGCCGCTATGATGTTTGGCTAAGCCCAAGCGAGCAAGCGCGTCTTGTGGCGTCTGTCGGTGACGCAAAGTATTTGCCTAAGCACCGACTTTTCAGCTTAAAGGAATAGCAAATATGCTCGATATGACCCATCGCACCTTGGTGACCCAAGAACAAATCAGCCAGGTGTTTAACAGCCAAGCCGCGACCGCGCTGCGCCTGCGCAGCTCGACGGCACAAGAGCGGATCGCAAAAATTACCAAGCTGCGTGACGCGGTGCTGGCGCGGCGCGAGGAGTGGTACCGGCTGGCGGCGGCCGATCTGGGCAAACCAGCGGCCGAAGTGGACATTGGAGAAATTCTGCCGATTTGCGTGGAGGCTAATGACGCCATCCGTAACTTGAAAAAATGGATGAAGCCCAAGCGCGTATGGCCGACCCTGATGACCGGCGGTACACGCAGCGAAGTGCAATTCGCACCCAAGGGGCGCTGCCTGATCATCGGTCCGTTTAACTACCCGCTCAACCTGACGCTGGGGCCGCTGGTCTCCGCGCTTGCGGCGGGCAACACGGTAATCATCAAGCCTTCCGAGCTAACGCCGCACTTGTCGGGCATGATTACTCAGCTGGTCGGCGAACTGTTTGCGCCCGACGAGGTCGCTATTTTCCAGGGCGATGCGGATGTGTCCAAGGCCTTGCTGGACATGCCTTTTGACCATATTTTCTTTACCGGCAGCCCTACCGTAGGCAAGTATGTGATGGGCGCTGCGGCCAAGCATCTGAGCAGCGTGACGCTGGAGCTGGGCGGCAAGAGCCCGACGATTATTGACGCCAGCGCTGATTTGGAATTGGCCGCCACCAGCGTGATGTTTGGCAAGTTTTCCAACGCAGGGCAAACCTGTATCGCGCCAGACTATGTGTTTGTCCACGAGAGCGTGAAAGAACGCTGGCTGGCGTGCTGCAAGGCCGAACTGAGCAAGGCCTACGGCGCAGACGCAGCGGCGCAGCAAGCCAGCAAACATTACACCCGCATCGTGAACCCCAGGCACACGGCGCGCATCAAAGCGCTGCTCGATGACGCCAAGGCGCACGGCGCCGGGGTATTGGCAGGCGGTGCGGTGGACGAGGCGCAGTGCTATGTGCAGCCTACTTTGCTGGACAACATCGGGGCCGGAGCGCGGATTTTGGAAGAAGAGGTC
>JBILPS010000001.1:0-164474 GCA_044373655.1 Rhodoferax sp.
CAGCGTGAGGAAGTCAAACAGGTAAGGGTCTTTGAGGGTTTGCTGTACCAAATCCGAATCCGGCTTGGGCAGGCGCAGCGTGAAGTTGCTGGCCGTTTTACCCTGGCGCCGGTGGGCGTCGCTTTCGATTTGCGTGAGCAGAATGTTGCGGCTCCAGCCATTCTCAAAGGCGGCGCGCATGTACCACTGGCGCGTGGCCGGGTCTTTGACTTTGCGCATCAACTCGGCGTGATGCCCCCAAGGCAGGGCAAGGATGAGTTCCACCGCAAAAAGTGCCGCAGCTTGTGGCACTTTTTGTGGGGTGGGTTGCGCCAAAGACGCGCCCGTTTCTATTTGTGCCACAGGCTGTGGCACAAATTCCAGATCGGCGTATTCGCGATAAAAAGCCAGCATTCGTTTGATATTGCGCTCAGAAAAGCCCTTTTCTTCGGGCAATTCGTTATGCAGATCGCGCGCCAGGCGTGGAATCACCGCTGCACCCCAGCCTTCTTGCTGTTGGCGGGTGTGGATCAGGGCGCCGATATCCCAATACAGGCGAATGAGCTCGGCATTGACGGCCAGCATCGCCCGCGTTTGCGCATGGCGCACACGTTGCTTGATGTCGCCCAGCAATGCTGCGTAATCGGTAGGCGTGAGGGGAACGGGTTGATCGCTCATACTTGCCTCCTTCACGCCACCGTGACCTGAATGCAAGGAATCTTGACGCGTGAGTCTTCGCTAAAAATCATCAGATCACTTCTCCCTGTACTTGTTGTGCGCTTGTCAGGCTGACCCACTTGGCCCCACGCCCCTTGCCCGTCGGAGCAATCAGACCTTCGGCTTTCATGGTTCGCAATACCAGCCGCACCATGTCGCGGCTGATGCCGGGGCAGGCTTCTTCAATTTCAGAAATAGAAAAAGGTAGATTGCGCTTGCGTATTTCTGCCCGCACCCGGTCACCCTTAGCACCACGTCCACGCTCAATGGTACCTACTCGTGCTTCGAATTCCTTATAAGCGCGCAGCAATGCACCCCAAAAGTAGTCGAGCCATGGGGCGATATTTTGTATGCCCTCGTGCCAACCCTGCGAGCTGGCCTCTAGCGTTTCGTAGTAGCTCTCCTTCGATTCCTCGAAGATCCGCTCCAGACTAATGAAGCGGCCCACGGTGTAGTCGGCGTGGTAGAGAAGTTGCAAGGTGAGCAGCCGAGCCATGCGGCCGTTGCCATCAGGGAATGGATGCACGCATAAGAAATCAAGGATGACCAGCGGCACCAGCACCAGTGGGTCAGCCAGGTGCTGATCTAGCGCTGACCGGTAGCGCGCAATGGTGTCCGTCATCGCCATGGGCGTGAGGTGAGCCGCTACGGGGCGAAATCGAATGCGCGTACTGCCATCGGGGTGGCGCTCAATGATGTCGTTGTTGGTGGCTTTCCAGTGACCACCCGGCTGCGGCATATAGCGGTACAAGATGCTATGCAGCTGCAGGACCGTGCCCTCTGAGAAGGGCATTTGTTCGCCGCTTTCATGAATCAGTCCTAAGGCATCGCGGTAGCCGGCGATTTCTTGTTCGGAGCGGCTCTTGGGCGTTGCGTTTTTGAGTACCAGTGACTTGAGTCTGTGGGCTGCAACGACAACACCTTCGAGTCGGTTGGATGACTCCGTCGATTCGACAACTGCCACCTGCCGCAGGTCGCTCAGCACCTCTGGCGATTGCGCAACATATAGAAGCTGCTTGCCACGGTACTCGCCCAGCGCGCGCAGCGTTGCCAGTTGCTGCGTGTCAAACCGCAGTTTGGCGAGGTAGTCTGGCGTTAGTGAGTGCATGGCGCATGAAATATGGGGAAATTGGGGTAATCTTAATGCATATTGGGGTATTTGATCCATGCATTACCCCCTTATTTCGATGATTACCCCATTTGATAGCAGCCGTGGCGACTTGAAACAACGGCTAAGGCAATCTTAATTTGCACGCACAAAAATTTGTGCAAGCGGACGCATCTCTTGCCATATGCCGTAGAGATTTTTACCTTGCCATCAGAGCATCAAAATACGCTGTGGGTTGCTTGTGTACCGCCTGAAATCCGATGAGGAAAAAAACGTCAACAAAAAACCCGCAATGCCAATGAACATGCGGGTTTTGAGGCGTTCTGACACGTCAAAAAACGGTTGGTTGGTGCGGCTGGCGGGGATCGAACCCACGACCCTTGGCTTCGGAGGCCAATACTCTATCCACTGAGCTACAGCCGCGCCCTTAGCCAATGATTGTAGGTTGTTTCACCCTATGGGCGCCTATAATCAGAGGCTGTTTTACCTGGCCATAGCCTATTAGAGGACTCCATGAGCGACACCAGCCATACCGAAGAAGACCACACTGGTCCGATTAAATCCCCCCGACAACTTTTGATGGCTGTGTTCTTCTCCTTTGTCATCCCGATTTTCATCATCATCGGACTGGTCTATTACGTGACCTCGCATGACAAGCCCGCTGCTGGCGCGACCAATGTAGAAAAGTCTGTGGAAGAGCGCATCCAAAAAGTAGGCACCGTACAAATCCGTGATGCGAACCGTGAAATGAAGACCGGCGAGGCCGTATACAACGCCCAATGCGCTGCCTGCCATGCCAATGGCCTGGCCGGTGCGCCGAAGTTTGGCGACAAGACTGCATGGGCGCCACGGATCAAAACAGGTTTTGATGCACTGTGGAATTCCGCACTCAAAGGCAAAAACGCCATGGGCGCCCAAGGCGGTGGTGATTTTGAAGATGTTGAAATTGCACGCGCTGTAGTCTATTTGGTCAATGCAGGCGGCGCCAAGTTCCCCGAGCCAAGCAAACCCGAAGCTGCCAAATAGGTGGCTTTGATATCACAAAGAAACCGGTCTTTGGACCGGTTTTTTTACGCCTGCAAAATAGTGGGTCAAGCCACGCGAATGGCTTGAGTCTGGCTTTATTTTTTTATTTCCAATGCCGCCGGACTCATTTGGTAGCCAAAGCGCGCGGGGAGTTGGGCTGCACTGACTTCCTCAATCGGCCAATGCTGCTCTTCCAACGCCTGCGCCAAACTGGCAACGTCCTGGGTGTGTACCAATCCAAAACCGAGCGAAGTGTGCAAATAAGGCCAGCCGCGTTCATCCATCAACAGCTGAACTAGCGAAGCTGTTTGCTTTGCGCTGGAAGTGATCGCGCCCTTGCCATCGACGCGCCAAATGAAAGGCGTGGCCTCCAACTCGACGTATACGCGCTGCGGTCCGTTTTGAAAATACCAGCTGCCTTGGGCATCTGCGCCGTAGTTGCGCTCGATGAAGTCGATCAGCTTTTCATGCTTGAGCATGGAGCCTTTGGCGCCAGTGAGGCCACTGGCAAAGCTGCCGATGGCCTGGGTCCGATCATCGCGCATATACCAGTTGCCGCGTGCGTCCAGGCCCAGCCAGCTGTAGCAATTCGGTACATTGGGCCATTTAGCCATCGCCTGTTTAACTATATCGTCCATGCCTGTAATACCCTAGCGTGCGTGTTGATCGAACCACCGTCCCAGCATCTGCGGCAGGGTGCGCAAATGGCCGAGCGGCATACCTGCGGCAAAGCCGACGTGGCCGCCATGGTCGAATTGCTGCAGGTGCACGTATTGTCCAACTTCATGCGGGGCAGGCAATGAATCGGCGGGGATAAAGGGGTCATTGCGCGCGTTGATCACTAGCGCGGGCACGCGCACTGCAGCCAGATGCGCCTGGGCCGAGGCGCGCTTCCAATAGTCTTCGGTGTCTCTGAAACCATGCAGGGGTGCGGTGAAGATATTGTCAAAAGCATACAAGTCTTGCGCTGCCATCAAGGCCTGCGCGTCAAAGAGACCGGGATACTGCTTTAATTTCGCCAAGGCTTTGGGTTTCATACTACGCAAAAACATGCGGGTGTAAACCTGACGGTTGAATCCTCGTCCCATAGCTGCACCACTGGCTGCCAAGTCCAATGGCGAGCAAATGGCCGCAATCGCGCGCACGGCAGCGCATGCGCTGTGACCGGCCTCCTCGGCCCAGCGTAACAGGGCGTTGCCGCCCAGTGAAATACCTATGGCACAGATGGGGCCGCGATGCAAACTGGCAAAGCGCTGCAATAACCATCCTATTTCTTCATAGTCCCCCGAATGGTAGGCGCGTGGCGCCCAGTTAAGCTCGCCGCTGCAACCCCGAAAGTGGGCCACGGCAAATCCAAAGCCTTGCTGGCGCGCATGGTCGGCACAGGCCAGCGCGTAATGACTGGACGACGATCCTTCCAGGCCGTGGAACATGACCCACAGGGGCGCCTCGGCCATGGGCTTGGGCGCTAGCCAGTCGACATCGATAAAGTCGCCGTCAGGCGTGTCCCAGCGCTCCCGTAAAAATGCGGGGCGCTCGCCGACATAAGACCGCGCCAGTTTGGCCGCGACAATAGTTTGCAGGTGCCCGCTTGGCAGCCACGGGGGCGCACGGTAGTTCACGCTGGACCACCATGCAAAAACCGCCCGAAGGCGGTTTGCAAATCAAGGTTCTGAGGCATCAGCGCTTGTTTTGGAAGCGGCGCAAAGCGGCGATTTGCGCTACCAGGGTATGCAATTCAGACTGCGCTACCGCCAGGTCTACTTCGCTCTTGGCATTGCGCAAGGCTTCTTCGGCCAAGGCCTTGGCGGCATTGGCGCGCTCTTCATCGAGGTCGTTGCCGCGGATGGCGGTGTCAGACAGCACGGTCACGCTGTCGGGCTGCACTTCAATAATGCCGCCCGCAACGAAAACAAACTCTTCCCCACCGTCAGCCAATTCAATGCGCACCGAGCCGGGCTTTACGCGGGTGATTAACGGCGTGTGGCGCGGATACACACCGATTTCACCGGCTTCGCCAGGCAGCGCTACAAAGCGCGCGACGCCGGAGAAGATCAACTCCTCCGCGCTCACCACATCAACCTGCATGGTGTTCATGGCTTAGACCTTTTTGGCTTTTTCGAAGGCTTCATCGATGTTGCCGACCATGTAAAAGGCTTGCTCTGGCAGGTGATCGCACTCGCCAGCAACAATCATCTTGAAGCCGCGGATGGTTTCGGCCAGCGTGACGTACTTACCCGGTGAACCGGTAAACACTTCAGCCACGTGGAAGGGCTGCGACAGAAAACGCTGAATCTTACGGGCGCGTGCCACGGTCAGCTTATCTTCAGGCGCCAATTCGTCCATGCCCAAAATCGCAATAATGTCGCGCAATTCTTTATAGCGCTGCAAAGTACCTTGGACGGCGCGGGCCGTTGCATAGTGCTCTTCGCCGACCACCAAGGGATCGAGCTGGCGGCTGGTGGAGTCCAGCGGATCGACCGCAGGGTAGATTCCCAGCGAGGCGATATCACGCGACAACACTACGGTCGAATCCAAGTGGGCGAAGGTGGTAGCGGGGGACGGGTCGGTCAAGTCATCCGCCGGCACGTACACGGCTTGGATGGAGGTGATGGAGCCCACTTTGGTAGAGGTAATACGCTCTTGCAAACGGCCCATTTCTTCGGCCAGCGTCGGCTGGTAACCCACAGCAGAAGGCATACGACCCAGGAGCGCGGAGACTTCAGTACCGGCCAATGTGTAGCGGTAGATGTTGTCCACGAAGAACAAAACGTCTTTGCCTTCGTCGCGGAAGGATTCGGCAATCGTCAGTCCAGTCAAAGCGACGCGCAAACGGTTGCCGGGAGGCTCATTCATCTGCCCATAGACCATGGCCACTTTGGACTCTTCGAGGTTCTCGAGGTTCACAACACCGGAGTCAGCCATCTCGTGATAGAAGTCATTGCCTTCGCGGGTGCGCTCACCCACACCGGCAAACACCGACAAACCGCTGTGCGCTTTGGCGATGTTATTGATCAGCTCCATCATGTTCACGGTCTTGCCAACACCGGCGCCGCCAAACAGGCCGACCTTACCGCCCTTAGCAAACGGGCAAACCAAGTCAATCACTTTGATACCGGTTTCCAGCAGTTCTTGCGAAGGAGACAGTTCGTCGTAGGCCGGCGCTTTGCGGTGAATTGAGGCGGTGAGTGTTTGATCCACAGGGCCGCGTTCGTCGATGGGGTTACCCAACACGTCCATGATGCGTCCCAGCGTGCCCTTGCCAACCGGCACGGTGATCGCAGCGCCGGTGTTTACCACCATGAGGCCGCGACGCAGTCCGTCCGAGCTACCGAGCGCAATGGTGCGGACAATGCCGTCACCGAGTTGTTGCTGAACTTCCAATGTCAGCGCAGTGCCTTCGAGCTTCAATGCGTCATAGATCTTGGGCATGTGGTCGCGAGAAAACTCGACGTCCACCACGGCACCAATACATTGAACAATCTTTCCCTGGACGCCTGCGCCCGTGCTTGCTTGAGCCATGTTGTTTTGCTCCAAAATTAAAAATCAGACAGCAGCCGCGCCTGCGACGATCTCGGACAATTCCTTGGTGATCGCAGCTTGACGCGTCTTGTTGTAAATCAGTTTGAGTTCGCTAATAACGCTGCCGGCGTTGTCTGTCGCAGACTTCATCGCGACCATACGTGCCGACTGCTCGGAAGCCATGCTTTCGGCCACGGCTTGGTATACCAGGGCTTCAACGTAGCGCAAAAGCAAATCGTCGATCACTACATTAGCCTCAGGCTCATAGATGTAATCCCAGCTTGCACCGCTGGCATGCTTGTTCAACGATTCAGCGGACAGTGGCAGCAGTTGCTGCACCACTGGCTCTTGCTTCATGGTGTTAATAAAGCGGGTAAAACACAAATAAATCACACGAATTTCGCCTGCCACATAAGCGTCCAGCAAAGCTTTGACCGGACCGATCAGCTTTTCCAAATGGGGCGTGTCGCCCAAATGCACCGCTTGGGCCAGCACTTTGATGCCAGCGCGGTTCAAAAAGCCCAAGCCTTTATTGCCGATAGCGACCGCTCGCGGCTGCAGACCCTGGCCTTGCAGCTCGCGCATCTTGTGGTGCATGCTGCGCAACACATTGGTGTTGAGGCCGCCACACAAGCCTTTGTCGGTGGTGACCACAATATAGCCCGCACCATTGGCCTGGTTGACCTGCATAAATGGATGCACGTATTCCGGGTTGGCCAGGCTGAGGTTGGCCGCGATGTTGCGGATCTTCTCGCTGTAAGGACGGGCGGCGCGCATGCGCTCCTGCGCTTTGCGCATTTTGGACGCCGCCACCATTTCCATGGCCTTGGTGATCTTCTTGGTGTTTTCCACCGATTTGATCTTGCCGCGTATTTCCTTGCCTGCTGCCATCAGTTGCTCCTGGTTGCGTCAGCGGCTATCAAGCAAAAGTCTTCTTGAAAGCGGTCAGGCCAGCGGTCAGTTCTGCCTCGGCATCCTTGTCCATGGCTTTGTTGACTTCCAAGTTAGCCAGCAAACTAGCGTGCTTGTCTTTGAGGTAGGAATGCAACTCGCGCTCGAACGCCAAGACCTGCTTGATCTCGATAGTGTCCATGAAGCCTTTGTTGACTGCAAACAAGGTGGCCGCCATCAGGCTGATGGTCAGGGGGCTGTACTGCGCTTGCTTCAACAACTCAGTAACGCGGGCACCGCGGTCGAGTTGCTTGCGGGTGGATTCGTCCAAGTCGGACGCGAACTGCGCAAAGGCAGCCAGTTCGCGGTACTGCGCCAAGTCCGTACGGATACCGCCAGACAAGTTCTTGATTAATTTAGTTTGTGCGGCGCCACCGACGCGGGAGACCGAAATACCGGCGTTAATCGCAGGGCGGATACCTGCGTTAAACAGCGAGGTCTCCAAGAAGATCTGGCCGTCGGTAATCGAAATCACGTTGGTGGGAACGAAAGCAGACACGTCACCCGCTTGGGTTTCAATAATCGGCAGTGCGGTCAGTGAGCCGGTTTTACCTTTGACTGCGCCTTTGGTAAAAGCTTCGACATAGTCGGCATTGACCCGGGCAGCGCGTTCTAGCAAACGGCTATGGAGATAAAACACGTCGCCAGGGTAGGCTTCACGGCCAGGTGGGCGACGCAGCAGCAAGGACACCTGGCGGTAAGCCACGGCTTGCTTGGACAAATCGTCATACACAATCAAAGCATCTTCACCGCGATCGCGGAAGTACTCACCCATGGTGCAACCCGAGTAGGCCGAAACATACTGCATGGCAGCCGATTCAGAAGCGGATGCAGCCACCACAATCGTGTAGTCCATGGCGCCGGCTTTCTCCAAGGCGCGCACGACGTTTTTGATAGACGAGGCTTTCTGGCCGATCGCTACATACACGCAGGTCATGTTCTGACCTTTTTGGTTGATGATGGCATCAATCGCGACGGCGGTCTTGCCAGTCTGGCGGTCACCAATAATCAACTCACGCTGACCACGGCCAACCGGGACCATGGAATCAATCGACTTGAGGCCGGTTTGCATCGGCTGGCTAACGGACTCACGCGCGATGACACCAGGCGCAACTTTTTCAATCACGTCTGTCATCTTGGCGTTGATTGGGCCTTTGCCGTCAATCGGCTGGCCCAAGGCGTTGACCACGCGACCAATGAGCTCGGGGCCGACGGGCACTTCCAGAATACGGCCGGTGCATTTGACGGTGTCGCCCTCCGAGATGTGCTCGTAGTCACCCAAAATCACCGCGCCGACGGAATCGCGCTCAAGATTAAGCGCCAAGCCGAAGGTGTTTCTAGGGAATTCCAGCATCTCGCCCTGCATCACGTCGGATAGGCCGTGCAAGCGAACAATACCGTCGGTAACCGAAATAACGGTGCCTTCATTACGGACATCGGCCTTGACCGCAAGTCCTTCGATACGGCTCTTAATGAGCTCGGAAATTTCTGCCGGATTGAGTTGCATTACTCTTTCCCTCTTTCTTGTTAAGACTAAATCCCGGACATCAGCCGCTTACGCAGCCAATGCCACTTTCATTTGTTCCAAGCGGGCTTTGACAGAGGTATCCAGCACCTCGTCGCCGACCGCAATACGCACGCCGCCAATCAAGTCTTCTTGTATCTGCACAGTAATGTGCAATTTGCGGCCAAAACGTTTCTCCAAGGTTTCGCGCACGCCATCCAAGCCCTGGGGGTCAACGGCAAAAGCGCTGTAAAGCACCGCATCCGATGCACCCGATTGGGCATTCATGTGCTTACGAAACTGGGCCGCGATTTCAGGCAAGGCACTCAAACGGCTGTTGTCAATGACTTCAAGCAGAAAATTGCCAGCGAGCACCGCGTTGGGTGCCTGCGCACTCACGCTGAGCAAGCCCTCAATCTGGGCACGCGTCGCCTTCGGATTGCTGGCAAAGTGCTGCAATTGAGGGTCGGATGCTAGGGCCGCAATTTCATCTAGCCACAAAGAAGTCGCCTGCAAGTGCGCACCACTCGCCTTGAACAGTGCGTCCGCATAGGGCCTAGCAATGGTTGCAAGTTCAGCCATGCCAGCCTCTAGAGTTCGGACTTGAGGCGTTCCAACAAGTCGGCATGCACTTGCGGATTGACTTCTTTACGCAGGATTTGCTCTGCACCTTTTACCGCCAGGGCCGCCACATCATGCCGCAAAGACTCACGAAGTTTCACCACCTCTTGCGCAGCCTCTTGGTGCGCCGCGGCGATGATTCGCAGACCTTCTTGGGCGGCGCGCGCCTTGGCTTCATCAATGATGTGCTGAGCGCGGCGTGCTGCATCGGCCAGCACTGCGGCCGACTCGGACCGGGTCGCGGCGAGTTGTGTCTCAACCTCGCGATGTACGTTAGAGAGTTCGATCTTCGCGTGCTCGGCAGCGGCCAGGCCATGCGAAATCTTCTCTGCCCGCTCGTCAAGCGCCTTTACCACGGGAGGCCATATGTATTTCATCGTGAACCCGACCAATATCAGGAACACAATCATCTGAATAATCAGCGTGCCAGTAATACTCACTTCTCGTCCTTTCCCGAATTTATTCGGTTAGCCCTGACCACAATGCGGCCCTGACCCTCACTGAACAGGGGAATTACTTAGGCAGATTTGCAATCTGGCCCAGGAACGGGTTGGCAGTGGCAAACCAGAGTGCGATACCCGTTCCGATAATGAACGCAGCGTCGATCAGGCCCACAAGCAAGAACATCTTGGTCTGCAATTCGCCCATCAATTCGGGTTGGCGTGCGGCCGCTTCCAAATACTTGCTGCCCATAATGCCGATGCCGATACAGGCACCGAAAGCGCCAAGACCGATGATCAAACCTGCGGCGAGCGCAACAAAACTGATAACTTCCATGATAGCTCCTTAAAAAAAACGAAAAACAAAATTAGTGGTGGTCATGCGCCTGACCCACATACACCAGGGTCAGCATCATGAACACGAAAGCCTGCAGGGTAATGATCAAGATATGAAATATGGCCCAGACCGTACCCGCAACAATGTGCCCAAGGGACAAAGCAATGCCGGTGAAAGACAAAGAGATAGCGCCACCCATGAGTGCGATCAGTAAAAAGATCAGCTCGCCCGCAAACATATTGCCAAACAATCGCATGCCTTGCGACACGGTTTTTGCCACGAACTCAATCATTTGCATGGCGAAGTTAAAGGGGTAGAGCAAGACGTGGTCACCAAAGGGAGCGGTGATTAATTCGTGCAACCAGCCGCCCAAACCTTTAATCTTGATGCAGTAATACAGCGAGATCAACAACACGCTAACCGACAGCCCCATGGCCGCAGACAAATCAGCGGTGGGCACCACGCGCATGTAGGCATGGTGGGCGTCGCCACCATTGGCAGTGAAGACGGCCTCCCAAATCAGAGGAATAAGGTCAACCGGCAACAAGTCCATCGCGTTCATCAGGAAAATCCAAACAAACACCGTCAGCGCAAGCGGAGCGACAAACTTACGGCTTTCAGCGTTGTGAACAATGCTTTTGGCTTGCGCATCCACCATCTCGACCATCAACTCAACGGCCGCCTGCAAACGGCCTGGAACGCCAGCGGTCGCACGCCGAGCGGCCAGCCACATCACAAAACATCCCAATACGCCAAGGGAAATCGCCCAAAAAAGCGAATCCATATTGAACACAGAAAAGTCAACAATCCCTACCATTTGTTTGTTTTGCAAATGGGTCAGGTGGTGGCCAATGTACGCACTGGCGCTCGGTCCTTGTTCAGCTGACATATATCCTAGGGTCCTAGACTTGGTTTGGCACCGCTGGCTTAGGCTTAATCGCCAGGGCCAGCCAATGCACTTTCATCGTTAACACCAAGCCCACCATTAAAGCAGGCCAACTCAAATTCTTCACAATCCAAGGCGCGCCAAACAGCATCGCTAGCGTCAAAGCCACCTTGACCATTTCCCACACTAACAGAGCGGACACCGCGGACAATACGTTATTCGACGTAGATTTTCGCGTCATTCCACGCGCCAATAAGGCATTGGGAAGCACTACCGCAAAAACACCATACGCGACCGACCAGCCCCGCTCGCTAACAAGCTCCGCTATCGCTGCAAACACCAAACCGCATAGCGCTTGCAGCGCGACGACTTGAAATGCTGACCATCCCGGTTGCCGTTCACGCAAGGCTTGCGCCTGCGCGGCGGTGAGCGTAACAAAAGCCTCATCAGAATCTTCGTGCCAGGGATCTGTATGACCCCCTAAAAATTCTGTCTTTTTTTTTGACACCCCGGTAAGTCCGAACAAATGTGTGAGCCTCCGAGTGTATAACAATTTTATTTAAGTTCTTGTTGTGGTGCATGCCACTGCACGGCGATCCTAGCAAGCTCGATAATCTGCCTATGAACAAAAGCCCTACTGTCTCCCAGACCAACCCTGTTGTAGCGCAGGTGGCACCAGGCGACTCCTTGATCGAATACCCCTGTGATTTCCCGGTCAAGGTTATCGGCCAGCGCCACCCTGAATTTGTGGACACCATGGTCCGACTGGCACAAGATTTTGATCCTGAATTCGGGGTGCACAAATTAGAGCTACGAGCCAGCAAGACCGAAAAATACCTAGGCATTACCCTGATCGTGCGCGCCACCAGTCGCGCGCAACTGGACGGCTTGTACTTGGCACTGACCGGACACCCGATGGTCAAGGTTGCCCTTTAACCATAGGCACCCATGCGGATTGTCATGCTGGGCCGAGTCGACTACCGACCTACGCTTGAGGCCATGCAGGCCTTTACCGCTGCACGCCAAGCGCATACCGCCGATGAACTTTGGGTCTGCGAGCACCCGCCGACTTTTACCGAAGGCATTTCCAGTCGTAGCGAGCACCTGCTAGCCACTGCAGATATACCGCTTGTCCGGACAGACCGCGGCGGCCAAATTACCTACCATGGTCCCGGTCAGGTCGTCGCCTATCCCCTGGTGGACTTAAGGCGCTCGGGCTATTTCGTCAAAGAATATGTTTTCCGCATTGAAGAGGCGCTGATCCGCAGTCTCGGTATGTGGGGGGTGACCGGCCACCGCGTACGCGGGGCGCCCGGCATCTATGTCCGGCCAGAAGATCCGGGTGCCCATGGCCGCCTGACACCCTCGTCGGCTGGCGCAGTACCGGATTTCAGCGGACTGGGCAAGATCGCAGCATTGGGTATCAAGGTCAGCCGGCATTGCACTTACCACGGCGTGGCGCTGAACGTGGGCATGGACCTGGCGCCATTTGATTTAATCAATCCTTGCGGCTACGCGGGCTTACGAACGGTTGATCTTTCTACAATCGGCATTGCCGTCTCTTGGCAAGAAGCTGCGGCACTACTCGCTGCACGTTTACAAAGCGCCCTGTCGCCCTGAATGCCCCCATGCTCCTTACCAGCCCGCCCAGCCCCGCCTACGACCCTTTGGTCAAGCAAAAAGCAGGTGCAAAACTGGCGCGCATACCCATCAAAGTGCAAGCTGCAGAGGTTTTGAAAAAGCCCGATTGGATCCGGGTGAAAGCTGCGTCCAGCGGCACGCGTTTTTATGAGATCAAGGACATTTTGCGGGCCAATAAATTGGTGACCGTCTGCGAAGAGGCCTCCTGCCCCAATATCGGTGAGTGCTTTGGCAAGGGCACGGCCACCTTCATGATCATGGGCGACAAATGCACGCGCCGCTGTCCGTTTTGCGATGTAGGCCACGGGCGACCCGACGCTTTGGACGTGCATGAGCCGGACAACCTGGCACGCACGGTTGCTGCGCTGCAGCTGAGCTATGTGGTGATCACCAGCGTAGACCGCGATGATTTGCGAGACGGCGGCGCCGGCCACTTTGTGCAGTGCATTCAAAAAATCCGCGAACTTTCACCGGCTACCCGCATTGAGGTGCTGGTGCCCGATTTCAGAGGTCGGGATGATCGCGCCCTCAAAATCCTGCAAAGCGCGCCGCCTGATGTAATGAACCACAATATTGAAACCGTGCCGCGCTTGTACAAAGAAGCTCGGCCTGGTTCAGACTATCTGTTTTCCCTCAATTTACTCAAGAAATTCAAGGCGCAATTTCCTGAAATTCCCACCAAGAGCGGGCTGATGGTGGGATTGGGGGAAACCGACGAAGAAATTATGGCCGTCATGCAGGACATGCGAGACCACGATATTGATATGTTGACCATCGGCCAATACCTGGCGCCATCGAGCAGCCACCTGCCGGTGCGCCGTTATGTGCATCCGGATACCTTTAAGCAGTTGGAAGCCCGGGCCTACGCCATGGGATTCAAACACGCGGCAGTGGGCGCCATGGTGCGCTCCAGCTACCACGCCGACCGCCAGGCGGAACACGTGGGCAATTCACCGCGAGCCTGAGCCGGCAGCTTATCGGGCGCAATGCCCCAAAGAGGCGAAGCAATACCCCCGGTTGGGTCCTTGCGTGCGAAGTAATCTAGATTTGCTTGGCGGGTCAAGCAAAAAAGTCACAAAAAAGCCCGTCGATAAACGGGCTTTTTTCTTTTAAGCGCCCGCGGCGCCAAGGTGGCCGACCGCAGCCTATGCCGCCGCCAACCAGTAACCTGCGTTAAAAGGGCTGCTCATGCGCAAAGCCAAGGGCGATACGTCAATTAAAAAATCACCGGGCAGCTTTTCTGCAATCCCTGTTGAGTCGGTTGCGGCCGTGCTTTGGGCCTCGGGACCGCTGTTTGCCTGATTCGCCCGTTCTGCTTGGCTGGTTTGTGCAGAACGGGCTACAGAAAAGAATAGAAGCATCTAAACGGTATCTTTCGGTCCGCCCAGTAATCGGCGGTGTCGCGGAAGATATCGAGTAGTTGTTCGCGGGCCTCTTTGTCAAACTTGACATTGGCCGGAATATGCTCGAGCACAGCTAAAAAACCGGGCTGCGGGCCCGATTTGTGCAGCGGGTCGGTCATATTGTCATACAAGGCGTCAAAATTCTTGCCCGCATTGGCTGACAGCATAAACTGGGCGCCGATCATGTCCAAAACATCTTGCTTGGTCTGGGCGCTTCCCAGGTTGGCGTACAGAAAATGCTGGCCCAGATCTTGGGCTGCATCTTGCAAGTCCGACACGCGAAAAGCGCGTATCGATTGAACGATATTCGTTCTAACAGTTCGAAGTGGCGTGTCCATCCCCGATTCACTTTCTCAAAAAAAACAAAAAAACTCAGGGCACAATCTTGCGAAAACTCGCATAGTGATCGGCCGTGTAGTAACAAGCTTCAGGTACTGTTGCTGGTCCACCACACACAATTCTTCGAGGTCCGCGACTGCGTTCCCCGAGGGTTCGGACGGTGTATTCCCGGTAAAAACCACGTTTTTGTAGGGGAAGCAAACGCTCCCGGTTACCAAATACGACACCGTCCTTACCAAAGGGAAATGGTCCACCTTTTCGAATATTGCGGTAAGTCTCCAAACCCTGTGCCGGAAGTTCCTGCTCAGAGATACTGACACCCGGGGCTGCGAAATCCTGTTTTGCAGGTGCAGCAACCGCTATCAGCAAACCGCTACAAAGCAGCAGGGACTTGGCAAAGCGGGACGTTTGATTCCACCATCCGGGAAAAGCTCGGCTTCCCCAAACAGGCTTCGACAACGAATTGGTCACCGAAAACACCTTAAAACCCAGACAACAATCGAAAAAAACACCAAAAACCCTCCAATCGATTGTCTTCCATCTGGTGGGAAAAGGCAATAGCCCAACTACCCTAATGGCCAAAAATATCAGGGTTTGCACTTAAGGGCTTTTGCTAGGTGCTGAAAACCAGCCTACGTGGGCTATTCTTCCCGCAAAAGTCATCCTCCATCTACTCTGGCAACTTATTAACCGGAATTTCTGGTTCAGAGTCCTGTGTCGCCGGGGCGGTTGATGGCTTGCTTTGCGGGCCGCGCGCTGCCGCATGGCCACGAATGCTGACGAAAAATGCGTTTTCACCCCGCGCCGCGGCGGCATCCATCAAAGCGATCAGAGTCGCAAAGTGAACTTCGGTGGACTCCCGCTCGGTGCTGCCGAAACGGCATGCAAAGTCCCAGTAGTCGCTTCCTTGCGGCAAGGGGGCACGGCGCTGGCGTGCGACGTATTTGCGCACCGTGTGCTTGCTGGCGTCCAGCCAGCGCTCGCGTTGACGCCCAGGGAGATCCAATTGAAAACTTTGCTTCACAAGCGTACTCTTTTTTAGAAATAAGCCGCGCCCGGCGGGCACGGCATGGACTTCAGCGGTTGGCGTTGGCGTCGGCCACCGTCAGCGCGGTCATGTTGACGATACGCCGCACGGTCGTGCTGGCGGTCAGCACATGCACCGGCTTGGCCGCGCCGAGCAGAACCGGTCCGATGGCAATATTGCCGCCAGCAGCGGTTTTGAGCAGGTTGTAGGCGATATTGGCCGCGTCGATATTGGGCAAGACCAGCAAGTTGGCATCGCCCAGAAGCGTGGAGTTGGGCATGAGCGCCAGCCGCGCATTGCCGTCCAGCGCCACATCGCCATGCATTTCGCCGTCCACATCTAGCCAGGGCGCTTCGCGGCGCAGGATTTCTAGGGTGTGGCGCATCTTGACCGCGCTAGGCTCGTTGCTGCTGCCGAAATTGGAATGGCTGAGCAAGGCGGCCTTGGGCGTGAAGCCAAAGCGCATCATTTCTTCGGCCGCCATGATGGTGATGCGCGCCAACTCGGCGGCGTTGGGGTCGTAGTTGACATGCGTGTCCACCAAGAACAACTGACGTCCCGGCAGCATGAGCCCGTTCATACATGCATAAATGGGCACATCACCGCTGCCCCCTTGGCGTTTGCCAATGACCTGGTCGATATAACCCAGGTGCAGGGCGGTGGTGCCCCAAGTGCCGCATATCAAACCGTCCACATAGCCTTTGTGCAGCAGCATGGAGCCAATCAAGGTCAGGCGCCGGCGCATTTCAATTTTGGCCACCTGTACCGTCACGCCCTTGCGCTCGGTCATGCGGTGGTAGGTCTGCCAGAAGTCGCGGTAACGCTCGTCGCTTTCCACGTTGACCACCGCATAGTCCTGGCCTTGGCGCAGGCGCAGGCCGAATTTTTCAACGCGCTCGGCGATGATGGCAGGCCGCCCTATGAGTGTGGGCATGGCAATGCCTTCATCGACAATGATTTGTACCGCACGCAGCACCCGCTCGTCTTCGCCTTCGGCAAAGGCAACGCGCTTTTTCAAACCATTTTTCGCTGCCGCAAAAATCGGCTTCATGGTGGTGCCCGAGGCATAGACAAAGCTTTGCAACTGCTCGCGGTAAGCCTGCAAATCTTCTACCGGGCGCAATGCCACGCCGCTGTCCGCGGCCGCTTTGGCCACCGCCGGCGCAATTTTGATCATCAGGCGCGGATCAAAGGGTTTGGGAATTAGGTACTCGGGGCCGAAAGCCAGTTGTTCGCCAGCATACGCGGCGGCTACAACTTCGCTTTGCTCCGCCTGGGCCAATTCGGCAATGGCGTACACCGCAGCGATTTCCATCTCGACGGTGATGGTGGATGCGCCGGCATCGAGTGCCCCCCTAAAGATATAGGGAAAACACAAAACATTGTTAACCTGGTTGGGGTAGTCGCTGCGCCCGGTGGCCATGATGGCGTCTGCGCGCACGGCTTTGACTTCTTCGGGCAGGATTTCGGGCGTAGGATTTGCTAACGCAAAAATCAAAGGGCGCGGCGCCATGCTTTGCACCATGTCGGGCTTGAGCACGCCACCGGCCGATAGACCCAGAAACACATCGGCCCCCACCATGACTTCACGCAGGGTGCGGGCATCGGTTTTTTGGGAAAACTCGATCTTGTCGGCGTCCATCAGCTCCGTGCGGCCTTCGTAGACCACGCCAGCCAAATCGGTAACAAAAATATGGTTGCGCGGCACGCCCAGTTTGACTAGCAGGCTTAGGCAGGCCAGCGCGGCGGCACCAGCGCCGGAGGTAACGAGTTTGATGTCTTTGAGTTCTTTGCCCACTACTTTGAGGCCATTGAGCAAAGCCGCGCCCACCACGATAGCGGTGCCATGCTGGTCATCGTGGAACACCGGTATCTTCATACGCTGGCGCAACTGGCGCTCGACGTAAAAACAATCCGGTGCTTTGATGTCTTCTAGGTTGATACCGCCAAAGGTGGGCTCCAGCGAGGCAATGATGTCCACCAGCTTGTCCAGGTCGTGCTTTTCGTTGATTTCGATATCAAACACATCGATGCCAGCGAACTTTTTAAACAAAACCGCCTTGCCCTCCATCACCGGCTTGGCCGCCAGGGGGCCAATGTCGCCCAACCCGAGCACCGCCGTACCGTTGGTGATGACCGCGACCAGGTTGCCGCGGCTGGTGTACTTAAAGGCGTTATTTGGGTCTTTGACGATTTCCTCGCAGGGCGCAGCAACGCCGGGCGAATAGGCCAGCGCCAAATCGTGCTGATTGATCAGCTGCGTGGTCGGCGCGATGGAAATCTTGCCCGGGTTGGGGTATTGGTGGTACTCCAGCGCCGCGCGGCGCAATTCGGCCCGCTTATCGGCGGCCTGCACATCGGCAGCGTTGGGGGGGGATGTGGGTGCGTCGTCGGCCATCGTGCTTCCTTGTGCGCCAAACGGCATGCTTGCAGCCGGGGCGATCTGCTTGTGAGGGAGCCGATTGTAGTCAGGGGGTCTAGCTGACTCAAATCCCAACGGCCTATCCGGACTTGGGTTAAGCGCCCGTCCTTCCATGCCCCAAAGGCAGCGCGCTACAACAGCGTGGCTTTTGCCAACTCCATACGCCGCGAACTTTGTTTCCCCGTAAGCACAAAGCCGCGTTGATGGCCCGCTTCGTCGACAAAACGCCAAGCACCACCGGTGCCGGGCTCCACGCCCTCGTCTTGCATCCACTGTCCGCTCAGGGCCGGATGGGGGGCCGCCACCACGATGGGAAGTGCCGGCGTTTTTACCGCCACGGGCATCAAGGGAAATACCAATTCCGTAGGCTGCCCGGCCAGCGTTGCGGCCAGGGCTTTGGCCGCGTTCATGATGGGCATGACATAGGGCAGCACACGCGCACCGGCGCTGGCGTATTGCGCGCAGTCACCTAAGGCATACACATGGGCAGCACTGGTTTGCAAATGTGCGTCCACCACCATACCGCGCTCGCAGGAAATGCCCGCCGCGCCGGCCAGCGCGGTATTGGCGCGCAAGCCCACCGCGCTCAGTACCGCGTCCACCTGCAAGTGGCTGCCATCGGCCAAAGTCGCCTGCAAGCGCCCCGAGGACGCATCTGCGTCCAGGCTTTGCACCGTGGTGCCCAGATGCCAGGCCAGGCCTTGCCCCTGCAAAGCCTCTTGCAACTGTTCGCCCGCCGCAGCAGGCAGCAACAAGACCAAGGGCCGGGGCGATGGATCGACCACGTGTACGCCGTAGCCGCCGATCAGCAAATCGTTAGCGAATTCGCAGCCAATCAAACCGGCGCCTATGACCAAGACGGTTTTGGGGGCCGCCCCAAGCACTTGGTGGAAACGCGCCAAGTCTTGCAAATGGTTGACAGATTGGATCTGCGCCGCCGCGCTACCCGCCATAGGCAGGCGTATCGGGTCAGCGCCGGTGGCCAGTACCAGATCACCGAAGTGCAAGCTGTGCGACTGCCCCGTCGCATCGTCATAACTGAGCGTGCACGCAAGCGTATCCAGGCTGTGCACGCGGGTATGCGGCAGCGACTGCACTTGCAGGGTTTCGGCCATTTTGGCCGCCGGCGTGGTGACTAACTGATCTGCCGAGCGCTTTTGGGCCAGGGCGTTGGACAGCGTGGGCTTGGCATAAAAATCCGCGCTATCGCTGCTGAGCATCACGATGCGGCGCTGGGCATCGAGCTTGCGCAGCTCGCGCACCACCGTCCAGGCCGCCAGACCTGCTCCGACGATGACTAAGGGCAAGGCTTGCGGCGTATCGGGCCCGGTGGCGGACGGCTGCACTAAAGCGTCGCTCACACTGGCACCATTTCAAAGTCAGCCTTGGCGACGCCGCAATCGGGGCAGGCCCAGCTGTCGGGCACCTCAGCCCACACCGTGCCCGGCGCAATGTCATCTTCCGGTCGACCGGCTGCTTCGTCATACACAAATCCGCACACGATACAGATATAGGTTTTCATAGGGTTTTCTCTTGGATCAACATTCATCAGGTTTTGGATAGCGGGCCTGCACAATCAGGCGGCTAATGTAGCCAAAACCGAATTGCAGTGCCGCAAGTGGCGTTCTTCCGCCTTGGCTAGGGCGGCAAAACGCTGTTGCGCTTTACCAAAGTGCGCCGGCGTGCTTGGGCGGCCTGCACTGCCTGCGCAAAAGCGGCTTCAAGCATGGCAATCCATGGATAAGGTCCATCATCATTCGGGCAAATACGCCCGCTGGGACCCCGCTCCAAGGTCGGCACATCAGGGCAAGCTTAGAGCTTGAGTTCCAGCCTGGCTTGCAGGTTCAGGTAGCTGGGCGCTGTGTTTTGCGAGGTGTCAAGGCTTGGCAGGCCATTGGTTTGCGTCGAACGCAGGCTGCCGCCGCTCAGGTAATCACGCGCCAACAGGTTGCTGGCAGACAGGCGCAATTGGGCTCCCGGGCTGAGCACCCACAGGGCGGAGGCATCGAGCACCCATTTGTCGCCCTGCCAAATCTCACGGTCATCCGCCAGGCGGGTGGTATAGCCAGGCGTCCAGTTGATGTTGCCGCTCAGGCGCAATGGCAGGCCGCTTAGGCGGTAGTCTGCGCCCAGGTTCAGTGTGCCATCCGCTTGCTGCTCCAAGCGGTTGTTGGGGCCGCTTAACGAAGTCAAGCGCGACTGCAAGAGGCTCATATTGGCGCGCAAGTCCACGGCCGGTGCTTCAAGATAGATTTCACGCAAGCGAAATTTAGCTTCCAATTCCAAGCCGCTGGTGATCGCGCTGCCCACGTTTTGCATACGCGAAACCCAACGCGGCACATCTGCCCATGACACCGTTTCAAGCGCTGTTTGCGAGCGCATCAAATTGTCAATCTGGCGCACAAACACATTGGCACTGAGCAAACCACCGCCGGGTAAATAGTGTTCGTAGGCGGTGTCTATGCCCATGGCTAGTTCGGGTTGCAGATCCGGGTTGCCTGCGCTATCCGGATGCAGGGCGCTGTTGGCACCGCGGTCGGGAAAAAAGCGGTTAATGGTGGGGCGTGCAATCAGGCGCCCCAGATCGGGAGAGCGGTAACTGCGCGTCAGGCTGACGCGGATTTGGTCTTTGGAGGCCAGCTCGGGCCGCCACACGGCGTGCAACAAGGGCGTGAGCACCGCACTCTGGTTACTGACCGTGCCTTGGCCCTGAGCGGCGGAACCACTGGTGTTGATGCTTTCCCAGCGCAGTCCCGCATGGGCTGCCCAGTGGGGGTTGATATCCCATTCATCCTGCGTGTACCAGGCCAGGCGTCGGCTGCTTGCGGACAAGTCGCCGTCGAGTTCGCCCAGCGGACTTTGGCCGTCACGCAAACTGCTGGCGCTTTGTTCGCGCTGGTTCATCTCCAGCTCTAAGCCGCTGACCAAGTTGTGTTTTTCAGCAATCAGCAAAGAATATTTGGCGCTGCTATTCCAGGTGCTATCGGTTTGCACCGAGTCCTGTGACAAGGGCAGCCGGCCATTGGCGCCACCGCTTTGCAAAGTGTTGGCACTGTTGTTCCAGGTGCTGCGGCCCAGGTTGTAATTGAGCAAGAGACGCGCGCCATCGTTCAGGCGGCGGCTCCAACTCGTGCCCAGCCGCAGCATGGCAAAGCGGTTGTCGCTGGCCGTGTCGCTCAGTGCGTAGGGCAAAACCCCGCCGCTCTGGCTCAGTGTGCTGCTGGACTGGCCTTGGTTGTGGCTCATGATCAACATAGGCGTGAGCACCAGGCTGTCGCTGCCCGCGCCGCCCCATTGCAATCTCCCGTTGGCATGCAGCATGTCGCGCTGGCTTTGCGCGCGCACCAGTTCTTGCATAGTTTGCAAAACTGTGGGCGCCTGCGGCCGGGCCAGGCTTTCGGTCACCGTGGTTTTGCTTTCGTCGTTAGCGCGCTCCATGCGCGCGGCAGACAACGTCAGGCTGTAGGACATGCCATCTACCGTGTCGCTGCGCGACCAGGAGGCGCCGGGCGTCACTTTGCCATTCTCTAGGCTGGCGCCCCCGCTCAGGTTGTTGAGGTATTTGACAAAGCCGCCCCGCGTGATGATGTTGATGGTGCCGGCAATCGCGCGCGCACCGGTCTCGGCAGTAGGCGCACGCATGATTTCGATGCGCTCCACTTGCTCGGGCGAGATGTCCTCCAGGGAAAAGCCGCGCGGCGCGCGCTCGCCATCGATCATGATTTGCGTGTAGCCACTGCCCAGCCCCCGCATGGCCGGCGGCCCACCGCGCCCGGGCCTGCCGCTGCTGACAACGCCTGGTAGGCGCTTGAGCAGTTCGCCCATGGAACTGTCTCCATAGCGCTCGATTTCCTCGCGGCCCACCACGATTTTCGCGGCGGTCGACAAGCGCCGCGTATCGCTCTCCAGGTTGGCGCGAATTTCCACCGGCTTGAGCACATTTTGCGGCAACTCCTGCGCGCCCAAGTGCGTTGCCAGCAAGACCAGCAAGCCACAACAAAAACGGGTTTGCCTACGCTTCATGGATTAGGCTCGCATTAAAGCTTCGATGGCATCGGCATCGACGGGCACGCCACGGCTGATCAACTCGCAACCTTGTTCAGTCACGATGGCGTCGTCCTCGATCCGGATGCCGATGTGGTGGAACTGCTCCGGCACACCGGGTGCCGGCCGCACATAAATGCCCGGCTCAATCGTCAACACCATGCCCGGGCGCAAGATACGCGCAGGCCGGTCCACAATGGCTTGGCCAGTGAGGGCGTCCTTGCGGATACTGGTGTGGCCCAATTCCGAAGGCTCGGTATAGGCGCCGCAATCGTGCACATCGCGCCCCAGCCAGTGGCCGGTGCGGTGCATGTAAAACTGGAAATAGGCGCGCTTTTCAATCACGTCCTGCACGGTTCCCACTTTGTCTTTATCGAGTAAGCCCACATCGAGCATGCCCTGGGCCAGCACCGCCACGCTGGCCTCGTGCGGATCGGTAAAGCGCGCGCCAGCATGGGTTGCAGCAATCGCCGCGACTTGCGAAGCTAGCACCAGCTCGTAGAGCGCGCGCTGCGGTCCGGTAAAGCGGCCGTTGGCCGGAAAAGTGCGGGTGATGTCCGAGGCATAGCCATCGAGCTCGCAACCGGCATCGATCAAGACCAGTTCGCCAGCCCTCACCAGTGCGGTATCGGCCCGGTAGTGCAAGACGCAGGCATTGGCTCCGGCCGCCACGATAGAGGTATAGGCCGGCGACTGTGCACCATGGCGGCGGAACTCGTGCAATAACTCGGCCTCCAGGTGGTATTCGCGCACCTCCTGTCCGGCGCGCAACATACGGGCGCTGGTTTGCATGGCGCGTATATGGGCGCCTGCGCTGATGTGGCCGGCCCGGCGCATGGTGTCTTGCTCTTGCGCGTCTTTAATCAGGCGCATTTCGTCCAGCACGCTGCACAAGTCCTGCTGCCCGCCGGGGCACAGCGTGCCGTAACGCACCCGATCACGCAGGCTTTGCAAAGCGCTTTGCACCCGCGTTTCCAAACCGCTGTGCGTGGCAAACGGGTACCAGGCCTTGTCGCAACCGTCGAGCAAGCCGGGCAGACGCGCCTCCAATTCAGACAGGGCATAGGCCTCGTCCACCCCCAGCAAAGCCGGTGCGGCTTGCGGCCCCAGGCGGTAACCATCCCAAGTTTCACGCTCCAAGTCTTTGGGCTGGCAAAACAAAATACTTTTGCCCGTGCCGGTGATCACCAGCCAGGCACCTGGTTCAGCAAAGCCGCACAGATAGTGAAAATAGCTGTCAAAGCGGTAGGGGAAATCGGCATCGCGGTTGCGCCGCTGTTCCGGTGCGGTGGGCACGAGGGCCAGGCCGCGCGGGCCGATCTGGGCGGCCACCTGGGCACGTCGGTTTTGGTACAGCATGGTGTTCATAGGTGTGAAGCTTGCAAGGTGGAAAAATGGTTGAGCGCATGCAGGCGCTCTGGCGTACCCACATCGGTCCAAAGGCCGGTGTACAGGCTGGCGCTGACCCGGCCCTGGTCCATCGCAGCGCGCAACAAAGGCGCAAGCGGTGCTTTGACGCCCTGCGCATTGCCCGGCGCAATACTGCACCAAGGAGGCGCAAACAAAGTGCGGCGGTACAGGCCGATGGTGCTGTAGGTGTAGCGCGGCTCAATGCTATCGGCGGGCACATTGAGCGCCAATGCGGATGCCTGAGCGCCACTTGCGCCGACAGGCCCCAAGCCAAAGTCGCCTTGGGGGTTGTGCGGCGGATTGGGTACCAGCCAAATATGGGCTAGCTTGTCGCTGGCGGCAAAGTGCGCCACGGCTTGGGCGTTAAAGGCAAAGTCCGGCGCATATACATCGCCGGCCAGCACCCAAAAAATCGGGTCGGTGCCCAGGCCCTCGCACAGCAGGGGCAGTGCACGCGCAATACCGCCTGCGGTTTCCAAGGCCTGGCCAAAATCCTGCCCTTCATGGGAATAGACCAATGGCATAGGCACTTGCGCTGCGGCGCCCTCGGGCGCGTGCTGCGCGCCCAAGCGCGGTGCAAACTGTTCGCCCAGCCAGGCAGTATTGATCACGGTGCGCGCCACGCCGGCACGGGCCAGCGCGTCCAGATGCCAAAGCGCTAGCGCTTTGCCTTGCACCTCCAACAAAGGTTTAGGGCAGGTATCGGTGAGCGGGCGCATGCGCTCGCCGCGCCCGGCGGCCAGCAGCATGGCGTGTACCCGCGGGGCCACGGGCAAAGACTTAGCGCCCGCCAACACTGACTTTGCCAAACACCGATTGCGCCTGCCGCGGCAAGCAGCGCCAATACGCCGGGTGCGCGGCGACTTGGCCATCGAGCGCGGCAGCGGCCTGCCAGCCCCAGCGCGGCTGGTACAAAAACGCACGTGCCAGCGCAATCAAATCGGCGTCCCCGGCTTGCAATATTTCCTCAGCCTGCTGCGCTTCGGTGATCAGACCGACCGCTACGGTAGGCATGCCCACGGCTTTGCGAATGTCCGAGGCAAAGCCAACCTGGTAATTAGGCCCGAGCGCAATTTTTTGCTGCGGCGACACGCCACCGCTAGAGATGTGGATAAAGCTGCAGCCCAGGGCCTGCAGCTGCCGCGCGAACTCGGTGCTTTGGGCGCAGTCCCAGCCACCGTCCACCCAATCGGAGGCCGATAGGCGTAAACCCAGCACGCCGCCATAGGCCTTGCGCACTGCCGTAAATACTTCCAGCGGAAAGCGCATCCGGTTTTCCAGACTTCCACCATACGCATCAAGGCGCTGGTTGGCGATCGGGGACAAAAACTCGTGCAACAAATAACCATGCGCGCTATGGATTTCAATCGCATCCACGCCCATGGCCTGCGCACGCTGGGCAGCCAGGACAAAGGCATCACGCACCCGGTCCATGGCGGCGCGGTCCATTGCTTGGGGCGGCGGCTCTTGGGGCAATTGGGACAGCGCAGAAGGGCCAAGCGTAGGCCAGCCGCCCTGCGCGCTTGCGAGCAACTGCCCACCCTCCCAAGGGACGGCGCTGGACGCTTTGCGCCCGGCATGCGCCAGCTGAATGCACACCGCCACTTCGGGCGCCAGTTTGCGGGCGCGGTGCAAATAGGTGCGCAAAGCCGCTTCCGTGGCCTCGTCCCACAAACCCAGGCAAGCTGGGGTAATGCGGCCTTCAGGTACGACGGCTGTGGCCTCAATAGTGAACATGGCCGCGCCGCTATTGAGTAAATTGCCCCAATGCATCAAATGCCAGTCAGTGGCCTGGCCCTGTGTGGCGGCGTACTGGCACATGGGCGCGACCACGATGCGGTTGGGTAAAACCAGTGTGGCATCTGAGCCACGCAGCGTGTAGGGGGAGAACAAGGTACTCATGCAAGGGGTCGAAAGTGGTGTGAGGCGCATTTTGCAATGGTTTGCCCTAGCAGGCGGGCGGCCCGGGCTTGCCTGGGCTTTAGCTGCGATAGCGGCCAACAGGGCGCAAAGCCATTGGCGCTACAGTCGGCACTCGGAACGCCGGGACGCGCTTGGAGCGCTTGCAGCACCTCAGAATTTGCCAAAAATCGCGTTCACCATGATGAAACTTTGGACCCGCCTCCTGCTTGCCGCTTTGATGGTGTGTCCATTTACAGCCGCGCAGTCTGCCAGCGTGACCGAGCGCCTGCAATGGCAGGACAGGCTCGATACCGGCATCCTGCCGCCCGTCAAGCACGCCGCGTGGCAAGCAGCGGACCAATCGATACGGAGCGACTTCGATGCCGGTACCCTGCGCGTCCATAGCCAAGAAAGGGAAGACCTGTACCCTGCGCTGCGCCAGGTCCGTGCCGATGACCTCTGGGTCGGCGCGCCATACCCAGCGGTGGCAGACGGCGCGATGCACGCGATGCAGCTAGCGTTTTCTGTGCTGCTGCTGCTGGTCAGTGCCCTGCTGTACTGGCAAAGCCGGAAAAAGGTTTTTGGTCTCATGGGCTTGCTAGGCTTGCTTTTGGGGCTCTACCACTTGCAACTAGGCGGCGCCTTTATCGGCGTGCTGGGCAATGATTTGCGCGCCTTTGTCAAGCTCAACGCTGCCATGACGGTGGTGCTGGACTGTGCGGGCCTGTATGCCAGCGCTAGGGTGCTCGCCTCCCCGCAGTTCAAGCTACGTTACGCGCGCGGCTTTTCTGCGCTCTTAGGGGGCAGCTTGTTGATGACAGCCCTGGCCTACAGCGGCCAGCAAGGCGCATTTGATTTCGCTGCAGTGGGTTTGCTATCGGTGGCGCTGTACGGCTTTTGCTGGGATTGCGCAAGGCAGTGGCTGCAACAGCCCGCGTGGCGCAAAGGCCACTTAAACCACCTGCTGGTCGCCGTATTTGTACTGATGGTGGCTAACAACCTGGGCCTTTGGGGTAATTTACTAGCGCCCGCTGCATCCATGGCCTGGGCTGAGCCATTGCGCGCCATGAACCTGCCCCTGATCTCCTTGGGCTTGGTGTTGACACTGCTTTGGCGCCAGCAAAGAGCGCAATCGGCGAAAGACCGCAGGCAGCAGGCCCATGTACAAAAACTGCAAGAGCAAACCAGCATCCGCTTTTTGCAGCAGCTATTCATTTCGATGCTGGTGCATGAAATCAAAACTCCCCTAACAGTTGTCCAATTAGGCGCCAGCGCGTTGGTGAAAAAGGACATCGCTCCCGAGCGCAAGCAAGCCTGGGATGTGCGCATGCATACGGCGATCAATAGCATGGTCCACATTCTGGACAACTGCAGCCAGGCGGATCGCTACGAGGGCGGTGTGATGGCGGTGTCGCTCAGTCATTTTTTGCTGACAGATACCCTGGACTGGGTCATGGGCCAGGCATGGGTGCATCCCAGTGCGCAATCCGAGTTGCTGCATTTGCGCGTTGAAGAGCCGATAGAGGGTCTGCGCTTACACAGTGATGCAAGCTATTTTCAGATCATTCTCAATAATCTGCTGAGTAACGCGCTCAAGTATTCAGCGCAGGGCAGCCCCGTGGTTTTGCAAGTGAGCCCATTTGCCAAGGGGCAAGGCGCGCCCATGGTCCAGTTCGCCATCCGCAATGTCAAGGGCCCCGCCGGCCATCCGGATCCGGCCAAAGTTTTTGAACGCTACTACCGCTCACCCAACGCAAGCAGTATTTCTGGCACCGGTCTAGGGTTGTGGTTATCGCAGCAACTGGCCTGGCGGCTGGGCACCAAAATCCAACTCAGTCTGGAAGCCGAACAGGTGGTGTTTTGGTTCACCCTGCCAGTCGATAGCGCTGGGGCGACAGGTGCCTGATAAGCAAGCCATGCGTATGGCTGCACACCACAAGTTCCTGCCATGAAGCTTGCCGACATCATCATCGTAGAAGACAACCCCGCCATCCGGGAAGCACTTGCCGAGTATTTGCTTGATGAGGGCTTTGCCGTGCGTACCGCCAGCGATGGCGCCGCCTTGGATCTGCTCTTGCAAGCGCGAACCGCCGACGCGTTGATACTGGATTTGAACCTTCCCCATGAAAACGGCTATGCGATTGCACAGCGTGTGCGGCAATCGTTCCCAGCTATCGGTATTTTGATTTTGTCGGCCCGCGTGAAAAGCGATCCATCAGACCCCCAAGCTGCAATTGCCGACCTGCAAATGGCCAAACCCGCCGAGCCACGCGCGCTGGCCCAGGCAGTGCGCCAGGTGTATGCTTTAGCGATGGCGCGGCGCGGCTAAAACCTCAGCTTTCAGCTTCGCCAAGCATTCAAGGCCTGCCCACAATTGCGCCGCTAAAATGTTTTTCCGCGCGCCAGACCGGCGCAATGCCCCCAGCCCCTCTCGGAGTCGTTTCATGGCCAATTCCCAGCAAATGGCAAGCGCGATACGCGCGCTTGCAATGGACGCAGTTCAACAAGCCAACTCCGGTCACCCCGGCGCCCCCATGGGCATGGCCGATATGGCGGTAGCGCTATGGGGCCAGCATCTGCAACACAACCCCGCCAACCCACATTGGGCCAACCGCGATCGCTTTGTGTTGTCAAACGGCCACGGCTCCATGCTGATCTATGCCTTGCTACACCTGACGGGCTACAAGCTACCCATAGCGGAGTTGAAAAACTTCCGCCAGTTGCACAGCAAAACAGCGGGTCACCCCGAAGTGGATGTCACGCCCGGTGTCGAAACCACCACCGGCCCGCTAGGCCAGGGCATCACCAATGCGGTGGGCATGGCCATGGCCGAAAAACTGCTGGCCGCGCAATTCAACCGCGAAGGCCATGCCATCGTAGACCACCACACCTATGTGTTTTTGGGCGATGGCTGCATGATGGAAGGCATCAGCCACGAAGCTTGCGCCCTGGCCGGCGCCTGGAAGCTGAACAAGCTGATCGCCTTGTATGACGACAACGGCATTTCCATTGACGGCCAGGTGACGCCCTGGTTTATCGATAACAGCGCGCAGCGCTTTGCCGCCTATGGTTGGAATGTGATCGACAAAGTGGACGGCCATGACACCCAAGCGGTATCCAATGCCATCGCAAAAGCCAAAGCCAGCAAAGACAAGCCCACACTCATCGTCTGCAAAACTTCGATCGGCAAAGGCAGCCCCAACCGCGCCAACACCGCCAAAGCCCACGGCGAACCCCTGGGCGCGGACGAAATCAAACTCACCCGCGAAGCCATAGGCTGGGCGCACGCGCCTTTCGTGGTGCCCAAAGCAGTCTATGCCGACTGGGATGCCAAAGTGGCCGGCCGTACGCGCGAGAAAGAATGGAATACCCGCTTTGCCGCTTACAAAGCCGCGCACCCGGCCCTGGCCAAAGAATTTGTGCGCCGCATGAAGGGCGACTTGCCCAAAGGCTTTGTACAAACTGCGGTGGACGCGGTATTGGCAGCGCACACCAAAGCCGAAACCGTGGCCTCGCGCAAAGCCTCGCAACTGGCACTAGAGCATTTCACCGCGGCCCTGCCTGAGCTGCTGGGCGGCTCGGCCGACCTGACCGGCTCCAACCTGACCAACACCAAATCTACGCCCAATGTGCGCTTTGATGCGCAAGGGCAATTGGTGCAAAGCGCCGACGCCAACGGCCAACTGCACGGCGGGCGCCATATCAACTACGGCGTACGCGAGTTTGGTATGGCCGCCATCATGAACGGCATCGCCCTGCACGGCGGCTTTATCCCCTACGGCGGCACCTTCCTCACCTTTAGCGACTATTCGCGCAATGCCATCCGCATGGCCGCCTTAATGAAAAAGCGCGTCATCCATGTGTTCACGCATGACAGCATCGGCCTGGGCGAAGACGGGCCGACGCACCAGTCCATCGAGCATGCAGCGTCCTTGCGTCTGATCCCCAACCTGGACGTCTGGCGCCCCGCCGACACCGCCGAGACGGCCGTGGCCTGGACCGTGGCCCTGCAAAACCGCAACAAGCCCACCGCCTTGTTGTTGTCACGCCAAAACATCAGCTACGCACCCAAGGCCGAATCGGCGGCGGCTCCTGCTGCCTGCGGCCTGGATGCCATCAACAAAGGGGCTTATGTGCTGGCCGAACCCTCCGAAGTCGGCATGAAGAAAAAAACCCAGGCGGTACTGATTGCCACTGGCTCAGAAGTGCAACTCGCCCTGCAGGCGCAGGCGGTACTGGCTGCACGCAAGATTGCGGTGCGCGTGGTCTCCATGCCCAGCACCACCACCTTTGACTTACAAAGCGATGCTTACAAAACCAGTGTGCTACCTACGGGTGTGCCGCGCATTGCGGTCGAAATGGGCTCGAGTGGCGGCTGGTGGAAATACGGTTGCGCTGCGGTTGTGGGCATAGATACCTATGGCGAATCGGCCCCTGCGCCGGCCCTGTTCAAACACTTCGGTTTTACGCCTGAAAACGTGGCCGACACCGTGCAATCGGCTTTGCAGCGCAAGCGCTAAGTTTGCAAAATTTTTTACTTTTTGGAGAATAAAAATGGCTATCAAGGTAGGAATCAACGGATTTGGCCGCATCGGCCGTATGGTGTTTCGCGCTGCGGTGCAAAACTTTTCGGACATTGAGATTGTCGGTATCAATGATTTGCTCGAGCCCGATTACCTGGCTTATATGCTGCGTTACGACAGCGTGCATGGCCGCTTTGCCGGCGAGGTGTCTATCCAAGACGGTGCGCTAATCGTCAGTGGCAAAACCATACGCCTGACACAAGAGCGCGACCCGGCCAACCTGAAGTGGGACGCGGTCGGCGCCGATGTGGTGATTGAAGCCACCGGCCTGTTCCTGGACAAGCCCACCGCCGAAAAACACCTGGCCGCGGGTGCGAAAAAAGTCATTCTGTCGGCGCCCAGCAAAGACGACACACCGATGTTCGTGTATGGCGTCAACCATGCCACTTACGCCGGGCAAAGCATTGTGTCCAACGCCTCTTGCACCACCAACTGCCTGGCCCCGGTGGCCAAAGTGCTGCATGACAAATGGGGCATCAAGCGCGGCCTGATGACGACGGTGCATGCTGCCACCGCGACGCAAAAAACCGTTGATGGCCCGAGCAACAAGGACTGGCGCGGCGGACGCGGTATTTTGGAAAACATCATCCCATCGAGCACCGGTGCGGCCAAGGCCGTCGGCGTGGTGATTCCCGAGCTCAACAAAAAACTTACCGGCATGTCCTTTCGCGTACCGACCAGCGATGTGTCGGTGGTGGACCTGACCTGCGAACTCAACCATGCCGCCACCATGGCCGAGATTTGCGCCGAAATGAAGGCCCAAAGCGAAGGCGCTTTGAAAGGCGTACTGGGCTATACCGAAGACAAAGTGGTGGCCACCGATTTCCGGGGTGACGCACGCACCTCAATTTTTGATGCCGACGCCAGTATTGCGCTAGACGGCACCTTCATCAAAATTGTCAGCTGGTATGACAACGAATGGGGCTACTCCAACAAGTGTTTGGAAATGGTCCGCGTGGTCAGCCAATAAACCCAGGGCTACCGCCCGACTGCCCGGCTAGGCAGCGGGCGGCGCACCACCAGCAGGGCGCACGCTGACTTCGGCGCTGCTGATTGTTTGCAAGCCCTGCGCCGTCTCCACCAACAAAGCACCTTGCGCATCCACGCCGCGTGCAACACCACTTCGGCCATCGCTGCAGAGCACCTCGCGCCCGTGCAGCGCATCACGCTCCTGGTAAGCGCCGCGCAAAGGGCCCAGGCCTTGGTCCGCAAATTCCAAGACCGCTTTGACCACCGCCGGAGCAATCTGGCCGAAAGCCTGCGCCGCATCGGCGTCGGGCCTTAGCTCTTGCAGCCAAGCCGGCGGCGTGCGCAAGCCCGCTGCAGCGCGCGGCCCGATGTTGAGGCCAATGCCGATCACCGCGTAGCGCAGCGCGCCCATGCTGGCCGTTTCGATGAGGATGCCGCCCAGCTTGCGCCCATGGAGCCACAAATCATTGGGCCATTTCAATTGGATATCTGCGTGCAGGCTTTGCGCCACCGCCAGACCTACCGCCAGCGACAGGCCCGACCAGTCCCGGGGCGCCAGAGGCAGGCCGATAGAAAAAGTCAGGGGCAGCGGGCCCGTGCCCTGCGCCTCACTGAGCCATTGCCGCCCCATGCGGCCACGGCCTGCGCTTTGTTGCTCGGCCACCAGGGCAATGGGTTCGACGCGGCCGGTGCGTGCGCGCTCCATCAGCGCGGTATTGGTAGAAGGCAGGATGGGCAAAATCTCGACGCTAAAACCCGGCAGCAGCGGTGCCACGGTCTCCCAGACGGCTTCGGCGGGCCAGCGCAATGCTTTGTTAGCGGGTGCGCCGCTTGCCATGGCCGCTCAGCGCTTACGCCAGGCGGCGCGCTTGGGGGCCAGCATGGTGCCCCGGCATTGTTTGCTGCCGCACCAGCAGGGATACTCCGCCTTTAGTTTGCGGGTGAGTGGTTCGTCGGTCACCAGACCGTAGTCATAGGTCAGCTCTTCGCCCGCTTGTAGGTTGCGCAGCGCTTTGATGAAGATGCGGCCCCGCACCTCGTCGGCTTCGCAATTGCCATCGCAAGAATGGTTAATCCACTTGGCCGCATTGCCCTGTTGCAAGCCATCGATCACACGCGTGTCATCAATATGGAAGTAAAACGTGTGGTTGGGATTGGCGGGGTCATGCGGGTGGCGTATTTGCGCTTCTTCCCAGGTAATGACTTCACCCAGGTACTCGATCAGCGTTTCGCCTTCTGCAAAATCACGCAATGCAAAAACGCCTTTGCCGTGGATGCCCGAGGTGCGCACTGCAAGTCGGCGCTTAGGGGGCGAGGCGGCAGATTTTGGAGACACGGAAAAATTTGGTATGGTGGATCGTATGGGCGCGCATGTGTGCGCCCGTGTGGGTGCGCGCCCGTGCATGCGCGAGGAAACGGATTGTAGTCACATGAAAAACGATATTGCAGGCAAGACCTTGGTCATTGCAGAAAAGCCTTCGGTGGCCCAGGACATCGTGCGTGCGCTCACCAGCAGCGCCGGCAAGTTTGAGAAGCACGACGAGTATTTCGAAAACGAAAACTATGTCGTCTCCAGTGCCGTGGGCCATCTGGTGGAGATACAGGCACCCGAGGCCTATGACGTCAAACGCGGCAAATGGAGTTTTGCGCATCTACCCGTGATTCCGCCGCACTTTGACTTAAAGCCGGTGGACAAAACCAAGACGCGGCTCAACGCAGTAGTCAAACTCGCCAAACGCAAAGACGTGGCGCGCTTGATTAACGCCTGCGACGCCGGGCGCGAGGGTGAACTCATCTTCCGCTTGATTGAGCAATACGCCGGTGGCGCCAAACCTTTGGGCAAACCGGTCAGCCGCTTGTGGCTGCAGTCCATGACGCCACAAGCCATACGCGACGGCTTTGCCCATTTGCGCACCAATGCCCAAATGCAACCCCTGGCAGACGCCGCCCGCTGCCGCTCCGAGGCGGACTGGTTGGTGGGTATCAACGGCACGCGCGCCATGACGGCTTTCAATTCGCGCGACGGCGGTTTTTTCCTGACCACCGTGGGCCGGGTGCAAACGCCTACGCTATCGGTGGTGGTCGAGCGCGAAGAGCAGATCCGCAAATTTATCAGCCGCGATTATTTTGAAATCCATGCCGAGTTCGCCGCGCAAGCGGGCAGCTACGCGGCCAAATGGTTTGACCCGGCGCATAAAAAAGATGCCGACGACGCCGAGAAAAAAGAAGACCGCCTGTGGTCGCAAGCCCAGGCCCAGGCGATTGCCGACGCGGTGCGTGGCAAACCCGCCAGCGTGCAGGAAGAAAGCAAGCCCAGCAACAAAAGCAGCCCCGGCCTGTTTGACCTGACCACTTTGCAGCGCGAGGCCAATGGGCGCTTTGGCTTTTCCGCCAAGACCACGCTGGCGCTGGCGCAAAGCCTGTACGAGCGGCACAAGGCCCTGACCTACCCGCGTACCGACTCGCGCCACCTGCCCGAAGACTACCTGCCCACGGTCAATGACACCATGGCCATGATCGCCAAAAGCAGCATGGGCCACCTGGCCCCGTTTGCACGCACTGCGATTGCCAAGCACTACATCAAGCCAAGCAAAAAAGTGTTTGACAACAGCAAGGTGAGCGACCACTTTGCCATCATCCCCACGCTAGAGGCGCCCAGCGGCTTGTCTGACGCCGAGCAAAAGCTTTATGACTTCGTGGTGCGCCGCTTTATCGCCGTGTTTTACCCCGCCGCCGAATACCAGGTCACCACGCGCATCAGCACCGTGGCACTGGGCACCCAAAGCCACCCGTTCAAAACCACGGGCAAGGTGCTTGTGGAGCCCGGCTGGCTGGCTGTCTACGGCAAGGAGGCCGCCGCTGAAATCGACGATGCCAAAGACGGTGATAAAGGCCAGAACCTGGTACCGGTGCAGCCGGGCGAACAGGTAGGTACCGAGAGTGCCGAGGCCAAGGGCCTGAAGACTCGGCCACCGGCGCGCTATACCGAAGCGACCTTGCTCGGCGCCATGGAAGGCGCGGGCAAAACGGTGGAAGACGAAGAGTTCAGCGAAGCCATGCGCGACAAAGGGCTGGGCACGCCGGCTACGCGATCCTCCATTATTGAAGGCTTGCTCAACGAAAAATACATGCTGCGCGAGGGCCGCGAACTGATTCCCACGGCCAAGGCGTTTCAGCTGATGACACTCTTGCGCGGCCTGGGTGTGGAAGAGTTGTCCAAGGCCGAACTGACCGGCGAATGGGAATACAAGCTGTCGCTGATGGAGCAAGGCAAGATGGGGCGCGATGCCTTTATGGCCGAAATCGCGGCCATGACCGAACGCATGGTGAAAAAAGCCAAGGAATACGACCGCGACACCATTCCAGGCGACTACGCCACCTTGCAAAGCGCCTGTCCCAATTGCAGCGGCATCGTGAAAGAAAACTACCGCCGCTACGCCTGCACCGGCAAAACCGGTAGCGAAGAAGGCTGCGGTTTTTCTTTCGGCAAAACACCGGCGGGCCGGACTTTTGAGCTGGCCGAAGTAGAACAATTCATGCGCGAGAAAAAAATCGGCCCGCTCGATGGCTTCCGCTCCAAAGCGGGTTGGCCTTTTACGTCGGAGATCGTCCTCAAATTTGACGAAGACAGTAAAAACTTCAAACTTGAATTTGACTTCGGCGACGACAAAGCCGCACAGGAGTCCGGCGAGCTCGCCGATTTCAGCGCGCAAGAGCCTTTAGGTGGCTGCCCCAAGTGCGGTGCCCAAACCGGCGGTCTGGTGTTTGAACACGGAAAAAACTATGTCTGCGACCATGCAGTACCCAGCCTGGTGCAAACCGTGCCCAGCTGCGACTTCAAAAGTGGGCAGATCATCTTGCAACAGCCGATCGCGCGCGAGCAAATGCACAAACTGCTAAGTACGGGCAAAACCGATTTACTGGACAAGTTTGTCAGCATGCGCACGCGCCGGGCCTTCAAAGCCATGCTGGCCTGGGACCCCGAGGCAGGCAAAGTGAATTTTGAATTTGCCCCCAGCAAATTTCCACCCCGCCCCGGTGCGGTGGCCAAAGCCGCTGCAGCGCGTAGCCGCGCGCCGGCAGCTACACCCGCAGCGAAGGCGGCAGCCAAGAAATCCGCTGCAGCCGCCAAAAAGGTTCCGGCGGCTAAAAAAACTCCGGCGACCAAAACCGCCAAGCCCAAGGCGCCGCGCAAAGCCAGCAGTGCCGCGGGCAAGGCGCCCAGTGCGGCCTTGGCGGCCGTCATTGGCAGTGAAGCGGTGTCGCGGCCCGAGGTGGTTAAAAAGCTGTGGGACTACATCAAGGCCCAGGGACTGCAAGACCCCAAAGACAAACGCACCATCCTGGCCGACGCCAAATTGCAGTCGGTGTTTGGCAAACCCAGCATCAATATGTTTGAACTGGCCGGCATTGTTGGCAAGCACCTGGGGTGAAAGGCCTGCGTCAAGCAACACTGCTAAGCTGTGGCGCAGCAAGCAGATTGGAAACCCCGAGCGGCGAGCCTTTGCGGGCCGCCACTGTGGCGCTTGCTAAGCCACTATGAACTTCACCGAAATAGACGACGACTCCGAACACAGCACGTACACACCGGCGCAACGCGCGGCGGCGGCGGCGCGCAGTACCTGGGTGAGCGTGGTCGTCAACGTGCTGCTCTCTAGTGTGCAAATCGTGGTCGGTATCGGGGCGAAGTCCCAAGGGCTGGTGGCTGACGGCATCCATTCGCTCTCGGATTTGGTGTCAGACTTTGTGGTGCTGCTGGCGGGAAGGCACAGCCAAAAGGACGCCGACGAAGACCACCCCTACGGCCACCAGCGTTTTGAAAATGCGGCATCGCTGGCGCTGGGCCTGCTACTGATGGTTGTGGGCGTAGGCATGGTCTGGTCGGCGGTGGGTAAATTGCAAACGCCCGAAACCATCCCCACAGCGCACGCTGCGGCCTTGTGGGTGGCGCTGGCGGCCCTGGTGTCAAAAGAGCTCTTGTTTCGCTACATGCTGCGCGTGGCCAAGCGCGTTAAATCGGGCATGCTGGTAACCAACGCCTGGCATGCGCGCTCAGATGCGGCCTCCAGCCTGGTGGTGGCTTTGGGCTTGATCGGCAACCTGATGGGTTACCCGCTCATGGACCCGATTGCGGCGCTGATTGTGGGCCTGATGGTCGCCAAAATGGGCTGGGGCTTTGGCTGGGACGCCTTGCACGACCTGATGGACCGGGCGGTGGACGAGGATGAAGTACAGGCCATCCGCCAAACCCTGCTGGACACGCCCGGCGTGTCCGGTGTGCATGATGTACGCACCCGTAAGATGGGCGATATGGTGGTAGCCGACGCGCATATCGAAGTCGATGCCATGCTCACCGTCGAAGAGGGCCACAACATTGCCGTAGCAGCGCGCCAGGCCGTCATGCAGCGCCACCGCGTACTCAATCTCATGACCCATGTGGACCCCGCCCACCGCCCCGATGGTGACCACGAGGTCGCTGCACCCCCTTAGCTTTCAATCCACAGAACAGGCCGCCGATGCATCGCACAATTTTTGATACACCGGTGGTTAACACCGTATTACGTGTCATTTCGATAAGCTTTTTAAAGGCCACGGGCTGGAAGATTGTGGGCGAACTGCCGCCCAACTGCCGCAAAAGCGTGCTGATTGCGGCGCCCCACACCAGCAACTGGGATTTGCCCTATATGTTGATGGTGAGCTTCGCGCTCGGCCTGAATATTTACTGGATGGGCAAGGTGCAGCTTTTCCGCTTCCCCTTTGGCCCACTGATGCGCTGGCTGGGCGGCATTGCGGTGCAGCGCGCCAACGCGAACAATCTGGTGGCGGCCTCGGCAGAGGCCTTGAAATTGGCAAACGGGCCCTTGCAACTGGTGGTGCCGCCTGAGGGCACGCGCAGCAAAGTACGCTACTGGAAAACCGGCTTTTATTACATCGCCCTGGGCGCGCAAGTGCCTATCGTGATGTCATTTCTGGACTACGGCAATAAGGTCAGCGGCCTGGGCCCCGCATTTGAGCCCACCGGCGACATCGAGGCCGATATGGTTCGGATCAAGGCTTTTTACGCGCCATTCAAAGGCAAAAACCCGGACCAGTTTTAAACCGCCCAAGCCACCAACGGCTTAGTGCGAGGCCTTGTGGGTGCTGTTCAAAATTTTGTCGGTGTAGGCAATAGCCAGCGCGCTGAGCAAAAAAGTCACATGAATGATGGTTTGCCACATCAAGACTTTGGGCTCGTAGTTGGCAGCGTTGATAAAGGTCTTGAGCAAATGGATGGAGCTGATGCCGATAATGGCCGTGCCCAACTTGACCTTGAGCACTGAAGCATTGACATGGTCTAGCCACTCAGGCTGGTCGGCATGGCCTTCTAGGTGCATGCGGCTGACAAAGGTCTCGTAGCCGCCCACAATCACCATGATGAGCAGGTTGGAGATCATCACGACGTCGATCAGCGCCAAGACCACCAACATGATGAGCGTTTCATTGAGCGCGGTCAGCGGCGTGTCGGACTGGTAACCCATGCTGGTGACCAGGGCCTGCAAGGCGGCTTGGTTGCCAAACGCGGCCTCCAACAGGTGCAGCAGCTCGATCCAGAAGTGGTAGACATAAACCCCCTGCGCAAGAATGAGGCCCAAGTACAGCGGCAATTGCAGCCAGCGACTGGCAAATATCAGGCCGGGTATAGGCTTTAACTTGCGGGTCGGCTTGCTACTGTCTCGGATCATGGTTTACTCTTGGATAAACGCGCGATTATCCACACCGTTCATGGCAGCGCATCAATAAACCGCACCGTAAAACACGCCCCCGGTGGCGTATGGCCCGGGCGGCTGTCGCTCAAGCCCACGCTGGCGCGGTGTTGCCTGGCGATCTCCAGCACGATGGGTAGGCCCAGGCCTGAGCCATCGGCTTCATTGCCCAGCGCGCGGTAAAAAGGCTGGAACACCAGCTCCTGCTCACTGAGCGCCACCCCAGGGCCGCTGTCTTCGACTTGCAAAGTCAATGTCTTGGCCACAGCGTCGGCCAGCAGCCGCACGGTGATCACGGCGGCAAGATCGGTGCGCGATTGGCTGTAGTTGATCGCGTTGTCCACCAGGTTGCGCACCATCTCTTGCAAGAGCGTGGCGTTGCCGTTGATTTTCACGCCGGCACTGCCCGGCTGGGCCCCTTCGTAGCCGATGTCGATCTGTTTTTCCACCGCGCGCGGCGCGCAGTCACGCACCACCTCCATGGTCAGTCGAGCCATATCGCAGGGCTGATGGGCCAAGACCGCAGCGCTACCTTCCGCGCGCGCCAAGGCAAGCAATTGGTTGACGGTATGCGTGGCACGGATGCTGGAGCGGCCGATCTGGCGCAAGGACTGTTTGAGCTCATCGGCGCTGGCGTCCTGGCGTTGCGCCAAATCAGCCTGCATACGCAATCCAGCCAGCGGGGTTTTCAGCTGGTGCGCCGCATCGGCCAAAAACCGCTTTTGCGCAGCAATGGAGTCCTTCAAGCGCATCAGCAAGTCGTTCACCGAGGCCACCAGCGGCACCACCTCCATGGGCACCGCCTGCGCGTCCAGGGGGCTCAGGTCATCGGGCTTGCGCGCGCGTATGGTTTCTTCCAGGCGATTGAGTGGTTTGATCGCTTGCGCCAAAGCCAACCACACCAGCAGTACCGCCACCGGCAAGACTACAAACTGCGGCAGCATCACGCCCTTGACGATCTCGGTAGCCAACACGGCGCGCTTGTCCATAGTTTCGGCCACCTGCACCAGCGCCAGCGGATGGCCCGGTAAGTCCAGGCGCACCCACATCGAGGCGACTTTCAGGTCCACACCATCCAAGGTCACATCGCGCAAACGCACCTCACCTACCGGGTTGCGTTCATCCTGTCCGGGCGCAGGTAAATCCGCATCACCGCCGAGCACCTGCCCTTGGGGCCCTAGCACTTGGTAGTACACCGTGTCGCTGTCTTCGGTCCGTAGCAATTCGCGCGCGGGCTGGGGCAGGGAGAATTTCATTTGCTCGTGATGGACCGTTATGTACTGCGCCAGCACCCCGGCGTTGTATTCCAGCGCTCGGTCAAAAGGCTTGCCGGCGATGCCCTGGGCCACCAGCCAAGTCAGCACCAGGCTGATCGGCCACAGCAGCAGGATGGGCGTGAGCATCCAATCGAGAATTTCGCCGAACAGCGAGCGCTGTTCGCTTTGGAAGACTTTCAATTCGGGATTTTTTCCAGGCAGTAGCCCAAGCCACGCACGGTGGCGATGCGGATCGGGCCTTTTTCAATTTTTTTGCGCAATCGGTGGATATAGACCTCAATCGCGTTATTGCTCACCTCTTCGCCCCATTCGCACAAGCGTTCGACCAGCTGGTCTTTGCTCACCAGCCGGCCCGTGCGTTGCAGCAAAACTTCCAGCAAGCCCAGCTCGCGCGCCGACAGTTCCACCATCTTGCCGTCGATGGTGGCCACCCGCCCCGATTGGTCATACACCAGCGGCCCGTGCTTGATATTGCTGCTGGCCGCACCCATGCCCCGGCGCACCAGGGCCCGCGCGCGCGCTTCGAGCTCTTGCAGGCTAAAGGGCTTGGCCATGTAGTCGTCGGCGCCGTAGTCCAGGCCTTTGACGCGCTCTTCCACGCTGTCGGCGGCCGTCAAAATTAACACCGGCAGCGCCGAGCCGCGCGCCCGCAAGCGCTTGAGCACTTCCAGGCCGTGCATCTTGGGCAGGCCCAGATCCAGAATCAGCAAGTCAAACTCGGAGTTGGTCATCAAGGCCGCGTCGGCTTCGTTGCCGTTGGCCACATGGTCCACCGCCGCGCCGGCGCTACGCAAGGCGCGCAACAAGCCGTCGGCAAGTACCTGATCATCTTCGGCGATCAATATACGCATGCTTGTCTCCTTGCGCTGTGCGCGCTATGTGTGGTCAGTGCGTTGGCCAAGCCATTCTAGGCGGCAGCAGCGTAGGCCTCCAAGCCCAGCGCCACCACGGTGGCTACCTCCTCACCCACTGCGTGACGCAACTCCGCCTCGGCCTGGGCGACGCTCTCCTGGTAGGCCGCCAGCCAGGCTAGGCCGGTGGGCGTAAAACACACGCGGCGCGCCCGTGCGTCGTGGGCATCGCCTTCGCGCATCACCATGCCCCAGGCCTCGCACTGTTTAACCAGCGTGGCCATGGCCTGCTTGCGCATGCCCGCGCGCTGGGCCAGCTCGGTCAGGCGTGCGCCCTGGGGCGGCAGGTGGCGGCTGATATGCCAGTGTGCCGCCGTCAACTGGTCGCGCTGCGCCAGATTGGACAAGCCCAGGGAAACACCGGGGTGGCGCGCCATCAGCGCCATCACCCGCGCGTCAAAACGCGCCAAAGCCAGGCGCAGCCAATGGCCCACATGGTTGTAACGCCAGGCATCTTGTGTCAGGTTCGCGGTGTCGGACATTTCCGATATAGTAATATAAACTGACCAATATTTCTGTTTATAGTTTTCAATATCCGTATAAAATACTGTTCAAGCATCCAGCCTGTAGTTAATAACAGAGGTCGGTTTGCTTGCCTAACCCCACCTTTATGCACAGGAGATGACCATGGACGCACCCGTTAAGAATTTCACCGCCAACGCTGAGAAAGCCAAAGCCCTGCAAGTAGCGCTTGCCCAGATCGAGAAACAATTTGGCAAAGGCACCATCATGCGCCTGGGCGAGGGCGAGGTGATTGAAGACATCCAGGTCGTATCCACCGGCTCCTTGGGCTTGGACATTGCCCTGGGCGTAGGCGGCCTGCCGCGCGGCCGGGTGGTCGAAATCTACGGCCCGGAGTCTTCCGGCAAAACCACGCTCACCTTGCAAGTGATTGCCGAAATGCAAAAAATCGGCGGTCAGTGCGCTTTTGTCGACGCCGAGCACGCGCTGGATATCCAGTACGCACAAAAGCTGGGCGTCAACCTGCAAGACCTGCTGATCAGCCAGCCCGACACCGGCGAGCAGGCGCTGGAGATTGTCGACAGCCTGGTGCGCTCGGGCGCCGTAGACCTGATCGTGGTCGACTCGGTCGCCGCCCTCACACCCAAGGCTGAGTTGGAAGGCGAAATGGGCGACTCCCTGCCCGGCCTGCAAGCCCGCCTGATGAGCCAAGCGCTGCGCAAGCTCACCGCGCACATCAAAAAGACCAATTGCATGGTCATCTTCATTAACCAAATCCGTATGAAGATCGGCGTCATGTTCGGCAGCCCCGAAACCACTACCGGCGGCAACGCGCTCAAGTTCTACGCCTCGGTGCGTCTGGACATCCGCCGCACCGGCACCATCAAAAAAGGCGACGAGGCCATCGGCAACGAGACCAAAGTGAAGGTCGTGAAAAACAAAGTCGCCTCGCCTTTTAAGACCGCAGAATTCGACATTCTGTTTGGCGAAGGCATCAGCCGCCACGGCGAGATCATCGACATGGGCGTGAACGCCCACATCATCGAAAAATCCGGCGCCTGGTATGCCTACCAGGGCGAAAAAATCGGCCAGGGCCGCGACAACGCGCGCGAGTTTTTGCGTGAAAACCCCGCCCTGTCCACCGAGATCGAAAACAAAGTGCGCGAGTCCTTGGGCATCCCGCTGCTGGCCGGCGCTGCCGAGGTGCCCGAGGCCAAAGTCAAGGGCGGTAAAAAAGCCGAAGCCGCTGCCTAAAGCCCGATCAGCGCCTGCAAGTTGCGGGCGCCGGGCGCTTTGCGTTTTCAGCAAGCGCAAGGCGCAAGGCTTTTTCCCTAGCTACCAACGATGGCCACCGGCATCCAACTCTCCCTCACCGGACGCGCGCTGCGCCTGCTCAGCAGCCGCGAGCATTCGCGCGCCGAGTTGCAGCGCAAGCTCGCTCCCTTTGAAGAGTCACCCGGCGAGTTGGCCGCCGTGCTGGACAAACTAGCCGCCAAAGACCTGCAAAGCGAGCAGCGTGCGGTCGATTCACTTGTGCATCGGCGCAGCGCCAAGCTCGGCAGCGCGCGCATCCGCCAGGAAATGCAGGCCAAAGGCATGGAGCCCGAGGCCATGGCCCAGGCCCTGGACCAGCTACGCGCCAGCGAACAAGCCCGCGCCCATGAGGTCTGGCGCAAAAAATTCGGCGGTCCAGCGTCCACCCCTAGCGAACGCGCCAAGCAAGTGCGCTTTTTGGCCAGTCGCGGCTTTGGTGGCGAGACCATCGCCCGCGTGGTGTCGGGGGCGTTTGATGCGGATGAGGGCTGAGCGCCTCACAGTCCCAGCATCAGCTCCAAGTTTTGCACCGCCGCCCCACTAGCGCCTTTGCCCAGGTTGTCCAGGCGGGCGACCAGCAACGCGTGGCCGGCGGCTGGGTTGGCGAAGACGCGCAACTCCATCTGGTTGCTACCCGCCAAGGCCACGGCATCGAGCTTGCCATCGGCGGTGGGCGGCTCCACCGTCACCACGCGGCTGCCGGCGTAGTGCGCGGCCAGGGCTTCGTGCAGGGCCTGGGCGCTGGGCTGGCCCGGCAGGCTGTCTAGGTGTAGCGGCAGCTGCACGAGCATGCCTTGCGCGAAATTACCCACCGAGGGCACAAACAGCGGGCGGCGCGTCAGGCCGCTGCAATGCATGATTTCGGGTATGTGTTTGTGCTGCAATCCCAGGGCGTAGAGCTCAAAGGGCGCGGCGCTACCGGCTTCGTAAGCTTCCATCATGCTGCGCCCGCCGCCGCTGTAACCGCTAACCGAAGGCAGGCAGACCGCAAAGTCCGGCGGCAGCAGCCCCGCGTCGATCAAGGGGCGCAAAAGCGCAATCGCGCCGGTGGCGTAGCAGCCGGGGTTGGCCACCCGGTCGGCTGCAGCAATGGCTGCACTTTGGCCGGCGCACAGTTCGGCAAAACCATAAACCCAGTCCGGTGCGGTGCGGTGCGCAGTCGAGGCGTCGATGATGCGCGGGGCCTTGCCGGTGTCGCGGCGCAGCGCATCGACCATGGCGACCGAAGCGATAGCCGCGTCGTCATGCAAACACAAAATCACCACATCGGCCTGCGCCATCAGCGCGCGCTTGGCGGCATCGTCTTTGCGCAAGGCCGGGTCTATGCGCAGCATCTCAATGCGCGCCATGGCTTGCAAGCGCTCGCGGATTTGCAGGCCGGTGGTTCCGGCTTCGCCGTCGATAAAGATTTTTTTCATGGGCTTTAAAAAGGCATTCAATGCTGGCAAGACGGGCGCGCAAGTGGCCCAGGCGCCTCGTAAGCAGGGGGCAAGATTGACGCGCCGCACCATGATACAGTTCCGCGTCTTAGCGCTGTCCGCTGTTTCACCCCGGTTTGCGCGCGTTAACGCCAGTCACCGCGCCCCCTGTTTCAAACGAGAAAAGCCATGAAAATCCACGAATACCAAGGCAAGGAAATCTTGCGCAATGCCGGCGTGCCCGTGCCGCGCGGCATCCCCGCATTCACGGTGCAAGAAGCTGTCGAAGCCGCGCAAAAACTCGGCGGCCCGGTATGGGTGGTCAAGGCGCAAATTCATGCCGGTGGCCGCGGCAAGGGCGGCGGCGTCAAGCTGGCCCGCTCGATCGAGGAAGTCACGCAACTGGCTACCGAGATATTGGGCATGCAGCTGATCACCCACCAGACCGGCCCGCTGGGCCAGAAAGTGCGCCGCTTGCTGATAGAAGACGGCGCCGACATTCAAAAAGAGTATTACGTCTCCGCCGTCACCGACCGCGCCAGCCAGCGCGTGGCCATGATTGTCTCTTCCGAAGGCGGCATGGATATCGAAGGCGTGGCGCACGACACGCCGGAAAAAATCATCACCGAAATTGTCGACCCGGCCTTAGGCCTGACCGACGGCCAAGCGAAAAAACTGGCCGATGCCATTGGTGTGCCCGCCGACTCCACGGCCAAGGCGGTCGATGTGCTGCAAAAGCTCTACCAGGTCTATATGGACACCGACGCCAGCTTGGTGGAAGTGAACCCGCTGATTTTGGAAGGCAATGGCAATATCAAAGCCCTGGACGCCAAGTTCAACTTTGATGCCAACGCACTCTACCGCCACCCGGAAATCGTAGCCTACCGGGACCTGGACGAAGAAGACGCAGCCGAAATCGAAGCCTCCAAGTTTGATCTGGCCTATATCAGCCTGGACGGCAATATCGGCTGCCTAGTCAACGGCGCCGGTCTGGCCATGGCCACTATGGACACGATCAAGCTGTTTGGCGCTGAACCGGCCAACTTCCTGGACGTGGGCGGCGGCGCCACCCCAGAAAAAGTGACCGAGGCCTTCAAGATCATGCTGAAAAACCCCAAGGTCAAGGCGATTTTGGTCAACATTTTTGGCGGCATCATGAAGTGCGACACGATTGCCCACGGCGTTATCGCCGCTTGCAAAGCGGTCAACCTGCAAGTGCCGCTGGTGGTGCGTATGAAGGGCACCAATGAGGATATCGGTAAAAAAATGCTGGCCGACTCAGGTCTGCCGATCATCAGCGCCGACACCATGGCTGAAGCGGCGCAAAAAGTCGTCGCCGCCGTCCAAGCCCACGCCTAAAGCCCACGCCACCGTCAGAAAGAAACCGCCATGTCGATCTTCATCAATAAAGACACCCGCGTCATTACCCAGGGCATTACCGGCAAAACCGGCGCATTCCACACCGAAAAGTGCCAGGAATACGCCCATGGAAAAGCCTGCTTTGTGGCCGGCGTGAACCCCAAAAAGGCCGGTGAGTCGGTGCTGGGTATCCCGATTTTCGGCTCGGTCAAAGCGGCTGCCCACGAAACTGGCGCCACCGTGTCCGTCATTTACGTGCCGCCGCCCGGCGCGGCAGCAGCCATCTGGGAAGCCGTCGAAGCCGACCTGGACCTGGCTATCTGCATCACCGAAGGCATCCCGGTGCGCGACATGCTGGAATTACGCAACAAAATGCGCGCCAAAGAAGCCGCCGGTGGCAAGAAGACCTTGCTGCTCGGGCCCAACTGCCCCGGCCTGATCACGCCCGAAGAAATCAAAATCGGCATCATGCCAGGCCACATCCACCGCAAGGGCCGCATCGGCGTGGTCTCGCGCTCGGGAACGCTCACCTATGAAGCGGTGGCGCAGCTCACCGAAATCGGCCTGGGCCAGTCCACTGCCGTGGGCATTGGCGGCGATCCGATCAACGGACTCAAGCACATCGACATCATGCGCGCCTTCAACGATGATCCGGACACCGACGCCGTCATCATGATTGGTGAAATCGGCGGCCCCGATGAAGCCGAAGCAGCGCGCTGGTGCAAGCTGAACATGAAAAAACCCATCGTCGGCTTTATCGCTGGTGTCACAGCGCCTGCGGGCAAGCGCATGGGCCATGCCGGTGCGCTGATCAGCGGTGGTGCCGACACGGCGGACGCCAAGCTGGCGGTGATGGAGGAGTGTGGCTTTAAAGTGACGCGCAACCCCTCAGAAATGGCCAAGCTACTCAAAGCCATGCTCTAAGCTGGCCAAAGTAAGACATGCATCGAAATACTGCAAACGCTCGAGCTCTAGCTCGGTCTGCTGAAAATCATCTAGATCAACATCATCCTGTCAGGCGATAAGGCGGTCGTCATCGCCCTGGCAGCACGCAGCCTGCCGCCGGAACAACAGCGACAGGCCGTCTTGTTTGGCTCCGGGGCGGCGGTGGGATTGCGCATCGTGCTCACGCTGGTCGCGGTGCAATTGCTGGCAGCGGGCCGTGCAGACCGGTTGCGCCTTACCGGCAAGCAAGGCCAATGGCTGTGCTGGACTATGCTTGGCCAGCAATAGCGGGTCTCTTTTGCAAATGCGCAAACCCTTGCTGCCCCTCATTTGATATACCATTTGACAACTATTGCTAAGCATTTTTTTAGCATCAATGTGTCAGTTGACCCAGGTAGATCTACTTTTTTTATTTGTTGATAGGGAGTTCTTTATGAAAAACAGCCTGCAAAAGGGTTTCACCCTGATTGAGTTGATGATCGTGATCGCGATCATTGGTGTTCTAGCGGCAGTGGCGGTACCGGCGTACCAAGACTATATTGCGAAGGCGCAAGTGGCATCGGCCTTGGCGGAAATACAGTCTGCGAAAAATCAAATTGAAACAAAGATTATTGAAGGTGTAACGACTGCGCCGAGCTATACGGCGTCAACGGTGAGTGAGATTGGCTTAAAGAGCGGTACCGAACGCTGCGCGACAGTCACCGCGAGCGTTAAAACCACGGGGGAGGCTGGCATTCTTTGCCAAATGAAGGGCACTAATGCGGTCAAAGACAAGTACGTCCAATACTATCGGTCGGCGGACACCACTACCGCTGGTAGTGTAGTCAGCGGCACTTGGAGTTGCAAAACTGATGCTGATGCGAAACATGCGCCGAAACCCTGTTCATCTAGCACGTCTGCACCAACGAATCCGTGATATTTAATTCGACACAGCGTATTAACAGCCGCTGCGCCTATTGGCATTTATTGCTCACTCCGAATCGTTGGCCCCAAGAATATCCTGGGATGTAGCCGACAAAGCCCGCCGATAATTCCCCGCGTGCCGCGTCTACCCCAATTCTTTGCCTACTGCTTCGCCCTCCTGTGCCTGGCCTACCCCTGGCTCAATCCTTTTAACTTCGGCCCATCGGTAAACGTCGTCTCAGGCCTGGTCGCCTGGTGGGGGGCGGCTGGATTGGGGCTGTGTTTCATCACCCTACTTACCGGCCGCGAAGCGCGATGGCGCGTGCTGCTGGGGGGCTGGGCCCTGGCGGCGGGTGTGAGTGCGCTGATGGGGCTGCTGCAGTATTTTGACCAGTCGCAGCTTTTGGGGGATTGGGTGAATTACGCCGGGCTGGGACAGGCCTTTGGCAATTTGCGCCAGCGTAACCAGTTTGCCACTTTATGCAGCATGGGCTTGGTGCTATTGTGGTGGGGGGTGCAGTATGCGCGGGCGGAAAAAATGAGCGCTGCGCTGAGTTTGGCATGGCTGCTAGCTGCGGCCGTGGTGTGCGCTGCTTCGGCGGCATCGAGTTCGCGCACCGGTTTCCTCCAGTTGCTACTGCTACTCGGGCTTGCCTGGTGCTGGCGACCCGGTGCGCAGGCCGCAGGCCGCAGTTTGCATGGCCTGCTTGTGGTCGGATTTATGGTGCTGGCCTATGTGCTGGCAGCCGTGCTCCTTCCGATTGCGGCAGGGGTGGACGGATCGGTGTTTGAACGTATGCGCGAGCCGCCGCAGGGCTGCGAAAGTCGCATGGCTTTGTACCGCAATGTGCTTCACCTGATCGCGCAAAAACCGCTTACTGGCTGGGGCTGGGGCGAACTGGACTTTGCGCACTTCATGACCCTGTACACCACGCCATTGGCGGGGGTGCGTTTTTGCGCTATTTTGGACAATGCCCACAACCTGCCTTTGCAATTGGCCGTAGAACTGGGGCTGCCACTGGCGCTATTGATTTGCGCGCTGCTTCTTTGGTGGCTACTGCAAAACAAACCCTGGTCCGAGCGCGTGCCCCAGCGCCAACTGGCCTGGGGCCTGCTGGCCATGGTAGGGCTGCACAGTTTGCTGGAATACCCGCTGTGGTACGGGCCGTTTCAAGTGGCTACCGTGCTGTGCCTGTGGGTCTTGCATGCCTACCCAGCGCAACAGGCGCCCAGCCCCGCAGTGGCGGATACGCCCGCGTCCACACCCGGGGCGGGCCTTGGCTTGCGACCCCGCCTTGCCCTGTACGCCCCCTGGTTTGCCGTGCCACTGCTTGCGCTGCTGTGCTCTATGGTGTCTTGGAATTACTGGCGTATGAGCCAGCTCTACATGACCGTAGAAAATCGCGCACCCGCCTACCGTGACGACACCCATGCCAAGGTGCAAGGCGTCTGGTTTTTCAGCGGCCATGTAGATTTTGCGATGCTATCGGTCACGCCGCTGACCGAGCAGACAGCGCCGTATTTGCTGCTGCTAGGTGAGCATCTGCTGCATTTTTCGCCCGAAGCCAAAGTGGTAGAAAAGATACTCGGAGCGGCCATCATGCTGCAACGGGCAGACAAGATAGCGTGGTACGCACCGCGTTTTGCTGCTGCTTTTCCAGCAGATTACCAGCGGTGGCGAGCGGCCCATGCGCAGCTGGCTTTGCCCTAAGCGCACCTTGCGACCAAGGGTTCCAAGGGTAAGATCAAGCTAGCCGGTAGGGGCAAGGTTTTTCGCCTGTTCCTTCTTCGCCACACTGAGAAAGCTCTATGAAAACCATTTATCTGTCTTTACTGATTTCTCTGTCCTGCACTGGCTGTGCGGTGTACGCTGTGGCGGATGCTGCCGTTGCGGTTGGGGCTACCGTGGTCAAAACCACCGCAAAGGCTGCCGGTGCCGTCATAGACGCTGTCATACCGGATAGCAAATCTGACAAAAAATAGACTGCCCTCGATTGCCGGCAAGGTCGGCAAGCGTTTGTGCGACGGAATTGGCACCGAAACGGTAGCCGCTATCCATCAGCGGTTCACAAAACTCCCGCTCTTGCCACCGTGCTTTTCCAGCAAAGTGATGTCTTGCATAACCATGCCGCGATCCACCGCTTTGCACATGTCGTAGATGGTGAGCAAGGCCACTTGCACAGCGGTGAGGGCTTCCATTTCCACGCCGGTGGGGCCTACGGTTTCGACGGTGGCAGTGCAACGCACGCCGTCCTGCGCTTGCGGGTCGGTGGCGGCGTGCAGCAGGTCAAACACTACCGATACATGGGTCAGCGCCAAGAGGTGGCACAAGGGAATGAGCTCGCTGGTTTTTTTGGCTGCCATGATGGCTGCCACGCGGGCAATGCCCAGCACGTCGCCTTTTTTCGCCGTGCCGCTCTCGATCAAAGCCAGGGTCGCAGGCAGCATGTGAATGCGCCCGCTGGCGATGGCGCGGCGCTGGGTGCTGGCTTTGGCAGCGACATCGACCATATGGGCCTGGCCCTGGGCGTCAAAATGGGTGAGATTGCTCATAGTGATTAGGTCAAGGTGGGATTTGCTGGCAAAGCCCTAGGCGCCGCCAATAAAAAAACGCCGGCATTTACCGCGCGTTCATGGTTCCCGTGCATCATACGGGTATGACCCGTACTCGCCGCCGCGCCGCCCCATTGCCTGCCCTCTCCAGAACGCTGCTCGCCACTTTGCTCAGTGCTGCGGCCTGTTTGCCAACCGTGGGGCTTTGCGCCAGCGCCGCAACTGACACGCCGCCGGCCGCTGCGCGGGGCATCGGCCTGCCCGATTTAGGCGATGGCACGGAAATATCTCCCGCGGCCGAGCGGCGCTTGGGCGACTCGATTGTGCGCAGCCTGTACCGCGACCCGGACTATACCGATGACGCCATTTTGACCGACTATGTACAAAGTCTGTGGCAGCCGCTGCTCAGTGCGGCGCGCACGCGCGGCGACCTGCGGCCAGACCTGGACGAGACCTTCGCCTGGCAAATACTCTTGTCCCGTGAACGTGCCATCAATGCTTTTGCACTGCCGGGCGGTTATTTCGGCCTGTACCTGGGTATGGTGGGCATCGTGCAAACCCGCGACGAGTTGGCCTCGGTGCTGGGCCATGAAATCAGCCACGTAACGCAGCGTCACTTCGCCCGCAAGACGGACAAAGACGCGGCCCGAACGCCCTGGATGATTGGCGGCATGATTTTGGGCCTGATTGCGGCGAGCAAAAGCCAGTCCAGTTGCAATGCGCTCAACCAGTGCACCAACAGCGGTTATGACGCGGCCAACGCCTTGATTATGGGCAGTCAGGGTCTTGCTATCCAAAGTAGCCTCAACTACTCACGCGACATGGAGCGCGAAGCGGACCGCACCGGCTTTGGCTTAGCCAGTGAAGCCGGCTTTGCCCCGCAAGGCTTTGTCAGTATGTTTGAGAAATTGCAGCAGTCCAGCCGCAACAACGACAGCGGCGGATTTCCTTATTTGCGTAGCCATCCTTTAAGCACCGATCGCATTGCCGATATGCAAAGCCGCATCGGCGTGGAGCAGGCCCCTAACAAACCAGCGCAAAGCGACTGGGAAGCGCTGCTCATGGCGGCACGCGCGCGGGTGCTCTCCGATAGCAGTGCCGATGGATTGCAGCGTTGGCAAGCGGATGTGCAGCCAGCGGTCTTGGCGGCTAAGGCGCCGGCGCAACAAGCAGCGGCTTTATATGGCGCGGCAGTCGCGGCGCTCAAGCTGCGTGCTTTCGACCAAGCCAGCACCTTGGCTGCACAACTGGCTGGCATGGGCGGCGTGCCGCCCTTGGTCGATCGCTTGGTACGGCTGCTCAACACCGAAATCGCGCTCAGCCAGGATCAGTTACCCAAGGCGCTGACCAGCCTGACAACGCCGGTGCGCGCTGCCAGCACCAAAGAGATGTCTTTAGACCGCGCAGAGCTTTTGCAGCGCGCCCAAGTGCAGGTGCGGGGCAACGATGCGGCCCGCGCTGCCACCGCTTTACACCTGTGGACGGTAGACCACCCGCGCGACCTGGGCGCCTGGCGCGCATTAGGTGCTGCCTATGAAGTCCAAGGGCGGGCGGTAGCGGCCATCCGCGCACAAGCGCAGGCCGATGGACTGCAGCAGGACTGGACGTCGGCGCTGGGGCGTTTGCGCGCCGCCCAGGATCTGGTGCGCAAGGGTCAATGGGGTAGCCAGGGCCCAGACTATATTGAAGCGGCCATCGTTGACACGCGTGCACGCGAGATCGTGCAACTGCTTCGCGAGCAAGCCAACCAACAACGCTAGTCGAATGCCCAGGCTTGGCCCCTGAGGAGTTAAGCCGGATCCGCCACTTGCAATGCACGGCGCTGGCTGCGCCAACCCGCCAGCAAAACGCCAGCGGTCACCAGCGCATACAAGCCCCAACGGGACCACTGCTGCCGCTCGTCGATCGGGCCTTTGGCGGCGCCGAAAAAGTCCTGCAGCCAGGGCTCGTTGGCCATCATTTGCGCAGCGGTGAGCGCCAGAACGGCGGCGCCCACACCGATGATCCAAGGGAATCGTTCCACCAAACGCAGCACCACCGAACTGCCAAAGACCACGATCGGCACGCTAATCAGCAGACCAATGACCACCAAATCCATAGCCCCGTGGGCCGCACCGGCCACGCCCAGTACATTGTCTATACCCATCAGGGCATCGGCGACCATGATAGTTTTCATAGCGCCCCAAAAGGTATGGACGCCTCCTTCTTCATGACCCCCCTCACTCTGGTCGGCCAGCAGTTTGTAAGCCACCCAGACCAGGCCCAGGCCACCCACCAGCAGCAGGCCCGGTATTTGTAAAAGCCAGACCACCCCCAGCGTCATGACGATGCGCACAACAACAGCGCCCGCCGTACCCCAAAGAATGGTCTTTTTGCGCAAATGGTCGGGTACATTGCGTGCGGCCAGGGCAATGACGATAGCGTTGTCGCCGGCCAGCACCAGGTCGATCAAGACGATAGCCAGCAAAGCGGACCACCAGGCATTTGAAAAGAGTTCCACGATTTTTAATTCCTGTAATGAGGCCCAGGAGTGGGCATAAGACACCTGACGTACGCGTTCGGGCGAAACCGTACACGTGCGGCGAAGGTCTTGCCCGATGGCGCAGTGCGCAAAGCACTGGCATCTGTGGGACCGGGACAGCAAGTGTCCGTATTGACGACCCGACAACGGGGGGCTACTCCCCTTCAGCCCGATGAGTATAAAAGCCACTGATAACCCTGTACACCTTAGGGGTAAGGGCGGCGCGCCGTGTGCACCATGTGCACCGCCAGTACGGCTATCATCGCGCCTCTTCTCTACATACCCCCATGGCAGGCATTCACATCACCGATATCGAGTCGGCCATTAACTATTGGCGCGGCAAAAGCCCTTCGCCCGATGGTGTGTCCCTGCCCGGCCCCACGCGCGCTCTGGCCGAGATTTATGCCTTGTTGGTCTATTACCGCGAGGCTGAGGCCGACGAGCGCAGCATGCCGCGCGCGGCGCACGAGGCTTGGATGGCCTGGTATGGCAGCACGCCGGATACGCCTTGCATAGCGATTTGCTCCACCAGCCAGGGTGACGAAACCTGCAAAGGCTGCGGCCGCAGTTTTCCGGAAGTGCAACACTGGCCGCAAATGAGCCCCGCAGAAAAACGCGCCACTTGGCGGCGCATCACCCTGGACGGCAGCGCCTGGCGCTTTAATAAATATGCCGAGCGCGCCGCCGAAGGTGTCCCGCCCAAGGCGCAAGCGCCGGATGCGCAGGCCGCGCCAGCCCACAGCCCCAGCGCACCAAGCAGCGCAGCCGGGGCCTAAAGAGCCGCTGCCCCCAGCCGCATCTACAGCAGCCCGCCGCCTACGCAGCCCTATGGACGATTTGCGCTACAAGCCCTCGACGACGGTGGCGGCCATTATTGAGCGCGAGGGACGGTTTTTGCTGGTGGAAGAGCTCACGCCCGAAGGCCTGCGCCTGAACAACCCGGCCGGGCACCTGGATCCTGGCGAATCGCTGGCGCAAGCCTGTGCGCGCGAGACGCTGGAGGAAACCGCGTTTGTGTTCACGCCCGAGGCACTGGTCGGCATCTACCTGGCCCGCGTGCAATTGCCCGATGGACCGGCCAGGCCGGGTGGCGCTGACCTGAGCTATATGCGCTTCGCGTTTTGTGGCGCGCTAGGCGCCTTCGATACGCAGCGCGTCCTCGATACCGGCATTGTGCGCACACTGTGGTTAACACCGCAAGAAGTGCGCGCCAGCGCACTGCAGCACCGTAGCCCCTTGGTATTGCAATGCATAGAAGACTATCTGGCCGGGCAACGCTATGCCCTGGACCTGCTGCATACCTACGCAGGTGTGTACAGCAAGCTTGAAGCTTAGGCACTTGCACTTGCACATGCGCCTGGCCACGCCTGCGCGACTGCAGCGGGCCGCTTACTGGTGCAGGCCTAAAATCGGGCCATGGGCGCCCCAATGAAGCACTTTAAAAAACAACGCATTGTGGTGGGCTTAAGCGGTGGCGTGGACTCTGCCGTGAGTGCTTACCTGCTACAGCAGCAAGGCCATGAGGTGGTGGGCATCTTCATGAAGAACTGGGAAGACGATGACCGCGCGCCGGAGGAGAACGCAGCAGGCATCGACCCCGGTTATTGCACTTCCAAAGAAGACTTTATCGACGCCGCCGCAGTAGCCGATGTGCTGGGTATTGAGATGGAGCATGTCAACTTTGCCGCAGACTACAAAGACCGGGTGTTTGCCGAGTTCTTGCGCGAATACCAGGCTGGGCGTACGCCCAACCCGGATATTTTGTGCAACGCCGAAATTAAATTCAAAGCCTTTTTAGACCATGCCATCCGCCTGGGCGCGGACTGCATTGCCACCGGCCACTACGCGCGCGTGCGGCCCAACGAAAGCACCGGTTTGTTTGAGTTGCTCAAAGGATTGGACGCTTCCAAAGACCAAAGCTATTTTTTGCACCGGCTGAACCAAGCGCAATTGTGCAAAACCCTTTTCCCGGTGGGCGAATTGCACAAAACCGAGGTGCGGCGTATCGCCGACGAGATAGGTCTGCCCAACGCGAAAAAGAAAGATTCGACCGGCATTTGTTTTATCGGTGAGCGGCCATTCCGCGAATTCCTGAACCGCTACATCGCCAAAGCACCCGGTCCGATTAAGAACCCCAAAGGCCACACCATTGGCCAGCATGTAGGCCTGTCTTTTTACACGCTGGGTCAGCGCCAGGGCTTGGGCATTGGCGGCCTGAAGGTGCGCGGCGCACAAAAGGGTGGCGGCGAGCACACGCCCTGGTTTGTGGCGCGTAAAGACATGCAGACCAACACCTTGTGGGCGGTGCAAGGGCATGCGCATCCCTGGTTGCTTTCGCAGTCGCTCAGCGCTGCCGATGCCAGTTGGGTCGCCGGCAATGCGCCCGCATGCGGCCAGCCCCTGGCCGCAAAAACACGCTACCGCCAAAGCGATAGCCCCTGTGTGCTGCAGGCCGACGATGGCGGCACGTTTAGCCTGGGCTTTGACCAAGCGCAATGGGCCGTCACACCCGGTCAATCCGCCGTGCTGTATGACGGTGAGGTGTGCCTGGGCGGTGGCGTGATTAACAGCGTACCAGCCCTTGACGCTGTGGTGTAACCCAAAGCATCACCCCGTGGGACAATAAGGTCCTTCCGACATGAGCGGTTTGATTCAGAAAGCTGTCACTATGATCCGTCGCGCCACCAAAATCGTCGCCACCTTGGGGCCCGCTTCCAGCGACCCTGCCGTGCTGGAAGCGCTGATACGCGAAGGCGTAGATGTGGTGCGGCTGAACTTCAGCCACGGCACGGCGCAAGACCATATCGACCGCGCGGCCATGGTGCGCGAAGTAGCCCGCCGTGTGGGGCGCGAAGTGGCCATCATGGCTGATTTGCAAGGTCCCAAAATCCGTGTTGGCAAGTTTGCGGAGGGCAAGGTTTTCTTGGAGCATGGCCAAGCCTTTGTTCTGGATGCCGCCCGCACGGAACTGGGCGATGTGCATGGCGTTGGTCTGGACTACAAATCACTGCCGCAAGAGGTCAAGGCCGACGATGTGCTGCTGCTCAACGACGGCATCATCGTCATGGTGGTGGACAAGGTACAGGGCCAGCAAGTGCACACCACCGTCAAGCTAGGCGGCGTGCTGTCCAACAACAAAGGCATTAACAAGCAAGGCGGCGGCCTGACAGCGCCAGCGCTGACGGCCAAGGACATGGAAGACATCCGTACCGCCATGGCCTTTAAAGCCGACTATGTTGCGGTGAGTTTCCCCAAATGTGCCACCGATATGGAAATGGCGCGCCAGTTGTGCAACGTGGCCGCTGCCGAGTTCGGTCACAAGCCCGGGCTGATTGCCAAGATCGAGCGCGCCGAGGCGATCCCCAAGCTGGAAGAAATTTTGCGGGCCTCGGACGGCATCATGGTGGCGCGCGGCGATCTGGCAGTGGAAGTGGGCAACGCGGCAGTCCCGGCCCTGCAAAAGCGCATGATCAAAATGGCGCGCGAGTTTGACAAGATTGTCATCACCGCCACGCAAATGATGGAGTCCATGATCAGCAGCCCGGTGCCCACACGCGCCGAGGTGAGCGATGTGGCCAATGCGGTGCTCGACGGCACCGACGCCGTCATGCTGTCAGCGGAAACGGCTGCCGGCAGCTACCCGCTGGAGACGGTGCGTGAAATGGCGCAGATCTGCGTCGCAGCCGAATCGGGCGAATCGGTGAAACTGGAAACCGACTTCATCGGAAAGACTTTTGACCATATCGACCAGTCCATCGCCATGGGCGCGCTGTTTACCGCACACCACTTGGGCGCCAAAGCGATTGTGGCCATGACCGACAGCGGATCCACCGCTTTATGGATGAGCCGCCATTTGATTCAGGTACCGATTTATGCGCTCACGCCCAATGTGGCTAGCCAGCGGCGTATGACGCTGTACCGCAACGTGCGCCCTTTGCTGATGAGCAGCAGCAAAGACCGCGATACCGCGCTGAACGATGCCGAAGCGCAGCTCAAAAAGCTAGGCATTGTTTCCCCTGGCGATGTCTATGCCATCACCTGCGGCGAGCCCATGGGCGCGCCCGGCGGCACCAATATGATGAAGGTTTGCCGCGTCGCTTAAACGCCGCTGTGTGGCGCGTTTGCCGCACCGGGGAAGACTTGCAGCAAGCGCTTAGGGCAGGCGCTGCAAATCTCAATAGAATCGCATATCGGTACAAGTTACCAAGCGGTTACCAAACCCCCCGGAGAACTCCCATGGCCCTCGTCTCAATGCGCGAATTGCTGGACCACGCTGCCACCCACGGCTACGGCATTCCTGCTTTTAATGTCAACAACCTGGAGCAAGTCCAGGCCATCATGGAGGCCGCCAACGAAGTGGGGGCCCCGGTCATCATGCAAGCGAGTGCCGGTGCGCGCAAGTACGCGGGCGAGGCCTTTCTAAAACACCTGATCCAAGCGGCCATCGAGACCTATCCGCATATTCCGGTGGTCATGCACCAAGACCATGGCCAAAGTCCGGCAGTCTGCCAGGGCGCGATCGACCTGGGCTTTAGCTCGGTGATGATGGACGGCAGCCTGGAGGGCGACGGTAAAACCATTGCCAGCTATGAATACAACGTAGATGTGACGCGCCAAGTCGTCGATATGGCACACAAGCTCGGTGTCACCGTGGAAGGTGAACTGGGCTGCCTGGGCTCGCTGGAAACCATGAAGGGCGACAAAGAGGATGGCCACGGCACCGATGCCACCATGACCCGCGAGCAGTTGCTCACCGACCCGGAGCAGGCCGCCGATTTCGTGAAGCGCACCCAACTAGACGCGCTGGCGATTGCGATTGGCACCAGCCACGGCGCCTACAAATTCACGCGCCAGCCCACCGGCGATATTTTGGCGATTGACCGCATCAAAGAAATCAACCGCCGCCTGCCCAATACGCACCTGGTGATGCATGGCTCTAGCAGCGTGCCGCAGGAGATGCTGGCCACCATCAATGCCTATGGCGGCAAGATGAAAGAGACCTATGGTGTGCCGGTGGCAGAAATCCAAAAAGCCATTCAGTTTGGTGTGCGAAAGATCAATATCGATACCGACATCCGCCTGGCCATGACCGCCGCTTGCCGCAAGTTTTTGGCCGAAAACCCCGACAAGTTTGACGCCCGCGACTGGCTCAAACCCGCGCGCGAGGCGGCCAAGCAATTGGTCAAAGCGCGCTATATCGAATTCGGCTGCGAAGGCCAGGGCCCCAAAGTCAGAGGCGATACGCTGAGCGTGGTTGCAGCCCGCTACAGCAAGGGTGAACTGGCGCAAGTAGTGCACTGACAACGCGGCCTGCGCTGCGCTACAGTGCGGCTTATGGCCTCTTCCTTGCACACCTCTACCCTGCACTCCCTGCCCTTGCTGGCACGCGGCAAAGTCCGCGACAACTACGCCGTCGGCACCGACCGCATCCTCATGCTTGCCAGCGACCGGCTCAGCGCGTTTGACGTGATCATGGGCGAGCCCATCCCCGGCAAGGGCGCTTTGCTCACGCAAATGGCCTTGTTCTGGTTTGACAAATTAGGCCCCCAGGGCCTGAATCTGTGCCCGATTCACCTGACCGGCGAAGCACCAGAAAGTGTGGTGGCGCCCGATGAAGTGGCGCAAGTGCAAGGGCGCAGCATGTTGGTTAAACGACTCAAGCCTTTGCCGGTCGAAGCGGTCGTGCGCGGCTACCTGGCGGGCAGCGGTTGGAAGGAATACCAAGCCAATGGCGCAGTCTGCGGTGTGGCCCTTCCCGCGGGCCTGCGCAATGCCTCGCGCTTGCCCACGCCAATCTATACCCCTGCTGCTAAAGCCGCTGTCGGCGAGCATGATGAGAACATCACCTTCGCGCAAACCGTAGACATGATCGGCTTGGACTTGGCCACCCGCATCCGCGATATCAGCATCGCGCTGTATGAGGCGGCGGCGGCTTTTGCACTGACCAAGGGCATCATCATTGCTGACACCAAGTTTGAGTTCGGGCTGGACGCGGCGGGCACGCTCACGCTCATGGACGAGGTGCTGACGCCCGATTCATCACGCTACTGGCCTTTGGAGAGTTACGCCGAAGGCAGTAACCCGCCGAGCTACGACAAGCAATTTGTGCGCGACTGGCTGGAAGCCGCGCAAGTCGATGGCAAACCCTGGAGCAAAACGCCGCCAGCGCCCCGCGTGCCGGACGCGGTGATCGCGCAAACTGCGGCGAAGTACCAGGAAGCATTGCAACGGCTGACGGCCTAGGGCTTGCCGCGCTTTCTGCGCCTTGCAAGCCCACCATCAGGCATTGCAGTCATGGTCGCAAAAGCTTAATTCAGCGCCATGCTCAACTTGCGCCGATAGGTGGCGACCATTTGCGCTTGCGGATCGGTTTCAGCCACGACTTTGCCGGCGATTTCGATGCCACCAGCGGTTTTGCCGGTATCTTGTACCGCGCCTTTGGGTTTGGGCGGGGTGAGCAACTCCAAAATCGCCACAAAGGTTTTGCGCGGCACCGCATCGCCCCAGGCTTTGTCGCGCATGATGATTTCCAGCAATTCGTCCATGGCCACGGTCCACTGGCCTTCCACCATCAAGACCCGGGCTTTGGCCAGGCGGGTATCAAAGTCGCGCTTGTTGGCGGCGATGGCTTCGTCAAATTGCGCCAGTTCCCAGTTACCACGCGGGTCCGTATGCACGTACTCGATGGCGCTCAAGAAATGGTGCAAAGCGTCAAAGCGGATCTGGCGGGGAATCGCGGCCAGGGCGGGGGCCAGCGCCGCCTTGGCGTCTTCCAAGGCGTTGTGGTGAATCAGCAGTTTGACCAGTTCGTGGCGCGCATCGTCATTAGCTGGGTCGGCGGCCAGGGTTTCTTGCAATTTGTGCAGCGCCGCTTCTACATCGCCCGCCGCCAACAAGGCTTGCGCGTCTTCGGCGTCGGTGAGGGAGGTGCCCTCGGGCGGTAGATGTTTGTCCAAAAAGGTCTTGATTTGGCTTTCGGGCACCGCGCCCATGAAGCCGTCGGCCGGCTTGCCGGCGATCATGAGCACGCAGGTGGGGATGCTGCGGATGCCAAAGGCTTTGGAGAGCTCTTGCTCCTGGTCCGAGTCGATCTTGACCAGTTTGAAGCGCCCCGCGTAATCGGTTTCGACCTTTTCCAAGAGCGGCCCTATGACTTTGCAGGGCCCGCACCAGGGGGCCCAGAAGTCCAGCAGCACCGGCAGGTCGTGCGAGGCGCGGATGACTTCAGTTTCAAAATTTTCCAGGGTGACGTTGATCATGAAAAAATACTCGGGGTGAAAACGTAAAATTAGGGTTCTAGCCTTGCGGCACGGCTGCCGTCTGATCCTCGGGCGCAGGTGCCAAGCGCTGTTTCCAACCCTATGAGCACCACACCTATCGCGGTCGTTATGGGTTCCAGTTCGGACTGGGACACCATGCAGCACGCAGTGCAGATTCTCCAACAGTTTGGCATCGCCTTTGAGGCGCGTGTGCTTTCAGCGCACCGCATGCCAGACGAAATGTTCGCATTTGCGCAAGCGGCCCAGGGCCGGGGCCTGCGCGCCATCATCGCCGGCGCTGGCGGTGCCGCGCACCTGCCGGGCATGCTGGCCTGTAAAACTACGGTGCCGGTGCTGGGCGTACCGGTACCCAGCAAGCATTTGCAAGGCGTTGATTCCCTGCACAGCATTGTGCAAATGCCCAAAGGCATACCGGTGGCCACCTTTGCCATTGGCGCAGCCGGTGCGGCCAATGCGGCTTTGTTTGCGGTGGCCCTATTGGCTGCGCACGATGCGGCGCTGGGCAAGCAATTGGATGCCTATCGCGCAGAGCAAACGCGCGCTGCCCGCGAGCAGTTGTTGCCGGTGACGGGTTTGTCGGACGGACTGGTCGGCTTATGAGCGCAAGCGCTGCGCTATTACCTGGGGCGCAGACCCACGGGCCGGGCACCGGACCGCTGACGCTGGGGGTGCTGGGCGGCGGGCAATTAGGCCGCATGTTTGTGCATGCCGCCCAAGCCATGGGTTATGAGACGGCAGTACTGGACCCCGATGCCGACAGCCCGGCCGGGCGCGTCAGCCACCACCACATCCAAAGCGGCTACCAGGACCCACAAGGGCTGGCGCAACTGGCCGCCATTTGCAGCGCCATTACCACCGAGTTTGAAAATGTGCCCGCCAACGCGCTGGCCACCCTGGCCGCCACGCGGTTTGTTGCGCCAGGCGCCAAGGCCGTGGCCATTGCGCAAGACCGGCTGGCGGAAAAAGCCCATTTCGGCAGCTGCGGCGTGCCCTGCGCCCCTTTTGCTGCGATCGCGAGTCTGGCCGATATCGAGGCCGCGCCTGCGGATTTGCTACCAGGCATTCTCAAAACCGCGCGCATGGGTTATGACGGCAAAGGGCAGCTGCGGGTGGCCGACCGGGCGCAATTGCGCCAAGGCTTTGCCGATCTGCAACAGCAGGTTTGTGTGCTGGAAAAAATGCTGCCGCTGGCGCTGGAATGCTCGGTGATCCTGGCGCGGGGTACGGACGGCGCCATGGTGCATTTCCCGGTACAGCGCAATCTGCACCGCGACGGGATTTTGGCGGTGACCGAGGTGTTTGAAGGCAATGTCCCGGCGGCGCTGGCCGCACAAGCGGTGCAAGCAGCCCGCGCTATCGCGCAAGGGCTTTCCTATGTGGGCGTGCTGTGCGTAGAGTTTTTCGTGTTGCAGGACGGCAGCCTGGTGGTCAATGAAATCGCCCCGCGCCCACACAACAGCGGCCACTACAGCCTGGACGCTTGCGATCAGTCGCAGTTTGACTTGCAAGTGCGCACGCTGACAGGCCTGCCCCTGACTGCGCCGCGCCAGCACAGCGCCGCCGTGATGCTCAACCTCCTGGGCGAACTCTGGGGCCCGGGCTTGGATGCGACACCCCCTTGGGACGCGGTGCTGGCGCTGCCCGGCGCGCATTTGCATTTGTACGGCAAACGCCAGGCACGCGTCGGCCGCAAGATGGGGCACCTGACCTTGACCGCCAACAGCCCGCAAGCGGCGCGCGCGACCGCACTTGAGGCGGTGCATATTTTGGGAATTGAAGCGTTTTAAATGCTTTTGCGCATTTTTGGCGCTCACTTACCCGCATATACCCATGATTTTGCAAGTGCATGAAAGCTCCAGCCTGCCGCACTGCGAGCGGATTTTGCGCCAGGGCGGCTTGCTCGGCTTGCCTACCGAAACCGTGTATGGCCTGGCGGCGGACGCGGACCAGGCCCAAGCGGTGGCAGGGATTTTTGCCGCCAAAGGCCGTCCGGCAGACCATCCGCTGATCGTGCACGTGGCCGACATGGATGGAGGCCTGAGCGGTACGCGCTATTTCGCCCGCGAAATTCCTGAATTTGCCCTGCGTCTGATGCAAGCCTTTTGGCCCGGGCCGCTGACCTTGATACTGCCGCGCCGCGACGGGGTGGCTGCTGCCTCTGCCGGCGGGCAGGACTCGGTCGGCCTGCGCTGCCCGGCGCACCCTGCCGCGCAGGCCCTGCTGCGCGCCCTGCGCCACAGCGCGCAAGGCCGCGTGGTCTGGGGCCTGGCTGCGCCGAGCGCCAACCGTTTCGGGCGCGTCAGCCCGACCACGGCGCAGCACGTCCACAGCGAATTCAACACGGGGCGGGACGCCGATGACCCTGGCGCCTTGCGCATTCTGGACGGCGGGCCCTGCGAGGTGGGCATTGAATCGACGATTGTCGATTGCACTCGCGGTGTGCCGGTGCTTTTGCGCCCGGGGGCGATCAGCATAGAAACGCTTGCGCTAGCCTGCGGCCAAGCTGTTCGCCTGCCCCACGAGATGCCAAGCAACCAAGCCGCGCCACGTGCCTCGGGCACCTTGGCCGCGCACTACGCGCCAGATGCCAAAGTGCGTCTGATGGAGACCGCCGTCTTGCAGCAAGCCCTGCAGCCCGGCTCCGGGCAACGCCAGGCGGTGGCGGGACGCATCGGTGTCTATATGCGCACGCGGCCTGGTATCTCGGCGCACGCGGCGGCCCAGCCCCATGGCGGCTTGGCAAGCCAAGCGCCGCAACTGCTGTTGCGCGCCATGCCCGATGACGCGGCGCGCGCGGCGCAGCATTTGTTTGCCGCCTTGCGCGCGCTCGACGAGGCTGGCGCACAGGAAATTTGGGTGGAGGCTACGCCCGATAGCCTGGAATGGGCCGGCGTAGCCGACCGCCTGCAACGCGCCAGCGTCGCCTAAGCGCTAAAACTCTATTTATCGACGGTAAAAACCGTTAAAACGCCGGTATAAGCGTACAAATGCTGGTGGGCAATTTCTCCGGCAGCAAAAAATCCGATCAAAGGCACATCACCCAAAGCGTGGCGCACGATCTGCATTTCGGCGCTGGCGCCACCAAAGTGGGGGCCGCCGCGCCCGGTGCAGCTGATGTATATCGCGCCGGCAATGCCCTTTTGCACCGGTGCAGACGCGCCAGTACCCGCAGCCGTGGCACCCATCGCCTGGGGCTCAAGCAGCTCCTCGGGGCTGAGTTCTTCGCGTATTTCGGCGCAAATACGCGTCAAATCCGCGCGCGCGGCCTGCACATTGCGCTGGCAAAAAGCCAGCTGCCCGCCGACCCGCGCTTGGTCGCTCAGCGCGACGCCGCGGTGGCCCGGGTCCAAACCGATGATGTGGCGCACCAGCACGTCGCTGCCGAAATTGCCGGTTTTGCGAACCGCAGCGTTGTCGCTACCCGTGGGCGGATTGGCCAGGCCGACCAAGGTGTTGCGCACTGCTTGCAAGGCTTCTTGGGGCCGCTCCAGCGAAATCGACAAATCTGACAGCAGCGCGGCCAAGGCCGGTTCGCCGTCCAGGCTGAGCACCAGGTTGTGATTCGCTTCGGTAATCACGCGGGCGCGCGACACCGGCTTGCATCCTTGGGTGACACGCGAGACCACCGCAATTTCGGGGCCGAAAGCCACGCCGCTTAAACCGCCGCTAAATACGCCTTTAGCCAGGCCTTGGCCGCTCAGGTTGCCATCGGCCGCCAGCGCAAATTGAACGCTTTTACCCCGGCTGCTGGCCAGGCCGCCAAACAAATAGCCCGTCTCGGTACGGCTTGACATTTCGGCCAGCAATTCCGGCAGATCCGCCGTAGCGCCATCCGCATGCACCAGCGCGGTATAGGCCTCAAAGCCCAGGTTTAAGGGCGAAACTCCGGAGAACACGCGGTATTGGTCAGACGGCAAGTCCAGCAGCATGACCGCCATCGCGGGTTCGTCAAAATACTCGACGTTGTTAGCCGCGATGCCTATGCCGACCGTGCCCGACCAGTCGGTAACCGAGGGCAGCTCGGCGCTCAGATGGTCCAAGATTTCCTGCGCATCTTGCGCGTAATGGTCGGTGATGTAGAGCAGCGCCAGGGTGGGCGTGACCGCGTGCAGCGAGCTCGACATCTGGCCGCGCAACTGCGCCAGCACCAAAGCGCTAGCGCTTTGCCACTGGGGGTGCGTAGCGTGCGCGTAAGAAAAAGTTTGCATAGTGGGCTATTGACGGGGCACGTACGCGCCGTTTCAAGTGGCGCGGCGGGCGGGCTTGGCGCTCTTTTTAGCCGCCGTAGTTTTCCGTGGCGCTTTGCCTGTGGTTTTGGCTGCAGCAGCCTTTGATTGGGCGGCGCCGGATTTGCTGGCGGATTTCGCACTGCCAACAACCGCCGCACTGTGCTTGGCCGCATCCTGGAGCGCTGTACTGGCAATGTGCTGGAACTGCTGGGTAAGCGCGCCCCATAGCTGCATCGGGTCTATCACCTTGTTGGCAGCGGGCTCTGCTTCGGGCGCAGGCGGCGGCGCGGCGGCAGCGGGCGCGGCAGGTTTGGGCGTGGCAGCGGCTTGCGCGGCGCCGGGCATGCCCATGGTGAAGTTCATGCCCTTTAAGGTTTCCATGGTCATTTTTTGCACTTCCAGCGCCTGGATGGTGGCGCTCAGTGCCCGTGCGTTCTGGTCCAGCCAAAACTGCACATGCTTGAGCTCTTCGATGCGCTTTTCCAGGTCCTCGACTTTCAGGCTAGGCACCAACCATTGCGCCATATTGGGCAGGGACGATGGACTGCTATCGGCGCCACCGGCGGCTTTGGCCAGGTTTTGCAAAAAGTCAAAGCCGGGAACGAATTTGCCAAATCCTGCGGTGTCTGAAGTGCTCATGGAAGGGCTCCGGGTAGTGCTGTACGCGCTATACAACGCGGCCCAAGCTTACCTGAAGCGCACTAGCAGCGCGCCTCGCAGGCGCTCACCGCGAGGGCATCCACCTGCCGTGGTGTCACCAGCGCATAGCCTGATTGTCACCATGGGCCGTCGCAATCGCCGCCCGGCAGACAATAGCGCTTATGTGCAGTCATTACCAAGGCATTCAGGGGCGCGAACGGTTTGAGCGCCATTTCGGCATCGCCCTGCCCGAGGACGCTGGGCAGGCCGATGTGTGGCCGGGCTACCGGGCGCTGTTTATCCGTAACACGCCGCCGGGTACGGCCCCGGCTGCGGGACCTTGGCAGGCCCTCACCGGTTTATTCGGTCTGGTGCCGCAGTGGTCTACCGACTTGCGCATGACGCGCCACACCTACAACGCGCGCAGTGAAACCGCCATGGAGAAACCCAGCTTTCGCGACGCCTGGCGGCGTGGCCAGCATTGCATCATTGCCGCCGAGGCCTTGTTCGAGCCGGACTGGCGCAGCGGGCGAGCGGTCGCCGCGCGCATTGGCAGCGCTGACGGTGCGCCGCTGGGTGTGGCCGGTTTGTGGTCTTGCTGGCGTGCGCAGGAGCAGGAAATTTTTAGCTTCACCATGCTGACGGTGAACGCCGACGACCATCCGGTCATGCGCCTGATGCACAAACCGGGGGAGGAAAAGCGCATGGTGGTCGTGCTGCCGCCGCAGCACTACGCAGACTGGCTGTCCATGCCAGCGCGCGATAGCCTGGCTTTTTTACACGCCCAGCGCGAGCCCGATCGGCTGGTTCTGCGCTAAAGTTTGCAGGGCCGCAGGCGCTTAGATATCGGTGCTGCGGGAGTGGGCGGCGCGCAGTTCTTGGCGCACGCGCGGGTCCTGTAGTGCCAGTTCCCAGGCCGCTTGCTCACGGCGGGCCTGCGCGCGCGCTGCGAACCAGTTTTGTAGCGCCATGGCTGCCGCCACGCTGGCAATTCGCAGCGGGCGGGCCAGCAAGGCCAAACCGGCAAACAGAGCCGACCACAGCAGGACCCAGGCCAATAACAAATGGCCCTCGGCCCAGTTGTCAATCAACTGTTCGGCAATGACTAGCAAAGCGGCCAATACAGCGGCCGACAAGAGGCCGGCCAGGGTTCGCGAAGCCTTGGCGGTCTGTTTTCTGGCGAGCATGCCTGGTGCGCGTGGCGCGCCGGACGGCAATAAAAATGGGGTGAAATAGGACATACATGGCTCCTTAAACGTCTTGTATCGGGTCGAGATACAACGCACATGGGGGCAATACTAGGGTTTACACTAATACGAGTCCACTTTATATTTTTGATTCCATACATTCATACAATCTATTTATGGCCCTACCCGTTCCGCAACTGCGCAACTTCGACCTGAACCTGCTCAAAATCTTTGACGTGGTGATGGCCGAACGCAGCCTGACACGGGCCGCCCAGGTGCTGTCGCTCACCCAGCCGGCGGTGAGCAATGCCTTGCGCCGCCTGCGCGAGGCACTAGGCGACGAGGTGCTGGTACGTCGGGGGCGCGGCTTAGAGGCCACGCCCAAGGCCTTGCTGCTATGGCCACAGGTGCGCGAGACGCTGGCGCGCTTGCAAAACGCATTGGCGCCGCAGCCGTTTTCACCTGCCGATACGGTGTGTAGCTTTGTGCTGACCATGGCCGACGCCACCGCGTCACAGCTGATGCCAGGCTTGGTGCAGGGCTTGCTGCGGCAAGCGCCGGGCGTGTCTTTGCGCTCCGTCCCCCTGACCACGCGTGACCCTCGGCGTATGCTGGAAGAAGGCGAGGTGGACCTGGCGGTGGGCCATTTCCCTGCCGCGCTTGCCGCCATCGCGCAGCAACGGCAAAACGGGCAGGTCGTGCGCTTTGGCCAGCAAAGGCTTTTTTCCAGTGATTATGTGTGCGTAATGCGCAGCGACCATGTGCTGGCCGGCGCACCGCTGAGCCTGGATGCGTTTTGCCAGGCCCAGCATGTGCTGGTGAGTTTTTCGGGCCGGGCTTACGGGCTGATTGATGAAGCGCTGGCCTCGGTCAACCGCTCGCGCCGCGTGGTGCTGACGGTGAACCAGTTTTTCACCACCGGCAGCGTGGTGGCGCAATCGGATTTATTGGCCGTGCTGCCACGCCATTTTGTGCAAGTCACCGGCTATGCGCCGCAGCTGGTAGTGCATGAATTGCCATTTGATGTGCCCCCAATTCAGGTCGATGCGCTCTGGCACCAGCGCCATGATGCCGACAGTGCGCAAAGCTGGTTGCGCGCCCAGATACATGCGGTGGCGCAGGCTGTGCCCAGGAGCGCCCAGTGAAGCTGCAATTGCTCTCCGACCTGCATCTGGAATCGCAGCCCGATTTTGCGCCGCGTCCAGCCCCAGAGGCGGATTTTTTGGTGCTGGCCGGGGATATTGGCTCCTACCAAAACGGCTCTAAATTGCAGGATGCGGATTTCGGTCTGGCGCGGTTTTCTCCGCTGCACGGATGGCCGGTACCGGTGTATTTTGTGCCGGGCAACCATGAGTACGACACGCTCGATATGGATGCTGGCCAGGCGCGATTGCGCGAGACCTGTGCGCGCCTGGGCATTACCTGGCTGGACCGCCAGTTGCTCACGCTGCCAGGCCGAAGTGCCGATGGCCAGGCATTGCGTCTGCTGGGCACTACGCTATGGACAGACTTCGATGCACTTGCCGCACAAGAGGGCGGCGCACCCGATCCCAAGGCGCGCGAAAAAGCCTTTCGCGCTGCCGACTACTACCTCAAAAAAACCGGCACGCAGCGCCATGGCCTGCCGTTTCTGTCCGAAGCGATACGCGAGGAAGGCCTGCAATGCCAAGCCTGGTTACGCCATGCATTAGGCCAAGCCTTTGAAGGCAAAACCATCGTGGTGACGCACTTTGCGCCCAGCCTGCACAGCGCTGACCCGCGCTATGGCCGGGTACCCGGCACCGCCGGTTTTTGCAATGCGCTAGATGACTTGCTACCGCAGGCCGCACTCTGGTTGCACGGGCATTTGCACCTTGCGCAAGACTATGTGCACCGCGGCTGCCGGGTAGTGGCCAATCCCCTGGGTTATGCCCGCAAAAAAGAGCAGGCCCAATTTCGCGCGCAAGCGGTAATTGAAATTTAGCGGGCGGCTAAGCCATCGAAGCAGGTGCTCATGACCAGGTCGATGATTTGCGCGTCATTGTGCTGGCCGCCCATTTTTAAGAATTCCAGCACCGGGTCGCAGGCGCGGGCGTACAAGGTGTAGAGCACGGCAATCGGCGGCAGACTGGATTGCAAATGGCCTTGCGCTTGCGCCTCTTCAATCCAGGCGCCCAGGCGGTCGCTGACTTCAATCAAGCCATCCATGTACTGCGCATTGGCCATGAGCTTGGCGCGCAGTGTGGAATTGCGACTGGGCAGGGAGGGCATCTGGCCGAGCAATTGCAGCTCCATGGTCCAGCGCGCTACCGCCCGCAATTGCGCCATGGCGTTTTGCGCCGGCAGTTCGCGCAAGTAGTCTTGGGCTCTTTGCATCAGCTTGACCATGGCCGCCGCCGCCAGGTCTTCTTTGCTGGGGAAATGCTTGTACAAGCTGGCTTTGGCAATGCCCACGGTGGCAGCGACTTCATCCACCGTCATGGCCTCAAAACCTTTTTGCGCCAGCAGTGCGCTGGCGGTCTGGATGATGGCGTCCTCGCGCGCCTGTAGCATCTGGGTTTTGAAGGACACTTTGGGCAGCGATTTGGAAGGCATGCTTGAATTTTAGCCTTTGGGTTGTTTTGTATTCGATTCGGGCCAATTTGCGACTGCGCGGTTCAATTGATGGCCTGATTTATCTGCGCCCATTTTCCGCATCCCTGGCGGGCGCACACAAGGGGATTTGTCATGCATATTGTTGTGGTGGGCGCCGGCATCATCGGCACCAGCACCGCCTGGTACCTGGCCGAACGCGGCCACCGTGTCACGGTGGTAGAGCGACAGGCCGATGCAGCGCTGGAAACCAGTTTTGCCAACGCCGGGCAGATTTCGGTCAGCCACTGCGAACCCTGGGCGCACCGCGATGCGCCCCTGAAAGCGCTCAAGTGGATGTTTAGCAAAGAAGCGCCGCTTTTGTTTAGGCCGCAGTGGCCACTGGGCGAGGGTTGGCAGCAATACCGCTGGAGTTTGCGCTTTCTGGCTGAATGCAACGATGCGGCTTTCCACCGTAACGTGGGCCACATCGTGGCCTTGGGCGCTTACAGCCATGCGGCACTCAAAGAACTGGTGGCGCAAACCGGTATTGACTACCACCGCTTGGAGCGCGGCATCTCGCATTTTTTTGCTACCCAAGCCGCTTTTGACGGCGCCTGCGAACTGGCCCGCTTGATGCAACAGTTTGGCGTGCAACGCGAGGTCATCAGCACGGCCGAGTTGCTGCGCCTGGAGCCTAGCCTGGCGCCCTTTGGCGCGCATATTGTGGGCGCCACGTTTACCGCCAGCGATGAGTCGGGTGATGCGCGCGTATTTACCCAGGCCTTGGCGCGCGATGGCGCGGCACGCGGCGTGGAGTTTTTGTTTTCGCACCGTTTAGAGGGGCTGGAGGTGACGGGCGCTACGGTGCGCGGGGTACGTGTGCGCCCGCTGGCAAACGAGGGCGCACCTAAGTCAGTGGACCCAGCAAGCGCAGGCGGCAGTGTGCGCACGCTAGCTGCCGATGCGGTAGTGGTCGCCTGCGGCTCCTTTAGCGCGCCCTTGCTGCGCCGCGTGGGCGTGGACTTGCCGATTTACCCAGGCAAAGGCTATAGCGCCACCTTCCCGATAGTGCGGCCCGAGCGGGCGCCTTCGGTATCGGTGATCGATGACTCGCGCAAGATTGCCATCACCCGCCTGGGCGACCAGATCCGGGTGGCCGGTACGATCGAGGTGGGCAGCTACGACCTCGGTCTTGACAGCCCGGTGTCCCAAGCGCGTTGCCAGATGCTGGCGCGCCGGGTGGAGGAAATCTGGCCCGGCATGTGCGACACCCGTTTGCCCCATGAGGGGGGCAATCCGCAGTTCTGGGTCGGTCTGCGCCCGGCCACGCCGACCAATATTCCGTATATCGGCCAAACGCCTGTGCGCGGCCTATGGGTCAATGCCGGCCACGGCACCTTGGGCTGGACGCACGGGGCCGGTTCGGGCAAGGCCCTGGCCGCGCGCATGGACGGCGAAAACCCGATTGCGGGCTTTCCTTTTTGCGGCGCTTAGGAAATCGGGCTTAGCCCCTGCGTGCTACCAGGCCGCGTGCGCCTGCTCCAGGCATTGCAAGAACGCGCGGGTGGCGCGCGAGGCTTGCGGTGAGCGGCGGGTGATGGCGAAGAACTCGCAGTCGTAAAAAAACACATCCGGTAATACGGCCTGCATCTGGCCTTGCTGCACAAAGCTTTGTGCATAGTGCTCGGGCAAAAAGCCGACAAAGCGGCCTGACAAAATCAGGGTGGCAATCGACTCCTGGTCAAAACCGGTGGCGCTGCGCGTCAGACGCAATTGCTGGCTGAGCTGCAAATTGGGCGAGTGGTAGCCCAGGCCTGCAAAAGGCAGCGCGCGCAGCGCGTCCCAATCCAAGCTGCTGTGCACACTGCCAAACAAGGCATGGCCGGGGCCGCAGTACAAGCACATATGCTCATCAAACAAGCGCGCGTAGTGCAAGGTGCTGGAGGTGCGGTGGCCAGGGATGATGCCCAGGTGAAACTGGCCGTCGAGCACGCCGCGCTCTATGGCATTGAGGGTGGCCACATGGAGATTGAGCGCCACGTCCGGCGCCCGCGCGTGAAAGCGTGCTATCGCCTGCGCCAGGCGGGCCTTGGGGTTGCTGGCAGTTTTGTCAAACACCGCTATCTGCAACTGGCCGCCCATGCGCTGGTGAATCTCATCAACGCTGCTGCGAAACGCGTCGGTAGCGGCCAACAATTGGGTGGTTTGCGCGTAAATTTTTTGGCCCTCTGGCGTCAAAGCAAAGCCGGCTCGCCCACGGCGGCACAGGCGCAAACCCAGGCGGGTTTCCAGGTCTTTGATATGGCGGCTGATGGTGGAGCTGCCGATATTGAGCTCTAGTTCGGCAGCGGCCATGCCACCGCAGTCGGCCACCACCCGGAACACGCGCAGCAAGCGCAAGTCCATGTCGCTGAGCTGACCTAGCGCCGGGCGTGAAGTTGGGTTTGCTTTCATAAAAAGACAAGTAAATAGCGATAATTGTGACTTTATATGAGTAATAGAGCAAGCCACAATGGCCTTTCATTCGCTGATGAACGCGTCTTTTTCGGCAAATGCGGTGCAGCGATCTAGGCCGCAGCCGATTTTTGTCAACCCCTAACATCTAGGAGACCGCCATGAAACCCCATGACACCGCCACCCACGCACCGGTCGTGACCACCACCTCCCCCTACCCGCGCGACCCGGCCTGGATGGATGCGCACTGGATGCCTTACAGCGGTAACCGCAATTTCAAAGCCAAGCCCCGCATGATGGTCAGCGCCAAAGGCGCCTACTACACCGACTCCAATGGGCGCAAGGTGATGGACGGCTTGTCCGGCCTGTGGTGCTGCGGCCTGGGCCACGGGCGCCAAGAGATCACCGATGCGGTCAGCCGCCAGATCGGCACCATGGAATATTCCCCCGCGTTTCAATACGCGCATCCGCTGTCTTTTGAACTCGCCAACAAAATCACTCAGCTCATGCCCGAGGGTTTGGACCGCGTGTTTTTTGCCGGCTCGGGTTCGGAGTGCGCCGACACCTCACTGAAAATGGCGCGTGCCTACTGGCGCGCCAAAGGCATGGGCACCAAGACACGCCTGATTGGCCGCGAAAAAGGCTACCACGGCGTCAACTTTGGCGGTATTTCGGTGGGCGGCATTGGCGCCAACCGCAAGACTTTCGGCCAGGGCATTGAGGCCGATCACCTGCCGCACACCCAGTTGCCGCAAAACATCTATTCGCGCGGCATGCCGGCCCACGGCGTGGAGTTGGCAGACGAATTACTGCGTCTGATTACTCTGCATGACGCATCCAATATCGCCGCTGTCATCGTCGAGCCTATGTCGGGCTCGGGTGGCGTGGTGGTGCCGCCTGTGGGCTACCTGACACGCTTGCGCGAGATTTGCACCGCCAACAACATTTTGTTGATATTTGATGAAGTCATTACCGGCTTTGGCCGCTGCGGCGCCTACACCGGCTCGGCAGCCTTTGGCGTGACCCCGGACATCATGAATATCGCCAAGCAAGTGACCAATGGCGCCCAACCCCTGGGCGCAGTGGTGGCTAAGAAAGAAATTTACGACACCTTTATGGACGCGGGCGGCCCAGAGTACCTGCTCGAGTTTGTCCACGGTTACACCTACTCGGCGCACCCGGTGGCCTGCGCTGCCGGTATCGCTGCCCTGGATGTGCTGGTCAAGGAAAACATGATTGAACGCGTGGCCGCCATGGCGCCTTATTTTGAGCAGGCGGTGCACAGCCTCAAAGGCAGCAAGCACATTACCGACATCCGCAACGTCGGTCTGGCGGCAGGGTTCACGATTGCTGCGGTGCCCGGCGAACCCGCGCGCCGACCCTATGAAATTGCCATGCGCTGCCTGGAAAAGGGCTTTTACGTGCGCTACGGCGGCGACACTATTCAATTGGCGCCGCCTTTCATCATCGAAAAATCCGAAATCGACAGCCTGATCAATGCCTTGGGCGAATCGATGAACCAGACCGACTAAGGGCGCAAGGCCGCCCGGCACACCGGCGCCTGCTGCGCACGGGCTTGCGCAGCGGCGCAAACCCGTGCGTGCCGCTCGTATGACCCGCAGAGTAACTGACCCACTTTTTTCGTACCCCTTTTTTTATCCAGAGCACTAGCACTATGTCCCCATTACCCACTATCGGCCACCTGATCGGCGGCCAACTAACCCAAGGCGGAAGCCGCAGCGCTGAGGTATTCAATCCTGCCACCGGCAAAGCCGAGAAAAAGCTCTTGCTAGCGGACAAATTAACGGTTGAGCAAGCCATCGCCAACGCCCAGGCGGCCTACCCTGAGTGGCGCAACACGCCACCGCTCAAGCGCGCGCGGGTGATGAGCAAGCTCAAGGTGCTGCTGGAAGAGCATGCTGATGCCTTGTGCGCCCTGGTGACCGCTGAGCACGGCAAAGTACTGCCCGATGCCATGGGCGAGTTGCAACGCGGCATTGAAAACGTGGAATACGCCAGCTACGCGCCCGAATTGCTCAAAGGCGAGCACAGTAAAAACGTTGGCCCGTCTATCGACTCCTGGAGCGAGTTTCAGGCGCTCGGTGTGACGGCCGGCATCACGCCCTTTAACTTTCCCATCATGGTGCCCTTATGGATGTGGCCCATGGCAGTGGTGTGCGGCAATACCTTTGTGCTCAAACCCTCAGAGCGAGACCCCAGCAGCACCATGCTGGTAGCCCAGTTAGCGCTGCAAGCGGGCCTCCCACCGGGCGTGCTCAATGTGGTTAATGGCGACAAAGAAGCGGTTGACACACTACTGACCGACCCGCGCGTCAAAGCCATCAGCTTTGTCGGCAGCACCGCCATCGCTGAGTACATCTACGCCACCGGCTGCGCCCACGGCAAGCGCGTGCAAGCCCTGGGCGGCGCAAAAAACCATGCGGTGGTGATGCCCGACGCCGATGTGCCCAACGCCGTCAATGCGCTGATGGGCGCTGCCTACGGCTCGTGCGGCGAGCGCTGCATGGCCATCCCCCTGGTGGTCGCGGTGGGCGACGCCACGGCAGATGCAGTGATTGCCGGCCTGAAAATCGAAATTGCCAAGATGAAAGTCGGCCCCGGCACCACCGCCGGTATGGACATGGGCCCGCTGGTCACCAAAGCCCATTTTGAGAAGGTCAAGGGCTATGTGGACCAGGGCGTGGCCGAGGGCGCCACTTTGGTGGTCGATGGGCGCGGCGTACAGGTACCGGGCCATGAGCAAGGCTATTTTCTGGGCCCCTGCCTGTTTGACAACGTCAAACCCGGCATGGTGACCTACCAAGAAGAGATCTTCGGACCGGTGCTGGGCGTAGTGCGCGTCAAAACCTTGCAAGAAGCCATGGACATGATTGACGCCCATGAGTACGGCAACGGAACCTGCATCTTTACCCGCGACGGCGAAGCCGCGCGCTACTTCAGCGACAACATTTTGGTAGGCATGGTGGGCGTCAATGTACCCCTACCGGTACCAGTGGCTTACCACTCCTTTGGGGGATGGAAGCGCTCTTTATTCGGCGACTTGCATGCCTATGGACCCGACGCTGCGCGTTTTTACACCAAGCGCAAAACTATCACCCAACGTTGGCCTTCCGCTGGCGTACGGGATGGAACCATGTTCAGTTTCCCCTCCAGCAAATAACGTTTTTGATGAATATATTGATAAACTTAAAAATATGGTGTAATATAACGAAATAAAGGCCCTCTTCGAAAATTAGGCGGAAACGTCATTTTTTGCGAGAATATTGTTGGATTTCAGATGTTGAACTGAAATGCTTCAATAAAAAATCATATTTCAACCGTTGGAAGTCGATCATGTCAAAAACAAAGGTAGCTAATTTTTCGCAGATGTACACCAAGTACCTCAATCTGGTGCATGCTGTTCGCAGCTTGCCGAGCTTTCCGCAACTCGACGCTGTCGAGTCGCGCATGCTCAATGTCTTCGCGTCCGCGTGGCACGAAGACAAACCGATTACGGTGCTGGAGGCCATGGTGATGTTGCCCGAAATTTCGACCACTACTGCGCACCGCCGTTTAAAGGCTTTGCGCAAAAAGGGAATGATCGACCTGAACCTGGATAGCCAGGACAACCGCGTCAAGTACGTGGTGCCAACGAAAGCGACGCACCAGTACTTTGCGCAATTGGGGCAGTGCATGGAGAAAGCACAGGCCGTTTGATGCTGCGCGGCTAAGGCCGCGCGAGTCGTACGCTCCGGTGCTTTGTCCTGCATTGATGTGCAGGTATAAAAATTTGGGAGTGGTACGCCATGCAATTACAAAAATCCGTGTGGGTCGTCGCACTGACGGCTCTGGCCTTTATGGGCCTTTTCTCTTTCAACCAATTTGTCTTTTCTAGCTTGGACGGGACCAGCGCCAGAGGCCTGGTCTTCCTGCCCAGCGGCTTACAGCTGATTGGCGTTCTTTTGTTTGTGGAATGGGGCGCGCTGGGCTTGGTGCTGGGGGCGTTGGCCATGGGACTTGGACCCCTGGTTGCGGGCGATCCGATCACGGCGATGGGCGCGGCTTTGCTTGCAGGCCTGGCACCGCTGTTTGCCCGCGCACTGTGCGTGCGCTATGACGCTTTAGATGAAGACCTCCATGGCCTGAGCGCAGCCGCTTTACTCAGACTGACCGTGGTTTTTTCGGCACTGAGTGCGCTACTGGGTCAGCTATGGCTGCTGGGCCGCAACCAGGGCGGCGACTTGTGGGCTGGCATGGCCTTGCATTTCACCGGCGATTTGCTCGGTGCCCTGGTCGTGCTGTACAGCGCCAAACTGGTGCTAGACCGCTTACCGCAACTTAGCAGGGGATAATCCACGCCACATGGCGCTTATTACCTTACTGGAAGCCCAACTCGCGTTTGGGCATGTACCCCTGCTAGACCATGCAGGCTTTTCACTCGAAACCCAGGAGCGGGTGGGCTTGATCGGTCGCAATGGCACCGGCAAGTCCTCGCTGCTCAAAATTCTGGCCGGGCTGGAAAAACCCGATGACGGCGTGCTGCAAGTGCAAAGCCAACTGCGCGTCGCCTATGTGGCACAGGAGCCGGATTTAAACGCCCAGTCCAGCGTGTTTGACGCGGTCAGCGTGGGCTTGCAACGGGTACGTGACTTGATCGACGACTACTCGCAAGGCCATGGTGATCTGGATGCAATGCAAAGCGAGATTGAGGCGCTGGACGGCTGGAACTGGGAGCAGCGCGTGGGCGAGACCCTGCACCGCTTGCATCTGGACCCAGAGGCGATCGTCAGCACGCTCTCGGGCGGCACCAAAAAGCGCGTGGCCCTGGCGCAGGCGCTGGTGACGCAGCCCGATGTGCTGCTGCTGGACGAGCCGACCAACCACCTGGATTTGGACAGCATCGAGTGGCTGGAAGGTCTGTTGGTGGACTTTGCAGGCTCGCTCATTACCGTTACCCACGACCGCTCATTTTTAGATAATGTCGCCACCCGCATCGTCGAGTTGGACCGGGGCAAGCTGCTGTCCTACCCAGGTAACTTTGCCGCCTATTTGCTGCAAAAAGAAGAGCAACTGGCCCAAGAGGCGGTGATCAATGCCCGCGCCGATAAGCTGCTGGCGCAAGAAGAAGTGTGGATACGTAAAGGCGTAGAAGCCCGGCGCACACGGGCCACCGCGCGCATCGTGCGCCTAGACAATTTGCGTGCGCAGCGCGAGGCGCGCCGTGATGTACTGGGCAGCGTGAACATGGATGTCAGCAGTGGTGCCAGCAGCGGCAAATTGGTAGCCGAACTAACCCATATATCCAAGCGTTTTGGCAGCAAAAATATTGTCCAGGACTTCAGCGCCACGATTTTGCGTGGCGACAAGATCGGTCTGCTCGGCCCCAACGGTGCAGGCAAAACTACGCTACTTAAATTGATTTTGGGCGAACTCCAAGCCGACCCGGCGCCTGCCAACGCACCCGCGCCCGAACCGGGCCACAGCCCCTGGGGCACGGTGCGCCAAGGCGCCAATATCGCGGTCGCTTATTTCGACCAGATGCGCAATGCTTTGGACTTGGATGCGACGCTAGAAGACTTTATCAGCCCGGGTAGCGAATGGATTGAGATCGGTAACCGGCGCCAGCATGTAAAGAGCTATCTGGGTGATTTTTTGTTCTCGCCAGCGCGCGCTAATTCGCCGGTACGCTCCCTCAGCGGTGGCGAGCGCAACCGCTTGTTGTTGGCGCGGCTGTTCGCCCGCCCGGCCAATGTGCTGGTGCTGGATGAACCCACCAATGACCTGGACATCGACACCCTGGAATTGCTGGAAGACCTGTTGCAAAACTACGATGGCACGGTGTTTTTGGTCAGCCACGATCGTACGTTTTTGGACAATGTGGTGACCAGCACGATTGCCTATGAAGGCCCGGGCCGCTGGCGTGAGTTTGAAGGCGGCGTGCAGGACTGGCTGATACAAAGCAAACGCTCCAATGCGATTGCACAGTCCAAGGGGCAAAAAGGCGCCCAAAGCTTTAACTACGGGCGCGATGACAAAGCCGTTCCAGCCAGCAAGGCCGCAACAGTACCTGCACCACCTGCACCATCTGCAGCGCCCGCACCCAAAGCCCGAAAACTGAGCTACAAAGAGCAGCGCGAGCTCGAAGCTCTGCCCGGCCGCATCGCGGCGCTGGAAGCCGAGCAAGCCAAGATCAATAGCCAGCTTGCCGACGGCACGCTGTACGCCAGCGACAACGCCAAAGCCCTGCAACTGGCGCAACGCAACGCCGCCATTGACGGCGAGTTGCTGCAAGCTTTGGAGCGCTGGGAACTACTGGGCGCCTAGTCCTTTGCAAAGTTAGCCGACCACCCCTTGCTGGCGTAATTGGGTAATGGCATCGGCATCCCAACCCCATTCGCGCAACAACTCGTCGGTGTGCTCGCCTAGGGCCGGCGGCGCGCGGTGCAGCACTGGCGGGTTGTTTGCCAGCCGCAAGGGGCTGGCAACCGTACCTATGGAGGCCAGGGCGGTGGCCGCTTGGGCTGCCGCGCTGGTGGGCTGCGTGACGGCCAGTCCACGGGCTTGCACCTGGGCGTCGGCAAAGGCCTCGGCCACCGAATTGATCGGGCCGCAGGGTACCGCGTGGTGCTCCAGGTCGGCAATCCATTGCGCGGTGCTGCGCTTGCGCGTTTCGACCTGCATCAGGGCTTCCAAGATGTCGCGGTGGCGCACCCGTTCGATATTGGTGTGAAAGCGCGGATCGGCCGCCCATTGCGGGTGGCCGGCGACGGCGCAAAAACGCGCGAACTGGCCGTCGTTGCCGATAGCCAACAGCATGGCGCTGTCTAGGGTTTCAAAGTCACGGTAGGGCACCAGGCTGGGGTGGCTATTGCCCTGGCGCTGGGGCGATTGGCCGGTGTTCAAAAAGCCCGCCGCCTGGTTGGCCAAAATTGCCATGCCGACGTCGAGCAAACTCATGTCAATATGCTGGCCCAGGCCGGTGCGGTGGCGCACCTCGATGGCTGCCAAAATCGCGCTGCAGGCGTAAACGCCGGTAAACAAATCCGTCAAGGCCACGCCCACGCGCTGCGGGCTGCCACCGGGCGTACCCTCGGGTTTGCCAGTGATGCTCATCATGCCGCTCATGGCCTGGATCATCAGGTCATAACCCGCGCGCTCGGCGTAGGGCCCGGTCTGGCCAAAGCCGGTAATCGAACAGTAAATCAGACGGGGATTGAGCGCGTGCAAACTGGCGTAGTCCAAGCCGTAATGCGCCAGCCCGCCGACTTTAAAATTTTCCACCAAGATGTCGCATTGCAGGGCCAGCTGCATAATCAGCGCCTGGCCTTGCGGCTTGGCAATATCGATCGCTATGGAGCGCTTATTGCGGTTGCAGGCAGTGAAATAGCTGGCGTGCGCAGTGTCCTGGCCTTGTGCATCTTGCAGAAAGGGCGGGCCCCAGTGGCGCGTGTCGTCGCCTTCGCCGGGCTTTTCAATTTTGATGACATCGGCGCCCATGTCCGCCAGCATTTGGGTACACCAGGGCCCGGCTAATACGCGCGACAGGTCCAGGACTTTGAGGTGGGCGAGGGCGGGGGTGGTTTGCGGCATGGCAATGGCTTCAGGTCTGAAATTGGGAATGCGCTAGCCTAAGGCCAAACGCAGCGTATGGGTTTGCGATAAGTCCACATCTGCGCAATGCCCCAGCGATCAAGCCCGCTGCACCCCATCCACATACCACCAGCGTCCCGCTTGCAGCACAAAGCGGCTGCGCTCGTGCAGGCGCCAGGCGCTGGCCCCCGCAGGTTTGAAGCGGGCAATAAACTCCACTTCGGCTTCGGTTGGGCTGCTGGCTAAGGCTTTGCGCAGCTCCAGGCCCAGCCACTTGCCCGTGGTGTCAAAGTCCACTTGCACCGGGCGGGTGCTGGCGTGCCAGGTGCCCAGCAAATAGGCTTCACGCTGCAAGACAAAGGCGCTGTAGCGCGAGCGCATCAGGCTTGGGGCGTCGGGAGCGGCGACATCGCTTTCTAGATACGGGCCGCAACAAGCCGAAAAGCGCAGCGACTTGCCCTTCGCCCCTTCCCGCGTGCACGGGCAAAGTGGGTCGCCCGCAAGGGCCAGCGGGCCCTGGCTCATCCGCCTTTGGCGGCCTTGGCCTGTGCCTTGTGGGCTTCCCAGCTTTGCACCGGCGCGCCGTCTTTCACCCAGGCAGCAAAGCCGCCGTCGATGTGGGCGACATTGGTCATGCCCATTTCCTGTAAGGCTTTAGTGGCCAGCGCGCTGCGCCAGCTGGCGGCGCAAAACAGCACATATTCCTTGGCCTCTTCGCCAAACACCGGTTTGAAATAGGGCGAAGCCGGGTCCACCCAAAACTCCAGCATGCCGCGCGGCGCCAGCACCGCGCCTTCGATGGTGCCCTCGCGCTCGGCTTCGCGGATGTCGCGGATGTCCACCAATTGCATGCGCCCGTCGGCCAGGCGTTCGCGCACTTGGGTAACGGAATAGGTGGTGATGCAGGCATTGGCCTCATCGACGAGTTGGCGAAATCCTTTGGTAATTGGCATGCTGTCTCCTTGTGTTTTTCGTTTACGCCAGGGCGCGTTGGATGATGATCTTTTGTACGTCGCTAGTGCCTTCGTAAATCTGGCAGACGCGCACATCGCGGTAAATACGCTCCACCGGAAAATCGCTCACATAGCCGTAGCCGCCCAGGGTTTGGATGGCGACAGTACATACTTTTTCCGCCATCTCGCTGGCAAACAATTTGGCCATGGCGGCTTCTTTCAGGCAAGGTCGGCCGGCGTCGCGCAAGGCCGCTGCATGCCAAATCAATTGGCGTGCAGCCTCCAATTGCGTTGCACACTCCGCCAACCGGAAACCGACAGCCTGGTGGTTAAAAATGGGCGCACCAAAACTCTGCCGGTCTTTGGAATAAGCCAACGCCACTTCAAACGCACTGCGCGCCATGCCCACGCTTTGCGCGGCAATGCCGATGCGCCCACCCTCTAAGCCACCCAATGCGATGCCATAGCCCTCGCCCTCTTTGCCGATCAGGTTTTCCGCAGATATGCGGCAGTTGTCAAAATTGATTTGCGCGGTGTCGCTACTGTGCTGGCCCAGCTTGTCTTCCAGCCGCGCCACCACATAACCCGGCGCATTGGTGGGCACCAAAAACGCACTCATGCCTTTTTTGCCTGCACCCTTGTCGGTGACAGCAACCACGATCGCCACATCCGCATTTTGGCCGCTGGTGATGAATTGCTTCACCCCATTGAGCACATAGCCATCCCCTTCGCGGACCGCTGTGGTGCGCAAGCTGGACGCGTCCGAACCCACATGCGGCTCAGTCAGGCAAAACGCGCCCAGCATCTCACCCCGCGCCAAGGGCGTCAGCCACTGCTTTTTCTGCGCCGCATTGCCGTAGCGCATCAAGATGGCATTGACCGGGCAATTGGTGACGCTGATCACCGTGCTGGTGCCGCCATCGCCAGCGGCAATTTCTTCCAAGACCAAGGCCAGGCTGAGGTAATCGAGCTGCACGCCGCCGTATTCCTCGGGTACGCAAATACCGTAAGCCCCTAGCGCCGCCAGCCCCTTGTGCGCCTCTTTGGGGAATAGGTGCTCCTTGTCCCAGCGGGCGGCATGCGGCCACAGTTCTTTCTGCGCAAATTCGCGCACCGCGTCGCGGATGGCTTCTTGGTCGGGGGTCAGGAGCATGAGAGGCCTTACAGCATTTCCAGCGCCACCGCAGTAGCTTCGCCGCCGCCAATACACAGCGTCGCTAGACCACGCTTCAAGCCCCGCGCTTTCAGCGCATGCAATAGCGTCACCATGATGCGCGCGCCAGACGCGCCAATCGGGTGGCCCAATGCGCAAGCGCCGCCGTTGACGTTGACTTTGTCGTGCGCGATGCCCAACTCTTTCATCAGCGCCATGGGCACGACTGCAAAAGCTTCGTTGACTTCCCACAAATCCACGTCGCCCACGGCCCAGCCGGCCTTGGCCAAAGCTTTTTGTGTTGCGCCCAGCGGTGCGGTGGCAAACCATTCGGGCGCTTGCGCGTGGGTGGCGTGGCTGACGATGCGGGCTAGGGGCTTGCAGCCTAGTTGGGCTGCGGTGCTGGCGCGCATCAAGACCATGGCGGCTGCGCCGTCGTTGATCGACGAGCTGGAGGCTGCGGTAATCGTGCCGTCTTTTTTAAATGCAGGACGCAGGCCAGGGATTTTGTCGAGCTTGATTTTGCCGGGGCCTTCGTCCATGCTGACTACCCGCTCGCCAGTACGCTCTTTCACCGTGACGGGTGTTATCTCGGTGGCGAAAGCGCCGCTGGCAATGGCCGCTTGCGCGCGCTGCACACTGGCGGTGGCAAATGCGTCTTGCTCAGCGCGGGTGAAGCTGTATTTGGCGGCGCAGTCTTCGCCAAAGGTGCCCATGCTGCGGCCCGCTTCGTAGGCGTCTTCCAGGCCGTCGAGCATCATGTGGTCATAGACTTTGTCATGGCCCATGCGGTAACCGCCTCGGCCTTTGAGCAAGAGGTAAGGCGCATTGGTCATGCTTTCCATGCCGCCAGCCACCAGCACATCTTGGCTGTGCGCGGCCAACATATCGTGCGCAAACATAGCTGCACGCATGCCCGAGCCGCACATTTTGGACAGGGTCACCGCGCCCGCGCTTTGCGGCAAGCCGCCTTTGAATGCCGCCTGGCGCGCCGGGGCCTGGCCCTGGCCAGCCATCAGGCAGTTGCCAAACAAGACTTCGCCTACCGCATCGGGTGCAATGCCCGCCCGCTCCACGGCGGCGCGGATAGCGGCACCGCCCAGGTCATGCGCGGAAAGGCTTGAAAAATCGCCCTGAAAACTGCCCATGGGCGTGCGGGCGGCGCTGACAATAACGATAGGGTCTTGCATGGTGGGGCTCCTTCAAAGTGTTGGGTACATCAATCGGTTTCAAAGCGTTTTTCCCGGTCATAGGGGAACACGTCATGCACATAACCTTGGGCGATGCGGTCTTTGTGGCCTTGCCAAAAGTCCACGTCCAGCAAGTCGGCATGGTGCTCCATAAAGACTTTGCGCACTGCCGGGTTACCGAGTAAAAACGGGGTGAAGGTTTCAGGGAACACGTCTTTGGGGCCTACGCTGTACCAGGTCTCACCAGACATTTCTTCCTCTTCATTGCGCGGCGTCGGTACGCGGCGGAAATTGCAATCGGTGATGTACTCGATTTCGTCGTAGTCATAAAACACCACCTTGCCATGGCGCGTGATGCCGAAGTTTTTCCACAACATATCGCCTGGGAAAATATTGGCCGCCACCAGGTCTTTAATGGCATTGCCGTATTCCACTACGCCGCGCGAAATCTGGCCGCGTGCGCGCTCGGCGTTGGCCGAGGCATTGGCCGCATCGGCACCACCGGCGTCAAAGGCTTCTTGCAAATAGATGTTCAGTGGAATCATGCGCCGCTCGATGTACACATGCGCAATGATGACTTCCTGCGTACCATCGCTGCGGGTGTTGACTTGCAACTGACTGGGCGCAAATTTTTCGATCTCGGCCAATAACTCTGGCTCAAAGCGGTTCAAGGGAAAACCCACGCCGCTGTATTCCAAGGTGTCGGCCATGCGCCCGACGCGGTCGTGTTGCTTGACCAGCAAGTATTTGCCTTTGATTTGTTCGCGCGAGGTGTCCTTGGGCGGTGGATAGAAGTCTTTGATGACTTTGAACACATAAGGAAAACTAGGCTGATCAAACACCAGCATCACCATGCCCTTGATGCCCGGCGCAATACGGAACTTGTCGGTAGAGTGGCGCAGGTGGTGCAAAAAGTCGCGGTAAAAAAGCGTCTTGCCTTGCTTGGCCAGTCCCAGCGCGTTGTAGATTTCATTGCGTGGTTTGCGCGGCATCAGGCTGCGTAAAAACTGCACATAGGCCGATGGCACTTGCATTTCCACCATAAAGTAGGCGCGTGCAAAGCTAAACAGCATCAGCAGATCTTCTTCGCCAAACAAGGCCGCGTCGATGCGCAGCAGACCGGTTTTGCCATGCAATACCGGTAAGGCAAAACCCAGTTCTTGAAAACCGTTGATCAGCTTGCCAACGATATAGCAACCCTTGTTGCGAAAGAACAAGCCGGTGAGCACCTGCACCTGAAAATTGGCGCGCAAAGCAAAGTCGCCTAATTGCTGGCGCATGACTTGCGCTACCCGCGCGGTATCGCGCTCCAGGTCTTCAAACCCGAGGCGCAGGTCAAAGTCATGGACGATGCGCAGCGCCGTCGCTTGCATGGTTTCGCGCGTGGGGTAGTAGGCGCGGTAGGTGGGGCGGCTCTCGGCCTCGCTGCTCTCGATGTACTCGGTACTGACCGCAGGACGCACAAAAATAAAGTCGTTTTGGAAATAGCTGCGGTGCAGTATTTTGGTGGTCACCGAGTTGAAAAAAGTTTCTGCCAGCTCCGGTTGGTGGTGGTCCACCAACAAACCAATGTAGAGCAACTTGATCTGCTGCCAGACCTCCATGGGCTGCTCACCGGCCTTGAACTCGCGCTCTAGGCGGTTGGAGCATTCCAGCACCCGCAAGTCATAAAACTCTATTCGCTCGCGTTGGGCGCGTTGCTGGCCATGCCAGTCGGCAGTTTCAAAGCGGTGTTTGGCGCGCGCAGACTCGGTGCGAAACAATCGATAGTGGCGGTTAAAGCCATCCATCATGGCCTTGGCGATGTCATAGGCCAGCGGCGAATCCAGGCGGGTGGGGAACATAGCGGTTGAGGCTTAACGCGGCGCAGCGGCGATGGCGGCAATCGCCGCGCGGTAGATGGCGGCAATATCGTCTTTGCCACCCAAATGCATGTGCAAATCTTTGAGCAAGCCATCGTGCAGGCCATAGACGCAGCCATGCAACATCACCTCCTGGTCGCGCGCCCAGGCGTCTTGCAAGACGGTGCTTTGCGCCACATTGAGCACTTGCTCCACCGCATTGAGCTCGCACAAGATATTGGCGCGGGCGGCCTCGGGCGCGGCGTCGATCAAGGACTGGTGCCTGTCGCGCACATCCTGTATGTGGCGCAGCCAATTGTCTGCCAGGCCGATGCGCGCGCCTTCCAGCGCCGCCTGCACGCCCGAGCAGCCGTAGTGGCCAACTAGCAAAATATCGCGTACCTTCAAACGTTCGACGGCAAACTGGATGGTGGACAGGGCGTTCAAATCCGAGTGCACCACCACATTGGCCACATTGCGGTGGACAAAAATTTCGCCTGGCGCCAGGCCGATGATCTGGTTGGCAGGCACGCGGCTGTCCGAACAGCCGATCCACATATAGCGGGGCTTTTGCTGGGCCGTCAGACCAGTGAAAAAGCCCGGCTGCTTGCGCTCCATTTCAGCGGCCCAGGTGCGGTTGCGGGCAAATAAATCATTTAACTGGGTCATACAAGTTCAGCTTTACGCTACAAGGTTTAGGCGGTTTCGGAAAACAATTCACGGCCAATGAGCATACGGCGAATCTCACTGGTTCCAGCACCGATTTCATAGAGTTTGGCATCGCGCCACAAGCGGCCCAAGGGGTAGTCGTTGATATAGCCATTGCCACCAAATATCTGCACGCCTTCACCGGCCATCCAGGTGGCTTTCTCGGCAGTCCACAAAATCACACTGGCGCAGTCTTTGCGCACGCGGCGTACATGCTCGCTGCCCAGGGCGTCCAAGTTTTTAGCCACCACATACGCAAACGATCGACCGGCTTGCAACACGGTGTACATGTCGGCGACCTTGCCCTGAATCAACTGGAACTCGCCAATGCTTTGGCCAAATTGCTTGCGCTCGTGGATATAGGGTATGACGTTGTCCATCACCGCCTGCATGATGCCCAAAGGTCCGCCGCTCAGCACCGCACGCTCATAGTCCAAGCCGCTCATTAAGACCTTGGCACCATTGTTGATGCCGCCCAGCACATTAGCTAAAGGCACCTCCACGTTGTTGAACACCAGCTCGCCCGTGTGGCTGCCACGCATGCCCAGCTTGTCGAGTTTTTGCGCGACCGAGAAACCCGGCATGCTTTTTTCAATCAAAAAAGCGGTGACGCCGCGCGCGCCCAGCTCCGGATCGGTTTTGGCATAGACCACCAGGGTGTCCGCATCCGGGCCGTTGGTGATCCACATCTTGCTGCCATTGAGCACAAAGTAACCACCCTTGTCCTGCGCGCGCAGTTTCATAGACAGCACATCGCTACCCGCACCGGGCTCGCTCATGGCCAGGGCGCCCACGTGTTCGCCGCTGATAAGCTTGGGTAGATAACGCTGACGCTGCTCGGGCGTGCCATTGCGGCGGATTTGGTTAACGCACAAATTGCTATGCGCGCCGTAGGACAAACCCACTGAAGCGCTGGCGCGCGAAATCTCCTCCATGGCCACCATATGGGCCAAATAGCCCATAGCGGCGCCGCCATATTCTTCTTCGACGGTGATGCCCAGCACGCCCAGATCGCCCATCTTGCGCCACAAGTCCATGGGGAACTGGTCGTCGCGGTCGATGGCGGTGGCGCGCGGCGCGATTTCGGCTTGCGCGAAATCATGCACCGCTTCGCGCAGCGCATCCACGTCTTGCCCGAGTTGAAAGTCCAGCCCTGGTAATGTCATTTTTAGTCCCCTTGCAAAAAATTGTCAGGCGCTGGCGGGCACCGTAGTCAAAGTTTGCTGCATCAGCGCACACGGGCTAGTGTGCCCCTGCGCATCCACATGCAGCACCTCTGCCGATGCCACCGTAATCCGCTTGCCGGCGCGCACCACTTTGCCGGTGGCGCGCAATTCGCCCTCTTTAAAAGCCGCCAGAAAATTGATTTTGTATTCCACCGTGGTGACCTCAAGCCCCTCGGGGGCAAGCGTCAGCGCCGCATAGCCGCCAGCGATATCGGCCAGCATACCGGTGGCGCCGCCATGAAACCCCAGTTGCTGCTGCGTCACTTTGTCCGAATAAGGCAGGGCCAACTCGACGCAACCCGGCTCGGCGCGTAGCAAGCGCACGCCCAGCGCCTGCGACATGCCCTGGCGCGCCAAACTGGTGGCAATGCGCTCCCACAGCAATGGATAAGGCCGGGAATCAGCGGACATGCACGACCTGGTTTTTGGGTTTTTTGCTTTTAGGCGGGCTCGCCGCCACTTTGCCCAGCAGCGCACGCGCTTCGCGCTGGTGCACTTTGATCTCGTCCAGATTGGACTGCAAATCGGCCATCTGCTCTTCAATGCGGCTGCGGTGCACCTCCAGCACTTCCAAAAATTTGCTCAGCTGCATGCCGCTATCGCGCGGGCTTTCATAGGTGTCGATGATGTCCTTGGCCTCGGTCAAGCTCAGGCCCAGACGCTTGGCACGCAAGGTCAACTTCAATCGTGTGCGGTCGCGCACGCTGTACACCCGGTTGCGCCCGCCCGGACCGGTGCGCTCAGGCTGCAACAAGCCCAGATCTTCGTAAAAACGAATAGCCCGGGTGGTCAGGTCAAACTCGCGTGACAAGTCGCTGATGCTGAAGGTACTGCTCATAGGCGGCGGCAAAGAACGGGCAAGATGCAAGGCACAAACCAATGCGACAGAGGCACGAGGCCGGGCTGTCTAGAATCGGGGTTGACGTTTACGTAAACGTCAATTATGAACCATAAGCCGCCCACCATGAACGCCCTCGAATCCCACCTGCACTATCCATTGGGCAGTGCCTTGCCGACGCCGGGGGGCAGCATCGAAGTGGCGCCTGGCATTTTGTGGGTACGCATGACACTGCCTTTTGCGCTGGACCATATCAACCTGTGGCTCTTGCGTGATTGCATAGAAGGCGAAAACGGCCCGGTACAGGGCTGGAGCGTGGTGGACTGTTGCATCCACCGCGACGAGGCCAAGGCCCAATGGGAGCAAATTTTCGCCAGTGAGTTGCAAGGTTTACCGATCCTGCGCGTCATCTGCACGCATATGCACCCAGACCATATCGGCCTGGCGCATTGGTTATGCGAACGCTGGAAAGTCGATTTATGGATCAGCGCCGCCGACTACCAGGTGGCGCGCTTTGCCTGCATGGGCGCCAACGGCTTTGGCGGTGAGCGCTCGGCCGCCTATTTCGCCGCCCACGGCATGAACGACGAGGGTTCGGTAGAGCAAGTTCGCGCCCGCACCAACTACTTTCCTAATCTGGTGCCATCAGTGCCCGACAGCTACCACCGCCTGATGGACGGCACTATGCTGGACATCGGCGGCCGCAGCTGGCGCTGTATCAGTGGCTACGGCCACGCGCCCGAACATATCGCGCTGTATTGCGAAGACTTGGCTGTGCTGATCGGCGGCGACATGATGCTGCCACGCATTTCCACCAACGTCAGCGTCTATGAACAAGAGCCCGAGGCCGATGCGCTCAAACTGTTTTTGGACTCGATTGACAAGTTCAAACCCCTGCCCACTGAAACGTTAACACTACCTGCGCACGGTAAGCCCTTCACCGGTTTGCATGTACGCATTGAACAACTGCACACCCACCACCGTGAGCGCCTGGCCGAAGTAATGCAGGCCTGCGAAGCCGGACCGCAAAGCGCACGCGATGTGGTACCGGTACTGTTCAAACGCGCACTGGACTTGCACCAGATGACTTTTGCCATGGGCGAAGCAGTAGCGCATTTGCATATGCTGTGGTTCCAGAAAAAACTACGCCGCACTCTGGGCGTCGACGGTGTGTACCGATTCAGCCTGCCGGTCTAAGCCACTTGTTTACCAAAGCGGCGCGGTCGGGTCTTTGAGCTTTTCGCGCCGCTGCGGGTAGTCGGGCATCACGCTGCCCACGGTTTGCCAGAAATGGGGGCTGTGGTTCATCACCCGCAAATGGCTCAGCTCATGCGCCACCACATAGTCGATCACCGGCAACTCAAAATGCATCAAGCGCCAGTTCAGGCGAATCGAGCCGTCGCTTTTTGCGCTGCCCCAGCGCTTGTCGGCATTGCTCAGTGACAAGCGGGTCCAGCGCACTTGTAATTGCGGCGCAAAGTGGTTGAGCCGCTCCTCAAACAAGGCCTGGGCCTGGCGCATCAGCCAGGCCTGCGTGGCATCGCGGATTTGCGCAGCGCTAGCGTCCACCGGCAGCGCGATGCGCAACTCGCGCAACAGCGGCCCATCCTGCCCGCCCTGCGCCTCGTCCAAAGCGGCGCCCACCGCACTAAAGCCATGCGAAGGGTCCAAACGCAAGCGCAACAGCCCGCCAAGATAGGGAAAGACCGCAGCATCGCACCAGTCAATACGGGTTTGCTGCAAGTGCGTATGCCGCTCGCGGCTTTCCTGCAGTTTGCGCACTATCCACTGAGCACGTGCGAGCAAGACCTGGTCGATTTCGAGCAAGGATGTCCAGCGCGGTGCGCGCACGCTCAAGCCATCGGGCCCGATGCGCATGCCGATGCTACGGCGGCGCGCACGCACTACCGAAAACGCTACCTGCACCCCTTGCAAACGCAGGCTGCGCGTGGCTTGGGGATGGGCAAAGACGGTCGCTTCGGATGGGCCGGCAATCGGGGCCTTATCGCTTGATGCCTTGGACACATCGGGCTTGGCAGCGCGGCGCGGCGCGCGGGCTGGCAGCTTGGGGGGCGCCGTTGTAGCCGGTGGCGCAGCGCCCAGCGATTCAAACAAATCCAGGGTGTAACGTAGCAGCGGATGCATGGCCCGAGTGCTCTGGTGCGCTAAGGCTTTGGCGGGTAAGCGTCCGGGTCCAGACGGCGCATTTCGGTCTCGATCCAAGCCTCTACCTCGCGCATCATTTCGTCCGGGCTGCGGCCTGCGCTGGCGATCGCCGGGCCGATGGACACATCTACCAAACCAGGGTATTTGACAAAGGCTTTGCGCGGCCAAACGCGGGCCGAATTCACCGCAATCGGAAACACCGGCGCGCCGGTTTCAATAGCCAGGCGCGTGCCGCCCGCTTTGTACAGGCCTTTTTCGCCACGCGGTATGCGCGTACCTTCGGGAAACATAATGATCCAGACGCCGCGGGCGAGTAATTCTTGGCCTTGCGACACGACCTTGTTAAAGGCTTGGGAACGCTGGCTACGGTCAATATGAATCATGTCGAGGCGGCTCATGGCCCAACCAAAAAACGGCACATACAACAGCTCTTTTTTGAATACAAAAGCCAACGGATGCGGCATGAGCGAAGGCAGCAAAAAAGTCTCCAGCGTGGATTGGTGCTTGACCAGCAAAACAGCGGCACTGTTTTCACCAGTGGGCAAATGCTCCCAGCCGTTAACGCGCACCCGAATACCCAAAATCACGCGGGCACCGGCAATCGCGGTGCGCAACCACGCACGCGCCATGGCCCATAGCGGATTGCCCCGGATAAAAATCGAGGCGCCCAAAATCGCAATCGCAAAAGGTACTACGGTGGCCATCATCCACAGCATGTGCAAAACCGAGCGAATGAATGGCATAAATCTGTTGCGCAGGTAAAACCAGGCGCTAGCTGCGCGCTACCAAATAGTCCGCAAACGCGGACAGGTCTGCATGCACCATGGTTTGCGGCGGAAAGTCCTCTGGCAAAGGCCGGCCGCGCCACAGTGCGCCTTTGCCGGTTTGCACCACATGCGGCGTGCAGCCCGCTCCAATAGCGGCAACCATGTCGCGGGGGGTGTCACCCACGGCTGGCATGGTGGCCAGGCCCATGCCATAACGCTCGGCAATTTGTTCAAACAAACCCGAAGCGGGTTTGCGGCAGTGACAGTTTTCAGCCGGGCTGTGGGGGCAGTAAAAAACGGCATCGATGCGCCCGCCCACCGCGGCCAACATGCTGTGCATTTTGGCGTGCATGGCATTGAGCGCTGCCACATCAAACAGCCCGCGCCCCAGTCCGGACTGGTTGCTGGCCACCACCACATGCCAGCCGGCATGGTTGATGCGGGCTATGGCCTCTAGCGCGCCGGGCAGCGGTATCCATTCGTCAGCGGACTTGATGTACTCGTCGCTGTCCTCATTGATGGTGCCGTCGCGGTCAAGGATGCAAAGTTTCATGGTGCTACAAAGGTTTAAGCGGCCAGCTTGGCCAAATCGGCCACGCGATTCATAGCGCTGTGCAATTGTTGCAAAAGCGCCAGCCGGTTGGCCTTGAGCGCAGGGTCCTCGGCATTGACCATCACGCCATCAAAAAACGCATCCACTGGCGCGCGCAGCGCCGCGAGTGCTTGCAAGCTGGCGGTGTAGTCCTTGGCAGCAAACCAAGCATCCGCCTGAGGCACCACCGTTTGCATGGCGGCGAATAAAGCCTTTTCGGCTTCTTCTTGCAGCAACGCGGCATCTACCTGGCCTTGTGCGGCTTCCGATTTTTTCAAGATGTTGCCAATGCGCTTGTTCGCAGCCGCCAGCGCGGCGCTTTCGGGCAGGCTTGCGAAGGCGCGCACCGCTTCAAGTTGACGACTTACCTCGCCTAGTTGTGGCGGACGCAGCGCCAGAACCGCATCCACCTCCTGCGCACTATGACCTTGCTCCCGCAAGTTGCCCGCCAATCGATCAAAAATAAAGTCCAGCAGCGCAGAGCGCGGGTCTTTTATCAGTTCGCCGAATGCCGGGACAGCGACGTCTAGCAAGCCCGGCAAGCTCAGTGGCAAGTTACGCCCATCCATGAGTATGCGAATAACCCCGAGTGCATGGCGACGCAAGGCAAAAGGATCTTTGTCACCTGTGGGCAGACTGCCAATACCAAACAGGCCCACCAGGGTTTCTAATTTATCTGCCAAGGCAAGTGCTCGCCCGACGTCATTGGTAGGTAGGCTATCTCCGGCAAATCGAGGATGGTAGTGGTCAGAAATTGCATTGGCTATCTCGTCGTCCAGACGGTCATCGTGCTTAGCATCATTCCTAGCGTAGTAATTACCCATGATGCCTTGTAGCTCGGGGAACTCGCCCACCATATCGGTCAGCAAGTCTGTCTTTGCCAAACGCCCGGCCAATATGGCTTTATCGGCAAGGGCTTTGCCTCCGATGCGCATGCCGATGGCCCCGGCGATCTGGCACACCCGCTGCATACGATCACCCTGCGTGCCCAATTGGTTGTGATACACCACTTTGGATAAACCCTGGACGCGCGACTCCAAGCTGTGTTTTTTATCCTGCTCGAAAAAGAATTTAGCATCGGCCAGGCGTGGGCGCACCACCCGCTCGTTGCCCCCAATCACAAAGCGGGGGTCTGCGGGATTGATATTGCTGACGATTAAAAACTGGTTGCTTAACTTACCCGCGTCATCGAAGAGCGGGAAGTATTTTTGATTCGCCTTCATGGTCAGAATCAAACACTCTTGCGGCACTTGCAAAAACGCTTCGTCAAAATTGCACACCATCACGGTGGGACGCTCCACCAAGCCGGTCACTTCCTGCACCAGCGCGTTGTCCAGCAATACCGCTTCGGCTTCGCCGTCACTCAAATGGGGCGGTTCCACTTCCAAGCGGCGGCCCAGGCGCATGGCTTCGCTGCGCAAGGCGCGCACCATGGCGCGGCTGCGTTCGTCAAAGCTGGCGATCACCGCGCCATCGCGCTCCAGGGTGGCGGCGTAGTCATCGGCATGTGTAATCAGCACTGGCGACATAAGGGCTTCAAAACGGTGGCCTTGGGTGCTGTTACCGGCCTGCAAGCCCAACGCCTGCACCGGCACCACCGCGCTGCCATGCAAAGCCAGCAAGCCATGCGCCGGGCGCACAAAACTCACGGTGCTCCAGCCGGGCATGTCGCAATCGCGCTCTAGCTGGTAGCTCATCACTTTGGGGATCGGCAGCTTGGCGATCGCATCGGACAAGGCTTTTTGCAAACCCTCGTCCAGGCTGGCGCCGCGCACGGTGCTGTCAAAGTACAAAGCCTCGGCTTTGCCGTCCAGGCGCTTTTGCAAACCGGCAACAGCCTCGGGTCCCGCGCCCAGGGCTTGCAGCTTTTTTAGCAAGGCCGGTGTAGCTTGTCCGCTAGCATCTAAACCCACGGTAACCGGCATTAGTTTTTGCGACACGGCTTTGTCAACCGCTTGCGCGGTAACACCCGTCACATGCACCGCCAGGCGGCGCGGCGAGGCGTAATCCGTGACCGCCGCATCCGCAGCAGCCAGGCCTTGCGCTTTCAGGCTATCGGCCAGCACGGTGGCAAAGGCCAGCCCCAGCTTTTTCAAAGCCTTGGGCGGCAGTTCTTCTACAAAGAGTTCGACCAGCAGGTTTTCAGTGGTCATGCTTATGCCGCCTTCTTTGCCATTTGCGCAACCCACTCGGGCGGGGCCATGGGGAAGCCCAGGCGCTCGCGGCTCTCGTAATAGCACTGCGCCACGCCGCGCGCCAGGTTGCGGATGCGCCCCATGTAAGCAGCCCGCTCAGTCACGCTGATGGCGCCGCGTGCGTCCAGCAAATTAAAGGTGTGCGCAGCTTTGAGCACTTGTTCGTAGGCCGGCAAGGCCAGGGGCACATCGATCAAATGCTTGGCTTGCTTTTCATGTGCAGAAAACGCGGCAAATAGAAAGTCGGTGTCGCTGTGTTCAAAGTTGTAAGTGGACTGCTCCACTTCGTTTTGCTTGTACACATCGCCATACGTCATGTCGGCGGTCCATTGCAAGTTATAGACATTGTCCACCCCTTGCAAATACATGGCTAGGCGCTCCAGACCGTAGGTAATTTCACCGGTGACCGGCTTGCAGTCGATGCCACCTACCTGCTGGAAATAGGTGAACTGGGTCACTTCCATGCCATTGAGCCAGACTTCCCAGCCCAGGCCCCAGGCGCCCAGGGTGGGGTTTTCCCAATCGTCTTCCACAAAGCGGATGTCGTTTTGTTTCAGGTCAAAGCCCAGCGCCTCTAGGGAACCGAGGTACAAGTCCAAAATATTGGCCGGGGCCGGTTTCATCACCACCTGGTACTGGTAGTAGTGCTGCAAGCGGTTGGGGTTTTCGCCGTAGCGCCCATCTTTGGGGCGACGGCTGGGTTGCACATAGGCGGCCTTCCAGGGCTCGGGGCCGATGGCGCGTAAAAACGTAGCGGTGTGCGAGGTGCCAGCGCCCACTTCCATATCGTAGGGTTGCAAGAGGGCGCAGCCTTGCTGGTCCCAATAGGACTGCAAGGTCAGAATAATTTGCTGGAATGTCTTCATGAAGTGGCTGGGGCGCGGCGGTCGCGCAGTCGGGTGGGCTGCTTACAAGGTCTTGTAGCGTACGCGTTCAATTTTACGGGCCAATGCTTTGTGCGCGGTCGCGCTAAGATTTGACGCTTTAGGCACTGCGTCGGCGAGCGATTGCGGCCCAAGCCAAGGCGCTCAAGCCGGTCAGCCACAAGGGCCACAGGCCCCAACGCGCCGCCCAGCGTGCAAAGGGCGTTAGCCCCGAGCGGCCTTGCACTTGCCCTTGCAAAACACCTGCTGGGCCATAGGGCAATTGCGCTTGCACCGCGCCGGTGTGCGCGATGATGGCGGTGGCGCCGGTATTGGTAGAGCGCAACACCGGCAATCCAAATTCCAAAGCCCGCATGCGCGCGATGCTCAGGTGTTGGTAGATGGCCAGACCGTCACCAAACCAGGCCAGATTGCTGACATTGACCAACGCCGTAGGTGCACTGGCCGGATCTATAAAACGCGTGGCTAACTCTTCGCCAAACAAGTCTTCATAGCAAATATGCACCGCCAGCCTTTGCCCGGGCATGGCAAACGAGGCCTGACCCAATGGGCCGCGGTTGAAGTCGCCCAAGGGGATGTGCATCAAGTTAGTGAACCAGCGAAACAAAGGCGGGATGAATTCGCCAAAGGGCACCAGGTGGTGCTTGTCGTAGCGCTGGATTTGCGCTTGGCCTGGCATCAAGCCGATAACCGAGTTGGAGTAGCCCTGCTGGCTATCGCCAAGTGGAATACCAAAAATGGCCGCATGGCCGTTTTCCCGCAAGCCGCTGCTCAAACGCTCCCAATAGCCTTCAGGCAATTCCTGGGGCAGCAAGGGAACGGCGGTTTCAGGCGCGACCACCAGATCGCTGTTGGCACCCAGCAACTGCGCTTCGTACCACTTAAGCGCCTGGGGCACGCCGCTGGCTTGTTCAAACTTTTCATCCTGCGCGATGCCGCCTTGCAAAAGCGTGACGCTAAAGCTGCCGGCATCGCGCGTCCACTGGTTCCAAGCCGCCGGAATCAGCAGGGGCGCGATCAGCAGCGCCAAGGCCGCCAGCAAAGCTTCCGTGCCCGAAGGGAGCACCCCACTAGGCACGCGCCGACCCATGGCGCGCATCAGCGCCTGCGCCAAGGCCATGCCGATAAACCCGGCCACTGCGCCCATGCCGTAGGAGCCCAGCCAGGGCGCAAAGAAGGCCAGGGGGCCATCGACATGCGCATAGCCACCCGCGCCCCAGCCAAAGCCGGTAAGCCAGGTGCCGCGCGCCAGCTCGGCCATCATCCACACTAAGCCGAACAGGAGCGCGCCGCAAAGCGCGCCACGCTGCGCCAGGCGCCACCACAGGCCAGCGGCAATCGCAAAATAGAGGGCCAGCGCGCCCGCCAGCAGCCACTCGGCCAGCGCAGCCAGGGGCGCGGGCATGCCGCCATAGGTGTGCATAGCGGTAAACAGCCAGCCGAAAGTACAGCCTAAATACACGGTAGTGAACACCCAGGCACGCAGTGCAGCTTGCCCCGCCGAGCTGGCACCCAAAAGAGCGCCGGCCAATAAGGCCATGGACAGCAATTGCAGCGGCCATTGCGGCTGGCCATAGTCCAGCAGAAAGTGCAAAGGCCAGGCCACACCGGCTGCATGCAGCATGCCCGCCAGAACAGGCATAGCCAGCTGCACGGGCAAGCGCATCACGGCTTGGCGTGCGTAGTCAGGGGTGACACTTTGAACCAACGCACCGCGCCGCCGCGCGTATGCAGCACCACAAACTGCAAGCCCAGCATGGTGTGGCGCTCGCCGCGCTGGGGCACATGGCCCATTTCATGGGCCACCAGGCCGCCTATGGTGTCAAAGTCGTCGGCATCTTCGCGCGCCAGCAAGTCCACGCCGAAGGCGCTGCTCACGCGCTCCAGTGTGGCGTCGCCGTTCACACGGAAACTGCGGTCGGGCAGCGCAAACACATCGCCCTCGTCGTCGTCGATATCGAATTCATCTTCGATCTCGCCGACGATTTGCTCCAGCACGTCCTCGATGGTGATCAGGCCTGCCACACGGCCGAACTCGTCGATCACGATGGCCAGGTGATTGCGGTTGCCTTTGAAGTCGCGCAGCAAGTCGTTCAGGCCCTTGGTCTCGGGCACAAATACCGCCGGGCGCAAAAGCGCACGGATATTGAGCTCGGGGGCGCGCTGGAGTTTGAGCAAGTCCTTGGCCATCAAGATGCCGATGATGTTTTCCCGCTCACCTTCGAAGACCGGAAAGCGCGAGTGCGCGGTATCGATCACGGTGTGCAGTAGCTCGTCCATAGGCGACTGGATGTCCAGCAAGTCCATGCGCGTGGCCGCCACCATCACGTCGCCGGCGGTCATGTCGGCCATGCGGATCACGCCTTCGAGCATGGCGCGGGACTGGGCGCCTATGATTTTGTTGTCCTCGGCCTCGGCCAAGGTCTCCATCAGCTCCTCAGCCGAGTCCGGGCCGGGGTGCAGGAACTCTGCCAGGCGTTGCAGAAAAGTTCGCTTGTCTTCTTTATCGTGGGATGGCGCGGGGTGGGGGTCGGACACTGGCGTGGGGCAAAGCTGCCGTTTTTGCGAAGCCTTAAGGATAGCCCATTGCCAAGGCAGCGGGGTACGGCACCTGACCCAGACAAACCCTAGGAACCGGAGCTGCCGCTGGCATCCCGAATCGCCTGCCGCGTTTCCTGGATACCGGCCAACAAGGCCCAGAAATGGCGGGCCTGCGATTTGAGCTGGTAATCGGTGTCGGCCAGCTGGGCATCCACTGCCTCGTGCCAATGCGATTGCAGGGTGGGCGAAGGCAATGTCAGGTAGGCCTCGGACTCCGAGCCCAGGCGCTCCACGGCGGCGCCTGCGCGCCGGGCGATATGCAGCATGGCGGTGTTTTGGCTCAGGGCGTGGATGAACATGAGCGAGATATGGTCGTTGCGCGCATGCAGCACCGCGCGCTCGAACAGTTCGGTACCAAAGCCGCGCCCACGCCAGGCCGGCAACACGGAGACGCCAAACTCAGCACAACTGGCCGCCTGCGGTTCTTGCATGTAGGCCAGATGCGCCGCGGCAATCAGGCAGAGCTTGCGGTTGTAAATGCCAAACACGCGGTCACGCCCAAAGTCCAGGGTGGCGGCATAGTGCTCGATTTGGGCGTCCTTCGCAGCGTAGCCAAAGCGCAGGTAGCGGTCCGGCCCGCTCAGCGCTAATAAGTGGGTCAGCACATCTGGGCGATCCGGGAGGTGCAACTCGCGCACCGGTACAAAGCCCTCATGCCCCTGCGTACTGGTCTTGGCACTGAACGCCAACAGCGCAAAATGCCACGGCGCCAGCAATTTGGCGAGAAACCAGTAAAACCCGGAAGTGATGGCGTGCATGGCTTGCACTATAAGGGTTTTCCCTAGGTTGCGCGGGTTTTGCGATAAATGGCATGCATTTATCGCGGCCAAATACACACTTGTGTACATCTATATTTTCCATTTTCAGGATTTTGGATTAGCATACACACAATGTACATTCATTAGAGGGCTAGCAATGCAGGCAACCAAGGCTTTCAAAAACGGGAACTCACAAGCCATCCGCATACCCGCCGCGCTGGCCTACGCGCGCACGGATATCGACCTGGAAATCGAGCGACTTGGCGATGAAATACGCATCCGCCCTACGCGGCGCTCTTTGTCTGGCGTGCTGACTAAGTTCGCCGCTTTTTCGCCCGACTTTATGCAGGGTGGCCGCGAAGACCAAGAACAAGTGGAAAGAGAGGCGCTTTGATGGCGCTCTACATGCTCGATACCAATATGTGTATCTACCTCATGAAGAATCAGCCGCCTGAGGTGTCTGAGCGCTTTGCGCAGTGCCAGGTCGGGGATGTGCTGATGTCGGCCATTACCCACGCGGAGTTGGAATATGGCGTCGCCGCCGCGGGAGACCCCGCGCGGGAACGCATAAATCTGGCCAGTTTGGTACAGGACATTGTGGTGGCACCCTTTGACAGCGCCGCCGCCCAGGCCTGTGGCCCGATCCGCCTGGCAACCCGGGACTCCAAAAAAGACCACCTCGACAAACTGATAGCCGCGCACGCGGTTTCGCTAGGCGCCATTGTGGTCACCAACAACACGAGCGACTTTGGCACATATCCTGGCTTAGCGGTGGAAAATTGGCTCAGGGTCAAGAGCCAAGACGCATCGCATTGACCACCTGTTCGATCGTTGAAGTAAGTCCCTTTAGCCGCCAACGCAGAGCTGTGAAAAATCTCAGGCCGGCAAAAACCCCTCAATCGACAAATAGCGCTCTCCGGTGTCGTAATTAAAGCCCAGCACCTTGGCGCCAGCGGGTAGTTCGGGCAGCTTTTGGGCAATCGCGGCCAGCGTGGCGCCGCTGCTGATGCCGACCAGAATGCCTTCTTGCGCGGCGCTGCGCCGGGCCATTTCGCGGGAGGCTTCGGCTTCGACCTGGATCACGCCGTCGAGCAAATCGGTGTGCAGGTTTTTCGGGATGAATCCTGCGCCAATGCCTTGAATGGGGTGTGGCGAGGGGGCGCCGCCGGAAATGACCGGGCTTTGCGTCGGCTCGACCGCAAACACCTTCAGGCCCGGCCACTTGGCTTTTAGCACTTGCGCCACGCCGGTAATGTGGCCGCCGGTGCCTACGCCGGTGATGATGGCGTCCAGCCCCTCGGGAAAGTCGGCCAGGATTTCCAGCGCGGTGGTACGCACGTGAACTTCCACATTAGCCGGGTTTTCAAACTGCTGCGGCATCCAGGCGCCGGGCGTGGCATCGACCAGCTCCTGCGCGCGGGCGATGGCGCCCTTCATGCCTTTTTCGCGCGGCGTCAGGTCAAAGCTGGCGCCATAGGCCAGCATCAGGCGACGCCGCTCGATGGACATGCTGTCGGGCATCACCAAAATCAGTTGGTAGCCTTTGACGGCGGCCACCATGGCCAGGCCGACGCCGGTGTTGCCCGAGGTGGGCTCGATGATGGTGCCGCCAGGCTGCAACACGCCGGACTTTTCCGCATCCTCCACCATGGCCAGCGCAATGCGGTCCTTGATCGAGCCGCCGGGGTTGCTGCGCTCGGACTTGATCCAGACCTGCGTATCCGGCCCGAACAGGCGGTTGATGCGGACGTGCGGCGTGTTGCCAATGGTGTGCAGAATATTGTCGGCTTTCATGGAGTCTTTCGGTAGGGGGTGATGGCAGCGGGCGCGGCGGCCTGCGCGTGGCTGCTATTTTGGGGCAGATTGGGCTGCTTGTTGCTTATATGGATATGCCAAGGCCGATAATCCGGGCCGTGAAGCCCGCCAGACCACCGCTGGTGCAATTTTGGAAACAAAGCACTGGAGGAACGTCCGGACTGCATAGGGCAGCGTAGCAGCTAACGGCTGTCCACTGAAAACTGCGCCCGCAAGGGAGCGGCATAAGGTGAGGATTAGAGCAACAGAGACGAGTTTCGGGCCCCGGCGCAGCGCAAGTTGCAACAGTGCGCGAAGGTGAAACGGGCAATCTCTACGCGCAGCAATACCAAGTAGGCCAACGTTGACGGGGCCCCCGGAGTTGGCGGGTAGGTAGCACCGAGCTTTTGAGTGATCAAAGGCCCAGAGTAATGGTGGTCACATGCCGGGGCAACCCGGCGTGCACAGAATCCGGCTTATCGGTGGGCTTCACACTTTTTAGCGCCTCAGGCGATCAGTGCTTCTTGCGCAGCCTCTAGCTGCGGGCGCAGATGCGCCAACATATCGGCCACCATGGCATCCAGGTCAAATTGCGGCACCCAGCCCCAATCAGCCCGGGCCACGCTATCGTCTATCGACTGCGGCCAGCCATCGGCAATGGCTTGGCGGTAGTCCGGCGCATAGTCCACGCTAAAGCCGGGCACTTGGCGCGCAATCGCCTGGGCCAGTTGCGCCGGCGTAAAGCTCAAGGCGGCGAGGTTGTAGCTGTGGTGCTCGGCGATGCAATGCGCGGGTGCGTCCATCAGCTCCAGCGTGGCGCGTATCGCGTCAGGCATGTACATCATGGGCAGCGCGGTGTGCGGCGCCAAAAAACTGGTGTAGTGGCCTTGGCGCAAAGCGGCGTGGAATATCTCGATGGCGTAATCCGTGGTGCCGCCGCCGGGGGCGGTTTTCCAGCTGATAAGGCCGGGGTAGCGCAGGCTGCGCAAGTCCACGCCATGTACCCGGTGGTACCAGGCGCACCAACCCTCGCCGGCCAGCTTGGAGATGCCATAGACCGTGCCCGGGTCCATAACGCAGTGCTGCGGCGTTTGTACCCTGGGGCTGCCTGGACCGAAGGCGGCAATTGAGCTGGGCCAAAACACGCGCAAGCGATACTGGCGCGCCAGCTCCAGGACATTGAGCAAACTGCGCATATTCAGGTCCCAGGCCCAGGCCGGGTGCTGCTCACCGCGCGCCGACAAGGCGGCGGCCAAAAGGTAAATCTGCGTGACCCCTTGCTGCACTACCAGGCGCTGCAAAGCATCCGCGTCGGTGGCATCCAAGGTGTGGTGCGTCATGCCTGCAGGCACGCCAGCAGCTGGCGCAGCAATGTCGCTCAGCACGACTGCGCCTGCGCCGTAGCGCGCTGCCAAAGCGTGGCCTAAGTCAGTGCCTATCTGGCCATTGGCGCCAATGATGAGGATGCGCGGGTTCATGCTGCTGCTCCTTCGCCCAAGATGCCCAGTTCGCGACCCGCTTGTGCAAAAGCGGCGGCGGCAAACGCTAAATCTGCGCGGCTGTGTACCGCGCTGATCTGCACCCGGATGCGTGCCTTGCCGCGCGGCACCACGGGAAAGAAAAAGCCCACCACATAAACGCCCAGTTCCAACAGGCGCGCGGCCATACGCTGCGCCAGCACTGCATCGCCCACCATCACGGGGATGATGGGATGCTCGCCTGGCGGCAGGGCAAAACCGGCATCGGTCAAAGCGCTGCGGAAAAAGCGCGTGTTGTCTTCAAGCCTGTCGCGCAAGGCAGTGTCGGCCTCTAGCAAATCGAGCACGGCCATTGAGGCGCCGGCGATCACCGGTGCCAAAGTGTTGGAAAACAAATAGGGCCGCGAGCGCTGGCGCAGCAGGGCAATGACTTCTTTGCGCCCGCTGGTAAAACCGCCGCTGGCACCGCCCAAGGCTTTGCCCAAGGTACCGGTGATGATGTCCACTTTGCCAAAAACCTTGCGGTACTCATGCGTGCCGCGCCCGCTGGCGCCGACAAAGCCGGTGGCATGGCATTCGTCCACGCCCAGCAGCGCGCCGTACTGGTCGCACAGATGGCGCATGGCGTCCAACTGGGCGATCGTGCCATCCATGGAAAACACGCCATCGGTAAACACCAGGGTGTGGCGCACACCGGCCTTGGCCGCCTCTTGCAGGCAGCGCTCCAGATCGGCCATGTCATTGTGCCGGTAGCGCCAGCGCTGGGCTTTGCACAAGCGTATGCCGTCGATGATGGAAGCATGATTTAGCTCGTCGCTGACGATGGCGTCTTGCTCACTGAGCAGCGGCTCAAACAAACCGCCGTTGGCGTCAAACGCGGCGGCGTACAAAATCGTGTCCTCGGTGCCCAAAAAAGCCGATAGGCGCGCTTCCAGGGTTTTGTGCAGGTCTTGCGTGCCGCAGATAAAGCGTACTGAACTTAAGCCATAGCCGTGGCTGTCCAGCGCCGCATGCGCAGCAGCGAGCACCTGCGGGTGGGCCGATAGGCCCAAATAATTGTTCGCGCACAAATTAATCACATCGCGCCGCTGGCCGTCGGCACCCACAGTGTGGATATGTGCGCCCTGCGCGCTGCCCAGCACGCGCTCTTGTTTGAACAGGCCGGCCTCTTCGATACCGACCAATTCCCGCGCCAGGTGTTGGTAAAAATCGCTGCTATTTGCCATGTGGCGTTTCCTTTTCCTGCTGGGTAGTGGCCGATTGGTGGACAATCGAATCCACCATGTTCTATGATATTGCAATTTGTGCAGTATATCGAACAATTTTCGGTATAAAGGAATTTAATGGCCTCCCGTAGTGCAAAAACCACAAGCGCGCCTGCGCGCAGCCCGCTCCCGGCCGAGCCGCCCCGCGTGGGGGACACGCTGGCCGCGCTGCGCCAGGCGCGCGCGCTTTCGCTCGATGAGTTATCCCGCTTGGCCGGCGTGTCCAAATCCATGCTCTCGCAAATCGAGCGCGCCCAGGCCAACCCAACGGTCGCTGTAGTCTGGCGCCTGGCCAATGCGCTCGGTGTGCCGCTGGCGGACTTGTTACACCAAGCCCCCGCCCCCCAAGCCCCGGCTATCGCCCTGGTGCCCGCCCACGCCACGCCAGCGCTGCGCAGCCCGGACGGCCTGTGCGAGCTGCGCATCCTGGGCCCGATCGAGCTGGCTGGTCAATTTGAGTGGTATGCGCTAAGCGTGCAGCCCGGCGGAGCCTTGGAGTCAGAAGCCCACGAAGCGGGCACGCGCGAGCACTTGACGGTACACAGCGGTGCGCTACAGGTGCGGGCGGGGGAAGTTCTGCAAAAGCTGCAAACAGGCGAGACCGCGCGCTACGCGGTGGACTGCCAACACAGTATCCGCAACCCCGGCAAAAGCCTGGCCACCGGTTGGCTGGTGGTGGTGCATCCGGCCTAAGGCCACACCTGCAATAGCGCCCCGCCTTGCAGCGCAAAAGCGCTACACTTTGGCAATGAAAACTGCTAGCTTGCCATCTGTTCGCGTGGAACCCGCTTTACGGTCCACGGTGGAATCTGTGCTGAGCGAAGGGGAGTCGCTCTCCCAATTTGTAGAAAACGCAGTACGTAATAGCGTACAGCACCGACAGCAACAAAACGTCTTTATTGAACGCGGCCTTGCTTCCCTGGCCTTGGCGCAGCAAAGCCACGACTATGTAGACGCAGGCCAGGTCTTGGCCGATTTGCGCAACCGCCTGGCGAAGGCAAAAAATCCGGTGAATGACATTTAAGGTCCGGCTGACGCGCGAGGCACAGGAGGATGTGCGTGAGCTTTTTGACTTTTTGCTGCACCGCGAACTGATCCGGCCCGGAGGCGGTGATTTAAGCATTGCCGATAAAGCGATTGCGGCCTTAGAAAGTGGTTTTGCCACTTTGCAAAGCTCGCCCTTTACTTGCCGCAAAGCCTTGAACCATGCGCTGTTGCGCGAGCTGATCATCCCCTTCGGCGCTACGGGCTATGTGGCCTTATTTGAGATCACCGATGCGCATACCGTGACCATTGCCGCTGTGCGTCATCAACGGGAAAGTGACTATCACTGAGGAAGTTTGCTTACATTCTTCTCACGTGGTAGGTGCTGCGCGAAAACGTACGCGGGCTGCGCCCTCAAAAACGCTCGTACTCCGCCAGGTAGCGCCACTGCCCCGGCGCGACATCGCCCAGGCTGACGCGGCCGAGGCGGATGCGGCGCAAGACTTGGATTTCTAAGCCGGCCAGCTCGCACAGAAACGCGGCCAAACCCGGATGCGCGCCTTTGACCGCCAGGCGCAAGATGCTGCGCGCCTCGCTGGCGCTGCCGATGCTGATTTTGGCGACCGGCAAGCGCTGACGTGGGTCGCGCAGCGCGCGCTCTATGGGGACGAGCGCATCGGCTTTCACTTCGCCGCGCACCTCGACCATGAGCTCGTGCTCCATCTGGGCCATGTCTTCTTGCAGTTTGCGCTGCACACGCCAGTCCTGGGTGAACACCACCAATCCACTGGCGGCTGTTTCCAGTGGCACGCTGGCCTGTAGCTGCTTGAAGTGGCGCAGCAAAGGGCCTTGGCCGCTGGCGTCGTGCGCGCTGTGGTTGGCGGCTATGAGCAAATCGCGGGCAGAACGTGCAAGCGGTGCGCGCGCCTGACGGCTGCGCTTGGGGGTCGAGCCCGCAGGGGCAAGAGCATGGCCTGCCTCGTCTTGCACCCCATCGACTACGTTCGGCGGTTTATGCAGGATCAGCGTCACTTCGCCCAGCGCCATCAAACTGGCATCCGGGTCCACCGTCACCGTCTGCATCAGCACGCGTTGCTGCGGGATTTCTACCACCTGGCCGTCTACCCGCACCCAGCCGCCTTCGATATATTGTTCCGCCTCGCGGCGCGAGCAGCCCAGCATCTGCGCCACGCGTTTGGACAGGCGCTCGCCATCACCAGAGTCGCCGCCACCCGCGCCTTGGCCGGGCCGTGCTGCCGGGGCTGCGCTCATGGCTGACCGGCTTGGCTTTGCGCTAGCAGTTGGATGCGCTCCACATGCGCCAGCAGCGAGCGCTTGGCCACCGGCCACAGGCGCGCATCGACGTCGTCATACGCCAGTGGCAGCCACTGGTCCGGGTCACCTGCGGGATTGGCTTGCATGACGGCGGCGATCTTGGCCTCGCGCTTAAGGCGGTGGGCTTTGAGATGCGCAATCGCGCCCAAGGCATCCGGCATAGGGTGGCCGTGGGCGGGCAAGATGAAGTCCACGCTGTGCTGCACACAAGCGGCATGCAGCAAGTCCAGCGATGCGAGGTAATGCGCCATATTGCCGTCGGGCGGGTCGATCACCGTGGTGCTGCCATTGAGAATATGGTCCCCTGAAAACAAAAGCCCGTCTTGCGTCAGCAGCAGGCATACATGGTTGGCCGCATGGCCGGGCGTGTGCAGCGCGAGCAAAGTGTGCTGCGGCGCGCCTTCGGCTTGCAATTGCATGAGCGCACCATGGGCCAGTACCTGGTCGGGCACAAAGTGGCTATTGGCGCGTGCGGTCGGCGCCGAAGGCAGGCCCCAGATGGGGGGCGTGTGGCCGCTGCGCTGCGTGCACAAGGCTTGCAAGGGCGCTGCGCCTGGTGAATGGTCGGCATGGGAGTGGGTGCAGACAATGGCCTGGATATGGCCACCGCGACCGTCGGCTTGGCGCGCAGCGTCCCACAAGCGGGCAATGTGATCGCTGTCGGCAGGGCCCGGGTCGATCACGAAATAGCCGGTAGCCGCATCGCCCACCAGGTAGCTATTGGTGCCCGGTCCGGTCATGAAACCGGGGTTGGGAGCGGTCAGGCGCTGTAGGTTGGCAAGCAAAGGCACGGGGCGCGCGCTTTGCCACTCGCCGGGTGCGGGCAAGGCGCCTGCGGCATGGTCAAGGATCTGGGAACTTCGGGGCATGGTGGCATTGTGCAGCCAAACACGGGGCTGTCTGGCGGCACGCCTGATAATCGGGGCTATGCGAATTCCGTTTACCAAGATGCACGGCGCCGGCAATGATTTTGTGGTGCTCGATGCAAGCCGCGGACCCTTGGGCCTGAGCCCGGCGCATTACCGCTTTTTGGGCGATCGCCACTTGGGCGTAGGCGCTGACCAGATTTTGACGGTGGGACCATCTCCAGCAGCGGGCATTGATTTTGAGTACACCATCCACAACGCCGACGGCAACCAGGTCGAGCAATGCGGCAACGGCGCGCGCTGCTTTGCGCGCTTTGTACGCGAGCAAGGTCTGAGCGATAAAACGCGTTTGCGCGTCAAGACCATGCAGGGCGTGATTGAGCCCGAACTGCACTCTGATGGCCGCGTAACGGTGGATATGGGGCCGCCTTCGTTTGATCTGCAAGCCATGGGTTTTAACGCACAGGGTTTAGAGGCGCAGCCATTGGGCGATTGGCAATTCTGGTCCTTGCCTCTGCATGCCACCGATAGCGTGCGCATCGGCGCGGTATCTATGGGCAACCCGCATGCGGTGCAGCTGGTGGACGCTGTGGATAGCGCGCCCATCGCTACGCAAGGGCCATTGATTCAACAACATGCGCGTTTTATCCACCAGGTCAATGCCGGATTTATGCAGATAGTGAGCCGGCACCAGGTGCGCTTGCGCGTGTATGAGCGTGGCGTGGGCGAGACCCTGTCTTGCGGCAGCGGTGCCTGCGCGGCGGCGGTGGCGGGCATACGCTGGGGCCTGCTTGGTGCGCAAATCGATGTGCACACGCGCGGCGGGGTGTTGACTATCGCCTGGGGCGGTGGGGACGCGCCGGTTTTGATGACCGGCCCGGCCACCACGGTGTACCGCGGCGAAATTGAGCTACCAGAACATTTTTAACGACAGTCTTTCTTTCAATAAAACTATGAGCACACCTAGCGACCCCAGCCTGAGCAATCCGATTACCGAAGACGACATTGCCAACTACCTGGCCAACACGCCAGACTTTTTTCTGCGCCACGCAGACTTACTGGCGGCCGTGCAAATCACCAGCCCACACAGCCACCGCGCGGTCAGCCTGCAAGAGCGCCAAGCCGAGATGCTGCGCGAGAAAATCAAGCTGCTCGAATCGCGCATCATGGAAATGATCCGCCACGGCAATGACAATGTCTTGCTGTCCGACAAGATACTGCGCTGGGCGCGCGGGCTCTTGCTGGTGCCGCAGGCGCAAACCCTGCCGGGCATGATCAGCCAGGAAATCCGCGAGCAGTTTTCGGTGCCGCAAGTGGCCCTGCGCTTATGGGGCCTGGACAGCGAATACGCGGACAGCGCCTTTGTGCAGGGCGTGAGTGACGAAGCCAAATTGTTTGCCTCATCCTTGAACGAGCCGTTTTGCGGCCTGAACACCGGCTTTGAAGTAACGGCCTGGCTGGACAAGCCCGATACCGCCGCCTCGATTGCCATCATCCCTTTGCGCAGCGGTGACGCGGGCAGCAGCGCGCCGGCTTTTGGCATGCTGGTGCTCGCTTCGATGGATGCGCAGCGCTTCCATGGCGGCATGGGGACGGACTTTTTATGCCGCATCGGCGAGGTGGCCAGCGCCGCCCTAAGCCGTTTGCGTTAAGCCCCCCGGCGACACCACGCGTGGCCACCGACAGCGAACTGGTCGAGCGCTACTTGGAATATGTGCGCACGGAAAAGCGCTTGGCGCAACGCACCGTAGCCTTGTACGCCCTGGACCTGGGCAAGCTACAGGCCTATGCGGCCGGTGCCGTGGCTTCGGGTGCCAGCGCCCTGCCCGGCGGACTAAGCGCCAAGAGCGGCATGGAAGCGAAAAGCACAAGCAGCCCAGCGCTGGCGCTGTGCGAAGTCAGCCACCACCATATCCGCCGCTGGATCGCCCAGATGCACAGCGGTGGGCGTAGCGGGCGCGGCATTGCCTTGATTTTGAGCGGCTGGCGCGGCTTTTATGTTTGGCTGGGCCGCCAAAGCCTGGTGTCCAGCAACCCGGTGCAGGACGTGCGCGCCCCCAAGGCGCCCAAGCCCCTGCCCAAAGCCATGGGCGTAGACGATGCGGTGCGGTTTGCCGATTTCTGCAGCCAAGACAGCGCCTGGTTTGAAGCCCGCGATGCGGCCATGGTGGAGCTGCTCTATGGCAGCGGCCTGCGCGTAGGGGAATTGGTGGGGCTGGACGTGCAGCCTGGCCCGCAGGCCAAAGGCTGGATCGACCTCCGGGAAGCGCAAGCCCATGTGCTGGGCAAAGGCGCCAAACGGCGCGCTGTGCCGGTGGGCAGCGCAGCCCTGCGCGCTCTGGAGCGCTGGCTGGCCCTACGGGCTAGCCCGCCGGGCCCGGCCATGGCGCGCAGCACCAAGGGCCCGCCCGAAGGCCCATGGGCCGCTACGGCGCAAGCTGCGCTGTTTACCGGGCGCAATGGCACGCGCTTGACTGCGCAGTCGGTATGGCAACGCCTGCAACGCCGCAGCCAGTTGGCACACACCAGCGTGCCAGTGCACCCGCACATGCTGCGCCACTCGTTTGCCAGCCATGTGCTGCAGTCCAGCAGCGACCTGCGCGGTGTGCAGGAATTGCTCGGACACGCCCATATCAGCACCACCCAGGTCTACACGCGGCTGGATTTCCAACATTTGGCCAAGGCCTATGACGCGGCCCATCCGCGCGCCAAATCCAAGTAAGGCCTGGTCACAATACCATCCAAATTTGCATAGCACGATTTGTGGCGTTTTCATCTATTTTTTAGACTTGTTCACAAATATTATTGATTTCATTGGCTGCCGGCCTCAAGCCGTCGAAAACTCTGCCAGGGCCCAAGGTGCTTGCTAAGTGCTTGATTTTTATAAGAATGAAAAAATGCTTTTTTTCAAGGCGCCTTGTCGAAAGCCTTGATTTCCCGAGGATTTTGGGCCGCCGAGGCAGGATATCAACAAAGTTATCCACAGATTGCGCGAATAGCGGGTCAATTTGTTTCAAATCAATGACTTAAGGCTAGTTTCGCCAGTCTGCTTCAGATGCGGGCGCTAAGCCTGATTTTCACTTCACAGGATGAAAACTGCTACTTTTTTGCACCCCCGCAGCGGGCACAATCGTCGGGGCGCGCAATGGGCAGCCTAAGGGCTGTCATGGGGCCTCAACAGGGGCCCGCTGGAGAGCGCCTAGGCCAAAGTTATGCACATGCTTGCCCTGCAGTGCGCATGGCAGCCTGGCCCTGCTGCGATCCCATCGCCAAAGCGATAATGATGCTAAGTGATTGATTTTTAACGATTAGTTTTTTTGCTCAATTTTTGGGCAGGGTAAAAATATGCTGGTTTTTAGAGGGGGGAAGTGGTTTACACGGGTCCTATCCACAAAGTTATCCACACGATCTGGGTATAAAGCCGTGACCCTAATCAGATCAAGGGCTTAGCCCGTTTTTCTGCTGTTTTTTATGTGCAACACGTCCTATGTTTGATTTTCCCTCGGTTTGGTGCGCCGCGCCGCGGCCTATATGAGCGCCTGGCTGGCGGTATTGGTCCACACCCCGGCCCATGCCTCCCTGGGCCCGGTGCTGACCTACCGGCACCGGGAGGTACTGCCCGCCGGCACCCTGGTGCGGGTGCCACTGGGCGCGCGCGAAACCCTGGGTGTGGTCTGGGATCCAAGCGACGACGAGGCCAGTGGCGAAATCGACCCGAGCAAGGTACGCGATATCAGCGAAGTGCTGGACACGGTAGGACCCCTGGCCGGCGCTTGGCAACAATTGGTGCGCTTTGCCGCGCGCTACTACCAGCGCTCGGCTGGCGAGGTCGCACTGGCCGCTTTGCCACCGCAGTTGCGCGAGCTGTCCAGCCTGCAGCTGCAGCGCAAAGCGCTGCGGCTGCACAAAACCCTAGGTTTACAGCCGGCTTCTGGCAAAACTTCACGCGTAAAGGCGCCGCCGCCTGAAAACGCCGACCCAGCGCAGGCTCCGATGCAAAGCAAGGCCCTCAGCGCAGAGCAAACCGAAGCCCTGGCACAAATAGAGGCGCACAGCGGCCCGTTTTTGCTGTTTGGCGCCACCGGCAGCGGCAAGACCGAGGTGTATTTGCAGGCCGTGGAACAACTCCTGGCGCGCGAGGCGCAAGCGCAAGCACTGGTGATGGTGCCCGAAATTAATCTGACACCGCAGCTGGAGGCGCGCTTTGTGGAACGCTTTGCGCCGCAATGGGGGCCGCAGGCGGTGGTCAGCCTGCACAGCGGCATGACACCGGCGCAGCGTCTGTCTGCTTGGTTAGCCGCCCACCAGGGCGGCGCGCGCATTGTGCTGGGCACACGCATGGCGGTGTTTGCCTCTATGCCCGGTTTGCGCCTGATTGTGGTGGACGAAGAGCATGACCCGAGCTACAAAAGCGGCGAAGGCGCGCGCTATTCGGCACGGGATCTGGCCGTGTACCGCGGCCGTTTGGAGGGCGCAAAAGTGGTTTTAGGCTCGGCCACGCCCTCGCTGGAATCTTGGTTTCACAGCCGCCCGGTGGCAGAGGGTGGGCGCTACCTGCGCCTGCACATGCCCAGCCGCATTGGCGCAGTCGGGCGCAGCCTGCCGCTGGTGCGCCGAGTGGACATGACACACCAGGCACGCAATGCGGTGGTGTCCTTGCCCTTGCTGGCGGCGATCAAAGAGCGCATTGCACGTGGCGAGCAATGCCTGGTATTTCTCAACCGGCGCGGCTATGCGCCGGTGCTCCATTGCAGCGACTGCGGCTGGAAAAGCGCCTGCGGGCATTGCAGCGCATTTCGGGTATTCCACAAAAGCGACCGCACGCTACGCTGCCACCACTGCGGCCACAGCGAGCGCGTGCCGCGCACCTGCCCGGGCTGCGGCAACCCGGATATTTTGACCCTGGGGCGCGGCACCGAGCAAATCGAAGAGTTACTCACCGCACTCTTAGCCGATGTGCGCCGCCCCGGCAGCCAAAGCCCAGAGCAGCCCGAAGGCGAACCGGTGCGCATAGGCCGCATTGATGCCGACACCACACGCCTCAAAGGCGCGCTGCAAAGCCAGCTGGCGGCGGTGCATGCAGGCGAGGTCGATGTGCTGGTGGGCACGCAGATGATTGCCAAAGGCCATGACTTTAGGCGCATCACGCTGGTGGCGGCCATCAACCCGGACAGCGCCTTGTTTTCCAGCGACTTTCGGGCTCCCGAGCGCCTGTTCTCGCTGCTGCTGCAGGCGGCGGGCCGGGCCGGGCGCGATGCGGCCATGGGCGCGCAAAGTGAGGTGTGGGTACAAACCTTCCAGCCGGCCCATCCGGTGTATGCCGCCTTAAAAAATTACGACTACCCCAGCTTTGCCCACAGCCAGTTGCAAGAGCGTGAGCAAGCGGGCATGCCACCCTTTAGCTACCAGGCCCTGGTACGCGCCGATGCGCGCAGCCAGGAGGCAGCCCAGGCGTTTTTAAACGCGGCACGCAAGCGCGCAGGCTCGGACATGGCGCAATGGCCGGGTTGGGCGCAGGTGCTCGAGCAGGTGATGCTGTACCCGGCCGTACCCATGTCCATGCAACGCGTGGCCAATGTGGAGCGCGCGCAAATGCTGGTGGAAAGCGCTTCGCGCCATGCTTTGCAAAGCTTTTTGGCGGCTTGGCAGGAGGTACTGCAGGCCAGTCGCAGCGACCCGGCCTGCAAAGGCCTGATCCGCTGGGCTATCGATGTGGACCCGCTGTCCATCTAATCACCATCTGGTTAATCACCGTCTGATAGCCCTTAGCGCAGCGCCGCCTAGCCCGTCATCAACACCACGGCAGCGGCGAAAGTAAAAAACGCAAGCGCTGTGGAAAGCAAAATAATTCGGGCGATGCGTCCGTTATTAGCACCAAAGCGCTCGGCCAGCATAGACACATTGCTGGCGCTGGGTAACGCCGCCACCAGCACCATGACGGTGAGCGCCGCGTCCGCCAGGGGCGCGCCCATAGACTGCGCCAACAAGCCCACCGCCAGCACCAGCAAAGGATGAATCAGCAGTTTGATCGCCACCACCGGCAGCACATCGGACCAGGGCACCGTCGGGACCTGGCCTTCTTGGGCCATGATTTGGGACCGCGCCAACACCGCGCCGATGGTGAACAAAGCCACCGGCGAGGCGCAATCGGCCAGCAAGCCCAAGGTGGCGTCCACCGGGCCAGGCAAAACCAGGCCGAAGGCGGAAGCCATAGCGCCGCTCAAGATGGCCCATAGCATGGGGTTGGTGGCCACGCCGCGCAAGGCATTGCGCGCGGCCTGCGCGGGGCTGACGCGTTCTAGCTCCGCGCCCGCCGAAGTGCCCAGCGCACCCAGGCGCGACAAGGCGATGCACAAAGACGTGGTGACCACCAAGTCCACCAAAATCGTGACGATGGCGGTACCCGCAGCTTGCTTGCCCAAAATCGCGATCAGCAGCGGCACGCCTAAAAACCCGGTGTTCGGAAATGCGCCCACCAGAGCGCCAAAAGCGGCGTCGTTCCATCCCATAGGCCCGCGCAAGGTGATGGCGATGACCAAGGCCACCACGCTCAAACCACACACCAAGTAAGTGATGCTGGCCGCAGGGTCCAGCAACTGCGCAATCGGCGTATTCGCCCCGAAGCGGTAGAGCATGCAGGGCAGGGCGAAAAACAAGACAAAAGTATTGAGGCCCGCAATCGCCACCAGGGGAAGCATCTGGCGCCGGGCGGCGGTGTAACCGCATAAAACCAAAGCAAAAAACGGAAAGGTGACTTCAAAGATTTCCAACATGCTCTGATTGTCAAGCCAAATGCGGCACTAGCCTGCCGTTAAGATGCGCGGCCTTTTGAGTTTGCCCATTACCGGCCTGAGCCGACGCCTCGCGCATGTCCTCCCCCCACAACGCCATGAATACCGCCCAGCAGGAGGCGGTGAACTATCTGCACGGCCCTTGTCTGGTGCTGGCCGGCGCCGGTTCGGGCAAAACCCGCGTCATTACCCACAAAATCGCGCGCCTGATCCAGGTGGGCATGCCAGCGCAAAAAATTGCCGCAATTACTTTCACCAACAAAGCCGCCGCCGAGATGCGCGAGCGCGCCAAAACCCTGATTGGCAAAGCCGCGCAAGAGGTGTTGATTTGCACCTTTCATGCGCTAGGCGTGCGTATGTTGCGCAGCCATGGAACAGTGTTAGGGCTTAAACCCCAATTCAGTATTTTGGATACCTCAGATGTGACCAGCATCTTGAAAGACGCCGGCGGCAGCACCGACTCGGCCACCGCGCGCAACTGGCAATGGACGATTAGCGCCTGGAAAAGCGCCGGGCTCAACGCCGAGCAGGCTTTGGCGCAGGCGGCCGATGAAGACCAACGCCAGGCCGCCGTCATCATGGGGCGCTATGAAGAGCGTTTGAGCGCTTACCAAAGTGTGGACTTTGACGACCTGATCAGCCTACCGCTCAAACTCTTGCGCGAATACCCCGAGGTGCGTGCGCAATGGCAGGCTTTTGCCGGCCATGTGCTGGTCGATGAATACCAGGACACCAATGCCACGCAATACGCCATGCTCAAGCTGCTGGTCGGTTGCGAGCCCGATGGCAGCTTAGCGCCTGGGCGGGACGCCGCGCGCTTTACCGCCGTGGGCGATGACGACCAAAGTATCTACGGCTGGCGCGGTGCCACGCTGGACAATCTGCGTTTGCTGCCGCAAGATTTCCCAGCGCTTAAAGTCATCAAGCTAGAGCAAAACTACCGCTCCACCGCCGCCATATTGCGCGCGGCCAATAATGTGATTGCGGCCAACCCCAAGCTGTTCCCAAAGAACCTGTGGAGCGATTTGGGCGAGGGCGAACCGGTGCGTGTGGTGGACGCCGACAGCGAAGACCATGAAGCCGAGCGCGTGGTGGCCCGCATCCAGAGTTTGCGCGCCGAGGGTACGCTGGCGCAGGCGGGCAGGCAGTTCAAAGAGCTGCGCGACTTTGCCGTGCTCTACCGCGCCAACCATCAGGCCAGGCCTTTTGAAAAAGCCCTGCGCAAAGCGGGTATTGCCTACAAGGTGTCCGGCGGGCAAAGCTTTTTTGATCGCGCCGAAATCCGCGACCTGTGTGCCTGGCTGCGCTTGTGGGCCAATAACGATGACGACCCGGCTTTTTTGCGCGCCGTCACCACGCCCAAGCGTGGCATAGGCCACCAGACTTTGGGCAGCCTGGGCACGTTTGCCAGCCGTTACAAACTGAGTTTGTTTGAAGCCCTGTTTTCATCCTCGCTGGGCTCGGTCTTGTCCAGCCGCGCGGTGGGCAGCTTGCACGAATTTGGCCGCAGCGTGAATGATTTGCAGTTTCGCGCGAAACACACCGAGGGCGCGGAAAACGCCTTGCTGTTTCTCAAGACCTGGTTGGCCGACATGGCCTACGAAAAGCATTTGTACGACACCGAAGACAGCCCGCAAATCGCTGCCGTGAAATGGACCAATGTGATGGAGTTTTGCGAATGGATGGCGCAGCGCTGCGGCGGCCAAATGGACGACGACATCCTGATCACACAACGCGCCAGCAAAAACCTGCTGGACGTGGCGCAAAACATCGCACTCTTGTCGACCTTGACCGAACGCGAGAAAGACCAAAACGTGGTCACCTTGTCCACGCTGCATGCCGCCAAGGGTTTGGAGTGGCCGCATGTGATGCTGGTGGGCGTGACCGAAGGCCTGCTGCCTTTCAAGATGGAAGAGCCAGGCAAAGCCGGCACTGATAAAGCGGGCGATGAAGCACCGGACGAAGCCGCTGCTGCGCTGGCGCACGCCGACCTGGCCACACGGTTGCAAGAGGAGCGGCGCTTGATGTACGTGGGCATTACCCGCGCGCAACGCACCTTGTCGGTGAGTTGGACACGGCGGCGCAAAAAAGGGCGCGACACGATTGCCGCCCAGCCCAGCCGCTTTATTGCCGAAATGGCTTTGAACCAAGCCACCATCAAAGAAGATCCACGCGAAAAGCTACGCGCCTTACGCGAAGAGTTTGCCGCACGCGCAGCGGCGACAGCGGCACAAAGGAAGCCCGCATGATGGCTGCTTTGCACGTCTTGACCAGACCCCGTTTGCTGCGCAACGTATTTGGCTTTGCTGGGACAATCCTGGGCTGTGTGCTTTGCTAGCGCGTGCTGTAGGCAAAGTTTTTTTATCTTCACCAGCGGCCATCTCTTTGTCTTATTTGAGCATCCTGCAGGAAGTATTTGGTTACGATTCTTTTCGCGGGCCACAGCAAGCCATTATTGAACACGTAGGGGGGGGCGGCGACGCACTGGTGCTGATGCCCACCGGCGGCGGCAAGTCGCTGTGTTACCAGATTCCTGCGATTGCGCGCCAACGTGAGGGGCATGGCATCACGGTGGTGATATCGCCGCTCATCGCGCTGATGCACGACCAGGTGGGCGCCTTGCACGAGGCGGGCGTCAGCGCTGCATTTCTGAATTCCACGCTGTCGGGCGAAGAGGCTTACCAGGTGGAGCAGCGCCTGCTGCGCGGCGAGGTCACCTTGCTGTACGCCGCGCCTGAACGGGTGACCACCGCGCGGTTCCTGGCGCAACTCGACTCGCTGTTTGAACGCGGACAACTGAGTTTGTTTGCGATTGATGAGGCGCACTGCGTCAGCCAATGGGGCCACGACTTCCGGCCCGAATACCGGGCATTAACCGTTTTGCATGAGCGCTACCCCGGCGTGCCGCGCATGGCCTTGACGGCGACCGCCGATGACTTGACGCGCGCCGATGTGCTGGAGCGTTTGCAACTGGAGCAGGCACGCGCTTTCATCAGCAGCTTTGACCGGCCCAATATCCGCTACACCATCGTGGAAAAGCGCGAAGGCAGTACCCAATTGCTGCGCTTTATCGAACGCGAACATGCGGGCGATGCCGGCATCGTGTATTGCCAGTCGCGCAAAAAAGTGGAAGACATTGCCGCCATGCTGAGCCAGGCCGGTATCAAAGCCTTGCCCTACCACGCGGGTCTGGACAGCAAAGTGCGCCAAACACACCAAGACCGCTTTTTACGCGACGAGGGCTTGGTGATGGTGGCCACGATTGCGTTTGGTATGGGCATCGACAAACCCGATGTGCGCTTTGTGGCGCATCTGGACATGCCGAAAAACATCGAAGGCTATTACCAAGAAACCGGGCGCGGCGGGCGCGATGGCCTGAGCGCGAACGCCTGGATGTGCTACGGCCTGCAAGACGTGGTCAACCAGCGGCGCATGATTGACGAAGGCCCGGCCGAGGAAGACTTCAAACAGGTGATGCGCGGCAAGCTCGAAGCGCTGCTGGGTCTGGCCGAAGCTACTGACTGCAGGCGCGTGCGCTTGCTCGCGTATTTTGGCCAGGCGAGCAGCGCCTGCGGCAATTGTGACAACTGCCTGCAACCGCCAGCGGTATGGGACGGCAGCGAAGCGGCGCAAATGCTGCTGTCCACGATTTACCGCATCCAACAACACAGCGGCATCAGCTTTGGCGCGGGGCACCTGATGGACATTGTGCGCGGCAAGCGCAGCGACAAGGTGCTGCAACACGGCCATGAAAGCCTCAGCACCTTTGGCGTCGGCCAGACCTTGAGCGAGCTGCAATTGCGCGGCGTGCTGCGCCAATTGCTGGCGCTGGGCGCGGTCATGGTCGATGTGCAGGCCTTTAACACCCTGGTGCTGACGCCCCAGGCGCGCCCCATACTCAAAGGCGAGCAGGCGGTGCGGCTGCGCCAGTCGCTGTCCACGCCCAAGGTGGCCAAGGTAAAGGGAACGGGCAGCGCCTCGGCCCTGAAAGCGCCGGTGGACCTGGATGCTGCCGCTTTGGCACGCTATGCGGCGCTCAAGGCTTGGCGCGCCGAGGTGGCGCGGGAACACAATTTGCCGGCCTACGTCATCTTCCACGACGCCACGCTGGCGGCCATCGCCCAGCTGGCGCCACGCTCCATCGGCGACTTGCAGGGCATCAGCGGCATGGGGGTGAAAAAGCTGGAGGCCTATGCCAACGAGGTCTTGCGCGTGGTGGCGCAGGCATAAAAAAACCCCGCTATGCGGGGTGTGGTGGGTGGTCAGTGGTATTGCCATGGAACTCTGGCGCCTGGCTTGATCGGTTTCGCCGCTTTTAGCCGCGCAGCGCGCTAAGCGGACCCACCGGCTTAATGGCGCTGAAAGCTGCTTTCATAAGCCAGAGCGGCGCCACTCAAGGTGTTTTGCAGGCGGGCAATGGCTTTGTGATGGCGCGGGCCTTGGTTAGCGTCTGAGGCGTGCTGGCGGTGGTGTTGCAAGAGCGTCTGCACTTTGGCGCGGCAGACATCGAGTGCGCCGGCAAAATTGAGGGCTATATAGGCCGAATGATCGGCCCGGCTTTGGCGGTATTCGTCGGACCAGTAATTGAACAACTGCCACTGGTAAGTGCCTTTTTCGGGCATTTGGATTGCGGTTCTTTGCATAACAGCCATAAAGTAAAGCCCTTGAGGGCACAAACGCCACAAGAAAAGTGGCGCCCACCTATCACGCGCCAGACCGCTGGGCGGTTGACACGAACTAAGGAATAGTTTGATTTCAGCGGTTTTCGCGGGGTGTACCTGGCACGTCTGTGCATACAGCGCCTGCCGCTTGCCACTAAAATTGCGCCTAGCACCCGGCCTGTGCGGCCCTACTTTTGAAAGCCTCTGTATGTCCAGCGCTCCTTCCCAGCCCCCTGAAGACCATGAACATGACCCCATCGAAGACATCGTCCCCATGATGCCGATCGTGTTGCCCATTGGCGGCGCCGTACTCATTTTCTTGCTGGCCTTTATCGCCGTCAGCATGGCCTAACGAGGCCACTTTGCTCTGACGCTTGGCTGCGACGACCCACAGCACACTGAGGGCTTTTGTAGTTTTTATGACTTTTGCCTCCCTGTTTTCCCCGCTCCAAGGGCGCCTTGCTGCACTGCTGATAGCCCTGTGCTGCGCCGGCAGCGGCGCGGCCAGCGCCGCTGAAACCCCCGCCACCTGCCCGCCAATTCTGCAAAAAAGCTTTAACCGCCTGCAGGACGACGCCCCCCAAAACCTGTGCCAGTACGCTGGCAAAGTGCTGCTGGTGGTCAATACCGCCAGCTACTGCGGCTTTACGCCGCAATATGAAGGGCTGGAAAAGCTCTATGCACAATACGGCAGCAAAGGCCTGGTAGTGTTGGGTTTCCCCTCCAATGACTTTGGCGAGCAAGAACCGGGCAAGGGCAAGGCCATCGCGGACTTTTGCTACAACACTTACGGGGTGAAATTCCCGATGTTCGAGAAAACCGTGGTCAGCGGCAAAGCCGCCAACCCGCTGTTTGCCGAGCTGGCCAAGGCCGGTGGCGGCAGCCCGAAGTGGAATTTTTATAAATACCTGGTCGGGCGCGATGGCAAGCTCATTGACAGTTACTCCAGCATGACCAAGCCCGACAGCAGTGGCCTGGTCAAAGACATCCAAAAAGCCCTGGCCCAGCCCTGAGCACGCCCAGCGCGCTCGTATTTTTGCGGTCGCAAGACCGGCCAAAACGGGCGCGAAACAAGCTTTTCGACCTTCACCACGGCTTTAGAGTCATGCGGTTTAAGCATAACTATTGCTCGTAACCGGCTTGTAACTTAAGTACCCCTTCCTAAAATCGACTCCCCGCAGGTATGCCTGCGGCGGTTTGCCACAGCCCCGGTCCGTCGGGTGACCGGGGCTGTGGCAAACCCGATTTTTAACTTTAGGAGTACCTCCCATGAATGCAGCCTCAACGCCTGGACTGGACCTCAAAGCCCCTGCCTATGTGAAAAACCAGCGCCTGATCGCCTGGGTGACCGACATGGCGGCTTTGTGCAAACCGGCCGCCATCCACTGGTGCGACGGCTCGCAAGAGGAATACCAGATGCTTTGCCAGCGCTTGGTCGATGCAGCTACCTTTACCAAGCTCAATCCGGCCAAACGCCCCAACAGCTTCTTGGCCTTGTCCGACCCCAGCGATGTGGCGCGCGTAGAAGACCGCACCTTTATTTGCAGCGAGAAGCAAGAGGATGCCGGCCCCACCAATAACTGGATGGCACCGGCCGAGATGCGCGCCACTTTGCAACCCTTGTTTGACGGTTGTATGCGCGGACGCACCCTGTATGTGGTGCCTTTTTCCATGGGGCCGCTGGGTTCGCACATCGCCCATATCGGCATCGAACTGAGCGATAGCGCGTATGTAGCAGTGAACCAGCGCATCATGACCCGTATGGGCCGTGCGGTCTATGACGTGTTGGGTGCTGACGGCGACTTCGTGCCCTGCATGCACAGCGTAGGCGCGCCCCTGGCGCAAGGGCAGGCTGATGTGAAATGGCCGTGCAACAAAACCAAGTACATCGTGCACTATCCGCAAACACGCGAAATTTGGTCTTACGGCTCGGGCTACGGGGGCAATGCTTTGCTCGGTAAAAAATGCTTTGCGCTACGCATTGCCTCGACCATGGGCCGCGCCGATGCCAACGCCGCAAGTACTGGCTGGCTAGCTGAGCACATGCTGATTTTGGGCGTGACCAATCCGCAAGGCAAAAAATACCATGTGGCGGCAGCTTTCCCCAGTGCCTGCGGAAAAACCAATTTCTCCATGCTGGTGCCTCCCGCGGGCTTTGAGGGTTGGAAGGTCAGCACCATCGGCGATGACATTGCCTGGATCAAACCGCACGGCGATGGCCGTATGTACGCCATCAACCCCGAGGCGGGCTATTTTGGCGTCGCACCGGGTACCAATTACCACACCAACCCCAACTGCATGGCCAGCCTGGACCATGACGTTATCTTCACCAATGTTGCGCTCACCGACGATGGCGATGTGTGGTGGGAAGGCATGGAAAAAGACGATGGCAAATTGCCCGCGCATCTAATCGACTGGCAAGGCAAGGACTGGACACCGGCGATCGCCAAAGAAACCGGCGCCAAAGCCGCGCATCCGAACTCGCGCTTTACCGTCGCAGCCACCAACAACCCGGCGCTGGACAGCGCCTGGGACGACGCCAAGGGCGTGCCGATTGACGCTTTTATCTTTGGCGGGCGCCGCTCCACCACCGTGCCCTTGGTAACCGAGGCGCGCAACTGGGTAGAAGGCGTGTACATGGCCGCCACCATGGGCTCGGAAACCACGGCGGCCGCTGCGGGACAGCAGGGCGTGGTGCGGCGCGACCCGTTTGCTATGCTGCCCTTTACCGGCTACAACGTGAGCGACTATTTTCAGCACTGGCTCAATATTGGCGACAAGATGGGCCAGGCCGGGGCCAAGCTACCGGCGATTTACTGCGTCAACTGGTTCCGCAAAGACGCTGAGGGCAAGTTTGTATGGCCCGGCTATGGCGAAAACATGCGCGTGCTCAAGTGGATGATTGAGCGCATCGAAGGCACAACCATGGGCGTAGATAACGGCTTTGGCATCAGCCCGGCATTTGACGAAATCACCTGGGCCGGCCTGGATTTCACCAAGGCCCAGTTCGCCACCGTCACCAGCTTAGACAAAGCCGACTGGAAAACCGAAATCGCTTTGCACACCGAATTGTTTAAACAGTTGGCCTACCACTTGCCAGCGCAACTGGAAAACACCAAAGCACAGTTGGAGCAGCGGCTGGCGGTCTGAGCCTTTATCTGCCTTCGCCGTGCGCCGCATTTACACGGCGCGAACCCGTGCTTGGTGCATGGGGCGCAGCTTTGGGCACGGCTGGCCATCGCCGCCGCTAGCAGGCGCTGCGCCCAGAGCGCCACGGCAATCGGCGCCCGGATCTGGAAATTATTTTGCGGTGAGCTGAAACATTTATCACGCAAACCTAGGGTTTTCACTAGGTGCAGCGCAAATCGACAATCTCATAATGCCTGTCAGGCGATAAATTCGCGCTTGTTTTTCACATATCGATTGGAGCCCATCTTGATTGACAACAAAACCCCACGCCGTCGTAACTTACTCAAAGGCATTGCCATTGCAGCTGGTGCAGTGTCGGCCCCCATGATCGCCAAAGCGCAAACTGGCCCCATCTCCATGCGGTGGCAGAGCACCTGGCCTGCCAAAGACATTTTTCATGAGTACGCCCAAGACTACGCGAAAAAAGTCAATGACATGACCGGCGGCGACCTGAAAATTGAAGTGTTGCCTGCCGGTTCTGTGGTTCCCGCCTTCGGTTTGCTCGAAGCGGTGTCCAAAGGCACGCTAGACGGCGGCCACGGCGTGTTGGGCTACCACTACGGTAAGCAAAACGCTTTGGCCCTGTGGAACTCTGGCCCAGCCTTCGGCATGGATGCCAACATGGTTTTGGCATGGCACAAGTACGGCGGCGGCGCTGATCTGCTGGCCAAGTTGTACGCCTCGATCGGCGGCAACGTGCAGTCTTTCTTGTACGGCCCCATGTCCACACAGCCCTTGGGCTGGTTTAAAAAGCCCATCACCAAATCTGCTGACTTCAAAGGCTTGAAATTCCGCACCAACGGTTTGGCGATTGACCTGTTCACCGCCATGGGCGCTGCGGTTAATGCCTTGCCAGGCGGCGAGATCGTGCCAGCGATGGACCGTGGCTTGCTCGACGGCGCTGAGTTCAACAACGCTACCTCAGACCGTATCTTGGGCTTCCCCGATGTGTCTAAGGTGTGCATGCTGCAAAGCTACCACCAAAGCGCTGAGACTTTCGAGATCATGTTCAACAAGACCAAGTACGACGCACTGCCTGACAAAATGAAGGCGGTCATTGCCGGTGCAACGGAAGCGGCTTCTGCGGATATGTCTTGGAAGGCTGTGGACCGTTACTCCAAAGACTACATCGAGTTACAAACCAAAGACAAGGTCAAGTTCTACAAGACACCCGACTCTATTTTGCAAGACCAGCTCAAGCTTTGGTCTGCAATCTTGGAGAAGAAGTCAGCTGAGAATCCCCTGTTCAAAGAGATCGTGGCCTCACAAAAAGCGTTTGCAGCCCGTGCTGTGAAATGGGACCAGGACACCAACATCAGCCGTCGTATGGCGGTGAACCACTTCTTTGGCGCCAAAGCACCCGCACCGAAAAAAGTTTGATTTTTTAAATCCATCTTCCTAAGCATCCAGTACTGCCTGGATGGCTGGTTTACACTTTTTAGCCATCCAGGCGTCCTGGATGGCTTATTTTTTTATGTACTTCGCTTATGCAAAACCTGCTGCTTTTTATTGACAAAGTCAGCACCTGGGTTGGCCAATTTTTTTCCTGGCTGATCGTGGCGTTGACCTTCATGATTTCTTGGGAAGTTTTTTCCCGCTACTTCCTTGACAATCCCCATGCTTGGGCTTTTGACGTGATGAGCATGATGTATGGCTCGCTGTTCATGATGGCCGGTGCCTACACCTTGTCCAAAAATGGCCATGTGCGCGGCGACGTGTTGTACGGTTTTTTTCCGCCACGCCTGCAAGCCTGGTTTGACTTGATTCTTTACTTTCTGTTTTTCATTCCCGGTGTGTTTGCTTTGGCTTATGCCGGTTACGGTTTTGCAGCAGATTCTTGGGCCATCAACGAGCATTCCAACGTCACAGCCGACGGCCCGCCGGTCTACCCTTTTAAAACCATTTTGCCAATTGCAGGTGCTTTTTTGCTAGCCCAAGGTCTTGTCGAGATAGTGCGTTGCATTGTTTGCATCCAGCAAGGTGAATGGCCTAAGCGGGGCGACGATGTGGACGAGGTCGATGTCGAAAAACTCAAGGAAATGGTCAACGTCAAGGACGAAGACATCGCCAAACTCGATGCGCTGTTGACGGCTGGCAAGGGTACTAAATAATGAAAAAAGAAATCTGGTTTGGCCTGACGATCATGGCCTTGGTCGTGTTGACGGCCTTTATTTTGCTGCCCGCACCCTCCCAGATGGCCAACGGCCACCTGGGGCTGTTGATGCTGGCCTTGGTGGTGGTGGCGATCATGTTGGGTTTCCCCACGGCCTTCACGCTGATGGGCATGGGAATGATCTTCGCCTGGATCGCCTACAAGAGCCAAAACCCCGCTTTAGCGGTGCAGCAAACCCTCGATCTCATGGTTCAGCGCGCCTACTCGGTCATGTCCAACGATGTGCTGATCTCGATCCCCTTGTTCGTGTTCATGGGTTACCTGATTGAGCGCGCCAACTTGATCGAAAAACTGTTTAAGAGCATGCACTTGGCCATGGCCCGCCTGCCGGGTTCCCTGGCGGTGGCGACCATCGTGACCTGCGCTATATTTGCAACAGCCACGGGCATTGTGGGCGCGGTGGTCACGCTCATGGGCTTGCTGGCGCTGCCGGCCATGCTGCGTGCAGGCTACAGCGTGCAGTTGTCGGCCGGTGCCATTACCGCAGGCGGTTGTCTGGGTATCCTGATTCCGCCTTCGGTCATGTTAATCGTCTATGGCGCGACGGCGGGCGTGTCGGTAGTCAAGTTGTATGCCGGTGCGTTTTTCCCGGGCATCATGCTGGCCACTTTGTATGTCCTGTATGTGGTCATCATTGCCAAGATCAAACCGAGCATGGCCCCGCCCATGTCGGCCGAAGACCGTTTCGTGCCTTTGCCCGCGTTTGCGCAAGTAGTGTCAAAAGACATCAGCAACACCGTGTTGCCCGGCTTGATCGGCGCCCTCAAAGGCAAACGTAATGCGGCTGTGCCACTGAGTGAATTGCTTAAGCACCTGGGCATCGCCTTGCTGCCCGCTTTGGCGGTGGCTGCGATCATGGGGACTATTTATTTCAAGGTCACCGCACCCCTGCCCGTCGAGGCGGTAGCAGGCGTGGTGGCCATGGGTGGCGATCTGGCTGATTCAACCGACGCCGCAGAAGAGGCCCCCAGTGTTAGTGGTTTGGCAGAGCCCGAAGCGGGTGGTTTGCAAGCACCCCCGGGTGCGGCCGAAGTAGCCAAAGCAGATGCGGCTCCGAGCGCAGAGCCGGTCCAAGCGGAGTCGCCCGCTGCCGCCACTGCTGCTGAAGCACCGACGGACCAAGCCGAGCGCCAGCCCGCGCCAGTGTCTTTCTGGATCGGTTTGGCCAGTTGTGCGGTGGCCTTGGCCCTGTTCTATGCCTATTTCAGCTTTGCGCGCCTTGAGATCTTCAAGATGCTTTTAGGCTCGTTCTTCCCATTGGCCATCATGATTTTGGCAGTGCTAGGCACCATCGTGTTTGGCTTGGCCACACCCACCGAAGCCGCTGCCATGGGCTCATTGGGAGGTTTGCTGCTGGCGGCCGCCTACCGACGCCTAAACTACGTGGTGCTGCGCGAGTCGGTGTACCTGACGGCCAAAACCAGCGCCATGGTGTGCTGGCTGTTTGTGGGCTCTAGCATTTTCTCGGCGGCCTTTGCGCTGCTGGGTGGGCAAGAAATCATCAACACCTGGGTACTGGGCATGAACCTGACGCCTGTGCAGTTCATGATCCTGGCGCAAGTGGTTATTTTCTTGTTGGGCTGGCCTTTGGAATGGACCGAAATCATCGTGATTTTCATGCCGATTTTCATTCCCTTGCTGCCCCACTTTGGCATCGATCCCTTGTTCTTTGGCTTGTTGGTGGCGCTGAACCTGCAGACCGCGTTCCTCAGCCCACCGGTGGCCATGGCAGCGTTTTACTTGAAAGGTGTGAGCCCGCCGCACGTCACGCTCAACCAGATCTTTGCCGGCATGATGCCTTTCATGGTCATCCAAGTTTTTGCGATCTTCCTGCTCTACACCTTCCCCGCCATCGGAATGTGGTTGCCAGGAGTGCTTTACAAATAATTCGAACCGACAACCGATTGCACCAAGGCGCAAGCCACTGTGCAATGCTGTCGCCCTACGCTTTATTTACACGGCGCGAACACGCGGACGGTGCATTGGGCGCAGGTTTGGGGATGGAGGCGCGCTTTGATGGCGGGCATCAGATCATCGCCCAAGGTGAAGAAGTTTTCGGAGCCGATAGCGTCAAAAGCGCCGCTTTTATGCAACATGGCCAAGGGCTCTTCTTTCATGTGGAAGATGTAGAGTCCGCCGCCTAGCGCGCGGCGGCGCTGGGCCTCCTGCGCCAGCCACTGCGCGCCACCCAGGTCCACAAAATTGATGCCCGAAGCCGCGAGCAGCACATGCACATGCGCCGGGTTTTGCGCGTCGATGGCTTGCATAGCTTCTTGCAAATGGTTGACCGCACCAAAGAAAATAGAACCATTGATGCGGACAATTTTGAGCTGCGGACAATCAGGCAGGCCGGTGGCTGCGCTAAAGGCCGGCGGCGCCTGGCCGGGCACCGGCTTGACATCGTCCACACCGGGCTGCGAGGTGCGCTTGAGGTAAAGCAGCAAAGACAAAGCCACGCCAATGTAAATTGCAAACTCCAGCTGCACCGTGAGAGTGGCCAACCAGGTTGCGGCCAACACCGCGGACTCGGAGCGGCTCACACGCAGGATTTCACCGATGTGGTGAAAGTCAATCAAACCCCAGGCCACCACAAACAAAATGCCGGCCATAGCCGCCACCGGTAGGTACTGCGCCAAGGGCGCCAGAAACAGCATGATGAACAACAAAAACACGGCGGACAAAACCGCCGCCAAAGGCGTTTGCGCACCGGCCTGCACATTGAGGCCGCTGCGGTTGAAAGAGCCGCTCGATGCATAGCCCGAGAAAAATGCGCCCGCGATATTGGACAGGCCCTGGCCGATAAATTCTTGATTGCCGTCGATGCGTTGGCCGGTGTGCAAGGCCATGGAGCGCGCGATGGATACTGCTTCTGTCAAGGCCAAGAGCGCCACCGCTACCGCAATCGGCGCCAGGGTTGCAATGGTTTGCCAGTCAAAGTCCGGGCTGGACAGCGGCGGAAAGCCGATGCGCAGCGCACCTATGCTGCCTACCCCGGTGCGCTCTAGGCCCCAGGTCTGGTTCAGACCGTAGGCCAACACACTGCCGCTGACCATGCCCACAATCATGTGCGGTACGCGCGGCCACCAGCGGCGCGCAGCGACGCAGCACGCCACCGTGAACAGGCTGACCGCAGTCACAAAGGGGTTGATGTCCTGCGCCTGCTGCGCCAGGCCTTGCAGCACCGTTGCCACGGATGCGCCGCGCGGCAGCGCAATGCCAAAGAAGTTTTTGACCTGGCTGATGGCGATCAAAACCGCCGCACCGGCGGTAAAGCCGACGACCACGGTATGGGATACAAAATTCACCAAGGTGCCAAGCCGCAAGCCCCCCAGTAAAAGCTGGAACACCCCCACCAGAAAAGTGAGTGTCAACACTAGCTGGACATAGTGCGGGCTGCCCGCTTCGGCCAGCGGGCTCATAGTGGCAAAGACCACAATAGAAATCGCCGTGGTCGGACCGGATACCAAATGCCATGAAGAGCCCCACAAAGCGGCGACGATGGCAGGCAGCATGGCCGCGTACAAACCATACTCTGGCGGCATGCCGGCGATCGTGGCAAAGGCCACGCCTTGCGGAACCAAAATGAGGCTGCCGGTCAGCCCGGCGATTAGGTCAGCGCGCAGGCTGGCGCGGCCCACGCGTGGCCACCATTGCAAAAAAGGCAGCCAGCGCCGCAAACCAGAACTCATAAAAATACCTTCACTGTAAGCTCGTGCAGCACGGCCAGAGGGCGCCAAAGTAGCAGAAAACCGCCTAGGGATAAACCCGCGCTCAAGCAGATCGCGGCCTGTGATTGCCCTCACAGGGCTGATCCAGAAATTTGCTCGCTAAAGACGGTTCTCCAGCGAAAAGCGCACCATTGTGCTTCAAGTTGCAGCACCATGCTGGTGCAAAACCGTGGCTTTAACTGGCACTATAAAGGCATGCATCTGGCTCTAGTACGGGGGCGATGCAGCGGCCAAACTCATAAGCTCATGCAATTGGCTTGCTTACAGGGGCGTAGCATGGGCCTGGTTTCCCCCGTTTAATTACTTGAAAGGTTGATCGATGAAAAAGACTCTCATTCCGGTTATCGCCAAATCCCTGATGGGCTTGATGGTCGCTGTAGGCCTGTCCACGGCGTTTGCGCAAGCCAAAAAAGAAGTGACTTTTGCGCACCAGGATATGCAGCTTCCGCTGCGGATTCTGATGGACTCTGAGCTCGAAAAAGCAACGGGTTACAAGATCAACTGGCGAATGTTTGGCGGCGGTGGCGAAGTGATCAAGGCCATGAGCTCTGGTGATGTGCAAATCGGCGAAGTGGGCTCCAGCCCGCTGGCCACGGCCACCAGCCAAGGACAAGACCTGCGCTTGGTCTACATCTTGGATGACATTGCCGCTTCGGACCAATTGGTGGCCCGCAATGGCGCTGGCGTCAACGGATGGAAAGACTTGGTCGGCAAAAAGGTCGGAACGCCTTTCGCATCCACCGCCCACTACTCTCTGATGGTCGGTTTGCGTCTTGAAGGTATTGATGCCAAAAGCGTCAACGTGATGAACCTGCCACCACCGGCCATCGCAGCAGCCTGGGAACGCGGTGATATCGACGCCTCCTTTATCTGGGACCCGGTTCTGTCCAAGATCAAGCGAAACGGCAAGGCGATTGCAACTTCCGGCGACATTGGCAAAAAAGGTTATCCCACCTTTGACGGCTTAGTAGTCGATGCGAAGTGGGCCGCCCAAAACCGCGACTTTGTGGTTGCAGCGATCAAGGCAATCAGCAAAGCGGACGCTGACTACCGCGCCAATGCGGCCAAATGGGCTGTGGGTTCGCCCCAAGTCAAAGCGATTGCCAAGTGGACCAAGGCTGACGAAAAAGACGTGCCCAATGCCATGGCGGCTTTTGTGTTCCCTGACACAGCGGCACAAATGTCCAACGCCTGGTTGGGCGGCGGCGCTGCCGGCGGTGCAGCAAAAACCCTGGAAAACAGTGCCAAGCTCTGGAAAGAAATCGGCCGTATCACCGAAGTCAAGCCTGATTACAGCGTGTTTGTCGATAGCAGCTACCTGCGCGATGCAATGAAGTAATCTGCACCAGCCAGGGCGCGAGCCCTGGCCTGGGGCTGTTTGCCAGCAGAGGGGCAACTTGCATAAAGTTTGCCCCTTTCTTCTTGTGTCGTGGATTTTTACAAACTGTTATGCCTACATTGCAAATCAAAGATCTGACGGTAAATTACGCGGTCAATGGCGGCACGTTGCAAGCGCTGGCCCCCGTCAACCTGGAAATGAAAGATGGCGATTTTGTCGTCGCGCTGGGTGCCTCTGGTTGCGGTAAGACCACGCTGCTCAATTGCATCGCCGGCTTTTTGCCGCCTTCCAGCGGTGAAGTGCTGCTCAACGGCGAACACGTCGAAGGGCCGGGCGCAGACCGTGGCGTGGTGTTCCAAAAACACGCGCTCATGCCTTGGCTATCGGTGATGGATAACGTCTGCCTGGGCTTGCGCATGCGCGGCATGGGCACTGCGCAGCGGCGGCGCATAGGCGATGAAAAACTGGCTCTGGTGGGCTTGGAGAAGTACGCCGACCGCGCTGTCTATGAATTGTCCGGCGGTATGCAACAGCGCGTCGGCATCGCCCGCGCACTGGCCAGTGACCCAGAAGTGCTGCTAATGGACGAGCCCATGGGTGCGCTCGATGCTTTCACCCGTGAAACCGTGCAGGAAATTTTGCTGCACGCCTGGGTCAAGTCCAACAAAATGGTTTTCTTTATCACCCACTCGGTGGAAGAGGCCTTGTTTTTAGCTACCCGTCTGATCGTGATGAGCCCCAGCCCGGGCCGCATCACCCACACCTATGAGGACGTGCCTTTTTCGCGCCAGTTCTTAGAACATGGCGATGCGCGCAAAGTCAAGTCCGAGCCCGAATTCATCCGCATGCGCGAAGAAGTGCTGTCCATCATCCACCAGCGCGAGGCGGCCCATGTCTAAGCCAAGCACCCCCACGCTGAAAACCAGCGCCTTCAAAATCCCGGGCGAAGGCTCCAGCGCCTTTGTCACTACGGTCACGATTGTGGTGATGCTGGTCGCCTGGTTTGTGGTCACCAATATGGGTTGGATCAAGCCGATTTTTCTGCCCTCGCCGCAAGCAACCTACCAGCAGTTTTACGAATACCTTACCGGTATTGCCAATGACAAGCCCTTGTGGTCGCATTTTTGGGCCAGCATGTTGCGCGTGTTTGCCGCCTTTTTTCTCGGTTGCTTAACCGCTATTCCCGTGGGTATTGCCATGGGCATGTCGCGCTTTTGGCGCGGCATTTTCGATCCGCCCATCGAGCTGCTGCGCCCGCTGCCGCCGCTGGCGTATTTGCCGCTGATCATCATCTGGTTTGGCATCGACGAGTTTCCCAAGGTGCTGCTGATTTACCTCAGCTGCTTTGCGCCGCTGGCCATGGCCGCGCGCTCGGGCATGCGCAGTGCGTCGCAAGAGCAGATGAACGCGGCCTATTCCATGGGTGCGAGCTACCCCCAGGTGATCTGGCATGTGGTGCTGCCTGCGGCCATGCCAGAAATTTTGGTGGGCATGCGCATCTCGATTGGCTTTGGCTGGAGTACGCTGGTGGCCGCCGAAATGGTGGCGGCCAATGTGGGCCTAGGGCAGATGGTTTTGAATGCATCGAATTTTTTGCGTACCGACATTGTGGTCATGGGCATCATCGTCATCGGCTCGGTGGCCTTTGCCTTTGACCTGCTGATGCGCTGGGTGGAGAAGAAAGTAGTACCTTGGAGGGGCAAGATGTGAGCACGCCACGCGAATTTTTCAAACCCATCACCGGCTCGGTGATGCCCCGCTTTGCCGGACTGGCCACGCTGATGCGCCTGCCCTATGTGCAAAAAACCGACCCCGAATTTGCCGATGTCGAAATCGGATTGGTCGGCATTCCCTGGGATGGCGGCACCACCAACCGGCCCGGTGCGCGCCACGGCCCGCGCCAGGTGCGCGACATTTCCACCATGATCCGCAACGTCAACCGCGCCAGCGGCATCGCGCCCTTTAGCCTGTGCAATTGCGCCGACCTGGGCGATACGCCGGTCAACCCGGTGGACTTGATGGATTCGCTGGCGCGCATCGAAAACTTTTTCAACGGGGTGTGCAGCGCTGGCATTGCGCCCTTGTCTGTTGGTGGCGACCACCTGGTATCGCTGCCGGTGATGCGCGCTATCGTCAAGCAAACCGGCCCCTTGGGCATGGTCCACTTTGACGCCCACACCGACACCTGGGACGGCTACTTCGGCGGCTTCAAATACACCCACGGCACACCGTTTCGGCGCGCTGTGGAAGAAGGCCTGCTCGATCCCAAGCGCACGGTGCAAATCGGCATACGCGGCGCGCTCTACAGCGACGCCGAAGACACCTGGGGCCAGGAGCAAGGCATCCGCGTAATCGACATCGACGAGTTCAATGCGCTCGGTGTTGAAGCCACTATCGCCGAAGCACGTCGTGTGGTGGGAACCGGCGCCACCTACGTCAGCTTTGATGTGGACGCACTAGACCCCGTCTATGCCCCAGGCACCGGCACCCCCGAAATCGGCGGCATGACCACCTTGGAAGCGCAGCACTTGGTGCGCGGTCTGCGTGGCCTCAATTTGGTCGGCGGCGACGTAGTCGAGGTATCGCCTCCGTTCGATGCCAGCGGCAACACCGCACTGGTGGGGGCGACCATGATGTTTGAAATTTTGTGTGTGCTGGCCGATAGCATCCAACAGCGCAAAGCTTGACGCCCTCCGCCCGCAAGGCTACATTGCGACGCCACTGCGCACAGTGCCAGTGGCGTATATTTTTAGACTATGCAAAGAAAACACATCAGCTCCGGCTCACGCTTTGAGTCCGAGATCGGCTACTCCCGCGCCGTGGTGGCAGGCGACTGGGTTTTTGTATCCGGCACTACCGGCTTTGACTACGCCAGCATGGAAATCTCCGAGGACGTGGCCGAACAGACGGCGCAATGCTTTAAGAACATCGCCGCCGCCCTGGCCCAAGCTGGCGCCACTTTGGACGAGGTCGTGCGCGTTAACTACATCTTGCCCCATCCCGCGGACTTTGAAGCATCCTGGCCGGTGCTGCGCCAATACCTAGGGCGCGCTCGCCCGGCGGCGACCATGGTGAGCGCAGGGCTGGTTGACCCGCGTATGAAAATTGAGATTGAGGTGACGGTGCTCAAAGGCAGTGGAGTGCGCGATGGCTAAGTCCACTTCGCAGGCCGGGCAGGCCGGCCTGGTGGTGTTTGCCAAAAGCGTAAAAAAGTTAAGCGCTTTTTACGTCCGCACACTGGGCCTGGAAGTGCTGGAAAGTGCCTCTAGCCACCAGCTACTGCGTGGCAATGGCTATGAAGTCGTGGTGCATGCCATTCCCACCAAGATTGCGCGCGCGATACCTATCGCAAAGCCGCCGGTACTGCGCGAGGACAGCGCGATGAAACCCAGCTTTGTGGTGCCGGATTTACAAGCGCTGCGACTGGCCGTAGTGGCAACCGGCGGATGGCTCAAGCCTGCGGAGCTGGCCTGGACGTTTCGTGGTCACACCGTGCTGGACGGCTGCGACCCGGAAGGCAATATCGTGCAATTCAAGCAAAAGCTGTGAGCGCTGCGCGCTTATTTAACTTCCGCAATCGCTTTCTTTAGGTCCCGGTATTCCTCGCACGAGAAAGGACAAATTTTGTCCAAACTGGCAAGGTGCTCTTTGGCCTTGTCTAACTGACCCATTTGGACATAGGCCATGCCGATGTACTCGTGTGCGCCCCGGTGCTTGGGATCTAAGGTGAGCGCTTGTTTATAGGCGACAAGTGAGTCGTCGTATTTTTTCTGATTACGTAAGCTGTAGCCCAGCAAATTAAAGCCGTCGGCGCTGCGCGGGTTGCTTGCCGTGTAGGGCTCCAGCACGGCTTGGGCGCCAGCCCAGTCTTTGCGCGCGATGGCGGTTTTGGCTTTTTCCAGTTCGGTGTCTTTAGGGCTGGGTGGACTGGTGTCGGCAGCAAAGGCGAAGGTGCTGACAAACAGGCTGGCGGCAAGTAAGAGGCGGAAGGTGGGCATAGCGGTATTTCCTAGGGTTGAGGCAGAGGCACCGAGGCACTGTATCGGATTTGCTGATCAGTCTCGCTTTGCTAGCAAAAAAGGCCTGTGCTTGTCCTAGGAATTTGCAAGGTAAACAGAGTCGCGCACCCGGCCCAAGGCTTCATAAGCCGCTTGGGCGGAGAATTTTGGTGCGACCTAGTAAAACGCAGGCACCTTAGGGGCTGGGGATACGCAAATGCTCCAGGACTTGCCCTTGCGCGCCGACACGCGCCAGCACCATGTCGCCGGAACCGATGTTCTCACCTACATACTGCAAGATGTTGACATGGTGGGTTACCAATATCAATGGCCTGCGCTTGGGCTGTGACACCTGGTTCGCCAACATGCGTTGCAATGCTTGGTTTTGTGCTTGGGCACGATCGGGCGAATCGAAAAAAGAGCCTAGGCTGGGCTCTAGGGTGACGGGGCCGAAAGCAAGTAGCTCTGCGGTTTGCTGGCAACGGCACCACACACTACTCAGCACATTGGCGCTTTGGATGCCTTGTTTGCGCAGCCATTGGCCCGTGCGCTGGGCCTGGCGCTTGCCTTGCGCATCAAGAATGCGCTGCGTTTCGCAACGATCCAAGGAATACCCCGGCGGATCGCCGACGCCAGGCGCATAGGCATGGCGCATCAGCAACACATAGTCTGCCGAGAGCAGCTTCTCAGCCAGGCTACTGGCAGACGCGCCCGCATGCGCTACGCAAAGTAGCGCAGCGAGACACCAAATAGCTAGTCGCATCGTCAAAATCTCTTTAGAAAATCGGGGATGGGCAGCAGGCCGCTTACGCCACCCGCAGCACTACCCGCTTGGGCGCACCACGCGCAATCGCCAGTTCATCGACAGCAGCGCCTAGGGCTTTGATACCGGGGGCAATTTGTTCAGCGGCGATGGACGAAAGGCGCAGGCGGAAATACGGGCAGGGGTAGGGCGGGTGCATAAAGAACACATCGCCCGCTTCTATCAGCACGCCGTGCTTGCGCGCAATCAGTGCCAGCTCGGACGAGTCCGCCCAATCGGGGGCGCGCACCCATACCGATGCACCGCCCGATGGCAAGGTAAACTGAAAATCCGGCAAATACTGTTGCAGCGCGCGTGCCACCATAGACATGCGCTCTTGCATGGCCTGATTGACGCGGCGGGCATGGGCATCGTGGTGGCCCAAGGACAAAAACAGTGCAAAGGTATGCTGCAAAAACGCACTGGGATGGCGCACCATGGCGTGGCGCAGGCCGCGCAGTTCGGCAATCAGGGCGCGCGGCGCCACGATATAGCCCAGGCGCAGCGAGGGCGACAGGCTTTTGGACACCGAGCCCACGTAAATCACACGGCCCACTTTGTCCAGGCTTTTGAGCGCGGGCATGGGCTCGCCTGCGTACAAATTTTCAGCTTCGTAATCGTCTTCAATCACCACAAAATCTTTATCTTGCGCTTTTTGCAAAAGCAAGCGGCGCCGCTCCATGCTGAGCGTGCCGGTGGTGGGGCTTTGGTGCGAGGGCGTGACAAACACATAGTCCAGCGCCGGCAAACGGTCCACCTTCAGGCCTTGGGCATCCACGGCCAGTGGCAGGCATTGCGGATGGCGCGGCGCAAAGCTGTTGCGTGCATGCGGATGGCCGGGCTCTTCCAGCCCGACGCGCTGGTTTTCGTCGAACAAGGCTTCGGCCAGCAGGTAATAAGCATGCTGCGCGCCCACGGTGATCAAAATTTCTTCCGGCAGGGCAAACACACCGCGCTTGGGCAAAAGCCGCAAGCGGATTTGCTCGACCAGCTCGGGCACATCGCTGAGCTCAAAGTCGGGCGTCCAGTGCGGCAAATGGGCGCGCGCCAGGCTGTGAACACAGCATTCGCGAAACGCCTCGGAAGGAAACAGCTGCGGGTCATAAGTGCCGTAAACAAAAGGATAGGCATAGCGGCGCCATTGGTCGGGCTTGGCCAGGGTGCGCTGGTCGGACAAAGAGCGCAGCACGCGGCGGCTCCAATCGGGTTGGGCCGCGCCAGCCAGTGCCTCGGCCTTGGCCTGGGCGGCCTCAGCGCCGCGCCCTGTGCCCAGGGCCAAGGGTTTACTGGCAGCAGCCTGCGCGTTGTCTGCCACAAATACGCCGCTGCGCGGGCGCGATTCGATAAATCCGTCGTCCATCAAATGCGCATAGGCGGCGGTCACGGTATTGCGGCTCAGGCCCAGCACCTGGGCCAGTTCACGCGATGACGGCAACAAGGCACCAGCGGGTAGGCGGCCATCCAAAATTGCCTGCACCACCGACAAGCGCAAGCGCTGTTGCAGGGGCAGCGCCGGCTTATCGGGCAGCGTAAACAGGCTTTCCCATTGGGCGTCTTTGGTGCGATGGCGCTGGGTCATAGTGCCAGCCAGTATAAAGAAGGGGCCAGTAGGAGCCAGCAGGCCAATCGTCTGTGCGTGGCAGATAGCAAGGGCGCGAGCCACTGGCTGGCTTGGCCGATAAGCGCATCTGGCTCTAGCGCCAGGCCGGTAGGAACCCTATCCTAGGGCAAACTCGTGCCATCTGAATCCCTGGAGAATGTCTGTGAGCCACCCGCCTGTTACCACCGCCACCCTGGAAGCCTTTAGCGAAGCCTGGAACCGCCATGACCTCGATGGCCTCATGAGTTTTATGAGCCAGGACTGCGTGTTCATGACCGCCGGTGGCCCCGATGCCTGTGGCGCCCGCCATGTAGGCCCCGAAGCGGTGCGCAAAGCCTTTGCGCTGGCCTGGGCCACGCTGCCGGACGCGCAGTGGCGCAATGGCGTGCATTTTGTGCACGGCGACTTTGGTGTGTCGCAATGGACCTACACCGGCACCGCAGCCGACGGCAGCCGCGTCGAGACCGATGGCGTGGACATCTTCACTTTCAAAGACGGCAAGATCGCCGTGAAAAACGCTTTTCGCAAAGCACGCCCCAATTTGCCTCCCGTCGCCTGACACACCGAGCATCCCGCCATGAGCACCGCGCAGCATTTCCACGACCAAACGGCCATGCCTCCCAGCCGCCCCTCCGAAACGCGTTATGACCCGCAGTACGATCCGCTGGTGATGCCCACGCCGGGCGCCGGGCGGGACTACGCACCCACCTACTGGGTGGCCAGCGCGGGCACCCCGCCTGTGGACGACGGCCCGGTACTGCGCGACATGGATGTGGACGTGGCGCTTATCGGCGGCGGCTCCACTGGCATGTCCACCGCGCTGTACTTGGCGCAAGACCACGGCATTGGCGCGGTGGTGCTGGAAGCCAACCAGACCGCCTGGGGCTGCTCTAGTCGCAGCGGCGGGCAGGGTCAAAACGCCAGCGGGCGCTTAACCCGCTCGCAATGGATTGAGCGCTGGGGCTTGGAGACGGCCAAGAAACTGGACACCGAAATCCGCGCCGGCTTTGAGAACTTCCGCGCACTGACGCAAGAGATCGATTGCAATGCTTTCGATGGCGGGCATTTGTATGTGGCGCACCGCGCGTCCAAAGTAGCCTATCTGCAAGAGCAAACGCGGGTGCGCCGCGATATCTTCGGCTACGGCACGCGCATGATGAGCGCACAAGAATTGCGCGAAAACTACTGCGACGAGCGCGATGCGCACGCCGCCATGTGGGAGCCCGAAGGCGTGGGCATACACCCTTTGAAATTTACTTTTGGCCTGATGCAAAAAGCCCGCGCTTTGGGTGCCAAAGTGCATACCGCCAGCCCGGTACAAGGCTGGCAAACCATCAAGGGCATACACCATTTGCAAACCCCCGGCGGCGTGGTGCGCGCCAAGCGCGTGGTGGTCTGTACCGGTGGCTACACCGGCCAGGACATGACGCCGATTTTGAAAAACAAATTACTACCGATTTTGTCCAACTCGGTGGTGACACGGCCTTTGACGGATGCCGAACTGAATGCCACGAATTTCAAGTCGCAAACTTTTTTGACCGACACGCGCACTTTGCGTTTTTACTACCGCCTGCTGCCCGACAACCGTTTGCAACTAGGCAGCCGCAGCGCCATCAGCGGCGCGGACGCCGAGCGCCCGGCGCATTTGAAGCTGCTCACCGACGCCATCGCACGCAAATTCCCGCCCTTGGCGGGTATCCAAATCGATTACTCCTGGTGGGGTTGGGTGGACGTGAGCCACGACATGATGCCGCGCCTGACCCGCCCGGACCCGACGCAAACCGTGTGGCATGCGCTGGGCTATGGTGGCAACGGCGTGTCTTTTTCCACCTGGGCAGGCAAGCGTATTGCGCAGCGTGTGGCCGGCAAAGACCAGGGGCAGGCGGTGTTCCAACTTCCGATATACAGTTCGCCCCTGGAATATCCGAATTTCTTCAAGCTGTTCCGCTCCGAAGCCCTGGCGCCGTTTCGGCGTTTGGGCCAGCACTTTCTGTACAAGTGGTACTGGATGCAAGACGAGCTTTAAATTATGGGTCACACGGTCACAATTCTCGATGGCGGCATGGGCCGTGAACTCAAGCGTATAGGCGCTCCTTTTCAGCAACCCGAATGGTCAGCGCTGGCGCTGATGCAAGGGCCGCAGTTTGTCCGCCAAGCGCATGATGCTTTTGCCCACAGCGGCGCACAGGTGCTGACGACCAACAGCTATGCTGTCGTGCCTTTTCATATCGGCCAAGAACGCTTTGAGGCGCAAGGCGTGGCTCTGGCCCGCTTGTCCGCCGAACTGGCCCGGGCCAGTGCCGATGCCGCTACGCATAAGGTGCTGGTAGCTGGTTCGCTGCCGCCAGCACTTGGGTCTTACCGGCCCGATTTGTTTGTCCATGCGCAGTCGGTGGCGATACACCGCAAACTGATAGAAGGCATGGACGCGTTGGTGGATGTGTGGCTGGCCGAAACGCAAAGCTCCATCGCCGAGATTCGCGCTGCGCATGAAGCGCTGGGCACCAATACCAAGCCCTTGTGGATTTCCTTCACCTTAGACGACGAGCCCGAAGGCGATGCCGTTACGCTGCGATCGGGCGAGTCGGTCGATACGGCGGTGCGCGAGGCCCTGGCCCTGGGTGCCAAAGCCGTGCTGTTTAATTGCAGCCAACCCGAGGTGATGGAAGCCGCCGTCGTGGCAGCGCGCAAAGTGATTGGTGACAGGGGTGTGGACATCGGCGTGTATGCCAATGCCTTTCCTCCGCAGTCCAAAAAAGCCACGGCCAATGCGGTCATTTTGGACATCCGCGCCGACCTGGACCCGCTGTCCTATACCGGCTGGGCGCAACGCTGGGTGGACCAGGGCGCCACCATGGTGGGGGGCTGCTGCGGCATTTCGCCCGAGCATATAGCCGAGCTATCCCGCACATTTTCTTAAAGCGAGCGCTGTATGCGTATCTGGCAAAAACCTATAAGTGTTGAATTGTTGACCGCCAACACCCGCAAAGGCGCGGACGAGCGCCTGGGCATTGAGTTTGTAGAAGTGGGCGACGACTACATCGTGGGCCGCGTACCGGTAGATGAACGCACCCGCCAGCCCTATGGCCTGTTACATGGCGGCGTATCGGTGGTGCTGGCCGAAACCCTGGGCTCGTGTGGCGCGGCTTTTTCCTGCCCGCCAGGCTACCGCGCCGTAGGCCTGGACATCAACGCCAACCATTTGCGCGGCGTGTCCTCTGGCTGGGTCACCGGCACCGCCCGCTCCGTGCATCGCGGGCGCACTACCCATGTGTGGCAAATTGAATTGCGAGATGAGGCGGGAAATATGACTTGCATCTCGCGGATCACTATGGCGATATTGGCGCCGGCGGCTTAGGGCACTTAGGGTGAAGCATCAGCCCGCGCTAACCTCTCACTTTTCCAATACACATCATCCCCCACCGTGCCATCGGTGCGGTAGCGGTTGAGCACGCGTGCCAATACAAACATCAGGTCGGACAAGCGGTTGAGGTATTGGCGCGGTGCCTCTTTCAAAGCTTCTTCGTTGCCCAGCGCCACCACGGCGCGTTCGGCGCGGCGGGCCACGGTGCGGCACACATGGGCCAGCGAGGCGGCGCGGTTGCCTGCGGGCAAGATGAACTCTTGCAGTTGGGGCAGGTTTTCATTGTGCTGCGCCAAAGCCTGGTCCAAGGCCATCACCGCTTCGGGCTTGAGCAATTCAAAACCGGGAATCGATAACTCGCCACCCAAGTTGAACAGCTGGTGTTGCACTTCCACCAAGACGCTGCGCACGCTCTCGGGCATGGCTTCGCACAAGAGCACGCCAATGTGGCTGTTGAGCTCATCGACCTCGCCCATGGCGTGCACGCGCAAGCTGTTTTTGGAAACGCGCGAGTTGTCACCCAGGCCGGTGGTGCCGCCGTCGCCGGTGCGGGTGGCAATTTGTGTCAAACGTTGTCCCATGGGGTGTTCTTTCGGTGGTTGGGATGCAGTGTTGCTGCAAAGTTTTTTAGGTGTGCGCGCTGCTTGAAAGCGCTAGCACTCGGATAGCCGCAGGCGGTGCGCCCGGCTAAGGCGCGTCAGTCATGGGCATAGACAAAAGGGCTTTGGTAAATCCAGACCATTTTGCCATTGGGCGCCTGGTAGCGGGCTTTTTCTACCAAGTCGTGCGCCTGAAAATCCAGGCTCACCAAATACGCACCAGGGCGCAACTGCTTGGCGGCTTTGGCCACCGCACGCGGCATGCTTTCCGGGCGCTGGAAGGCATAGACCATGTCGTAGCCGGACCAGTCGGCCTCCCAAATATCAGCGCGGCGTATGCGCGCCCAGGGCAGGCGCAGGGCGCACCACCAGCGCAGCACCACGCTCCACTCCAAGCCAAAAAACTGCGCTTGCGGATAGGCCAGGCGCAAGGCGCGCAGACCATGCCCCATGCCACAACCCGCGTCCACCACCTTGGCACCCACTGGCAAGGGCGCATGCGCGGGCAGTTCCAGCAAAGCCTTGGCCGGCGTGGGAAACAAGGGTGCGTCGGACCAGGCATTGACCGGGTACACCAAGAGCATGATGGCCAGCGGCAGCAACCACATCCAGCTGGGCACATCGCCGGGGCCCAGTACTTGCAAGCTCAGCGCAAAGGAAACAGGAAAACCGCCGGCAATAAAGAGCTTGCGCCACCAGCTGTTGCCCCAGACGCTGAGTAATACACCCACCGCCGCCGCCAGCACCAGCGTCCACACCGGAGTCCAGCCCTGGGTATTCAAATACCGGAACAAAATCCAGCTTGCGCCCCAAGACAAAAAAGCCGGCGCCGGCCAGGGCGGCGCTTTGCGCCAGACGCTGGTCGCCGTGGGCTCGGGCGGGGTGTTGAACACGGCTTAGCGTTCCGCTTGCGGGGAGAGGCGCTCTACCAGGCCATTGAGCGCATCGAGCGACCCAAACTGGATCACCATTTCGCCCATATCTTCCATGCGGCCGTTGCGCTTGACACGTTTTTTGATGCGAATTTCCACATCGGCGGCGAGCGTGTCGGACAGCTCTTCTTCCAAGCGCTTCAAGTCGCGCGACTTTTCTTTTTTCGGTTTGGCCGAAGTGAGTGTGAATTCCGCGCTGAGTTTTTTGACCAGGCTTTCGGCTTCGCGTACCGACAACTTTTTGGCCACTATCTGGTTGGCGGCGGATATTTGGGTTGCCTTGTCCAAGGCAAGCAAAGCGCGCGCATGGCCCATGTCGACATCACCGGCCATCAACATGGCTTGTACCGGTTCGGCCAGTTGCAAGAGGCGCATCAGGTTGCTGGCCGCGCTGCGCGAGCGCCCTACGGATTGAGCAGCGGCTTCATGCGTGAGACCAAATTCTTTGATCAGGCGTTGCAGCCCTTGCGCTTCTTCCAGCGGGTTCAGGTCCTCGCGCTGCATGTTTTCAATCAGCGCCATGGCGGCGGCGGCCTGGTCGGGCACATTGCGCACCAGCACCGGTACCGCATCCAAACCGGCCAGTCGGGCCGCGCGGAAACGGCGCTCGCCAGCGATGATTTCATACAGCGGCTTGGCGCCGCGTGCCGGCTGCAGGGCTTGCGCTTGTTCGCTGCTTAGCTGGCGCACCAAGAGCGGCTGCATGATGCCCTGGGCCTTGATGCTTTCGGCCAACTCGTACAAGGCGCCTTCGTCCATATGGGTGCGCGGCTGGTATTGACCGGCTACCAGGTCGTCCAGCACCAGGCTCACGGGCAAAGCGTTTTCGTCTGTGGCGCCGGCTGCGTTGTCCTGCACTTTGGGGCCGAGCAAGGCCTCCAGGCCCATGCCCAAGCCTTTGAGTTTTTTAGTCGCCATGCGGGTAATCCTTTGTGTCCAATAATTGCGTAAGGTGTGCGTGTCCCTCGGGCCAGTCGCCCAAGCCCGAGTCCGCGTTAATGTGTCCGGCCATGCCGTAATCGATGCAGCCTGCGCCCCAGGCTGCGGCCATGTCGCTGGCGCGTTCAAAACTGCAATAGGGGTCGTTCTGGCTGGCAAATAACACGCTGCTAAATGGCAAGGTCTGCATAGTCACTGGCGCCCAACTGGCCAGCAGAGGCCGCAAGTCTTCCCGCTCTGCGTCACCCGGCGCGACTAGCAAAGCAGCGCGCACTTTGGCCGTGTTGCGCGAATGCGCGGCCCAGCTAGCCACCAGCAAACAGCCCAGGCTGTGCGCCACCAGCACGCAAGGTTGGCTGTGGCCAAGCACGGCTTCTTCGAGCTGCGCCATCCAGTCGCCGCGCATGGGCCGCATCCAGTCGTGTTGCTGCACCCGCGTGTAGCCATAGCGTGCCTCCCAGCGGCTTTGCCAGTGGTCAGGCCCGGAGTTTTGCCAACCGGGCAAGAGCAATACCTGTGCGTGCATCAGCGCTTGTTACATGGTGGGGATGCGGCGGATCATTTCCTGCGCAAAGGCCACAAAAGCCTGCGCGCCTTTGGAGGCCGGATCAAAAGCCACGCCGGGCAAGCCATAGCTAGGCGCTTCGGCCAGGCGCACATTGCGCGGAATCACGCTGTCAAACACCTTGTCACCGAAGTGCGCCTTGAGCTGGTCACTCACCTGTTGCTGCAAGGTAATACGCGGATCAAACATCACTCGCAATAAGCCGATAATTTTTAAATCTTTATTCAAATTGGCCTTCACTTGCTTGATGGTATTGACCAAATCGGTCAGGCCCTCAAGGGCAAAATATTCGCATTGCATGGGCACGATCACGCCATGGGCGCAGCACAGGCCGTTGAGCGTCAGCATGGACAGCGAGGGCGGACAGTCGATCAGCACAAAGTCGTACTGCGCTTTAACCTCGGCCAAAGCGGCTTTGAGACGGCGCTCGCGGCGCTCGAGCTCCACCATCTCCACCTCTGCACCAGCCAATTCACGATTGGCACCCAGAATGTCGTAACTGCATTTGGCGGCTATCAGTTTGTCGCTGCGGGTAATGGCTTGGGCCATGCTGGCCGACTCGAGCAACACATCGTAGACCGAGAGCTTCAGAGTACGCTTGTCCACGCCCGAACCCATAGTGGCGTTGCCTTGCGGGTCCAGGTCCACCATCAACACGCGCTGGCCTTGCAGTGCCAAACCGGCAGCCAGGTTGACGGTGGTGGTGGTTTTGCCGACGCCACCTTTTTGGTTGGCAACACAAAATATCTGGGCCATGGGTTGTCTCAGTTCAATCGTTCAGTAAGTTGGAGCTTCAGGGGCTAGGCGCGGCTATAGACCAGGCGGCTACTGCGAAACCACCAGCTTGACGCCAAAGGCGATCAAGACCACGCCAGCCAGCTTTTCCAGCGCCTGGCTGATCTTCGGACTGGCACGCAGCCGCTCGGCAAAGTAGTAAGTCAGTAGCGTGGCGGCCAAACCGTATAAAAAAGTGAGGGCGGCAATAGTCGCAGCCATAAAGCCATAGGTAAGCACACCCTGCTGGCGCAGCGGGTCGACAAACAGCGGGAAAAACGCCATGTAAAACAGTATCGCTTTGGGGTTGAGCAAGGTAATAAAAAACGCTTGGCGCAAAAACTGGCTGGGCCGGATATCGATGGGCGACGGCGCACCGGGTTTAGCAAACAGCATATAAGCGCCTAGCCAGGCCAGGTAGGCCGCGCCCACCCATTGCACCAAATGAAACGCTGTCGGGTAGTGGCTGAGCAAAGCGGCCACACCGGCCACCGCCATCCACATCAAAACCTGGTCCCCCAGAATCACTCCGAGGGTCGCGGCCAAGCCGCCGCGCATGCCACCTTTGCTGGTGGAAAGCACCAGCGCCAAATTGCCCGGCCCAGGGATGAGAAGAAAAATCAGGACGGCAGCCACAAAAGTGCCGTAATCGGTGACGCCAAGCATCGTAAACCTTAAGGAAACAAGGGGCGAGTTTACGTGATCGCGTGTTTCACGTGAAACAGGGACTGACTATGGGCCAGATGCAGCGCCGGCACCGGCCCTACTTAAGCGCCTGTGCGACGCATCCAGACAATACAGCGCTGGGCATCGAGCCCCGGGACCTGCAGAGCTTGCACCTGAAAGGCCTGCACTTGGGACGGCAAGGCCTGGATTTCTTCATCCGGGGTCTTGCCTTTCATCGCCATCCACAAGCCGCCAGGCAGCAAGGCTTTGTCCGAACCCGCCACCAAATCGGACAAAGAAGAAAAGGCGCGGGCGCTGACCACTTGGTAGGCGGCGCTCAAATTTTCCACCCGTGCATGCAAGCCGCGCAGATTAGCCAGCCCCAGGGTTAGGGCCGCTTGTTGGATAAAGCTGGATTTCTTGGCGACCGTGTCTACGCAGTCCACCTGTAATTGCGGCAGGCAGATCGCCAACACCAGGCCTGGCAAACCAGCGCCCGAGCCTACGTCCAGCAAGCGAATCGGGCCCGGCGAAGCCAGGCTTGCCAGTTGCGCACGCAGCGGCGCAACCACGGCCAGACAGTCCAACAGGTGGTGGCTGAGCATGGCTTGCGGGTCGCGCACCGCCGTCAGGTTATAGACCTGGTTCCATTTCTGCAGCAGCGCCAGGTAGTCCAGCAAGGCCTGGCGCTGGGTGGCACTGAGGTCTAAAGCCAGCGCATCCAGCCCCGCATCCAAGCCTGCCGCCAGGCTGATACTCACTGCACCGCCTCGGTCGCGGCCTGTAGCGGCTTGGTGGCAAATTCGCGGAAGTTGCCTTTTTTCAGGTGAATCAGCAGGAGCGAGATCGTCGCCGGGGTGATGCCGGACATGCGCGAGGCCTGACCCAGGGTCTCGGGGCGCTGCTTGTTCAGACGCTGGCGCGCCTCGATGCTCAGCGCCGAGACCTGCATATAGTCCAACGACTCGGGCAGGCGCAGGTTTTCATAATGCGCGGCACGGCCCACGTCTTCTTTTTGGCGGTCGATATAACCGGCGTACTTGATGGCAATCTCCACCTGCTCGATGACGCTTTGCACGAACACATCCTGCGCCGGGGTCGCCACCAGTCCATCGCCCTGCCCTGCCGTCAATGGCAAATCCGAGTTAGCAAAGCGCCCATCGGCCATAGACATCAGGTCCGCGTAGCCCACTTCCGGGCGGCGCAAAAGCTCTGCCAAGCTGTATTCATGTTCCAAAGCTTTACCTAGAACGCGCTCCGCCTCCGGCGCAGCCAAGTTTTTCGGGCTGACCCACAGACTGCGCAGGCGTTCGGTTTCACGTGAAACAGCTTCTTGCTTGCGGCTGAAGGCCTCCCAGCGCGCATCGTCCACCAGGCCGAGTTGGCGGCCTACCGTGGTCAAACGGGCGTCGGCATTGTCTTCGCGCAGCTGCAAGCGGAACTCGGCGCGGCTGGTAAACATGCGGTAGGGCTCGGTCACGCCCTTGGTAATCAGGTCATCGACCAGCACGCCGATATAGGCCTGGTCGCGCGCGGGCAGCCAGATCTCGCCGGTGTAGGCGCTGCGGGCACCGGCTTGCAATGCGGCATTGATACCGGCAAACAAGCCCTGGGCCGCCGCTTCTTCGTAGCCCGTGGTGCCGTTAATTTGTCCAGCAAAAAACAAACCTCGGATTGCGCGCGTCTCAAAACTGCTTTTCAGCTCACGCGGGTCAAAATAGTCGTACTCGATGGCATAGCCGGGCCGCAAAATATGCGCCTTCTCCAGCCCCGCCATGCTGCGCACCAAGTCGTACTGTATGTCAAAAGGCAAGCTGGTGGAGATACCGTTGGGGTAGTACTCATGCGTGCTCAAGCCCTCGGGCTCCAGAAAAATTTGGTGGCTTTCCTTGTCGGCAAAGCGGTTCACCTTGTCTTCCACGCTGGGGCAATAGCGCGGGCCCACGCCCTCGATCGTACCGGTGAACATCGGGCTGCGGTCAAAACCGCTACGGATGATCTCGTGCGTGCGCGCATTGGTATGCGTAATCCAGCACGGCACTTGCTGCGGGTGCTGCTCTGCCCTGCCCATAAAGCTAAACACCGGCAGCTGCGCGCCCATGCCGCCAGGCATGCCATCGCCCGGCTGCTCCAGGCAGCGGGAAAAATCTATGGTGCGTCCATCCAGGCGCGGCGGCGTCCCGGTCTTGAGGCGGCCTTGCGCCAACTTCAGTTCTTTGAGGCGGGCACTTAAGCGCGCCGCCGGCGGGTCCCCAGCGCGGCCGGCGCCGTAGTTGTTCATGCCGACGTGGATCTTGCCATCCAAAAACGTACCCGCCGTCAGCACTACCGCAGTGGCTTTAAAAATAATTCCTATTTGCGTAACTGCCCCCACTACGCGGTCGCCTTCGACCAGTAAATCGTCCACCGCTTGCTGGAATAATGACAAATTAGGCTGGTTCTCCAGCATGCGGCGTATGGCTGCTTTGTACAAAACCCGGTCGGCCTGGGCGCGGGTGGCGCGTACCGCAGGGCCTTTGCTGGAATTAAGAATGCGAAACTGGATGCCACTCTCATCGGTAGCCAAAGCCATCGCGCCGCCCAAAGCATCGACTTCTTTGACCAGATGCCCTTTGCCGATGCCACCAATGGACGGGTTGCAACTCATCTGCCCCAGGGTCTCGATGTTGTGTGTTAGCAACAGTGTGCGGCAACCCATGCGCGCTGAGGCCAGCGCCGCTTCGGTGCCGGCATGGCCACCGCCGACAACGATCACATCAAAGTGTTGGGGATACAGCATGGCGCGCAGTCCAAATCAAGGGGGGACCGCATTTTAGGCGGCGCTGTCGCGCACGTGATGTCGCGGTCATTTCCCCGCGTCGCTTGGCCTGGCCTATGGGTTAGAGTGAAGCGCACACCCACAGGAGTTTTCGCATGCACATCCCCTCGGTCAAAGACCAGGTCAGCGAGCAAGAATGGCAGCTGCGCGTTGACCTCGCCGCCTGTTACCGCTTAGCCGCCGCCTACGGCTGGAGCGACCTCATCTTCACCCACATCAGCGCCCGCCTGCCCGGCGACGAGCACCATTTTTTGATCAACCCCTACGGCTTGCTGTTTGAGGAGATCACCGCCAGCAGCCTGATCAAAGTGGACCAGCAGTGCAATAAATTGATGGCCTCGCCCTTTCCCGTCAACCCGGCGGGCTTTGTGATCCACAGCGCCGTGCATGCGGTGCGCGAAGACGCTGCTTGCGTGCTGCACACCCACACCCGCGCGGGCGTCGCCGTCAGCGCCCAGGCCTGTGGCGTCTTGCCCATCAGCCAGCAATCGACCTTTGTGATGGCCTCGCTGGGCTACCACAGCTATGAGGGCGTGGCCCTGCGCGACGAAGAAAAGCCACGCCTGCAAGCCGACCTGGGTAGCGCCAACCACCTGATGTTGCGCAACCACGGCCTGCTCACCGTGGGCACCTCCATACCGGAAGCTTTCTTGCTGATGTACAACTTTGAGTCCACCTGCCAGATCCAGATCAGTGCGCAAGCCGGCGGCGAACTCACCCAGGTGGACCCGCGCATCATCGACGGCGTCGGGCATGCCATGCGCACCCAAAGCAATGGCATCGGCGGCGCGTTCGCCTGGCCAGCCATGCTGCGCAAACTGGACCGGATGGATAGTAGCTTTCGAAGCTGATGCTTGGTCCCCGCTTGTTTGCCCCCCGCTTCCCCCCCCCGCCCCTTCACCCCCGCCGGGGTGAAGGGGGGCTTTAACAGCCAATTTGGTTTTTTAGGCTGGGATAAGGGTCTTGGCTCGGACGGTTGCGCTGTGCGTTTGTTGGCCTACATTGGCGAACGATGCCTTTGTAGTGAATGGCTTTTGTTTTGGCTCGTGCGAGTTGCACAAGGTGCCCCGAAGGAGCGCGGCCTATGGCTTGCCTGAGCGCAACAGCCAAGCACTTAAACAGAATCCCCTTCGTTTTGATCCAAAGGCTTTTGCCACCAAGCCAAACCCGCCCCCAGCCACAAGGCCAGCGCTGATACCAGTAGGCCGCGCTCCAGGCCGCCTTCGCCGTCGGCAATCCATCCCACCATGGTAGGGCCGGCAATCTGACCGGCGGCAAACACCACCGTAAACGCGCTGATGCCGCTAGCCCACTGGTTTTGCGGCAGGTTGTGCCGCACCAGTGCGGTGCTGGAGGCCACGATCGACAGAAACACACCGCCAAACACGATGCCGGACACCATCAAGACCGTGAAGTTACTGGACACTGCGGGCACGAGTGTCGCCATACCCAACAAGCCATTGAGCAAGGCCATGGCGCGCCCGCCCTTTTCGCGGTCCAGCAAACGCGCCCAGACCCGCGAGGACGCCATCACCGCCAAGCCCAGCACCGCATAAAACACCGAGATCGCCTCGGTGCTATTGCCCTGGGCGCGCAACAAGGCCACCACAAACGTCATGTAGCCGATATAGCCCACACCAAACATGCCATAAGCGGCCAGACCAAAGGCCAAAGGGCGTAAAGCCACCCGCGTGCCCGCCGCCTGCTGCCCTGCGGAACCACCTTCAGCCAACTGCCTGGCCGGCCAGCGCACGACCAGACTGCCCAGCAAACACACCAAAGCCATTAACCACCAGGCAAAACGCCAGCCGTGGGGCTGCGCCGCAAAAAACGCCAAGCACCAAGGCACCAAAACCGCCGACACACTGATACCCAAACCAGTGCCCCCGTAATACACGCCCAACAACCAACCGGCGCGCTGCGGGTCTTGGGCGCCCAGGCGTGCCGCCAGCAAACCGCCAGTCACAAACACCGAGGCGCTGGCAACACCGGCCAGTAAGCGCTGTAGCAACAAGACCGACGCATCGGTAAAGAACCCGCTCAAAGCCATAAACACTGTCGCCGCCAAGGCGCCGCGCGACAAGAGTAGCACCGGGTCCCAGCGGCGTAGAGCCCAGGGCGTGAGCAAAGCACCTAGCAGGTAGCCGGCGGCGTTGGCGGTGTTCATAGTGCCAGCCAGGGTGTAGCTCCAGGCCAGATCTTCGCGCATGGCCGGCAGCAGTAGGCCATAAGCAAAACGGGTGATACCCAAAGAAAGCGCAGCCCCTACCGACAAGGCCAATGCGAGGGCGACCAGGCGCCCTGGGGAAGCTTGCACATACACTCCAGAAAGTTCACCACACGCCCGATTGTGAGGCCTGCTTGGCACCCCCTTTGTGCAAGCGAGTCACCGGCGAGTGAACCCTCCACCCCACCAGAAAGCAGCCACTATGGCCGATTTATTTGACCCCCTGCGCGTAGGCGCAATGACTTTGCAACACCGCCTGGTGATGGCACCTTTGACTCGCAACCGCGCGCCCGGCGCACTGGCGCATGCGGGCATGGCGCGCTACTACGCCCAGCGCGCTGACCCGCACCAGGGCGCCGCGCTGATCATCAGCGAAGCCACCGCCATCAGCCACCAAGCCCAGGGCTATGCCGATGTGCCCGGCATCTGGAGCGAGGAGCAAATAGCGGCCTGGAAACCCGTCACCGAGGCCGTGCATGCCGCAGGCGGTCGCATCTTTATGCAGCTTTGGCACGTGGGACGGGTGTCCCATGTCGATCTGCAAGCCGACGGGCAAGCGCCGGTTGCGCCCTCGGCGATTACCGCCAACACCAAGACGGTACTCATCAAAGAGGGCGTGCCCAAGTTTGTTGCCACCTCGGCGCCGCGCGCTTTGGCCATCGAAGAAATACCCGGCATCGTGGACGACTACCGGCGCGCCGGGCGCAATGCGATAGCCGCTGGGTTTGACGGTGTAGAGCTGCATGCGGCCAATGGCTATTTGATCGACCAGTTTTTACGCTCGGGCAGCAACCACCGCGACGATGCCTATGGCGGGCCCGTGCCCAACCGGGCACGCTTGCTAATTGAGGTGATGCAGGCTTTGTGCGCAGAGCTCGGTGGTGCGCGTTGCGCCATCCGCCTGGCACCGGTCACACCGGCCAACGATGCCTTCGACCCCCAGCCCAAGGCCTTGTTCACGCATGTGGTGCAAGCACTCGGGCCACTGGACCTGGCCTATGTGCATGTGATTGAAGGCTCGACGATTGCTGAGCGCGATTACCACCAGGGCGACGGGCCGTTTGACTACGCAGCCCTGCGCCAGGCCTACCGCGACGCGGGCGGCCAAGGCGCCTGGATGGTCAACAACGGCTACGACCAGGCCCTGGCGGTAAAAGCCTTAGCCGAAGGCGCGGATCTGGTGTCTTTCGGACGCCTGTTTATAGCCAACCCGGACCTCACCGAACGCATGCGCCAGGGCGCAGCGCTCAATACGCCAGACCGCATGACTTTTTACGGCGGCGGCGACAAAGGCTATACCGACTACCCCGTATTGAAGGCTTAAAAGAGCGCCTTGACGACCAGCGTCAAGGCCCTTTCCAGCGCTTGAGTAACAAGGCGTTCGCCATCACGCTGACCGAGCTGAGCGCCATCGCGCCACCGGCTAACACCGGATGCAAATAGCCCAATGCGGCCAGCGGAATACCGGCTACGTTATAGAAAAAAGCCCAAAACAGGTTTTGCCGTATCTTGGCCACCGTGAGGCGGGAGATGTCCAAAGCGGCGAGTACCAAGCGCGGGTCGCCGCGCATCAAGGTGATGCCGGCGGCCTGCATGGCCACATCGGTTCCGCCACCGTCGGGGTTGGACATGGCCATGCCCACGTCCGCAGCAGCCAGGGCCGGCGCATCATTCACGCCATCACCGACCATGGCCACGGTATGCGGCTTGCCGCCATGGCCTGCGGCTTTCAATTCGCGCACACGCTGCGCTTTGTCGCCCGGCAAGACAGCGGCCAATACCTCCTTACTGCCCTCACTAGCGTCGAGCCCCAAGCGCGCCGCCATGGCCCGCGCCGCGCCCCAGTTGTCGCCGGAGATCATGACCACTTGCAAGCCCTTGGCGCGCAGACCGGCGATCGCCTGCGCTGCCCCGGCTTTGGGCTCGTCGTTAAAGCCCATGCAAGCGCGCACCTGCCAGTGACCGTCTTGCAAACAGGCCAGGGCCGAAACGCTGCAGCCTTGGGCTTGTAAGGCCTGCGCTTGGGCACCTAAGGCAGAGCGGTCCAAGGCCTCAGCACCGCCTTGCAACTGCAGCATCCAGGGCCAGCTACCCAAGGCATAGCTTTGGCCGTCCACTTTGCCAAAACTTCCACGCCCGGGCACGGCCTGCACATCCTGCGGTGCGACCCAGCTGGCACCCTGCGCTTTCGCGTACGCCAACACGGCGCGCGCCAGCGGATGTTCGCTGCCGCTTTGCAAGCTGGCGCAGATACGCAGCAAGGCGTGCTCTGGCAAACCGGGCAAGGCCATGGAGCCGCCAGCCGCACCCGTAAGCGGTGCATCTATCACCATTAAGCGCGTCAGCCGTGGTCGGCCTTCGGTCAAGGTGCCGGTTTTGTCAAAAGCCACCACATCCACCCAGTGTGCCAGTTCCAGCGCCTGCGCATCTTTGATCAAGATGCCGTACTTCGCGGCCACACCCGTGCCCGCCATGATGGCCACCGGCGTGGCCAGGCCCAGCGCGCAAGGACAGGCAATCACCAGCACCGCCACCGCCCGAATGAGGGCCACCTCCAGCGGCTGGCCCGCCAGCATCCAGCCAGTCAAGGTTGCCAGTGCTACCAGCAGAACTACGGGCACAAACACGGCACTGACCTGGTCCACCAAGCGCTGTATAGGCGCTTTGGCGGCTTGCGCATCTTCCACCAAGCGGATGATGTGCGACAGCATGGTTTGTGTGCCCACCGCCGTCAGGCGCACCAGCACGCGACCATCGCCATTGATGCTGCCGCCATGAACTCGCGCACCCGGCTCTTTTATCACCGGCATCGATTCGCCGGTCAGCATGGATTCATCGGCCTGGGTCTGGCCCTCGCTCACCAGGCCATCAGCGGCAAAACGTTCGCCGGCTTTGACCACCACCACATCGCCCACCAAGAGCTCGGAGACCGGCACATCGACTTCGCCATCGGGGCCTAGCCAATGTGCGCGCGCGGGACGCAGTGCATGCAAGGCACGTATGGCTGACGTGGTTTGGCGCTTGGCACGCACTTCCAACCATTTGCCCAAAAGCACCAGCGTAATCACCAACGCCGAGCCTTCGAAATACAAATGCACCATGGCGCCCTCTGGCGCACGCAGCCACAACCAGACCGACAAAGCCCAGCCCGCCGTGGTGCCCAGCGCAACCAATAAGTCCATATTGCCGCTGGCCGCGCGCACCGCGTGCCAGGCGGCCCGGTAAAAGCGCGCACCGAGAAAAAACTGCACCGGCGTGGCCAGCATAAATTGCCAAGCGGCAGGCAGCACCCAATGCCAGCCCAGCAACTCGCCCAGCATAGGTAGCACCAGGGGAATGGACAGGGCAAAACCCCAGGCTACCGGTGCAAAACCCTCCCAGGCTGAGGGCTCGGGGGCGTCCAGTGCCGCGTCCGATTCCTTGGGCTCGTAGCCCGCATCGCGCACCGCTCTGCGCACCAGGGCGTCTACCGGCGCCTCGTTATCTTGCTGAGCCACATAGGCCACACGGGCTGACTCGGTGGCCAAATTCACGCTGGCACTTTGCACGCCGGGCACGCGCAACAGCGCTTTTTCCACCCGCGCGACGCAAGACGCACAGGTCATGCCGCCAACGCCGATGTCCAAGGAAAGCGGCGCGCTTGTACTGGCGGTGTCAGACACAGGAAAAGCCTTTGTTTTGCATCAAAAAAACACAACCGCGCACAGGCACAATGGCCGGTAGCTATCACTCTGTTTTGAAAGATGTGCCATGAACCATGAATTTACCGTGACTGGAATGACCTGCGGCCATTGCGAAAAAGCAGTGACCAAAGCCGTTCAAAAACAAGACCCCGAGGCCCAGGTGCTAATCCGGCGGGATCACAACCTGGTGCAAGTGCAGTCCACCAAAGAGCGCGAAACCCTTCGCCAGGCGATTGTCGAGGAAGGCTATGCGGTTGCGCCTTGACGCGGGTCAAGCTCTGCCACCCAATGCAAGCAAAGTGTTAAGGGCCAGCCTAACACCTGCACAACTTTACAAAGCCTTGCATTGGCGCAACACCGGCCACATACAAGCGGCGCACTATAGGGCCATCCGAAAAGCATCTCGCCCGATCGGAGCCATTTAAGGAATCTTGTCATGAAAACCCACACCGCTTTATGGCTGACCACAGCCGCACTGACTTTGCTTAGTGCTTACGCCAGCGCCCAAACCAGTCCGCCCAAAGACGAGCCCGCTAAAACCGGTATGCACGCTATGCAGGACATGCACGGCGAATACAGGGGCTTGCGCATGAAGCACCATATGCAAAAGCTCAAAACAGCGCTCAAACTGACGCCAGAACAAGAACCCGCCTGGGCGGCACTGGCCGGCGCTATGACGCCACCAGCACGCCCACAAAGACCCGATCGCGCTGAAATGGAAAAACTCAGCATGCCCGAGCGCCTGGACAAAATGAAACAAATAATGTCGCAGCACCATGAGGCACGCATAGCAGAGATGGACAAGCATGCCGCTGCGGTGAAAAGTTTTTATGCGGTGTTAACACTGGAACAGAAGAAAACTTTTGATACCAAAGCCATGCGCGGATGGAAGCATGGGCCGCACCACGATTAAGACGTGACTGGGTGAAGCCCATTTTTGCAAACCCCGGTGATGCTGGGGGTTTTTTACGCCAGCAATTTTTTCAATTCGCCGCTGGCAATCAAAGCTTGCACATCGTTGGCACCGCCCACTAAAACGCCTTTGACAAACACCATGGGAAAAGTAGGCCAGCCAGTCCACATTTTGAGCGCATTGCGCTCGCGCCAGTTATTGAAATAACTGCCAAATTCCAAGTAGCCATGGGCAATACCCGCAGCGTCTAAAGCAGCCCGCGCTTTTTTAGGCATGGGATTAAACACCATACCCACCACCAGCACCGTATGCTTGGCAATCGCCGCTTCCACCTGGTCGACCATGTGGCGGTGATGATTGGCGACGGTATCTCGGATCGAAGTATGGATACGGGACTCATCCAATACATGTCTAGGCATAGGGAAACCTCCGCTAAAACCCGATTATCGCCTTTGGCCTGTCTATTACATCACTTGCACGCCTATCAACCAGCCATGAGCCCAAGCCACAAATACCAGCCACATGGCGATACCAATCTCTAAAGTCAAAATTGTTGAGGCTTTGTTGCCTGGCGTATAGACCACTTGCTTAAGCCTATCCCGCGTTCTGGATGCTTTAAAAAGTAAAACACTCCAAAGCAACATGCTGCCAAACAACAGCAGGTGTGCCAGGGTACCGTTGGCTAGCAAGTGCGCTAATGCCCAGGCCTTGACCGATAAAACCATAGGATGATGCAGCTTGGCCTTGATAGCATTGCGCGGGACATAGGCCGCTGCCATCAAGACCATCGCTACTAGCGTTAGCAGATAGGCTACATGCTTCATTGCCGGTGGCGGCGTCCAAAGCAGCACAGGGGTTTCACGTGCAATGCCAAAACCGTACACCAACAGGAAAAAACCCATCGCAGACGTAAGTGCATACAAGGTCTTGAAATAGCGAGGCCCTAAATCCGCCAATAAACGATCGCGCATGGCATCACCACGAATGCGTAAGGCATGTGTGCCAAGAAATAAGAACAAACCCAATGCCAAAGACCACATAAAGAACCTTTTTAAAACAGCTACCGTGCAAGCATACGCCTGCTTCACTAGCAGCCGAAGGCTGTGCATAAGATTAGAACAAGTAGCAACTTATCCACAGGCACAGCCATGAAGCGCATGTTATTCATTTTGAAGCACTGTCGTTCAAACACTTCATACACATGCTATGCATTACTTCAAACCATTGATCTATAAAGATAAAAACAGCTTTCTCGAGAAATAGTGTGGCCTCTATCTACTACTACTAATTTGAAATACACATATAAAGAATACCTAAAAGCCAAAGATTCAGTGGACAACTAAGGCGATGCCTTAACTCCAAGACGCAACACTCAAAGCGTAGAATTTTTCGTCAGGTAAAATTGATTTTTCGTTTCTACCTCTGTGCAGTTCACCATGCCGGTTCAACCCGATCTCGCTTTTTCTGCCAGTGATGCACCCGCGTTTGAGCTCAAAAGTGCCCAGCTGACCTTGGTTGCATTGATAGTCAAAACTTCTGACTTGGCTAGGCTTGCAGCTGAACTCTTAAAAAAATTTGGACCCAATGGTGAAAGCCCGGACTTTTTTGATACCGATGGTCTGGTTTTGGATTTCAGCCAAGCGGGTTTAAGCCTTCCCCATCCGCAATGGAATTTGCTGCTCAATACACTGACGCAATGCCGTTTGGTAGCTAGCGCGGTTCGCGGTTTGGATGAAAGCAGTCTGGCGGTTGCAAAGAAAACCGGCGTTGCTGAGGCGCCACCAGAAATCCGGCGAGCGGTCGCTGCCAAAACAAGTCCAGTGGCAGCGCTGCCCGCGGAAATACCGGTTGCGGCGCCTAGCAAGGCATCGCCCCAGGCAGCAAGTCCTTTAGCCGTTGCAGCAGTTGCCAGAGACGGTGTTAACCCGACTATGGTGGTGAACAAGCCCCTGCGCTCGGGACAAAAGGTTTACGCCCGGGGCGCTGATTTGATCGTAATGGCTATGGTAAACCGAGGTGCCGAGGTCATTGCCGATGGCAATATCCATGTGTACGCACCCTTGCGAGGCAAAGCTATGGCCGGTGCAAGAGGCAACACCTCGGCCCGGATATTCGCTTTGGCTTTGGAACCTGAACTCGTGTCTATCGCCGGTGTCTACCGCACTACCGAGCAGGAATTAGGCCCGGATGTGCTGGGCAAGCCGGCGCAAGTACGCTTGAGCGACGATGGAAAAGAAAAAATTATTATTGAAGCGTTGAAAACGTAAAATTCAACGCATTGACCCCCTCTTTGGAAAGATAGCTCTTCATGGCAAAAATTATTGTGGTCACTTCCGGCAAAGGCGGTGTTGGCAAAACAACGACCAGCGCGAGTTTCGCTACCGGTCTGGCCTTGCGCGGACACAAAACAGCGGTGATTGACTTTGATGTGGGCTTGCGTAACCTAGACCTGATCATGGGTTGCGAGCGCCGCGTGGTGTATGACTTGATCAACGTGATCACCGGTGAAGCCAATTTGCATCAGGCACTCATCAAAGACAAACAGTGTGAAAACTTGTATGTGCTTGCGGCGTCCCAAACCCGGGACAAGGACGCCTTGACGCAAGAAGGCGTTGAAAAAGTACTCAATGACCTTGCAGCTATGGATTTTGAATTCATTGTGTGTGACTCCCCTGCCGGCATCGAAACCGGAGCCTTGATGGCCATGCATTACGCCGATGAAGCGCTGGTGGTGACCAACCCGGAAGTTTCCTCGGTGCGCGATTCAGACCGTATCTTGGGCATGCTGGCCAGCAAAACCAAGCGTGCCATCGAAGGCTTGGAACCTATCAAAGAGCACTTGCTCATTACCCGTTACAACCCGGCCCGTGTGGACCAGGGCCAAATGCTGTCCCTCGAAGATATCCAGGATATTTTGCGAATCAAGCTCATTGGTGTTATTCCCGAGAGCGAAACCGTATTGCAAGCTTCCAACCAGGGCGTGCCAGCGGTGCATATGGTTGGTAGCGAAGTTGCTGAAGCCTACAAGGACGTGATCGATCGCTTCCTTGGCACAGAAAAACCCATGCGCTTTACCGAAGCTGTTAAACCCGGCTTTTTCAAGCGTTTATTCGGTGGGAATTAAGAGCATGTCCTTTCTCTCTTTTTTGTTGGGTGAGAAGAAAAAAACAGCCAGTGTTGCCAAAGAACGCTTGCAACTCATACTTGCGCACGAGCGCAGTGGCCGCAATGCCTCCGAGCCCGATTACATGGCTGATTTGCAGCGCGATTTGATTGCGGTGATCAGCAAATACATCAAAATCAATCCCAACGACATCAAGGTACAACTAGAGCGTCAAGACAATCTAGAAGTGCTTGAAGTTAAGATTGAATTGCCCGACGCGCGCTAGATTTTTAGGCCGAACCGGTGGCGACGTCCACCGCAGTTTTGTCCAGTACTCTGCGCAACACAAAGCTCGAATGCACCCCGGTGACGCCAGCGATACGGGTAATGCGTTGCAGCAGTAGCGACTGGTAATGGTCCATGTCCCGCACAATCACTTTAAGCTGGTAATCAGCCTCCTGCCCGGTAATGAGTAGGCACTCCAAGACCTCGGGCACCACCGCAATTTCAGCTTCGAAATGTGCGAAGCGTTCAGGCGTGTGAACGTCCATGGAGATATGGATGAGCGCAATCAAAGTCAAACCCAGTTTGCGCGCATCCACATGTGCCCGATAGCCCAGAATCAAGCCCGCCTCTTCCAATGCACGTACCCGGCGCAAACACGGTGAGGGCGATAAACCAATGCGGTCGGCCAAATCCTGGTTATTGATGCGGCCATCTTCTTGCAGCAGCTGAAGAATTTGGTGGTCAAAACGGTCGAGTTTCATCCATAACCTGTATCTCCCGAGACCCGGGCATTGCCAGTGAAAACACCATAGGCGGCCGATGTACAGGCCCCCCATGTAGACTTTATATCTTAGGCTGTCGCGGCCACGTGTTACATTAGCCTCGCAGACAAGGCGTTCCACACGCCCAGCACCTTCCCGGCAGAGGACGGTGCCAAGCATCTGCTAGTCGATGCCACAACAGGCTTTTACGCCTACTTTGCGACTTTTCTTTCTCTTGTCACTTGCGCCCTGCCGAGCGTAGTGAATTTCTAATTTCATGATGTACAGACAATTTTCAGCGGCCCAAAAAGCTGCGACCACCATCGGTAAATACCGTATTGCCGCCTTGCCGGCCCGTCTTGGCGCTGACCAGTTTTGCGCCCAGGTGTCGATCGCCAGTGGCCAAGGACAGGCCAGCACTGATCGCGTAATGCGCTTTACCCCCGTTTTTCATAGCCATGATGCAGCGGCACAATACGCACTAGAGCAAGGCATCGGCTGGGCCCACAGCGCCATCGGCAGCCCCTAAACACCTACGAACATGCCACAATCCGCATTGCGAGCAAAAGGAAACCTATGGCAAAAGAAGAGTTAATTGAAATGATGGGCATTGTTAACGAGGTATTACCAGATACCCGTTTCCGTGTGACCTTGGATAACGGTCACCAGCTGATCGCTTATTCGGCGGGAAAAATGCGTAAAAACCATATTCGTATCCTGGCCGGCGACCGCGTATCGCTAGAGCTGTCGCCCTATGATTTGAGCAAAGGCCGCATCAATTTCCGCCACATCGAGGGCCGTGGCCCCATGGTGCCGCGCCGTACCGCTGGTTAATTCTTAAGTGCCAGCGCGCGTCGCTTGCGCACCGCCAGCGCCAGGCTTTGCAACACCGGCGCTGTTTGCGCCGTGCTAATGCAGGCATCGGTCACCGAAACTCCGTGTTCTAAAGTCTTCCCTGCTATCTTGTCCTGACGGCCTTCACGCAGGTGGCTCTCCACCATCAGCCCGCTAATGCGCATGTCACCCTGCGCAATCTGCTCGGCCACCGCTTGCGCAACATCGATCTGCCGGGCATATTGTTTGCTGCTGTTGGCGTGCGAGACATCAATCATCAACTGCGCACGCAAACCCGAAGCTTCCAGTAAGCCGCAGGCAGCTTGCACATCCCCTGCGCTGTAATTGGGCTGTTTGCCGCCACGCAAAATAATGTGGCAGTCCGCGTTACCCTGGGTTTCAAATACTGCTGCCTGGCCCCATTTGGTCATGCCCATAAACGCGTGCGCCGATTGGGCTGCGAGCATGGCATCGACAGCCACTTTAACGCCGCCATCGGTGCCGTTTTTAAACCCCACGGGGCAACTCAGGCCGCTGGCCAGTTGGCGATGACTTTGGCTTTCAGTGGTGCGCGCCCCAATGGCGCCCCAACTTACCAGATCACTGATGTACTGTGGACTGAGCAAATCTAAAAACTCGGTCCCCACGGCCAGACCGACATTGACAATATCCAGCAACAAAGCGCGCGCTAGGGTCAAACCTTCGTTGATCGAAAAGCTGCCATCCATATGCGGATCATTGATGTAGCCCTTCCAGCCCACCGTGGTGCGTGGTTTTTCAAAATAGCAGCGCATTACGATTAACAAATCATCCGCCAAGCTTTCGGACTGTGTCTGCAGCCAATGCGCATATTCCATCGCCTGGTCATGGTCATGGATAGAGCAGGGCCCAACCACCACCAAGAGCCGATCATCGCGTCCGTGCAGCACATCGCAAATGGCATTGCGGCTTTGTTCTACGCGGGCCAACACGGCTTCAGAGGCAGGCAACTGCTCTTGTAGCAGGGCTGGCGCAATCAGTGGCCGAATGGACTGGATGCGGGTGTTGTCGGTACGGGATTGGTCTGGAGAAGTGAGCATGGTGATAGCGCAGCGGCAAAGCTGGCATTGTCCTGCGAAAACACGCTGCCTTTATGATGCAGACCCACCCGACGGAGATGGCTATGCCTGAAGAAGCACGGATTCAAACCTTTAGCGAGTTTTATCCCTTTTATTTGGGCGAGCACGCTAACCGAACCTCGCGGCGCCTGCATTTTGTGGGTTCGAGTATTGGCTTGGTATTGCTGTTGAGCGCCGTGGCCAGCCTCAATGCCTGGCTGATTCCCTTGGCTTTGTTACAAGGTTACGCCTTTGCGTGGGTGGGTCACTTTTTCTTTGAGCACAACCGCCCGGCGACATTTAAGTACCCGCTGTTTAGCTTCATGGGCGATTGGCGCATGTGGTGGGACATGCTGCGCGGGCGCATCCCGTTTTAGATTTGTCCGGTTTTAGGCGGAAAAAACCTCATCGCCCAGTTCAAAGGAGATGAAGGCAGCCGCCGCATCGAGCGTACCGGTTTTGGGTACGCAGAAAAACTGTATTTCTGAGGCGGGTGCTAGCCATTTAAAAGCATCGCCTTCATAATTTCCGCTCACGCGAATAAAGTTTGGTGCGCAAAAAGTAAGCGATTGCACATCAATCGAGGCGCCCCCATGCACCAAGGCCAATAAGCCCGGTTGTAAATCGGGCGGCAAGTGACTGCGCCATGCTTGCAGGGATTGGGCCAGAGCGCGCAAAAGGCTTTCGGCACAGGCTAGGGTTTTGGCGCTCGGTGGTGTGCTGGCAGTTGCGGCGTCGCTAGTTCCAACAGAGTATGTAGCTAGCGGCGGCAATTTGGCTTTACGGGCCGAGATATGGCTTAACGCGGACTGTGTTGCCGACATCTTTGCGCCTTTGAGCGCCTGCAAAAGATGTGGCTCTTGCACAGATTCAGGCCCAAGCCTTTTGTGCACATGCCAGGAGACCTTGTCCATGGTGTTCATATCCGCTCAAAAGGGCGCCTGTTAACCGCAAACGAAGAGATTTTCGTTAACGCACGCCTGACAAGCCGCGTTTATACAACAAATTGCAATGTTTTGTAATGAAAAAATGATAAAAAAATAAATCACGAAATTCAATACTGCGTGGTGCGCTAGCTGGTACTGCGTACCCGCGCTGCGCCGGGCACCCCAAGCTCCGGATGCAATTGGCCTGCTAGCAACCAGGCGCCTAGCAAGATCAGGGCGCCCACCGCAAATACGCCGACCACGGGCGCAAATTGCAGCACAACCCATGCAATCGCCGGGGACACGATGCCTGAGACATCGCGAAAACTGGAATAGACCGCTGACATCTCCGTGCGCTCCGACGGCTTGACCGACATGAGAAAAGGCAGGCCTGCACAGGTGTCTAGCAAAACTAAAAACACGGTGCCGGCCAATAACAAGCCGACCGTCACCCAGGGCCAATGCGAGAGCGCGGTGGCAGCCAGGTAGCAAGCACTGGCGCCCAGGCAACCAGCTTGGATAGCAGTGCGCACTGAGCGCCTTTGCATCCACGCCAGCATCAAGGGCGCTAGAAACAGCCCCATATTCGCCACCGAACTTGCCACGCCACCGACTTGTTCGCCCAGGTCGTTTTCCACCGCAAAAATGCCCAAATAGACAAAAAACATCCACCAACCACAAGATCGGACCAAGGGCAACACCCAGGCGGTCACCAAGCGGGGCTGCGAAAAAAATCGGACGATGAGTGCCAAAGGGTTGGCCCGGCGTGAGTCATGGGCTGGCGCGGCGTCGCTACCGGTGCCCCGGGCCAGAAACTTGCCATCGCCCAAGGGTGTTTTCCAAATCAACCAGGCCATCCAACTAGCGGCCCCGGCCAGCAAAACAAATGGCGCACCGCTCCACACCGATAACAACCAGACCCCGGCAAACGGCCCTATGGCCCAACCGGCGCCGCCGTAAAACAGACGCATCGTCTCTAGCCGGCTGAAATCGGTTTTTTCCAAATGGTCCAGCACATAGCTGTTGTAGCAAACAAAGGAAATGGCCGCTGCGATGACGGCGAACAATAGCGCCAAAGTCGTCCACTTGCCTTGCAAAAGGCCTAATGCACAGGCCACCAGATACAAGCTCACCGAACCCAAATACACCTGCCGCCGTGTCAATACGCGGACCAGGGCAGGCACCATAAGCGCAGCTACCAAAGATGCCAAACCGACACAGAAATAGATTTCTGAAACCAGCTGCGCACTGCCCCAGGCACGGTACAGCAACAAAGGAAACACCGACAAGGTGCAGCCTCGGCACAAGGCCTCTAGACCCGCAATACGGGCAAAAGACTCGACCGTGGGTTGCGGTGAAACAGAATGAGGCGGGCTGGACATAGGGTTCAATGCAAGAGCGCCGATTGTGCCCTGCCCCCTGGGGCCCACTGTGTCGCTTACGACGGCGATCAGCGAATCTGCGGCGGTGCCCGCAATTGCTCCGGCGTGGTGAAATAAGCCGAGAGTGATGCCCCTTGCGCGGCCGATTGCCGCAAGGCATGTCTTGCAATAGTGCGCAGATGCACCTCATCGGGCCCATCCATCAGGTGCATGGCGCGTCCCCATGACCAAAAATAGGCCAGTGGCGTGTCGGGCGACAAGCCCATGGCACCAAACATTTGCATGGCGCGGTCTACCACCTGGGTTTGCAGCTGCGCCGCCACCACCTTGACCGCCGCCACATCGCTGCGCAGCTGCTGTGGGTCGCTATCGGGCTGGTCGAGTCGCCAGGCGGTTTGCAAAAGCAGTAGCCGTGCCTGGTCAATAGCCACCCGCGACTGCGCGATCCAATCTTGCACATTGGAAAACCCGGATACATGGCGGCCAAAGGCTTGGCGTTCACGGACCCGCGCGCAGGCCAACTGCAGCGCCAACTCACACTGGCCGATGCTGCGCATGCCGTGGTGCAAGCGCCCCGGCCCCAGGCGCGCCTGCGCCATGGCAAAAGCGGCCCCGGCTTGCCCTAGCAAAGCCTGCGGGCCTAAGCGCACGTCGTTTAACAAAATCTCGCAATGGCCCTCGGGTGCCAGGTGGTGCAGCATCGGGATGTTGCGCAGCACTTGCAGGCCTGGTGTATCCATGGGCACCAGTACCAGGCTGTGTTGCTGGTGCGTGTCCGTGTCCGCTTGCCCCGCCAGGTCCAGGTCGCGGCACATGACAATGAGCAGGCGGCAATCAGGATGCGCCGCGCCGGTGATAAACCATTTGCGGCCTTGCAAAACCAAGGTATCTCCGTCGCGCCGCAAAGCGGTCTGCAAATTGGCCGGGTCCGAGGAAGCCACATCGGGTTCACTCATACCAAAGGCAGAGCGCATCTGTCCTTGCAGCAAGGGCACTAGCCAGCGCGCGCTTTGGCCCGCGTCGGCATAGCGCGACAACAATTCCATATTCCCGCTATCGGGCGCTTGGCAATTGAATACCTCCGAGGCCCAGGGCAAGCGGCCCAAAAGCGCGGCAATCGGCGCGTATTGCAGATTCGACAGGCGCGTTCCCGGTGCGACCAAGGACAGTTGGGGCAGGCACAAATTCCATAGACCCTCGTCCTGGGCCAGTGCTTTCAGGTCGGCCAAGAACGGTGGCGGATACAGGCCATCGGCCACGCTTTGGTGCCAGGCAGCGTTGTGCGGCAGGACGTAGCGCTCAAAAAAGGTCTCCGCCTTTTGCAACCATTTGCGCGAAGTTGCAGAAGGTGAAAAATCCATGCGTGGATTGTTGGCGCTCGCCTGCTAATTGGCCTTGACCCAAGTCAAAATTGCACCCGGGCACAGCGCAGGCTTGCCCAGAACGCCAGCCATCAGCCCTTTTCCAAATGCGATTGCAAACCCCTGCGCGGTGCGGGCCCCACCTCGGGTGCGTAGCCCAAGCGCGTCCACATTTGCACCGTGGCACCGCCATCTTTGCCGGCTACGAGCTGGTGAATGGCTTGGTAGTTCTGCGCCTGCTCGGGGTATTCCTGCAAAGCTTGCGACAAAGGGTGCATGCGCAAGCCCAAGGCGGTAGCGGCCAGTTGCAAGCGCACATAAGCCCGGCCACACAGCATTTGGGTCTTGCGCGCGTTGTCTGCGGTGTTGAGCCACACACAAGCTGGCGTGGCCGCCATTTTTTCGTTGAACTCACTGATTTGCCCATTTACGGCCGCGCTGTCTGGCTCCGAGGGTTTACTGCGATCAAACAGGCCCAGCGCCACCAGAGAGCGAACCGGTCGGTTGGCTCACTCCGGTCGCCCGCGCCGCCCCCATCAGGCTGCCTTGCTCCCGATGCGCGCGACTTCATGGGCTGCGGCGTACAAGTCGTCAACCCTTTGGATGGTTTTTAAGTCCAATGTGCATCCTCCCCCGCAAAACGTGGGCGAGAATCTACGGATGCAGGCGCCGCTGGAAAGCGTAGCCTTCACGCCGGCACATTGACCGCAAGTTCTAAACATTGTTATCCGTCTCCAACACTCAGGCCATGCTCCACTACGAAACTGTCCCCGTTACCCCGTTCGAACAAAACTGCTCGATTGTTTGGTGCGACCAGACCCACAAGGCCGCCATCATCGATCCCGGCGGCGATCTGGATCTTTTGATTGCAACAGCCAAAGGTCTGGGCGTGATGCTCGAACAAATCTGGATTACCCATGCCCATGTGGACCATGCGGCCGCTACGCAAGACCTGGCGGACCGCTTGGGCCTGCCCATCATCGGGCCACATCCGGGCGATCAGTTTTGGATCGATGGCTTGCCCATGGCGGCCGCTACCTACGGTTTTCCGCCGGCGCGGCCCTTCAAGCCTACGCGCTGGCTTAAAGATGGCGACACCGTCAGTCTGGGCGAGCATGTACTGCAAGTGCGCCACTGCCCCGGCCACACGCCCGGCCATGTGGTGTTTTATTCGGCTGAAATGAACCGTGCGTTTGTGGGCGACGTTTTGTTTGCAGGCAGCGTAGGCCGCACCGATTTTCCGCAGGGCAACCATGCCGATTTGATGCACAGCATCACCCACCGTTTATGGCCTATGGGCAATGACACGGTCTTTATTCCCGGCCACGGCCCTGAAAGCAGCTTTGGCGTGGAGCGCGCAAGCAATCCCTATGTCGTGGGCACTTAACTTGGTGCAAAGCGTATGAGCATCGCTTCCGTACGCGCTTTTTTTCAGGCGCACCAGATCGACATGCCGATCGTGGAGCTGGACCTCAATACCTCTACCGTGGCCCTGGCCGCACAAGCCCATGGCGTCGAGCCCGGTCGAATTGCCAAGACCCTGGCCTTTAAGCTGGCCGATGGCAAAGTGTTTTTGTTGGTGGCGCGAGGCGATGCGCGCATCGACAACGCCAAGTTCAAAGCCGCTTTCGGCAAGGGCAAGATGCTCGCACTTGAAGACGTCGAGGCGCTAACGGGCCACCCCGTGGGCGGTGTCTGCCCCTTTGGCCTGGCAACGCCATTGCCGGTCTACCTGGACCGCAGCCTGCTGGTCTTTGATGAAGTATTGCCCGCTGCCGGCTCGGTCAATAGCGCATTGCGCATCAGCCCGCAGTTCATCGCCGAGTTGACCCAGGGCCAATGGGTCGACGCCTGCCGATAGGCATCTGTTCTGCCGCCTGGCCCCCTCTTTGTGCACTTGGTCGCAAAGTACTGGCAGGTGGCCCGGGCCCTGCCTACAGTGCAGTCCAAAGCGCGCACTGGGCGCCCTTACCCAACACCAAGGATTGCTAGATGAATGCCTCCCCTCCCACCTCAGCCGCCGGCGATGACCGCTGGAGCCGCCGCTGGCACGCGCTGCGTGCCGGCGCAGTGCGCTACTTTCACGCCTATGGCAACTGGCTGGTCAGCATCAGCTGGTGGCGTTTTTTTCTGATTTCCATCTTGGTGCTGATCTTGGCGGGTATCACCAGCTCGTTCTTGGACAACAGTTCGGATCATCACCACCGCCGTGAGGTGGTGGTGAAAAAAGTCAAGCCGACCCCCAGCCCGCAGGCGCCGGCCACCGATGCCTCAGCACCCACGGCCGAGGTGTCGGTGCGAATCGACAAGACCGGCGTGCACATCAGCGCGCAAGACCCAGAAGGCAAAGCCGCGCAATTGCAGATTGATGAAAAAGGCGTGCGTATCAGCACGCCCGCCGATGCGCCCGCCAGCGCTGCGCAGGGCGGGGCTTCGGCTGCCAAACCGGGCGTGAACATTCAAATTGGCCCCAACGCTAGCGAGCAGGAGGTCGAGCAAGCCCTAGAGACCGTGCGCCGCGCCTTAGAAGGCCAAACCCAAGAGCAAGACGACGAGGTGGATGTGCACTTTGGCGCCGACGAAGGCGATGTAGAGCGCGGCGACAGCCTGCCCGGTCTGGCCATGCTCTTGATCGTCGCCTCCTTGATTCTCAAAATCACTTATCGCGGTCGCATCCAGGCCGAGGCGGTTGCCGCTGCTGCCACCCAAGTAGCCGAAACCGAGTCGCTCAAGCGCCAGGTGATGGAGGCGCGCATGGCCGCCATGCAGGCCCAAATGGAGCCCCACTTTTTGTTCAATACGCTGGCCGGCATTGAGCACCTGATTGAGACCGATCCACCGCGCGCCGCCACCATGCAAAAAAGCCTGATCGCCTTTTTGCGCGCTACCATGCCCACACTGCGCGAAGCCAATGCCCAGGCCGAGCGCGATTTGGGCCGCGAACTGGCGGTGGTGCAGCCCTACCTGGAGCTCATGCGTATGCGCATGGAAGAGCGCTTGCAGTTTGACTTGCAAGTGCCCCAGGGCCTGCGCAGCGCCCGCTTTCCGCCCATGATGCTGCAAAGCCTGGTTGAAAACGCCATCCGCCACGGCCTGGAGCCCAAGGCCGAAGGCGGCAGCATCAGCGTGCGCGCCGAGGTGCAAGACGGCCAGTTGATCGTGCAGGTACAAGACACCGGCGTGGGCTTTGCGCCTGATGCGCCGGGGGCATCCACCGGGGCCGAGGGCGGCGGCATCGGCCTGTCCAACATCCGCGCGCGTTTGCAACTTTTGTACGGCGCCAAAGCCACGCTGCAAACCAGCAGCCCCAGTACCGGCGGCGCTTGTGTCACCATTACCGTTCCCTACCAATTGGGCGCGCCATGATGGTCCCCTGCATACCGGAGCTATTTCTATGATCAGCACTACTTTGCGTTGGATCGCCCGCCTGTTGTTTGTGGCCGTGTTGCTGGCCCTGGCGGCGGCCGTTTTGGGTGGCTTGCAATGGCAGCCCGATGTGATGCTCAGCGTCAATGGCCAAGCCGTCACCCTGCCAGGCTTGGCCTGGTTCGCTATTGGCGCAGCCGTTTTACTGGGCATGCTGGTGCTCGCCACCTTGGCGGTGTTGCCGCTCTTGGTGTTTTTGGTACCGGTATTGGCGGTGCTGGCGGTCATCGCCCTGGTCTGCGCCGGGCTGGGCGTGCTCAGCATGGTGCTGTGGGGCGTGCTGCCACTGTTTATTGTGTGGCTGATCTGGCGCTTGGCGACGGGTGGCGCAAAGGACGGTGAGGCCTTATGAGGCCTTTGCGCGTCGTCGTGGCCGATGATGAGCGCCTGCTGCGCGAGCAGCTTTGCGCCCGGCTGCGCGCGCTAGACGCCAGCATCGAGGTGCTGGCCCAAGCGCGCAATGGACAAGAAGCGCTCGAGCGGGTGCGCGATCTGCAGCCGGACCTGGTGTTTTTGGACATCCGTATGCCGGTGATGACTGGCATCGAAGCGGCGCGCCACATCGCCCAGCTACCCACCTGGGACGAGGCTGGCGGCGAGGGCCAGTGGCCCGGCTGCGAAATGGTGTTTTTGACCGCCTACGACCAGTACGCAGTGCAAGCCTTTGAGGCCGGCGTGGTGGACTACTTGCTCAAACCTGCCGAGCCCGAGCGCCTGGCCTTGGCTTTGCAGCGCGTTCGAGCGCGCATGGATGCGCGCCAGCTGGCCCACCACAGCGCCGAGCCCGCGCAGCCCCTGCCGGCACACACGCCGGCCATGCAAGACTTGCTGCGCGCCTTAGCCGCCCAACTCTCGCCCGCCACGGCACCGGCGCCCTTGCAATGGATACAAGCCAAAGTCGGCGCCACCATCCAGATGATCGCCGTGGAAGAGGTGCTTTTTTTTGTGAGCGACGAGAAATACACCCGTGTGCAAACCGCCACCCAAGAGGCGCTGATACGCACCTCCATCAAAGAGCTCATAGATACTTTGGACATGCAGCGCTTTTGGCAAATCCACCGCAGCACCCTGGTCAATGTGCGCGCCATCGCCGGCGTGCAGCGCGACGAGCGCGGCCGCCAACTGGTCTCGGTGCGCGGCAGCAAAGAGCTGTTGGAGGTCAGTCGCAGTTATGCGGGCTTGTTTAAAGGCATGTGAACGGCTGGCAAAAACGCAATGCATTGTGGTCGCCGCTTCCCATGGCCTCCTGGTGCTGCATCCACAATGCGGCGCTGGCAGCAGAATTTTTAACGCTTTGCAAAGGGAGATAGGCTGTGGGACGACTCAAGATAATCGAAGTGTGCGTCAGCACGATTGCACTTTTCGTAGGGTGGATGGCCCATGCCCAAACCCCCGCCCTCAACACCACCACGATTGCCCGCGTCATGCCCGATTCCGCTACTGATCCTTTCCAATGGCTTGAAGAAGTGCAAGGCGCGCGCGCGCTTGACTGGGTGGCCAAAGAAAACCAGCGCAGCCTGGACCTATTGCAAGCAGACGCGCGGTTTGCGCCCATGCAGCAGCAGGCGCTCACTATCGTACAGGCCAGCGACCGGGTGCCTATGCCTAGCTTTCGCGGCCGCCATATTGACAACTTTTGGCAAGATGCTAACGCTGTGCGCGGCGTGTGGCGGCGCACAGATTTAAGCGCTTATCGCAGCGCTACCCCGCGTTGGGAGACGGTGCTGGACTTTGACGCGCTGGCCCAAGCCGAGTCAGCTAACTGGGTCTACAAAGGCGCCAATTGCTTGCAGCCGGCGCAGCGCCTGTGCCTGGTAGCGCTGTCCGACGGCGGCAAAGACGCGGTGCAGATGCGCGAGTTCGACACCGAGACCAAAAGCTTTGTATCTGGCGGCTTTGCTTTGCCTGCGGGCAAGCAAAGTGCCGCATGGCTGGACCAGGACAGCTTGCTGGTTGCCCGATCCTGGAGCCTCGAAGATGTCACCGAGTCGGGCTACCCTTTCATCGTCAAGCGCCTGCGCCGGGGCCAGGCGCTGGCGCAGGCCGAAGAAGTGTTTAGCGGCGACAAAAAAGACGTGGGCAACTGGCCCGGCGTCATCCGCGATAGCCAGGGCCGTTTTGTCGCCGCCTACGTGGAGCGCTCCGTGGCGTTTTTTGCCCATGAGTTTTACGTCCTGACCGATAAGGGCCCGGTGCGCTTGCCGGTGCCCCTTAAGTCCAGCTTGCGCGGGTACTTAGATGGACAAATTGTTTTTAGCCTGCAAGAGCGCTGGACGCCGGTGGCTGGCGGCCCCACTTTTACCCAATCGTCCCTGGTGAGTTTTGATTTGGCCGCCGCGCTGGCCACGCCTGCGAAGCTGTCGGTGCAGCTGGTGTTTGCACCCCACGCGCGCCAGTCCATCCAGGGCGTGAGCCGCACGGCCAGCCGCCTGGTTTTGAGCTTGAGCACGAATGTAGTAGGTGAGATGATGTCCTTCGCCCACGGCCCCCAAGGCTGGAGTGGCCAGCGCCTGGACCTGCCCAATCCGGCCAGTTTAGGCGTGGTCAGCGCCAGCGACATGGACGACCAGCTTTTTGTCTCCGCCACCAGTTTTTTGGTGCCCACCACGCTGTGGCTGGCCGACGCCGCATCGGGCAAGACAGAGGCGCTAAAGGCTTCGCCCGCACGCTTTGACGCACAGGGCCTGATCACCGAGCAGCGCGAGGCCATCTCCAAAGACGGAACGCGCATTCCCTACTTTGTGGTGCGCCGCAAAGACCTCCCCATGGACGGCCAAGCGCCCACACTTTTGTATGCCTACGGCGGCTTTCAGGTACCGATGAACCCCGGCTACTCGGCGCTGACCGGCAAGCTTTGGCTGGAGCGCGGCGGTGTGTACGTGCTGGCCAATATCCGTGGCGGCGGGGAGTTTGGCCCGGCCTGGCACCAAGCCGGTCTCAAGACCAAGCGACAGGTCATTTACGACGACTTTGTGGCCGTGGCCCAGGACCTGATGGACCGCAAAATCACCAGCCCGCGCCGCCTGGGCATCCAAGGCGGCTCCAACGGCGGCT
>JBILPS010000094.1:0-8186 GCA_044373655.1 Rhodoferax sp.
GTCGCCAACACGGGTAAGGGGCAGTTCCCTAACAGCCGTTAGGGTGTCGTGTTACACGACAGCACGTTAAACCAACTCCACCGCCCTACGCTTGGTATCGTCATTGACGGTGATGTAGCGTTGCGTGGTGGCGATTGACTTGTGTCCCGCCAGTGCAGCCAGCACAAAAACGCTGACTCCCTGTCCCGCCAGTGATGTTAAAAATGTCTTGCGTCCGCTATGGCTGCTGCCAGAGGAAATCCCAGCCCGCTTGTAAATCCAAAAGAAGTGCTGGGTGAGTGTGTTTGCACTGAACGCACATCTATCACCCCTATTGGTGGGAAACAGGGGGAAATGTGCGGGACGAACGGTTCTCTGTTGGATGTAAGCGGCAAGTTCTGCCTGTAGCCTGGTGTTGAGGTAAATGGTTCTTGCATGGTTGTGCTTGGTGCGATGGGCTGCAAGGTAAATCTCACCACGCACGGTGCCATCATCATCAAGTACATCCCCTAAAGTTAAACCAGCCACTTCTCCTACCCGCAAGCCCGCCGCCACCGTCATCATTAGCATGGCACGATTGCGTTGTGCAAAAGAGCGGTGGGACATGAATTGCAAAACACGTTCAAGTTCTGCGGGGGTTAGGGATTGCCACACACTCACTACACACTTTTGTTCATTTTTTTGGGTGTGTTTTTGGCCCCAAAACACGATCTCGCTAATTCTTGCTAGTTCACCTGCGTATTCCGGCGAACGTGACCGCCGATTCCGGTGATCGTGACCGATGCCGGTGTTGCGCGCTTTGATTTTAGGGGGCTGCCGTTTTTAGCCCCGGTTTTCCTCCCTTTGTTGACTCGTTTTTGTCTTGCGAAGTGACTCCCCCGTGAGGGTCAGTCGGTGGTTGTTTTGCATGATCCTGTCCAGCATGGCGTCGGCCACCGTAGCGTCGCCGATCCATTCATGCCAGTGCTCTATGGGCAACTGGCTAGTGATGATCGTGGCCTTTCTTCCCGCCCGGTCATCAATCATCTCCAGCAAGTCCGTTCGCGTTTGCGCATCCATACCCACCAGGCCCCAGTCATCGAGTACCAGCACATCGGTGTTCTTCAATACGTCCAACCAGCGTGTGAACGTGCCATTGGCGTGCCGGATTCGCAGTTCTTCAGCCAGACGCGGCACTCGCTGGTAGAAGGCGCTATGCCCTTGGCGGCAGGCGTGCTGGGCTAGTGCACAACCCAGCCAAGACTTGCCCGCTCCGGTCGGACCGGTGATCAGCACCGCATGCCCACTGCGTACCCAGGGCCCCAGCGTCAGGCTCATCACCGTGGCGCGGTCAATCCCCCGGGAGGGTCGGCAGTCCAAGTCTTCAATCATCGCTTGCGGGTATTTGAGGCGAGCGGTTTTTAGCAACTTGGCGCAGCGCCTGTCTTGCCTGCCATGGACCTCCCGATCCACCAGCATGGCCAGACGCTCTTCAAAGCTCATGGCGCTGATGCCGCTTTGCTGCATTTGCTCCTGCAGCGCTTGGGCCATGCTCACTAACTTGAGTTGGCGCAATTGATCCAGTGTGGTGTTCATCATCATGACCGGTCCCCTCATTGGTAATACCCGGCACCGCGAACGTGGGCGTGAACGGGGCTGCTCCATTGGCTCGATTGGGTTTGCTCCAGCAAATCCCGGCGATTGAGCAGAATGTCCCGGATGTGCGTGTACTTGGTGGTGCCCAACTGGCGGGCCATGGCGCACGCTGCTTCCAACCGGTGCTCGCCATAGCGCTTGCTCAAACTGAGCAAACCTAAACAAGCCCGGTACGCGTGCTCGGGGTGGCGCGGGCGCGCCAACATCAAGTGAATCGTTTGGGCGCAGGCCAGACCAATGCGTTCGCCCCACAACACCAAGCGCTCGGGCGACCACTGCGCGTGAGCCTGGTGGCGCTCTGGCAGGTGCTCGGCTACGGTGGTAAATCCCCCTTTGTGAGCGCAACGCATGTGGCTGGCCACGCGCTGGCCCCGGTGCAGCATCTCCACCACATGAGCTGTCACGCGCAACTCCAACACTTGCCCAACCAAGGCGTTAGGGGCGCTGTAGCGATGGCCCTCAAACTCGACATGGCTGTCTATATGCACCCGCACGGTCTTAAAGACGGCCCACTCCCAGGGCTGTGTGGGCAGCGCCATTAGCGCCGGGGCATCGATCTGGGCAAACACACTAGCCCTGCAGCCGGGCAGCTTTTGAAAGGCGCGCTCGTTGAGGTACGCCAGTAAGGGGGCAATGGCCTCGTTGACTTCTTGCACGCTGGCAAAGCGCTGTTTGCGAAGGCGCGCCAGTATCCAGCGCTCGACCAACTGGACGCTGAGCTCCACCTTGGCCTTGTCTTGCGGGTGGTAGGCGCGCGCGGGCAGCATGGAGCAGCCATAGTGGCGGGCAAAGTCCAAGGCCGACTCGGTCAGTTTGGGCTCATAGCGGTTGGCCTGGGCCACCAGAGCGCGGGGGTTGTCGGGCACGATCAGCTGGGGCACACCACCGTAAAACGCCAGGGCTTGTGCTGTAGCGCCCAGCCAGTCGGCCGCCGTTTGGGCGGGCGTGGCCGCGGCAAAGCAGTAACCCGAAGCGCCCATGGCGGCGACAAAGATGCTGGCGCGCGCCCCATCGGTCAGCTCAAGCGTGGGTCCGGCAAAGTCGATAAAGAGTTTCTCGCCTGCGCGGTGGGTTTGCCGCATGGAGCGTTTGAGGCTCTTGGCAAAGCGGCGGTAGTTCTCGCAAAACTGGGAGTAGCGCCAAGGCTTGACCGGGTGGGTGGCGCTGTGCAGGTCGGCCGTCTCGGCGCAGTATTCCTCCCAGAGCAAGGCCAGCGTCATGCCTTTGCGGCGCAGCTCTTGGTGAATGCGGCCATAGTCGGCAGGGGCATAGATGTCGCTGGGCCTGGGGGCGGGCAATAAACGCCGCTCAAGGCTGGCCTCGTCCATGGCGGCGATGGTGGGCCAATCCAGGCGAGCGGCCACGGCCAGACCTGCATATTTGGTGACAACGCCTTTGGAGATGCCCAAAGCGGTGGCGATTTGCTGGTGCGACTGCTGGCCTTCGAATTTAAGACGTAAGGCGTCTTTGAGTTTGCGCATGTTGATCCTTGGGGCGGGCATAGCGGTCCTGCAAAAAGGATTGACGCTAACCCAACCGAAATAACTGAAACACATGCGCAACACCGTGCCGGTGGTGTAGACCGGCGTGCCGGTCACGATGACCGGAATCGCTGGTCACGATCCCGGAATCAGCGGTCACGTTCGACCGGAATCACTGGTCACGTTGCTCCGGAATACCCACTTCATGCGTCCGGCATCGTCAAATTCCAAAAATGCTTTGGCGACCGAGCTTTGGTTGGGTATCGTAACCATCCGCATCCAGCGGCCCAAAATTCGCATCTGGTTTACTGCATTAAATGATTGCGATCCGCCGCTAACCTCCATCACTGCCAATGTTTTGCCCTGGGTAGGCCGCACTGCACCCAAAGCGAGTGGGATCCAATCTATCTGGCTTTTCATAATGCCAGTCATAGCACCGTGGCGCTCGGGCGAGCACCACACCATCCCTTCGGACCAAGCGGCCAGTGTGCGCAATTCCTGTACTTTGGGGTGGCTGTCAGGCGCACCGTCTGGCTGGGGTAAGTCCTTAGGATCAAAAACCTTGACCTCAGCGCCCATTGCTTCGAGCAATCGAGCCGCCTCCAGCGTTAACAATTTGCTATAGGAACGCTCGCGCAAGGAGCCATACAACATGAGAATTTTCGGCCGATGCGTGGAACTAGCAAGTGTTCTGAGCATCTGATGTTCAGGCACCTGGAAGCAGCTTTGTTCCATATTGGGCAACATGGGCGAAATCTCAGACACGCTGTCCTTTTTCATTAACTACCGACTCTCCATTTTCCTTGTTAAATGCAGCGCGTTGCGGATTTTCAAGAATATCTAAAACGACTTCCGATGGACGGCATAGTTTGGTACCTAAGTTGGTGACCACCACAGGCCGGTTAATGAGGATCGGATATTCAAGCATGAAGTCAAGTAAATCCTCATCTGTCCATTTCGCATTTGCCAAATCCAAGTCAGCAAAGGGAGTCCCTTTCTCCCGTAGTAGGTCACGCACTGGCATGGCCATGTCCTTGATTAACTTCTTTAAAAGTTCTTTAGACGGCGGCACTTCTAAATACAGTACCACTTCCGGTTCAAGGCCTGAATTACGGATCAATGCCAAGGTGTTGCGTGAGGTTTCGCAATCCGGGTTGTGAAATATCGTAAGCATTTAACGGTTTGATTCGCTAGGGTTGGGCCCAGCACTGAGTAACTGGTAAAGCGCTAATCCGATAAAGGCACCAATTACCTCAGCAGCTGCGAATTCAATTGCATTGCTCGGATGAATTCCAGCAAATGTATTGCTCATCATGCGACCAAAAACTGCTGCTGGATTGGCAAATGAGGTGCTTGCTGTAAACCAGTAGGCGGCACCAATATAGCTGGCAACCATAGCCGACGCCTTACCCGCGCCTGAGCGCAATATCACAAAAACGAGTCCTGCCGTAGCAACTGCTTCCGCCAGGTATTGGCTGTTTCCGCTACGCACTTTGGTAGACCATTGCAAGATCTCCAAATCAAACATTGCATGCGCAAGCCAAGCACCTACCGCTGCACCTAGCAATTGGGCGACGATGTAACCAAGCAGCAGTTCACGAGCTAAGTCTTTGCGGTATGCCATGACCATGGATACCGCAGGATTAAAGTGGGCGCCGCTTAATGGACCGAAAGCTTCAATCAGCACATACAGTGCAAACACGGTAGCCAATGTGTTGGCAATCAATGCCACTGCATTGTTCCCGCCTGATAGGTTTTCGGCCATGATGCCTGAGCCGATCACAGCGCACAAAAGCGCTGCGGTACCTAGCAGCTCAGCAAAATATTTTCGTAAGTGCTTCACTTCTTTGCCAATTCGCGTGCCGAGTTTTCCAAAGCGAGTTTGTTAAGGCTAGCCAGCGGTAGGCTAGTGAACAGATCCAGACGCCTTTTAATTTGAATCAGTGTTTGCATAAAGGCTTCTAATTTCACCGTGTCACTGCCGACTGCTTCTGAAGGATCCGCATATCCCCAGTGGGCCGTGGCTGGCTGCCCTGGCCAATACGGGCAGACCTCGCCAGCTGCGTTGTCGCAGACGGTAATCACCAAATCCATGTGGGGGGCATCCGGCAATGCAAAAATATCCCAACTCTTGCTGCTTAAACCCTCTGTGGAGATGCCAGCCTTTTCCAATGTCTGCAATGCCATAGGGTTTGGCGTTTGATTTTCGCGGGGACTGCTGCCTGCCGAATAGGCTTTGAATTTGCCCTTGCTTATTTGATTGAGTGTGGCCTCTGCCAGGATACTTCTGGCAGAGTTGTGGGTACAAAGAAAAAGCACGTTCAAGGGTTTCGCATCGGTCATGGGTGGATTCCTTAGGGTTTAACAAGTTTGACAAGCAACTGCAGGGGCGACTTCGCAGGCCTGCCCTTGGCAACAGTTTTCGGATAAGTAGGCCAAGACGGCGTTCATACGGTCGTACTGCGCCCTGTAAATCAAGTTGCGTCCGCTGCGCTCTTGGGAAATCAGGTCCGCATGCATGAGCTCCTTGAGGTGAAAAGACAGCGTATTGGCGGGCATGCCCATCATCTCAGCTAGCTGCGCGGGGGTAAGCCCTTCATTGCCTTTGACAACCAGGGCTCTAAAAATCCGGAGCCGGCTTGTCTGCGCTAATGCGGCCAGGGCGTTTATAACGTGTTTGTCTTCCATAATTCAATTATATTGGAAATATGTGACTTGATTGTGTCAGTGTTTGACCTAAAGCAGGCTGCGGCGGTGGCGACCGAGTAGATTGGTCTGCGTGGAACTTATTCCGCTTAAGTGACCTGCCCCCAAAGCTACGGTTGCTCGCTCAAGATCAGGTGCCCTTTTGGGCGGTTGACAGTGTGGGGCTGCTCGCTTTGAGATCACCACTGTATGCGACAACTGCAACGCCAACTGAGCGCACCCTAGCTAGAGCGTCTATGACGGCAAAGCGTTGTGCTTTGTCAATGGATGAGTGGTGAGGCCAGGAGCACTCTGTTGCAAGTGGCCGCCTTGGAGGTGGCCGCAGTCGATGTAAATGGACGTGTACGCCATTGCACTGTCCATTGTGATCAGACCCAACCCTGCCGCCAGACATCATCGTTTTGCAGATCTCGCCATGGAATCAGCTGGGTTGCTTTGGAAAACACCGATTCGATTTCTACCAACTCAATAGGATCGGTGGGCAAATCTGGTTTTACTACTCGGCTAACAAGAAAATGCTTTTGCTTGGCCAATGGGGTAACAGCCGTCCATTTGGTCAATAACAATTTTTTAGGGTTCAATCGATTCATAGGAGGTGCCGGTCACGGCGCGGACGGTTGCGAGATAAAGGCTGCAATCACTTCGGGCCAGCTGCGGTCAGTGGCCGACCCTTGCCGCAGGACCACTATATGTCGAACCGCGAGATTTAGGAAGTTCAAAGCAGCGAAGCAAAACACCCGTCTCTGCGCGCCAACCCGCTCGCAAGCCCGGCGCGCCAAAAGCTCTAAGTTGCCGCTATCAATTGCCCTGTGCCCGAATCTTCTTCACCAGCGCGGTAGTCGAGTAGCCCGACACAAAAGGCAGTGCCAGCGCCTTGCCTCCCCAGCTGTGCATCAGGGCGGTTTCGGGCAGAGTTTCCATGTGGTAGTCGCCGCCTTTGACCAAAACATCGGGGCGGATTTCCGCGATCAGCGCTTGCGGGTTGTCTTCGCCAAACCAGGTGACCAGGCTGACCGCCTCCTGGCTGGCCATGACGATGGCGCGGTCCATTTCATTGTTGAGTGGGCGGTCCTCGCCTTTACCTAAGCGGCGTGTCGAGGCGTCGGTATTGAGCGCCACGATCAGGCTGCCGCCCAGCGCGCGGGCTTGTGCCAAATAAACCACATGGCCGCGGTGCAGCACGTCAAACACGCCGTTAGTAAAAACCCAAGGCCGGGGCAGGTGGGCCAAGGCCGTCACCAAGGCGCTGCGTTCGCACAGCTTGTCCAGCATGGCTGGCGGTGCAGCGGCAGGGCCAGCGTCGCTCATGCCCCTTGACCGCCAGGCTTGCCCGGCTCCAGAGTGCTTCCCAGCTCGCGCGCTAGTTCTTTGCGGTACTTATTGAGTTCCTGCACGGTGCCAAAGCTGCGTTCCATCAAAAGGCTCATGTTGTGCAGTATGCGCTCTATCACTTTGTTTTCCCAGACGGCATCAAAATCAATTTGCTTGTCCAGCCAGTGCTCCAGCCAGTCCGGGTTGGGCAGGCGAGCCTGTACCGTGTCGTTGGGGAACAGCGCTTTGTTGACATGCAGATTGGTCGGGTGCAGCGCTTGGCTGGTACGCCGCGCGCTGGCCATGAGTACACCGACTTTGGCAAAGGCGCTTTTGGCTTCTAGCCCCACGTTTTGGATGGCGCGCTTCATGTACTTCAAGTAGGCGCCGCCATGGCGCGCTTCGTCTTGGCTTAAGCGGGTGTAGATGGCTTTGATCACCGGTTCGGTATGCCATTCGCTGGCGCGGCGGTACCAGTGGTTGAGGCGGATTTCGCCGCAAAAGTGCAACATCAGGGTTTCTAATGCCGGAGCCGGGTCAAACTCAAAGCGCACGTTGTGCAGCTCGGCCTCGGTGGGCACCAGCTCGGGCCGAAAGCGCCGCAGATACTCCATGAGCACCAAGGAATGCTTTTGTTCCTCGAAAAACCAGATGGACATAAAGGCTGAAAAGTCGCTGTCGCCCCGGTTGTCGCGCAAAAACATTTCGGTGGCCGGCAGCGCCGCCCACTCGGTTATCGCGTTCATTTTGATGGTGGCGGCCTGCTCGTCGGACAGCGCTTCCGGGACAAAACTGGCCCAGGGGATGTCGCGTTCCATATCCCAGCGGACGGATTCCAGTTGTCTGAAGAGTTCCGGGTAGAGCATGCAGTGCTTTCTATGACCTTTGATTTTAGGCGGGCAAGCCAGGTTTCAGCCTTCTTGGCCACACCGGTCGCATGGCTCTGCCTGCTGCCGATTGTTGACCCATACTAACCAAATCCGATATGAAACGTACCGATATGAAATGTTACTCACCAGTCGCGCTAATACTGTATAGTAACCCGACTGGAGAAACACTTATGAAGGTAGCCGT
>JBILPS010000113.1:0-5937 GCA_044373655.1 Rhodoferax sp.
CGCAGCTCAATACGCCCTACCCGTCCACGGCCTACCTGAGCGGGTTTTTGCGCTCGCGCGGTGTGGATGCGGTGCAAGAAGATTTGGCGCTGGGCTTGGTATTGGCGCTGCTTACGCCGCAGGGCTTGGAGCAGGTGCACCAAGTCGCTAAAACACTGCCACCAAAAAAACACAGCCCCAGCGTGCAGCATTTTTTACACGCCTTTACGGATTACCAGAGCACGATTGCCCCGGTCATCGCCTTTTTGCAGGGGCGTGACTCCACGCTCAGCCACCGCATCGCGGGGCGCGGATTTTTACCCGAAGGGCCGCGCTTTGCCGCGCTGGATGTCTATGGCGACGGCGACGCGCCGGACCCGCTGGCATGGGCTTTTGGTGCGCTAGGACAAAACGACAGGGCCCGGCATTTGGCCACGCTGTACCTCAACGACCTGGCCGATGTGCTGCGCGATGCCATTGACCCACGCTTTGAATTTGTACGCTATGGCGAATCACTGGCGGCCAGCCAGCCCAGCTTTGAGCCCCTGGCCCAGGCCCTGGCGCAAACGCCCCATTTGATGGACAACGTGCTACATGATTTAACGCTGGCCGCTTTGCAAAAACACCAAGCGCAGCTGGTCGTGCTTTCGGTTCCCTTTCCGGGCGCCATGTACGGCGCGCTGCGCATTGCGCAAAGCATCAAAGCCCATAGCCCGCAAGTGCGCATTGCCTTGGGCGGCGGCTACGTGAATACCGAATTGCGCCAACTCAGCGAGCCACGCGTTTTTGATTATGTGGACTTCGTCTGCCTGGACGCGGGCGAACGCCCCTTGCTTGCGCTGCTGGAACACCTGCAAGGCAAGCGTTCTGCAGAGCGCCTGGTGCGCACGTTTGTGCGCGAGGCAAGCAGCCAGACGGTGCGCTACATGCAATGGCAAGAGCCTGATATTGCGTTTGAGGACGTGGGCGCGCCCACCTGGGACGGTCTGCCCTTAGACAAGTATTTATCCCTGCTGGACATGCTCAACCCCATGCACCGCCTGTGGAGCGACGGGCGCTGGAACAAGCTGACGATTGCCCAAGGCTGCTACTGGAAAAAATGCAGTTTTTGCGATGTCAGCCTGGATTACATAGGCCGCTATGAAACCGCCACCGCACAGACCTTGGTGGACCGCATCGAAGCCATCGTGGCCGAGACCGGGCAAACCGGCTTTCACTTTGTCGACGAGGCGGCACCGCCCAAGATGCTCAAGGCCTTGGCACAAGAACTTCTGCGCCGCAAGCTCTCTATTTCTTGGTGGGGCAATATCCGCTTTGAAAAAAGCTTCACTCCGCAACTAGCCGAGTTGCTGGCCCAAAGCGGCTGTATTGCCCTGTCCGGCGGGCTGGAAGTGGCCTCAGACCGGCTGCTGGCGCTGATGCAAAAAGGCGTGACGGTAGAGCAAGTGGCGCGGGTGACCAAGGGCTTTTCAGAGGCCGGCATTTTGGTCCACGCCTACCTGATGTACGGCTTTCCTACCCAGACGGTGCAAGAGACGGTGGACGCGCTGGAGTACGTGCGCCAACTGTTTGAAAACGGCTGCATTCAAAGCGGATTTTTCCATCGCTTTACTTGCACCGTGCATTCGCCGGTGGGCTTGGACCCCAAGGCTTATGGCGTGGCGCTTCAGGAAACGCCGTTCGCCGGATTTGCGCGCAACGATATCGGCTTTAGCGACCCGACGGGTGTGGACCACGAGCGCCTGGGTTTAGGGCTAAAAAAAGCGATTTACAACTTTATGCACGGCTTGGGGCTGGAAGAAGACGTACGCACTTGGTTTGAGCTGGATACGCCCTGCCCTAAAACCCGCGTCAAGCGCAATACCATAGCGCGGGCTCTGGCGCCAAGCTCAGAGGGCAAGTGATCCGCAATGCGGTGGGAGCGGCGGGCATTGCACGCCGGTTTCGGCTTACAGCGTGGCCACCGCAATTTCGCGCAAAGCGCGCTCAAACACGTCGGTCGGCTGCCCGCCGGAGATCAGATGCCGGTCATTGATGATGACGGCCGGCACTGCGTGGATACCGGCGCGCCGGTAAAACTCTTCAAGTGCCCGAACTTCGGTCTCGTATTCCTTGCTCTGCAATATGGCGCGCGCCTGTCCGACAGGCAAGCCCACTTGGGCTACCGCGGCTAGCAAAACCTCATGGGATTCAATATTCTCGGCGCGCCCCTGGTAGGCCTCCAACAGCGCCTTCTTCAGTGCGTATTGCGAACCGGGGCGGCCGGTGTATTTGGCCCAGTGCAACAAGCGGTGCGAGTCCAAGGTGTTGTAGATACGGCCCCGACCTTCGAAGCTGAAGGAGAAGCCCACCTCCTCTCCCCGGCGACGGATGGTTTCGCGTATTTCCACGCGCTGCTCGGGGGTGGAGCCGTATTTTTCGGTCAAATGTTCGTCCAAATCCTGCCCGCCCGGCGGCATATCGGGATTGAGCTCAAAGGGCTGAAACTGCAATTCCACTTTGATCTCATCGCCCAAGCGCGCTATGGCCTGCTCCAAAGCGCCCAGCCCGACGGCACACCAAGGGCAGGCCACGTCGGAGATAAAGTCGATTTTCATTTGGACGGACATGGGCGCTCGCTTTAAAAAAGGGTTCGTAAAGGTTGAAGGAAGATAAAACTAATAAAATCAATCACTTAAGTTAAATATCTAAGGTTTTACTGAAGATAAAAACTATCCATGGCCAGCATGCCGTACAGCACCTCGCGGCTTAAATAATGCGCCTGCGTTCCGACGCCGCCCGCGCCCAGGGCAAAAAACAGCGGCATGAAATGGTCTTCACTGGGGTGGGCGCGCAGCGCGTGCGGGGCACGTTGACGGTAGTCCAACAGGGCTTCTAGGTCAGCTTGGGCGATCCGGTCCTCCACCCAGCGGCTAAATTCCAGCACATAGGGCGCGGTGGGCACGCCAGGGCCGGCAAACTCACCCAGGTTATGCGTCATGCCACCGGAGCCCACCAGTAACACCCCTTGCAGGCGCAGCGACTGTAAGGCCGCACCCATGGCATAGACCTCGCGCGGACCAGCGCGCTGGGGCAAGGCCACTTGCAGAACAGGCACCTGCGCATCAGCGAACATATGCATCAAGGGCACCCAGGCACCATGGTCCAAAGGTCGCTGCGCATCACCCTGCGCTGAAATACCCGCCTGGGCCAACAGTTCAATCACTTGCGCGGCCAGCACTGGGGCGCCGGGCGCTGGGTATTGCAATTGGTACAAAGCATCGGGGAAACCGCCAAAGTCATGCAAAGTGGCCGGCTGTGCGCCGGTCATCACGGCGGGACTGCGCGGCATCCAATGCGGCGACATGATGACCACTGCCTTAGGACGCGCCTCCAAACTTTGCGCAAAGGATTGCAAGGCGGCGCCAGAAACACCAGGATCCAAGGCAAACAGCGGCGCGCCATGTGAGACATACAAAACAGGTGTCATCCGGGCCAACTAAAAATGTGTTTTCTGAAGGTAGGAACGCAGCGAGGTGTCACTGCATCCCAGCCAGCCCGGCGACCGCCAGGGCGTAGCCATTCACACCAAAACCACACATGACTGCCTTAGCAACCGGCGAAATATAGGAATGGTGGCGAAACTCCTCACGCGCATGCACGTTGCTGATGTGCAGTTCGATCAAGGTCACGCCCGTCCCTTTAATCGCGTCATGCAGGGCGACGCTGGTGTGCGTGTAGGCACCGGCGTTGAGCACTACGCCTGCCAGCGTGCCTGCCGCGTGCATGCGCCCGGCTTGGTGCAGCGCATCCAACAACTCCCCCTCATGGTTGCTCTGGCGGAAATCCAGGTCAAAGCCATTGGCCGCGCAGGCGCGCTCGCACAGGGCTTGCACATCGGCCAGGGTCTGGCTGCCATAGACCTGCGGCTCGCGCGTGCCCAATAGGTTCAGGTTGGGGCCGTTCAAAATCATCACGGTTTTCATAGGCGCTCCGGGGGTGGTTCGGGAAACTCAGGGAAGTGGGTGTCAAGCACCGGCTAACTCGCCACACTGCGCTCGGTGCTGCAACACATGCTCCATCACGACCAAAGCCAGCATGGCCTCGGCTATGGGCGTGGCGCGAATGCCAACACAAGGATCGTGGCGGCCCTTGGTCACCACTTGGGTCGCGTTGCCTTGCACGTCTACGGTGTCGCGCGGCGTCAGAATGGAACTGGTGGGCTTGATGGCGATGCTCACTTCCAAGTCCTGCCCGGTGCTGATACCGCCCAACACGCCACCGGCGTTATTGCTAGCAAAGCCGGTCGGTGTGAGCGAATCGCCATGCATGCTGCCGCGCTGCGCCACGCTGGCAAAACCAGCGCCAATTTCCACGCCCTTGACGGCATTGATGCCCATCATGGCGTAAGCGATATCGGCGTCCAGTTTGTCGTACAAAGGTTGGCCTAGGCCCACGGGCATATGGCTGGCGGTCACGCGGATGCGCGCGCCGCAAGAGTCGCCGGACTTACGCAGCGCATCCATATAGTCTTCGAGCGCCTGCACATCGGCTATGGGCGCGAAAAACGGGTTGTGCGGCACATGGTCCCAGCTTTCAAAGCCGATAGGCATATCGCCCAATTGCGTCATGCAGCCGCGAAACTGGGTGCCGCAATGTTCCAGCAGCCACTTCTTGGCCACCGCACCGGCGGCCACCATGGGCGCGGTCATGCGGGCCGAAGAGCGCCCGCCACCACGCGGGTCGCGCAAGCCGTATTTGCGCAAATACGTGAAGTCGGCATGCCCAGGGCGGAAGGTTTCCAAAATATTGCCGTAATCCTTGCTGCGCTGGTCGGTGTTTTGGATTAGGAGGGCAATCGGGGTACCGGTCGTCTTGCCCTCATAGACGCCACTCAAAATTTGCACCTGATCGGGCTCTTGCCGCTGGGTCACATGGCGGCTGGTGCCGGGGCGGCGACGGTCCAAGTCGCCCTGAATATCCGCCTCGTTCAAAGCCATGCCCGGCGGGCAGCCGTCAATTACGCAGCCGATGGCCGGGCCATGGGATTCACCAAAGTTGGTGACTGCGAATAGGTTTCCGAAGGTGTTTCCGCTCATGGGGCGATTATCCCTGAGCGGCGGGGCACTTTAATTGGCCGGTGTTGCGCCCTCTTCCTGCCCTGGCCAATCGCGGATATAGGCCTTGAGCATTTTGTTTTCGAAGTTCTGGCTGTCTACCACGGCTTTGGCCACGTCGTAAAAACTGATCACGCCCATGAGCATGCGTTTGTCCATGACCGGCATATAGCGGGCATGGCGGTCCAGCATCATGCGGCGTACCTCGTCCATCTCGGTTTCCATAGTGCAGGTCAGGGGCGCATCGTCCATGGCGCTGCGCACCAAGGTGCTGCCCAGGCCCTGGTTTTTCACAATGCTTTGGATCACTTCGCGAAAGGTCAGCATGCCTACCAGATCGCCATGCTCCATCACCACCAGGGAGCCGATGTCATGCTCGGACATCATCTGCACCGCGTGGGCTAAGGGCTCTTGCGGCGTGGCAGTGAACAGGGTTCCGCCTTTGACGCGCAGGATATCGCTGACTTTCATGGTGCTTCCTTTCGATCGGCCGTCCGTGCGCTGGGCGCAGCGATAAGGCACGCGTCGAATATAGCCCACAATCACGCCTTTAAACGTGGCGCAGCAGCGTGTGTATGCATGCTTACCGGGCCCGTATCCCGCAGCACTTTGGAGAACCTCTTATGAGCGGATATGCCGACCCCGGCTTTGACACTTTGGCCTTGCATGCCGGCGCTGTACCCGATGCCACCGGTTCGCGCGCGGTGCCCATCCATCTGACCACCTCCTTTGTGTTTGAGTCCAGTGACCAGGCCGCCGCCCTGTTTAACCTAGAGCGCGCCGGCCACGTCTACAGCCGCATCAGCAACCCCACCAACGCGGTGTTCGAACAGCGCATCTCCGCCCTGGAAGGCGGCATAGG
>JBILPS010000141.1:0-3278 GCA_044373655.1 Rhodoferax sp.
ATCGGCAAACAAATGGTCGAACTGCGAGCCGTCTTGTTTGAAGCTGGCTTCCATGTTGAAAATGCCTTTGAAGACTTTTTGCACACCGCTGATGTGGTCGCCAATGGCGGTTTTGCCGCCCACGTGTTCCTTTAAATAAGGCGCAGCGCTCAGGTGGTCGGCATGGGCATGGGTCTCCAAAATCCACTCCACCTTGAGGTTGTTGGTTTTGACAAATTCAATGACTTTGTCTGCGGAGTGGTGGCTGGTACGGCCCGACTTGGGGTCGTAGTCCAGCACCGAATCAATGATGGCGCAAGCAGACCCTGGTTTCTCATAAACCACATAGGTAACGGTCCAGGTGGCGGGGTCAAAACTGCCATGAACTTGGGGCTTGTAGCTGGCTGTGCTCATCGAGAACTCCTTTTTGAATTAAGTTTGCGATAGTATATTGACAAATATTTTATTTGTCAATATACTTTTTGCATCTTCTTCAAAACAGCCAGGAAAACAGCCCATGGACACATCCACCTTGGACCTAGACAAAATGAAAGCATCGGCAGGAAACGCCTGCCGACTCATGAAAGTGCTCTCCAACCCCGACCGCCTGATGCTGCTGTGCCAGCTCTCCCAAGGCGAAAAGCGGGTCGGCGAGTTGGAGGAAATCCTGGGCATCGTGCAGCCCACCTTGTCACAACAACTCACCGTGCTGCGCGACGAGGAACTCGTCTCCACGCGCCGCGAAGGCAAAAACATCTACTACCAAATCGCCAGCCCGCAAGCGCTGGCGGTCAGGAATATTTTGTATGCGCAATTTTGCGCACCCCAGACAGGAGAGCGTGCATGAACATCGATTGGACACATTTCACCCCCTTCGCCTCACTGACCGGCGGCATCATTTTGGGGCTAGCCTCGGCCATCTTCATTTTGGTGAATGGCCGTATTTTGGGCATCAGCGGCATTTTGGGCGGCCTCATGCCCCCCAAAGGTGGCGATACCTTCTGGCGCATCGCCTTCATGCTGGGCTTGTTTGCCGCTCCCACGGTGTTCCATGCCGTGGTGCCTGCCGACTACATCACCGCGCCGCGCATTGACGCGACCGACATGATGGTGGTGATCGCCGGTTTGCTGGTCGGTATTGGCACCCGCTATGCCTCGGGTTGCACCAGCGGCCACGGGGTGTGCGGTTTGTCACGCCTCTCGCCTCGCTCCTTGGTCGCCACCCTGTCTTTCATGGGTACTGGCTTTGCCATGGTCTATGTCATGCGCCATCTCGCCATCGTTTAAGGACAACATCATGATCAAAAAAAATCATCTCCACCACGTCGTTGAATTCATCGTCGGTCTGATGTTTGGTATGGGTTTGATGCTCTCGGGTATGACCGACCCCAGCAAAGTCATTGGCTTCCTCGATTTGTTTGGGAATTGGGACCCTTCACTCGCACTGGTCATGGGCGGCGCCATCATGGTAGGCGTGTTTGCTTTCACCGTCGCCAAAAAACGCACCACCACCTTTTTGGGCGGCATGTTGCGCTTTCCCACCACCATGGACATCGACAAGAAATTGGTCATCGGCAGTTTGATGTTTGGTGCCGGCTGGGGCTTGGCGGGTTTTTGCCCCGGCCCTGCGTTGGTCTCCATGGCCGATGGTCAACCTAAAGCCTTGGTATTTGTCCTCGCCATGTTGGTGGGCATGTTGGGCTTTGAGTTGATGGATCGCTTTGTGCACGCCCCGCGCAAGCAAAAACTAACAGCCGCTTGAGCGATTCACATTCTGGAGACCCCATGGAAATCAAAGCCCTTACCCCCAATCTGAGCGTCAGCCCGCAAATTCTGGCGTCCGAGCTGCAAGCTGTGGCCGATGCCGGCTTCAAAGCGCTGATATGCAACCGGCCGGATGGGGAGGGGGCTGACCAGCCCAGCTTCGATGAAATTGCCCAGGCCGCCGCCCGCCTGGGCCTGCAAGCCAGCTACCTGCCTGCCGAAACCGGCCAGGTACGCGACGAGGACGGCAAGGCCTTCGGTGCTTTGCTGCACACGCTGCCCGGCCCCGTGCTGGCGTATTGCCGCACTGGCATGCGCTCGACCATCATGTGGGCGCTGTCGCAATCCGGCGTCACGCCCTTGCCGCAGATTCTGGAAGCGGGGCGCAAAGCCGGTTTCGAGATGCAATCGCTGGTGCAGCGGATTGCCAACGGCGGTGTGACACCTGGCGACCAGGCCGACGCCAGCCACCAGGTGGTGATCGTGGGCGGTGGGGCAGCGGGCATTGCAGTGGCTTCCAGTTTGCTGGCGCGCAGCCCGCAGTTGGATATCGCCATCATCGACCCGGCCGACGCGCATTTCTACCAGCCGGGCTGGACCATGGTGGGCGGCGGCATCTTCAAGGCATCTTCCACGGCGCGCACCATGGCGTCCGTCATCCCCACCGATGTGCGCTGGATCAAGGCAGCGGTGGCTGCTTTTGAGCCCGACAAAAACCAGATCATTCTGGAAGGCTGTCGTGTGGTGAAGTACCAGCAATTGGTGGTCTGTCCCGGGCTCAAGCTCGATTGGAACGGCATTGAGGGTCTGACCGAAACCCTGGGCCGCAACGGCGTGACCTCCAACTACCGCTATGACCTCGCGCCCTATACCTGGCAGCTCGTGCAGCAGCTGGAAAAAGGCAAGGCGATATTCACCCAGCCGCCCATGCCCATCAAATGTGCCGGTGCACCGCAAAAGGCCATGTATTTGTCAGCCGATCACTGGACGCGCCAAGGCGTGATCAGCCACATCGACATCGATTTTTGCAATGCTGGCGCGGTGCTGTTCGGCGTGGCCGACTATGTGCCGGCGCTCATGGAGTACGTGAAGAAATACCGCATCGGCCTGAACTTCGGCGAGACCCTGGTCGCCGTCGACGGACCTGCGCACAAGGCCACCTTCATGAAAACCCTGGCCGATGGCAGCAAAGAAAAAGTCGTGCGTGACTTCGACATGATCCATGTGGTTCCGCCCCAAAAATCCCCCGACTTCCTGCGTGTCAGCCCCTTGGCAGATGCCGCCGGTTGGGTGGATGTGGACCCAGCCAGCCTGCGCCACAAAACCTTCGCCAATGTATTTGGCTTGGGCGACGCGACCAACAGCCCCAACGCCAAAACCGCTGCTGCTGCTCGCAAACAAGCGCCAGTGGTTGCGCACAATCTGTTGGTGGCTTTGGGACAACTCAAAGGTCAAGCCAAATATGACGGCTACGGCTCTTGTCCGTTAACAGTGGAGCGCGGCAAGATTGTGTTGGCCGAGTTCACCTACGGTGG
>JBILPS010000039.1:0-24841 GCA_044373655.1 Rhodoferax sp.
ACACCCTGCACGCGCAGGCGATCGTCCACCACGGCCGTGCTGTCATTGCCCATGCGGCAAGTCCCGACCGGATGGTAAACCGTGCCACCGCGTTCGCGCGCGAAAGCCTCTAGAGCCTTGTCGCTTGTCACCGCGTTGCCGGGGAAGTATTCCTCGCCCGTCACCAGGCCGCGGAAAGCGGGCTGCGCATAAATCTCACGCAATTGGCGCAGCCCTGCCACCAAGACGCGTGCGTCCTGCGGTTCTTGCAAATAATTGGACACGATGCGCGGCGCGGCCAAGGGGTCTGCCGACTGCAAATGCACGGTGCCGCTGGACTCAGGCCGGCATTGCGTCACGGAGGCCGAAAACCCAGAAAAGCGGTGCAGCGGATCGCCCGGCTTGTCGACCGACAAAGGCATCACGTTAAACAACACGTCCGCCCGCCCTGCCTGGGCATATTCGGTACTGGCCAGACCGCCAACCTGGCCTGCGCCCACGGTCAAAGGCCCGCGTTGTTGGAACAACCATTGGGCACCCATTTGCGCCAGCCGCAGAGGGTTGCGCACATAGTCATTGAGCGAATGGGGCTCGCGCAGTTTCACGATCACCCGTGCCTGGTAATGGTCTTGCAAATTGGCACCCACCTCAGGCGCATCGACCCGCACCGCAACACCCTGCGCGCCCAATACCGCTGGCGGGCCAATGCCCGACAACTGCAAAATTTGCGGCGACTGCAAAGCGCCGGCGGCCAACAAGACTTCGCCATCGGCGCGCGCCTCTTTCAACTCACCCGACTGCAACCATTGCACACCCACCGCGCGGCCATGCTGCAGCAGAACCTGGGTGACCTGGGCCCCGGTGAGCACGGTCAGGTTGGCGCGGCCCAGCGCCGGGCGCAGAAAAGCCGTCGCCGCATCGCAGCGCCAGTGCCCGCGCAGGGTCAACTGGTAGCGGCCCATGCCGTCGGATTGGGCGCCATTGAAATCATCGGTGCGGGCATGGCCGGCCTGCACGGCTGCGTCCAGCCAGGCCTCGCAATACGGGTGGTCGTTGCGCAAATCGGATACGCCCAATTCACCGCCGCCGCCATGAAAGGCGCTGGCGCCGCCTTCATAACGCTCAGAGCGTTTGAAGTAAGGCAGCACCTCTTGGTAGCTCCAGCCCTTGGCCCCCAAGGCCGCCCAGTCGTCGTAGTCCGCATGTTGGCCGCGGATGTACAGCAGTCCGTTGATGGCACTGGAGCCACCCAGCACCTTTCCGCGCGGCCACACCATGCGCCGGTCCATGGTGTAGGCCTGCGGCTCTACGGCAAACTGCCAGGAAAAGCGCTTGTCCAAAATGGTGCGAAAGTAGCCCACCGGCAAGCGCAGCCAAAAACCCTGCGAGGCGCCACCGGCCTCCAAGAGCAAGACCCGGCAGGCCGGGTCTGCGCTGAGCCGGTTGGCCAAAACGCAACCGGCCGAGCCGGCACCGACGATGATGTAATCAAAACCTTGGGCTGTGTTGGTGCTGTTCATGGCGTAGTGGCAAGCAGATGGAAGAAGACAGCCCGCAAGAGCGGCTGATTTGCCAGAAAAAATTCCCGGCATTTGCGTTAAAGGTATTATATGCCATACCTTTATACTTTATGATGAAAAACATGGCACCCACCCCTCTCCCCATTCCCAGTACAAGCACTTTTTCCCTGGCCATCGCGCTGAGCAGTCTGCAGGCTTTTGTGTTTCGCTGCCCCAGTCCGGTGCCCGTGCGCACCTCGTTTGGAACCATGCATGACCGGCCCGCGGTTTTTGTGCGGGCCCAAGCATCCGACGGCACTGTCGGCTGGGGCGAAATTTGGTGCAACTTCCCGGCCTGCGGCGCAGAGCACCGCGCGCGTTTACTCGACAGCGTCATCGCGCCGATGCTGCTGAGCCAAGGCTTTGACAGCCCGCAGCAAGCCTATGCCCATGCCACTGCCCGCACCGAAGTGCTGGCACTGCAAACCGGCGAGCCCGGCCCGCTGGCGCAGGTGATTGCCGGGGTGGATTTGGCGCTGTGGGACTTGTGCGCCCGCCGCGCCGGCCTGCCCTTGTACCGTCTGCTCGGCGGCAGCAACAACACCGTGCCCGTCTATGCCAGCGGCATCAACCCAGACGCGCCCTTGGCGACCGTGCAGCGCATGCACGCTGCGGGTTACCGCGCATTCAAGCTCAAAATCGGTTTTGACGATGCGCAAGACCTGGCCAATCTGCATGCCGTGCGCCAATGGTTGGGGCCGCAACTGCCCTTGATGGCCGATGTCAACCAGGCTTGGGGCCTGGACAAAGCCCAAGCCATGGTGCCGCTTCTTGCGCCCGTGGACTTGGCGTGGCTGGAAGAACCCCTGCGCGCCGACAGCAGCATGGCGGCTTGGCAGCAATTGAAGTCCAGCGCGTCGATGCCCCTTGCCGCTGGGGAAAACATGTTGGGCAGCTTGGCCTTTGAGCAAGGCATGGCCAGTGGCGCTTTGGGCGTCATCCAGCCCGACATCGCCAAATGGGGCGGCATCTCGGGCACCTGGCCGGTGATCCAAAACATCCGGGCGCAAGGCCTGCGCTATTGCCCGCATTTTCTGGGTGCAGGCATCGGCCTCATGGCCTCGGCCCATGTGCTGGCGGCAGCCGGTGGCGACGGCCTGCTCGAAGTCGATGCCAACGACAACGCCTTGCGCAGCCTGCTTGCGCCGCCGCTGGCGCGGGTGCAGGATGGGCGTATTACTTTGGAGGCACAGCCGGGCATTGGTGTGACGCCCGACCTGGATGCGCTAACTCGGGCTTGCTGATGCCGAGCCGCAGACCCTTGAGCTCCCCCTCTCAAAACCTCTCCATATAAGGCCGCAAATCCAGCTCATGCGTCCAGGCGTCGCGGGGCTGTTGGTGCAGCATCCAGTAAGCGTCGGCGATGTGGTCGGGGTTGAGGATGCCGTCTTGCGCTTTAAGGGCGTAGCGTTCGGGGAACAGGGTGCGGACAAATTCGGTGTCGATGGCGCCGTCGATGATGGTGTGGGCTACGTGGACGCCCATCGGCCACAGTTCGCGGGCCATGCTTTGGGCCAGGGCGCGCAAAGCCATCTTGCCGCCGGAAAAACCCGCGAAGTGTGCGCTGCCGCGCAGAGAGGCGGTGGCCCCGGTAAAGATGATGCTGCCCTTGTGCGCCACGCCCCGCCCGCTTGCCTCATCGGCGCCGAGGTCAGGCCGCGCCACCATGCGCTTGGCTACTTCGCGCCCGGTCAGAAAGCCGGCCAGGCAGGCCATTTCCCACATCTTGGTGTAGCGGCGCGCGGTCTCGGTCAGGATGCTGCTCGGCGAGTTGGCGCCGATGTTGAACACCAGCACCTCGATCGGTCCGATCTGCGATTCGATGTGCTCCACCAGCGCAATGACTTCGTCTTCTTTGCGCGCGTCCGAGCCAAAGCCGTGCGCTATGCCGCCATCGACACGGATTTGCTCCAGCAAGGGCTGTAGTATGTCTAATGTGCGCCGTGTGGCGCAGACGGTATAGCCCTCGCGGGCAAAGCGGCGGGCCACGGCGCCACCGGTGGCATCGCCCGCGCCGATGACCAAGCAAACTTTGGGTGCTGCCATGGTGCCTGGCTTAAGTGCGGGGTGGCAGGCCGCGCACCAGGGTTAGAAATTCCAGCGCGGTGCCCGCGCGGCGGTGTTCGGACAGGGCTTGGTACTCCGGGTCGGCAAACCAGGCCTGGGCTTTTTCCTCGGAGGGAAATTTGAAAATAATCATGCGCCCGGCGCGTGGTGCCGTGCCTTCTAGGTGCACCGGCGCATCATCGAAGGTGATGAACTCGCCGCCATAGCGCTTAAGTATGGGAAAAAAGCCTTTTTCATACTGGCGGTAAGCCACTGCATCGGTCACTTGCAGATTGACTACGCCATAAACCGCTATATCGCTCATGTGGGGTCCTTTGAAAAGCCTGCGCAGCGCCTGGATACGGGCGCCACTTCGCAGAGCGTTGTAGCAGTGGGTCTGCGGCCCCATTGTCCTGCACGCGACAGCGCGGACCTAGCCTTGGCCTACACCGATCCGCCACCCGACAAAGCCAAGGCCGGCCACGCCATGAATCTAATAAGATGCATTCAAACAGCGCCTGCGGCCCACAGCCCGGTGCCCTTATACAAAGAGGAGTTCAGACATGCCCGTGATAGAGAGCCAAGTGGACACCCTTGGCGAGGCCTTCGTGCGCAACCGCGAAGACATGCTCAAAGCCCTTTCCGGGGTGCGCACCGTGGAGGACAAGGTACGCGCCACCGAGGCGGAAAAACAACCCAAGTTCCACAAACGCGGTCAGCTCATGCCGCGCGAGCGGGTCAACCTGCTGCTGGATCGCGGTACGCCTTTTCTGGAAATCTCCACCCTAGCCGGCTACAAGCAGCACGACGACAAAGATGGCTCGCTGGCCGGGGGCAACAGTATTTGCGGCATCGGCTATGTAAGCGGAGTGCGCACCATGGTGACGGCGTCTAACAGCGCCATCAAAGGCGGCACGATCACGCCCTGGGGCTTGCGCAAAAGCCTGCGCATGCAGGACATTGCCATGAAGCAAAAGCTGCCCATCGTCAGCCTGCTGGAATCGGGCGGCGCCAATTTGCTCTACCAGGCCGAAATCTTTATCGACGGCGGCACCACTTTTGCAAACCAAGCCATGTTGTCGGCGGCCGGTGTGCCGCAAATTACCGTGGTACATGGGTCGAGCACGGCGGGCGGCGCGTATGTGCCGGGCTTGTCGGACTACACCATCATGGTCCGTAAAAACGCCAAGGTGTTTCTAGCCGGGCCGCCACTCTTGAAAGCCGCCACGGGCGAGGTCGCAGGCGACGAGGAACTCGGCGGCGCCGAGATGCATGCCCAAGTCACCGGAACCGCAGAATTTTTGGCCGAGAGCGATGCCGACGGCATCCGCCTGGCGCGCGAGGTGATGGCCAGCCTGGACTGGAATAAGCAACGCCCGCAGTTTTCTGACGCGCCAGTGCAGGCGCCGCTGTACAGCCCCGACGAGTTGTGCGGCGTGGTGCCGGTGGACTACCGCCAGCCTTACGACTGCCGCGAAGTGATAGCGCGCCTCGTGGATGGCAGCGAGTTTTTGGACTTCAAAAGCGAATACGACAACCAGACTATTTGCGGGCGGGCGCGCATCCACGGTATGCAAGTGGGCATCTTGGGTAACAACGGCCCCATTACCGCCAAGGGCGCGACCAAGGCCGGCCAGTTCATCCAGTTGTGCGACCAGGCCGATATTCCTCTGGTATTTCTGATGAACACCACCGGCTATATGGTGGGCACCGAAAGCGAGCAAGGCGGCATCGTAAAGCATGGCAGCAAAATGATTCAGGCGGTGGCCAATGTGCGGGTGCCGCGCATTACCGTGGTGATAGGCGCCTCCTTTGGCGCGGGCAATTACGGCATGTCCGGGCGCGGCTTTCGGCCCGACTTTATTTTTGCCTGGCCCAATGCGCGCACGGCGGTGATGGGCGGCGAACAAGCGGCCAAGGTGCTGTCCATCGTGAACCGCGAAAAAATCCTGAAAGAAGGCCGTGAACCGACGGCTGAAGAGGAAAGTAAATTTGCCTTTATGGAAGGCGCCGTCATCCACCAATTTGACCGCGACTCGCAGGCCTTGGCAGGAACTTCGCGCTTGTACGACGACGGCCTGATTGACCCGCGCGACACCCGCCGCGTGCTGGCCATGACCCTGTCCATTTGCCGCGAAGGCCGCACCCGCCCGCTCAAGCCCAGCAGCTTTGGCGTGGCGCGTTTTTAAGTAAGGTGGCCACACATGTTGTTTGACAAAGTATTGATAGCCAACCGAGGTGAGATCGCCGTACGCATCATTGCGGGCTGCCGCCGCATGGGCTACCGCACGGTAGCGGTGTATTCCGAAGCCGACCGCGACGCTGCGCACGTAGCCCTGGCCGACGAAGCCATTTGCATAGGCCAGGCGCCGGCGCAGGACTCGTATTTATCCATCAACAAATTAATCGCCGCCGCCAAAGCCAGCGGCGCGGGGGCCATCCATCCGGGCTACGGATTTTTGTCCGAGCGCGCGGCTTTTGCCCAAGCGGTGCAAGACGCTGGCCTGGTGTTTATTGGCCCAGACCCACAAGCGATTGAGGCCATGGGCAATAAAAGCGCCTCCAAGATCCGCATGCTCGCAGCCGGCGTGCCCTGCGTGCCGGGCTACCAGGGCGACGACCAAAGCGATGACACCCTGGTGGCAGAGTCACTCAAAGTAGGTCTACCGGTCATGGTGAAAGCCGCAGCGGGCGGCGGCGGGCGCGGTATGCGTTTGGTACACGATGCGGCGGACTTATTGGCCAGCATCCAGTCTGCGCGCAGCGAGGCCAGCAATGCCTTTGGCGACGGGCAATTGCTCATCGAAAAAGCGGTGCTGCATGCGCGCCATGTCGAGATCCAAGTCTTTGGTGACCGACACGGCAATGTGGTGCACATCGGCGAGCGCGATTGTTCGGTACAAAGGCGCAACCAAAAAGTCGTCGAAGAAGCGCCCAGCCCGGCAGTGGACGAGGTCCTGCGCGCACGCATGGGCGCCGCCGCCGTGGCCGCAGCGCGGGCGGTTCACTATGTAGGTGCAGGCACGGTGGAATTCATGCTGGCCCGTGATGGCAGTTTTTATTTCCTGGAAATGAACACCCGCTTGCAGGTGGAGCACCCGGTAACCGAAATCGTCTATGACCTGGACTTGGTGGAATGGCAATTGCGCGTGGCCCAAGGTGAGGCGCTGCCGCTGGCGCAAGAAGCCATCAACGCGCGACGCAAGGGCTGGGCGATCGAGGTAAGGCTGTGTACCGAAGACCCTGCCCATAATTTTCTACCCCAAACTGGCCCACTCTTGGCCTGGCAAGCGCCGCAAGGCCCGGGCATGCGCACCGACCATGGCCTGCGCCAGGGTGGCCTGGTGTCACCGTATTACGACTCGATGCAGGCCAAGCTGATTGCCAGCGGCGACACGCGCGAACAAGCCTGCCGCACGCTCTTGCACATGCTGGACCACACCGTGCTGCTGGGCGTGAGTAGCAACCTGGACTACCTGCGCCAGATCATCGCGCACCCGGTGTTTGCGGCAGGCGATTTTTCGACCGGCTTTGTTACAGAACACCTCAGCCCCGAAAGCTTTGCCGCCAGCCGCGCACCCACTGCGCTGCACACCGCCTTGGCGGCCGTGCTGATTTATCGCAGCCAGGCCCTGGCTTTGCAGGCCGATGCCGGGCTGGATGCGGAACTGCTGGAGTGGCAAAGCTCGGCCCCGGCGCAAGTGCCGCTGTTGCTGCAATGCGGCGAGCGCAAGCTGCGCGTCACGGTGGCCGCAATGGGCATGGGCACTTACCGCGTGCAGCTGGACGGACAAACGCTTGACCTGGACATCCTTTCCATGCAGGCGCCTTCGCTGCGCTTTATGCACCAAGGCCTGAGCGCCAAGGCCGACTATGCGCTCGCGCAGAACAGCGTGCATCTCGCGTACGCTGGCCTGACCCTGAGCTACATCGACACCACCTTAGCCCCGGCCCGCAAAGACGCGGCGGGCAGCGACGGACGCATGCTGGCACCTATGGACGGCAAGATTTTGAAAGTGCTGGTGCAGCTCGGCGACACGATAAGCAAAGGCCAGCCCTTGGCGGTGCTAGAGGCCATGAAAATGGAATTTGTTATCAGCAGCGGCGTGGACAGCACCGTTGCCGCCGTGGCCTGCCAGGTCGGGCAACAAGTGAAAGCCCGCCAGTTGCTCATCAGCCTGGCACCCACGCACACCCAAGAAGGATCACCGGCATGAAGCTTTACCATTGCGTTGATGCGCGCTCACTGCGCCCTTTGTGGGCCTTGGAGGAAATGGGCTTGCCCTACGAGCTGGAAGTGCTGCCCTTTCCGCCGCGTGTGTTCAAAAAAGACTATCTTGGAATCAACCCGCTGGGCACGATTCCCTATTTGGTCGATGGCGACACGCACATGACCGAGTCCAGCGGTATTTGCCACTACCTGGTGGAGCGCTACGGCAAACATGAATTCGGCCTCAGGCCTGATCATCCGGAATTCGGTAGCTATACCAACTGGCTGTTTCACAGCGATGCCACCCTCACCTTTCCGCAAACGGTGGCGCTGCGTTACGGCATCATGGAGCCGCCGCCGCGCAAACTGCCGCAGGCGGTTGAGGATTACAAAAAATGGTATCTGGCGCGACTTCGCATGCTCACGGCCCATATGCAAGACCGCGAATACCTGTGCGACGGGCGCTTCACCATTGCCGATATTTGCATAGGCTATGCGCTGTTTTTGGGCACCACACCCGGCCTGGACATGGGCGCGCAGTACGCGCCGCATGTACAGGACTACTTGGCCCGTCTGCTGGCACGCCCGGCCCTGGTACGTGCCAGAGCCTTGGGGACCTAAAGCAGGTCCTAAAAGCCCTGCATGGAATTGACCTTTTGAACTGACCCTAGGATGCTTACATGAACATCGTGGACCCGGCTGATACCGAATTGATGCTGGAACAAGTGCGCCGCTTTGCACAAACGGAAGTGGCACCCCACCTGGAAGCCTGGGAAACGGCAGGCGAGTTCCCACGCGGCATGTACAAGCGCTGGGCCGATCTGGGTTGGATGGCCATGGGCTACCCCGAGGAACTGGGTGGCATAGCGGCATCCTGGGCGCTGCGCAATACTTTTGGCGTGGCCGTAGCGCGCTATACCGGCAGCGGCGGCCTGCTGGCCAGCCTGGGCAGCAACAGCATTGGACTGCCGCCCATCATCCACTATGGCAGCGCAGCCTTGAAACAGGCGATCGTGCCGCAGGTCTTGGCGGGCGAAAAAATTGCTGCGCTGGGTATTACCGAGCCCGGCGGCGGCTCGGACGTGGCCAATTTGCGCACCAGTGCGCGGCGCGAAGGCGATCACTACCTCATCAACGGCGAAAAAACTTTTATTACCTCGGGCATGCGCTTTGACTGGATCAGCCTGGCGGTGCGCACCGATGCCGACAACAAAGGAGCAGGCGGTATTTCCATGATTGCCGTGCCCGGCGACGCGCCCGGCATAACGCGCACCAAGCTGCACAAAATGGGCTGGCATTGCTCTGACACCGCCAGCCTGCACTTTGACAATGTGCGCGTGCCGGTGGGCAACTTGTTGGGCGAGGAGCACAAGGGCTTCAAAATCATCATGGGCAATTTCAATGGCGAGCGCCTGGGCATGTCGGCCACCGCCATCGGCATGGCCGAGGCCTGCTATGACGAAGCGCTGGCCTGGGCACGCGAGCGCAAGACCTTTGGGCAGCCGCTGACCAGCCACCAGGTGCTGCGGCACAAACTGGTCGATATGCGCATGCGCATCGAAGCCAGCCGCGCTTGGTTGGACAAACTGTCGGCGCAAGCCGACGCCGGCCAAACCGGTCCGGCCTGGGTAGCCGAGGTCTGCATGCTGAAAAACCAGTCCACCCAAACCATGCAGTTTTGTGCCGACCAGGGCGTACAAATTTTGGGCGGCATGGGCTATATGCGCGGCGGCGCCTGCGAGCGCATTTACCGCGAAGTCAAGGTCATGACGATTGGCGGCGGCGCCGAAGAAATCATGAAAGAACTGGCGGCGCGCCAATTGGAGATTTAAGGACACCCACCATGGAAAAAGCCATACTCACCTGCGCCCTGACCGGCGTGCTGACCGATCCCAAACAACACCCGGTGCCGGTCACACCCTCGCAAATGGCGGCTGAAGCCAAAGCCGCTTTCGAGGCCGGCGCCTCCATCATGCATGTGCATATTCGCCGCCAAGAGGAAGGCATGGGCCACATGCCTTCGTGGGACCCGGAAGTCGTGTGGGAAGTGACCGAGGCCATACGCGCCGCCTGCCCCGGCGTCATCATCAACCTGACCACCGGTGTGGTGGGTAAAGACATCGCCGGACCGCTGGCCTGCATACGCCGCGTGCGGCCAGAAATTGCGGCCTGCAACGCCGGTACGCTCAATTACCTGAAGATCCGCTCCGATGGACGCTGGGCCTGGCCACCTATGGTGTTTGACAACCCGGTGGACAAGGTCAAAACCTTTTTAGACGTGATGCACGAGACCGGCACCATGCCCGAGTTTGAGTGCTTTGACGTGGGCATTGTGCGCTCAGTAGCTATGTTCAAGAAAGCCGGTATGACGGACCACCTTGACTACAACTTTGTGATGGGTGTCGATTCGGGAATGCCTGCGGATGCCCAACTCTTGGCCTGGTTGTGCAAGCAAATAGACCCGGGCGTCACCTGGCAAAGTACGCTGATTGGCCGCCAGGAAATCTGGCCAGTGCACCAGGCCACGGCAGATTTGGGCGGCATGCTGCGTACGGGCTTAGAAGACACCTTTTACCTGCCCGATGGCGCACGCGCCAGCGGCAATGGCGCGCTCATAGAAGCCCTGGCCAACTGCGCCCGCAATGCGGGTCGCGACATCGCCTCCCCCGCCGAAGCCCGCGTCCGCTTGGGGCTGCGCGCGGCTGCTTAAAACCTTTGAATTTTTGCCCACGGAGACACCATGCAATTTACCCATGAACACCGCGAAGTCCAAAAAACCCTCAAGCGCCTGATTGACGAAGACATCAACCCCCATGTGGATGAATGGGAAGACGCCGGAATTTTTCCGGCGCATGAGGTGTTTAAGAAGTTAGGCAATTTGGGCCTCTTGGGTCTGACCAAACCGCAAGCCTATGGCGGCGCAGAACTGGACTACAGCTACAGCCTGGCGATGGCCGAGACCTTGGGCCATATCCACTGCGGCGGTGTGCCCATGGCCATCGGCGTACAAACCGATATGTGCAGCCCGGCGCTGGCGCGCTTTGGCAGCCCCGAACTCTGCGCCGAGTTCTTAGTGCCAGCCATTGCGGGCGATATGGTGGGCTGTATCGGTGTGTCCGAACCCGGCGCCGGCAGCGATGTATCCGCCATCAAAAGCCATGCGCGCAAGGACGGCGACGACTACATCATCAGCGGCCAAAAAATGTGGATTACCAACAGCCTGCAAGCCGATTGGATGTGCATGCTGGTCAACACCGGCGAAGGCCCGGCACACAAAAATAAGAGCCTGGTGATGGTGCCCATGCGCGAGGGGCGTGGCGGCAAGCTGACGCCGGGCATCGAAGTGGCGAAAAAAATCCGCAAGATCGGCATGAACAGCAGCGACACCGGCCTGATTTATTTTGACGAAGTGCGCGTACCCCAGCGCAACCGCATCGGTGGCGAAGGCCAGGGATTTATCTACCAAATGCAGCAGTTCCAGGAAGAGCGCCTGTGGGCCGCAGCCAGCACTTTGCAAGGTCTGAACAACTGTATTGAAGACACGATAGCCTACGCGCAAGAGCGCAAGCTCTTTGGTGCCAGCTTGGCCGATCAGCAATGGGTGCAGTTCAAGCTAGCTGAAATGAAAACCGACGTGGAAGCCTTGCGCGCCCTCACCTACCGCGCTTGCGACTTGTATGTGCAAGGCCAGGATGTGACCGAGCTGGCCAGCATGGCCAAGCTGATGGCCGGGCGTTTGAACCGCAGCGTGACAGACGGCTGCCTGCAGTTCTGGGGCGGCATGGGCTATTCCTATGAAACCCGCATCTCCCGCGCCTTCCGCGACGGTCGCCTAGGCTCCATCGGCGGCGGGGCGGATGAAGTGATGCTGGGCATCCTGTCCAAAATCATGGGCATTGCCAAGCGGCCCCCCAAGCAGTGAGTTTTTTTACGACGCTGCTAAAACAAGGCGCTGCGTATGTGGCCCTGTGCTGCGGCCTGAGCGGCGCGGCGTATGCGACGCAGTGGAAGCTGATTACCACCAGCAGCGACCACACGAAGATCACCTACTGGTATGTGGACCCGAGCAGCATCGTGATTGAATCCAATTTGCTCCAAGCGCGCTTGCGCACTGCCTGGTCCACCACGCAATACGGGCCGAACAACACGAGCTACCAGTCCACCACCTACCTGAACTTTATTGACTGCGAGCGCCGCACCATTGCCTTTACGGGCAACACCTATTTCAGCGATAGGGAGTCCACCAGCGCGCCGGTCTACCAAGAAGACGCACAGCCGGTACAAACCTTGCGCTTTAGCGCGGTGCGTCCCGGCACGCCGGGCGAGTTGCGCATCAACTACCTATGCCAGTCGTATGGCACCTCGTCGAATAAGGTGATATAGCTTCCTAGGCGGCAGCGCGCAGGTGGCGCACAATGCAACTTGTTTGCACAAGGCCGCCATGTACGCCCTATTTTTCGAAGTCCGCCCGAAACCGGGGCATTTGCCGCATTATTTCGAGCATGTGGACCGACTGCGCCCGGCCCTGGCCCGGCACGAGGGGCTGCTGTTTTTAGATCGCTACCGCTCGCTGAGCGACGAGGCAATATTGCTGTCGCACCAGCACTGGCGCGACGAAGCTGCCATCCTGGCCTGGCGTCGCGACAGCCTGCACCTGCAATCGCAGCAGGCCGGGCGCTACCAGCACTTTGCCGACTACCGCATCCGCGTGGCCAGCTTGGCGTGCCAATGGGTCGATGGTCAATTCAGTGATGCAGCGCAAGACAAGCTAGAGGCGCCCGACGAAGGACGCTTTGTGATCGCCGCCTATAGCCAGGCCACCAACGGCCAAGTACCTGCCAAGGCCGGTTTTGAAAGTGTGAACCACCAGGGCGCCTATATCAGTCTGCAAGAGGCCAGCAGCCGCAGCCAGGCGCAAGCCAGCGTGCTTGCCTGGGGCCAAGTGCCGGGCCTTCAAAGCGCCCGAGCGTTTCGCGTGGTGCGCGATTACGGGATGCTGGAGCGTAAAGAGGCGCCACGCCCCGGCTAAGCCATTGACGCAGCGCGTGCGCATCAGCTTGTGCGCAACGATGCACAGCTCAATCACCTAAACCCCAGCGGGCTGGACTTCGCTGCTACCCGCACGGTCATGAATTTACTTTATGCTCCGTGTGCACGCCAAGCTGAATGGCAGGATCTCTGCCTAGGGCGTGCTGGAGACTCATCAATGCAATTCAAACTCAACGGCAAGTCCGTGGACCTGGATGTGGAAACCGACATGCCCTTGCTGTGGGCGATCCGCAATGAAGTGGGCCTGACCGGCACCAAATACGGCTGTGGCGTGGCGCAATGCGGCGCTTGTACCGTGCTGCTCGATGGCGAGCCGGTGCGCGCGTGCAGCATCCCTGTCGCGGTAGTTAGCGGGCGCAAAGTCACCACCATCGAGGGCCTGGGCGGCAAGTCCGCGCTGCAAAAAGCCTGGATTGAAAAACAGGTGCCGCAATGCGGCTACTGCCAGTCCGGCATGTTGATGGCGGCCACCGCCCTGCTGGCCCGCAAACCGCGCCCCACGGATGCGGACATCGACGCGGCGATTACCAATTTGTGCCGCTGCGGTACCTACCCGCGCATCAAGTCGGCCATTAAAGCCGCAGCCAAAATCTGAGCAGAGGTGAACATGACTATCCAAACCTCTTTCGCCAAAGCTAAGCCGCTTCAGAGCGAGCCGGTCAAGGCATCGCGCCGTGGCTTTTTAAAGCAGACCAGTTCGGGCGCCGTGGCCGCCTGGGCCGGTGGCCTCAGCCTAGGTTTTTATCTGCCCCCCGCGGTAGCGGACAAGCTGGCGACCGACGGGCCGCAAGCAGGCGCAGCCGACATCAATGCCTGGATACGTATCAGCCCCGACAACCGCGTGTTCTGCCAGGTATCGCGTTCCGAGATGGGCCAGGGCACCAGCACCAGCTTGCCCATGATGCTGGCCGAAGAACTGGAATGCCGCTGGGAGGATGTGCGTATGGAATTCGCCTCGGTCAACGAACACATCGCGCGCAACAGGGTCTACATCACCTTTAGCACCGGCGGCAGCCAGGGCACGCGCGGCTCCCAATTGGTCATGCGCAAAGCCGGTGCCACTGCGCGCGAAATGCTCAAGCTCGCTGCCGCGCAGCGCTGGGGCGTGCCGGTGGGCGAGCTAATGGCCAAGCAAGGCAGAGTCAGCCATGCCGCCAGCAAACGCAGCGCCAGCTATGGCGAACTGGCCACTTCCGCCGCGCAACAAAAGGCGCCCACCGACATCGTGCTCAAAAGCCCGGACCAATGGACGCTGATCGGTAAGCCGTTCAAGCGCTTTGATATCCCAGCCAAGTGCGATGGCAGCGCTATCTATGGCACCGATGTACGCGTACCGGGCATGCTGTACGCCGCTATTGCGCAATGTCCGGTTTTCGGCGGCGTGCCCAAATCGGTGGATGGCGCGGCGGCCATGAGCCGGCGCGGCATCAAAAAAGTAGTCACCGGACCGGACTTCGTCGCCGTCGTAGCCGATAACTGGTGGCGTGCGCAGCAAGCACTCAAGGCAGTCAAAGTGGTGTGGGACTACCGGGGCAACGAAAAGCTGGACGACCAGGCGATTGCACAAACCCTGCAAGCCGGGGTGCTGGCCGCGCGCAGCCTGCGCAGCGAAGGCGACTTTGAAGCCACCTGGGCCACTGCCACGGGCGCGCAAGCGGCAGATTACAAAACGGTGGAGGCGGACTATTTCACGCCCTATCTGAACCATTTCACTTTAGAGCCGCAAAATTGCACCGCCTGGGTGAAAGGCGACTTGGCGGAAGTGTGGGCACCTACGCAAAGCGCGGAAGCCAGCCTCAACGAAGCGGCAAAAACTCTGGGCGTGCCAGTGGGTAACGTAACCGTGCACCGGCCCTATCTGGGCGGCGGCTATGGGCGGCGCGCCGTATCGCAAGACTATGTGCGCCAGGCGGTGCTGATCGCCCGAGAGCTGGGCGGCACGCCGGTGCAACTGCTCTGGTCGCGCGAAGAGGATATGCAGCACGACTTTTACCGGCCGGCGGCGCTGTACCGCCAACGCGCCGTGGTGAGCAAAGACGGGCGTGTGCTGGGCTGGCAGGCACGCATGGCCTCGCAATCGATCATGGAAAAAGTCCGACCCGCATCGCTGAAAAACGGGCAGGATTTTCAAGCAGGTGAATCGTTTCACGACATGCCCTACCAAGTGGCGAATCTGGACCTGCGCCATGGCATTTGCCAGATCAATGTGCCGGTGGGCTTTTGGCGCTCGGTGTTCCATTCGCAAAACCCCTTTGCACGCGAGAGCTTTTTAGACGAAGTGTTGCAGACCGCCGGCAAAGACGCATTGCTAGGCCGCCTGGAGCTATTGCCCGCTGGCGGGCGCGACCGCAAAGTGCTCGAAGCAGCAGCCCGCGAAGGCAACTGGGGCGCCAAGCTGGCACCGGGGCGCTTTCAAGGGCTGGCGGTGCAAGACGCTTATGGCAGCTTTGCTGCCTGCGTGGTCGAGCTGTCGGTGTCCAAGCAAAAAGCGGTGACACTGCACCGCATCACCATCGCCGTGGACAGCGGCCAAATTGCCAATAGTGATTCTGCGCGGGCGCAAATTGAAGGCAATGTGGTCTATGCCTTGTCCAGTATTTTTATGAACGAGATCAATATCCAAGACGGACGGGTGACGCAAAGCAATTTGGCTGACTACCCTTTGGTGCAGCTGCGCCAAACACCGGTTATTCAGTCCGTGCTGGTGCCCAGCGGCGGCGAGGTCTGGGGCGGGTTCGGCGAGCCGCCTTACGGCCCTATCACGCCAGCCATTGCCAACGCCGTCGCAGCGGCCACCGGCGTGCGTCTGCGCCGCACGCCTTTTAGCCACGAAGGTTTTTCGCTCGCCTAGGCGCGCGCTCAGCTGCGCAGTGTCTTGGCGAAGAACGCCAAGCTGCGCTCCCAGGCCTGGGCTGCGGCTGCGCTGTCAAAGCGCGGCGTGGTGTCGTTGTTAAAGCCGTGCTGCGTGCCGGGGTAGTCGTGCACCGTCATAGTGACACCCGCCGTCTTCAAAGCCTCTTCGTAAGGTGGCCAGGCTTTGTTGATCCGGTCGTCGGTGCCTGCGAAGTGCAGCAAGAGCGGTGCTTTGACCTTGGTCGCTTCGCTGGCAGCGGGCACGTCGCCATAAAAAGGCACGGCGGCGGCCAGTTGCGGCAAACGGGTCGCCAAGCGGTGCGCCATGCCTCCGCCCCAGCAAAAACCCACCACCCCCATCCTGCTGCTGGCATCGCTGCGGCTGGCCAGCACGCTAGCGGCGACTACAAAATCTTCAAGGGTCTTGGCCTGGTCTAGCTGGGCGAAGAGCTGGCGCGCCTTGTCCTCATCGCCTGGATAGCCACCCAGCGGTGTGAGCGCATCCGGTGCAAAAGCCATGTAGCCCGCCAACGCCAGGCGCCGCGCGATATCTTCAATGTGCGGATTGAGGCCCCGGTTTTCATGGGCCACCAGCACCGCGGGCAATTTGCCGCTGGCCCCGGCCGGCCGCGTCACATAGGCTCGCACCGTGCCTGAACCTTTGGGGGATGCGAACTCCACCCACTCGCTGCGGATGCGCGCATCGTCTTTGGCAATCACCTGGCCCAGCGCAAAGTCGGGGCTTAGAGCCGCCAGCAGGCCAACTGCTGTGGCCCCGCCTACGGCAAACTTTTGCGCCGCTTGCAAAAACCCGCGCCGGTCGATGGTGCCGTGGACATAGGCATCAAACAAAATTAAGAGTTCTTGATCAAAGTCTTGGGCGGATTTGCGTTGCATAGTGATGTTTCTACGGTTGCATTTTTGGTTCTGCACTTGGCTTGCAGGCTTGGCCTCTGGGGCCTCGGCAATATACAGGAGGCCGGTGACCGCATGCACCCGTTAGCCTGGAAACCCTGGGTTTGGGGCGCTAAGATGCCCCCATTCACGAGGAGAAACCAATGGGCCACATCGTCAATTTTCAGCGCCCCGACGGCAAAGAATTACACGGCTACCTGGCCGAGCCTGCGGGGAAAAGCAAGGCCCCGGCCATTGTGGTTATTCAGGAATGGTGGGGGCTTAATGACCAAATTCGCGGCGTGGCGGATCGCCTGGCCATTGCCGGCTTTCAGGCACTGGTGCCGGATTTGTACCGGGGCAAGTCCACCGTAGAAGCTGAAGAAGCGCACCACCTCATGAGCGCACTGGACTTTGGCGATGCCGCCGCGCAAGACATTCGCGGGGCAGTGCAATTCCTCAAAGGGCGCAGCGCCAAAGTCGGGGTTACCGGCTTTTGCATGGGCGGTGCGCTGACGCTGCTCTCGCTCACCCAATCGCCGGAAATCGACGCCGGCGTAACGTGGTACGGCTGCCCGCCGCTGGACTATATCGACGCCAGCAAAATCCGCGCACCCCTCATGGGCCACTGGGCTACGCAAGATGAATTTTTCAAAATCGCCACCATTGATGTCCTGGAAGAAAAGCTAAGCGCAGCCAAAGTAGGTTTTGAATTTCACCGCTACCTGGCGCACCACGCGTTTGCCAACGAAACTGCTGTCGGCCCGGCGCGCATTGCCGCCACCCAATACGATTCGGTGTGGGCCCAACAGGCCTGGGACCGGACGCTGCATTTCTTTGGCCGCACGCTGGCTTAGCCCCAGTCGCAGGTTAACGCGAACATAACAACTCAGTAGGCGCAAAACCCTCTTCGAAAGCATGGCTGCAGTTGCCTGAATCGGTGACATCCACGCCCACCTTGCCGTCTCGCGTGACGTAAAACTTCACATCTTCCGTGCCACAAGCGCTTTTTGCGCAAGCCATTGCCGACAAGACATCTGGGGTTTGCCACTTAAACGGCGAGCACACCTCTAATCGGTCTGCAGCGCTGTCTTGCCATTCTTTGCTTAAGCGGCTCCAGATCAATTGGTCAAACGCGTGCTTGGCGGCCGGGTCGTCGCCATCGTCAAGGAAATTCTGGCAATTCTTACCCACCAAAGCGGTGATCTGCGCCGCTACGTCCTGGGGAAGGTCAGCCGCAGCGGCCTGCACAAGCGGCTCAGTGTCCGGCGCCAGCACTTCTTCTTCCAGCTCCTGTCCCTGGGCAAAAAGCTGGTGACCTTTTTCGATCAGTGCCGCATACCAAGCTTGCGCGCCCGCGCCCTCACCACTGCGCCAGGAGGACAGGTAGAGCAAGGGCACCAATGCGAAGGCGGCTAGCAGCACGGCGGCCAGCACATAAGGCAGCACCGAAAGAGTTGGCAGTTGGGCTCCCACAACCTGATCCAGCGACAATGTCGGAGCTTGCACCGGCGTGCTCAGATCGAGCACCGGCCCGGGCGGCGGCGCATCCTTGCTGAGCCCCGGACCCTTGTGCGGCACCAGATTAAGTGCGGGTGCGCTCAATGCCGCTCCGCCGCTTTATGGGCGTCCAGAAGTGCTACAAAAATCTGGCTGATTTCGGCCAACTTGGCCTCAGAAATTTCCTGGCCTTCAATGACTGAACGCTTGAGCACCAGGGGGTAGGTGGTATTGGTCACCTCGGTCACACCGATGGTCAGTGCCCGATTCAGGATGTAAACCAAAATCGCGACAATCAATCCCACCAGGACGGAAACAACAACCCAGGTGGTTTCGCCAAACTCAGCGGCCGTGTAGGCACCGCCGATAAAGACCAAAAACCAGAACAAGGCTTTTCCCCAAGGCCGCACGGTTCCGAAATAAATCGAACTTACTGAATGAATCGGCAAAATCACTTTAGTAAAGCCACTGATGCTGCTGGCTTGGTAAACCACCTTGTCAAACAAAATGCTGAGTGAGTAATTGGGGTCCAGCCCAAACAGGGCAAACAGCCAGGAAAAAAAGCCGCTTTGGCGCGCCTGGATTTCCACGTAAACACCGTCTTCGCGCGGCTCGCTGCTGACAAAGAATTTTTTAATAACGAGTGCCATAATTTTTCCATTCCAACGAATATCTATTTCACGTCAGATAGCATAGTAGCCCGTTGCGCTGACAGGAGACTCAATAGAAACCCTAGGGTGAACGTTCTCGCGGCACCAATTCTGGTGGTCTGGAAAAACTATTTACCCTCAATTGCGAGGCTGATCATGGCAAATTTCGTACTGGTTCACGGCGCATGGCATGGCGCTTGGTGCTGGCGGCGTGTGGTGGACTTGCTGCAGGCGCAAGGGCACCGCGTGCACGCGCTCACGCTGACCGGCGTGGGCGAACGCGCCCACTTGCTCTCGCCCGACATCCATCTGAGCACCCATATTCAGGATGTGGTGGGCGCAATCGACAACGAAGAAATCGATGAGGTGGTGCTGGTTGTGCACTCGTACGCCGGCATGGTGGGCACTGGCGTAGCCGATCGCATCGGTCCGCGCCTGCGCCATCTGGTCTATGTGGACGCGGTCGTGCCCAAGCCTGGCGAAGCCTGGAGCGCCACCCACGCAAGTAGCACTCGCGAGGCGCGCCTAAATGCCGCGCGCGCTAACCCGCTGTATAGCTTTCCCCCACCCGGCCCCGAAGTCTTTGGCCTGGAAGGTAACGATGCCGCCTGGGTAGCGCGCCGTCAAACGCCGCAGCCCGGGCATCCCTATACCGACGTGCTGGACTTTGACCCCGAACGCGTAGCCCAGGTGCCGCGCTCCTATATCCACTGCACGCGTCCGGCGCTGGCCACCATAGACGCCATCTGGCCGCGGGTGAACGACCCCAAATTCTGGGGCGGCCACTGGCTACCCGGCACACGGACCCTGGAACTGGCCACGGGGCACGACCCCATGATCAGCGCGCCGCAGGAACTGACGCAGGTGTTGCTGGAGTGTGTGGTCTAAGCACCAAAACTACCGTGGCGGCCCTGCCCGTCTGCAAAGCGGCCAGCGCCCTGCAAACCCTCGCCAATACAGGCTTTGCCGCGCTGCCACTCCTGGTGCAAGGCCGGGTGCAAGGGCAAGTCCGATTGCTGGTAGGCGCTCATGCGATCGGCATTCATGGTGGCTTGGGGGAAACCGGCTAATTGCTCGGCCAGCGCCAGCGCAGCATCCAGCGCGCCGCCCGAGGGCACAACCCGGTTGGCCAGGCCCATGGCCAGTGCTTCGGCGGCCTCTACTTTGCGTCCGGTAAGAATCAAGTCCATGGCGTGACCCATACCGATTAGCCGGGGCAGGCGTACCGTGCCGCCGTCTATCAAAGGCACGCCAAAGCGACGGCAAAACACGCCGAAATAGGCGTCTTCTTCCATCACCCGCATGTCGCACCACAAAGCCAATTCCATGCCGCCAGCGACTGCCGCGCCGCTGATAGCTGCAATCACCGGTTTGGACAAAAGCAGGCGCGAAGGGCCCATAGGCCCTAGCGGCGCACTGGTAGGCGCCGCCTCCAACTGGGCGCTGGAAAGCGGCTCGAAATCTAGATTGGTCAAAACGCCCGGGCCGCCTTCGTCGCGCGCCATGCGCGCGCCGGCTTTGAGGTCCCAGCCAGCGCAAAAATGTCCGTGTGCGCCGTGGAACACCGCCACCTTGGCATCTGCGTCTTCTTCAAAAGCGATAAACGCGGCGTAGAGGGCGTGGGCGGTGTCTGCGTCCACGGCGTTGCGCACGTCGGGACGGGACAAAGTGATCAGCGTGGTAGCGCCCAGGCGCTGGCTGCTGACGGCTGGAGATGAAGAGGCGGTAGCGTGCATGGATTTCCTTAAGGGTATGGCGACATGCGTGGGGTAAGGGCAAGGGCGGCAAAGGCCTTACAAAATGTCAATTTAACAGAGCCGCTGGTCCAAGCTATGCCCGCTCGGGTAAGCTCGTCTTATCACTTTGCTGGAGACCTGCCGTGTCACGCTATTTACGCTGCGCCCTGCCCCCCATCTTGAAAATGACCGTGGCTGTGGCCCTGGCCGTGGCCTTGTGTGCCATGCAACTGGCCCATGGGGCCAGCGAGGAAAAGCTCAACTACCAGCAAGCGCGCAAGGCGCTGGGCCATGCCGAGCCGCAGCGGCGGATCAACGGCATGCACCAATTGCTCAAGCTGGGCACTGCCAAGGATGCGGGCGCCGTGCTTGCATTGCTTGACGATGCCCAGCCCGCAGTGCGACAAGTGGCACTGGCGACGGTGTGGCAGCTGTGGGGTAAATCGGGCGATGCCGCGATCGACAAAATGTACCAAGAAGGCATGGACCGCATGCAGGACCGCGATCTGCCCAAAGCGATCCAGGTTTTTAGCGACATCATTGCCAAGCGGCCAGAGTTTGCAGAGGCTTGGAATAAGCGTGCCACGCTGTATTACATGGCAGGCGAATATGAGCTGTCCATGCAAGATTGCGAGGAGGTGCTTAAACGATTGCCCGAGCATTTCGGCGCCTTGGTGGGCTTTGCGCAAATGCTGGCCGAGCGCTCCCAGCCCGAACGCGCGCTTGCGCTAATGGAGCGGGCCAGCAAAATCAACCCTTATTTGGCGAATGCGGAGTTGATGATGGCAGCCTTGCGCATTCAAATCGAGAACAAGCGCAAGAATATGATTTGACTCGGTAGGCTTAGGAGCGCATATAAGTCCCCTAATTCTCTAATGGCCAAGCCGCAGGCTTTGCCAATTTATCACTTCATTGAGGCCCCGTCTTGGGCTTCACGGTTTCTATCAGCACCTGCCCGGCCAAGCCGGCTTCGCGGTGGACATGAATATCCGCATAGGCCTGCGAACCCGTAATGGCGGCCATCACTTTAAAGGAGGGGTACATCATGATGGCCACCTGGTCCCACTGCGCATCGCCACCGCCGACTAAAAGTCCGCGCACTTGGCCCGCATAGACCAGCTTGCCCCCGGCTTCCATCACCATGCGCGTCATGGCGCGGCCGTAAATGCTATAGGCTTGTTGACCCGTCAAGTCACTTTGGCGACCGTCGGAATAAACGGCATGGTCGCGAAATTTCAGCAAGTTGAGCATGTAGATCTCGCTGCCGTCGTCGCGCTGTAAGGCGGCCTGCATTTGTGTAGCGCTGGGAATTTGGGCGTTTTCAATCTGCATGCAACTGTCTCCTTTGTGCCCGATACGGACCATCCGCTCACTTAGGCAAGTCCATAATACAAGACACGTTGCGCGCCCAAGTTTGCTGCAACAGCCCATGCTTAAAGGCCTGTGGCAGGCGCCAATTGACCGCTAAAAATGAGGAGTGAGAGCATGATCAAACGCATAGCCTTGGGCTTTTTGGCCTTGCTGCTATTGGCGGGAGCCGGTTTTTATGCCATAGGCGGGCCCAGCGGCGCGTTGCTTTTGTACGTGAAATACGTGATACGCAAGGACTACGGACCAACGCAGGAAGTCAACTGGAAAGCCGGTCCCGCGCAAGCCACGGCAAGCCCTGGTAAACGGCCCCCCAATGTCATTTTGATCGTGGCCGACGACCTGGGCTTTAACGACATCACCCTCAATGGTGGTGGCATCGCCGGTGGCAAAGTGCCCACCCCCCACATCGACAGTATTGCCCGCGAAGGCGTGGATTTCCGTAACGGCTATTCGGCCAATGCCACTTGCGCGCCCTCGCGCGCGTCCATGATGACGGGGCGCTATGCCACCCGCTTTGGCTATGAGTTCACGCCAACGCCCAAGCAGTTTATGAAGGTGATTACCCAAACCAAACCACGCGAGGGCTGGCCCGCGGCGATGTACCACCCGGAGCGCGAAGCGGATCTCATCCCCTACGAAGACATGGGCCTGCCCATCACCGAGATTACGATTGCTAAATTAATGCAAAGCTCGGGTTACCACACGGTGCATTTGGGTAAATGGCATTTGGGTGATAGCCCGCAGTTTCGCTCGTATGCGCATGGCTTTGATGAGTCGCTGTCGCTGATACATGGCGGTTCGATGTTTTTGCCGGAAAACAGCCCCAAAGTGGTGAACGCGAAGCAAGAGTTCGACCTGATCGACAAGTTCCTCTGGGCCGCAGCGCCTTGGGGCATACGCCACAACGCAGGCGAGGTGTTTCAGCCGCCCAAGTACATGACCGACTACCTGACCGACGAAGCCGTCAAGGTGGTACAGGCCAACAAGAACCAGCCCTTCTTTATGTACCTGGCCTATAACGCGCCGCATACCCCTTTACAGGCCACGCGCGAAGACTATGACGCGCTGAGCTTTATCCCGGACCACACCCTGCGCGTGTATGCCGCCATGATTCGCTCGCTAGACCGCAATATCGGGCGGGTACTGCAGTCGCTCAAAGACCAGGGCGTCGATGACAACACGCTGGTTATTTTCACCACCGACAACGGCGGCGCGCATTACATCGGCTTGGACGGAATCAACTCGCCCTACCGCGGCTGGAAAGCCACCTTTTTTGAAGGCGGCATCCATGTGCCTTTCTTTATGCGCTGGCCAGCGGGCATCCCCAAAGGCACGCAAGTGAGCGCGCCGGTCAATCATTTTGATATTTTCTCGACGGCTGCGGCTGCGGCTGGGGTCGCAGAACCCAAAGACCGGCCCATCGATGGCGTCAACCTGCTGCCCTTTGCGCAGGGTAAAGCCAGCGGGCGCCCGCATGAGAATATTTTCTGGCGCACCGATACCTACCGCGTAGTGCGCTCGGGCGACTGGAAGTTACAAGTCTCCGAGCAACCGAAAAAAGACTGGTTGTTTGACCTGGCCAAAGACCCCACTGAAAAGAACAATCTGGCCGCGTCAGAGCCTGAGCGCGTGGCGCGAATGAAAGCCGATTTGATGACTTGGGACAAAGCCCAAAGCAAACCGATGTGGCCTTCCCTGGGCGCCGGGCCGATTGCTATCGACAAGCACCTGAAGCAAAAATTGGGCGCCGGGGACGAATACGTTTTTTACGCGAATTAGCGGACCAATTCGCCGGGCTTAGCCACGCGTTTGCCCAGCGGGGCCCTGCTTCATAATGGGGCGTGACTAGCCCACCCCCTTCCCACGACGCTGAAGCGGCCAAGGCTGTGGTGGGCGCCAGCGATAATCTAGTCGATTCCCGCTACGCCTGGTTCCGCCTGGGTATTTGCCTATTCATGATGACGCTGGGCAATCTGGGCATGTGGGTGGTGCCGGTGATTATTCCCGCCGTGCAAGCTGAGTTTGGCATCGGCCGCGCCGAGTCCGCACTGCCCTACACCTTGTTGATGATCGGCTTTGGCGTCGGCGGCATTTTGATGGGCCGTATGGCAGATAAATACGGATTGTTCCGACCCTTGGTGTTCGCCGCCTGCGCCATGGGCCTGGGCTTTGTGCTGGCGTCACTGTCCACCGGCATCTTGGGCTTTGCATTGGCGCATGGCGTGTTGATTGGCCTGCTGGGTAGCTCGATTGCATTTGCACCCTTGATGGCCGACACCGCCCTGTGGTTTGCCAAGCGACGCGGCGTGGCGGTGGCCATTTGTGCCAGTGGCAATTACCTGTCGGGCACGATTTGGCCACCGGTCATGCAGCACTTTATCGAGACCTTAGGCTGGCGGCAGGCTTATATGTACGTGGGCTTGTTTTGCGCAATTTGTATGCTGATGCTGGCGCCGCTGCTGCGCCGCAGACCGGCGGCCGTGGTGATCGTGCCCGGTGTCAGCGCTGATGCCCAGGCCAGGGAACTGCCCTTTGGCTTGTCGCCCACCCGCGCCACTGTGCTCTTGTGCGTGGCGGGCTTTAGCTGCTGCGTTGCCATGGCTATGCCGCAAGTGCATATCGTGGCCTATTGCGCCGACCTGGGCTATGGCGCAGCGCGGGGCGCGGAAATGCTCTCCCTGATGTTGGCCTGCGGTATCGTCAGCCGTCTGGTATCCGGCGTCATTTGCGACCGCATAGGCGCTCTGCGCACGCTGCTGCTGGGCTCGGTATTGCAAGCCACTGCGCTGCTGATGTTTTTGCCCTTTGACGGACTGGTCTCGCTCTACCTGGTGTCCGCCATGTTTGGCTTGTTCCAGGGCGGCATCGTGCCGTCTTACACACTCATCGTTCGGGAAAATTTTGCGCCCACGCAGATCGGCGCGCGGGTGGGGACGGTGATTATGTTCACCATGCTAGGCATGGCTACCGGGGGATGGATGTCAGGCAAAGTGT
>JBILPS010000040.1:0-24821 GCA_044373655.1 Rhodoferax sp.
GCCAATTGGCGCACCAATTGCGCATCCCGACCGGAGGCTTCAAAGCTCTCACCGTTGATAAAGATGTGCCGTGCGTCATACAGCATGCGCGTGCCCCGGTCTAAGCACACACCGTCTTGCAGGCCGCAAGCAGATTCCTGCGGCTGGAACCAGACCGCCGCTGCAGGCTCGCTCAGGTGCTCACCCAAAGTGCGTGCCAGCATGTCCGGGTCGCGTAAAGCTTTGCTAAGCGCATCTTGCGCAAATGCCTGGAGTTCAAGAGGGATTTGTGCCGGACAGACGCTCGCCGACTGGCCGGGGTCGCGGTAGCGCTTAGGAGGGATAGCATCCGCGAGTTGTTCCGCCATACCCTGCAATAGAGCTTGCGCCAATTCCACCTGGTCGGGCGCGCGAAAGCCAATGGAATAAGTCATGCATTCCCCTTGGGCAACACCGTCGTGCGCATAACGCGGTGGCAAGTACAGCATGTCACCGGGCTCGAGCACAAACTCCTGCTCAGGTTGAAAATCCGCCAAAATCTTGAGTGGCATACCTTCTTGCAATGTCAAATCTTTCTGGCGACCGATACGCCAGCGCCTCTGCCCCTGTACTTGCAATAAAAAAACGTCATAACTATCGAAATGCGGCCCCACGCCACCACCGTCGCTGGCGTAACTGACCATGACATCGTCCAGGCGCGCATCCGGCACAAAGCGAAACTGCTCGCGTAGCGCCTGCACGCGCGCATCGATCAAATCCACGCTTTGAACCAAAAGCGTCCAACCCGGCTGCTTGAAGGGGGGCAGGCCGCGCCGTGCAAATGGCCCATGGCGCAAGCGCCAAGGCTGCTTGGCCGAAGCCGCTTGCTGGATTACCAAACGCGACTGCACATCATCGCGCGCCGCAAGATCAAACAGCGCGCCGCGCGAAAGAAATGGCTGCATGCCCGGTATCGCCTGACGGATGAGCAAGGGTTTTTTATGCCAATAGCGCTTCATAAACTGTGCCGGAGAAAGTCCGTCCAAGAGCGGAAGTGGCTGATCAACTTGCATAAATGGGTCCTAGCTAGGGTGCGGGAAAATAGAAACTGCGACAATTGTCCGATGGAAATCACATCACACTGCGTAGTCGCGCTGACCTGGGTATTAAGCGACACCCTGGGCGAGGAATTGGACGTTTTAGACGAGCCGGTTGAATTTTTGGTCGGCGGCAAAGATTTGCTGCCTGCCATTGAAGAAGCATTGCAAGGCCACGAGGCCGGTGCCGCCGTGCAGTTGCAAATCGAACCGGAGCAAGCCTTTGGCGACTTTAACGAGCAACTGCTCTTTCTGGAGCCCAGACACTTGTTTCCGGCGGAGTTGGAAGTCGGGCTGACCATTGAAGGCTCAGCCTTACCTGACGGTTGCCACCCAGAAGCGCCGCGCGAGGCACTGTACACCGTTACTGATATTTATCCCGAGCACGTGGTCTTAGACGCTAACCACCCACTGGCAGGCATTGCCATACGTTTACGCATGCGGGTCGAATCGGTGCGCGAAGCCAGCCAAGAGGAACTCCAGCGCGGTTCCACCGGTAGCGGTTTTTTCCGCATTGAGGCGATAGTCGATCCGGGATACGGGCAGCGCACCCTGCACTAAGCGGAGTTCGGCGGATCAAGGCCATTGGCTGCGCTCGTTTTTTGACGGGCTATTTTTTACCGGTCGAGCCGTAGCCACCCTCTCCGCGTTCGGACTCGGGAAATGCCTCGACGATATTGAATTGCGCCTGCACCACCGGTACGATGACCAATTGAGCAATGCGCTCCATAGGCTCAATGACAAAGGGCACGCTGCTGCGATTCCAAGCGCTGACCATGAGCTGCCCCTGGTAATCGCTGTCGATCACGCCCACTAAATTACCCAGCACGATGCCGTGCTTATGACCCAGCCCCGAGCGCGGCAGGATCAGGGCCGCATAGGCCGGATCTTTCAAGTACATGGCCATGCCAGTAGGCACCAGTTGCCAGGCATTGGGGTGCAGCAGCAAAGGTGCGTCCAGGCAGGCGCGCAAGTCCAAACCGGCGCTGCCCGGTGTGGCATAGGCCGGGAACTGGTCTGTCAGGCGAGGGTCCAGAATTTTGACGTCGATGTGCATAGGAACGAATCTAAAGCAATGAAAGGATGTGCGCTTGACGCTTCAAGCGGCGGCAAGAGCCGGCAGGCGATTGGCAATCTCGGCGACCAGCATGCGCCCAAGCGCCAGTTTGGAATTACGCGGCATTTCCAAGGTACCCTGGGCGTCGATCAAAAGCAAAGCATTGTCGTCCTGACCGAAAGTGGCCGGGCCGATATTTGCTACCAGCAAAGGCACCCCCTTGCGCAGCCGCTTGGCCGTGGCCTGGGCCTCTAAATCCTGGCTTTCAGCCGCAAAACCCACGCAGTACAGGGCGCCGCTGCGGGCGCGTTCGGACGCGGCTATGGCGGAAAGAATGTCTGGATTTTCCACAAAGGCCAGGCTGGGCACCTGGCCGTCGCCTTGCTTTTTGATTTTTTGCGGCTGCGCGCTGGTCGGCCGCCAGTCGGCCACGGCGGCGGTGGCGATAAACACATCGGCGTGCTCTGCCTGTGCGTGGCAGGCTGCGTCCATGTCCTGCGCGGATCGGACGTTGATACGCTGCACACCGCGCGGCCCGTCCAGGTCGACAGGCCCCGCCACCAGGGTGACTTGCGCACCCGCGTCCCGTGCCGCGCGGGCCAAGGCAAAACCCATTTTCCCGCTGGACAAATTGGTGATGCCCCGCACCGGGTCTATGGCTTCAAACGTGGGGCCGGCCGAAATCAGTACCCGCCGCCCAGCCAGCACTTTAGGCTGGAAGTAAGCAATCAGGTCCTCAAGCAATTCATCGGGTTCGAGCATGCGTCCATCGCCAATTTCGCCGCACGCCTGGTCGCCCTCACCCACGCCGAGCACCAGCGCGCCGTCGGCGCGCAACTGCGTCACATTGCGTTGGGTGGCCGGATGCGCCCACATTTCGCGGTTCATGGCCGGGGCCAGTAGCAAGGGCACGCGCTCCAAGGGGCGCGCCAGGCACATCAGGCTAAGCAAATCATCCGCACGGCCATGCAAAAGTTTGGCCATGAAATCGGCGCTGCACGGCGCCACAAGAATCGCGTCGGCCTCGCGACTGAGGTTGATATGCGCCATATTGTTGGGTTCGCGCGGATCCCACTGGGATACATAGACCGCGCGGTTGCTTAGGGACTGCATAGTCACCGGCGTGATGAACTGGGCAGCTGCCTCGGTCATCACCACCTGCACTTGTGCACCCTCTTTGACCAGCAGGCGGCACAAATACGCCGCCTTGTAACAGGCAACCCCGCCGGTCAGGCCCAAAACAATGTGTTTACCATTCAAATCCATGCGCTTTCGCCCCTTTGTGCACCGCCGCGACAGCGGCAGCCGTGTCAAAGCGCAATGTAGCAGACACCTATAATCGCGCCTTACCAGCTACCCGAACCCCTGGGTTCGCACTCTGACATGACCAAATTTGTCTTCGTCACCGGCGGTGTGGTGTCTTCCCTGGGCAAGGGAATTGCATCGGCCTCCCTTGCCGCGCTTCTTGAGTCGCGGGGCCTGACAGTCACCCTCATCAAGCTGGATCCCTACCTCAATGTAGACCCGGGCACTATGTCGCCGCTGCAACATGGCGAGGTTTTTGTGACCGATGACGGCGCTGAAACCGACCTGGATCTGGGCCACTATGAGCGTTTTGTGGAAACGCGCATGCGCAAGTCCAACAATTTCACCACCGGGCAGATTTACAAAAGCGTACTCGACAAAGAACGCCGTGGCGACTACCTGGGCAAGACGGTGCAGGTGATTCCGCATGTGACCAATGAAATCCAGGAGTTCGTCAAACGCGGCGCCCGCCTGGGTGAGCCCGATGCGGTGGACGTGGCGATTGTGGAAATCGGCGGCACGGTAGGTGATATTGAGTCACTGCCATTTTTGGAGGCCGTGCGGCAGATGAGTTTGCAAATGGGCCCTAACCACAGCGCTTTTGTGCACTTAAGTTACGTGCCCTGGATTGCTGCTGCCGGTGAGCTCAAAACCAAACCCACCCAGCACACCGCAAAACAGTTGCGTGAAATCGGTATCCAGGCAGACGCCCTGGTATGCCGGGCCGACCGGCCTATCCCCGACGAAGAGCGCCAGAAAATTTCGCTTTTTTCCAATGTGCCGGTGTGGGGTGTGATCTCCATGTGGGATGTGGACACGATTTACAAAGTGCCACGCATGCTGCATGAACAAGGCTTGGACGGCCTGATTTGCGACAAGCTGCGCCTGAACACACCACCGGCCAAGCTCCAGCGCTGGGATGATTTGGTGTATGAAACCGAGCACCCCGAAGGTGAGGTGGCCATCGGCATGGTGGGTAAATACGTGGACCTATCCGACAGCTACAAGTCGCTCAATGAAGCGCTGCGCCATGCCGGCATGAAGAACCATGTAAAGGTAAAAATCCACTACATCGATTCAGAAACTATTAACGCCGACACGCTGTCCCAATTGGCCAAATTTGACGCGGTGCTGGTGCCCGGTGGCTTTGGTAAGCGCGGTGTAGAAGGCAAGATCAGCGCGGCGCGCTTTGCCCGCGAAAACAAAGTGCCGTACCTGGGCATTTGCCTGGGCATGCAGGTGGCGACTATCGAATTTGCACGCCATGTGGCGGGCCTTACAGACGCCAACAGTACCGAGTTCGACCCGGACAGCCCCAACCCGGTGATTGCGCTGATCACCGAATGGAAAGACAAAGACGGAACCATCCAAACCCGCGACCACAACTCCGATATGGGCGGCACCATGCGCCTGGGGGCGCAGAGTTCGGATGTCGCACAAAACACGATTGCGCATGAAATTTACGGTGATGTGGTCACGGAACGCCACCGCCATCGCTACGAAGCCAATGTACATTTCTTGGACCGCTTGCGCGCGGCGGGCCTGGTCATCTCGGCCCTCACGCAACGAGAGCAATTGACTGAAATGGTGGAGTTGCCGAAAACCGTGCACCCCTGGTTTGTGGGCGTACAGTTCCACCCAGAGTTCAAATCCACCCCCTGGAACGGCCATCCCTTGTTCAATGCGTTTATCAAAGCTGCGCTGGACCACCAACGCGATGGAAAAAACCTCAAGGTGGCGGCGTGAAGCTCTGCGGCTTTGCGGTCGGGCTGGATCAGCCCTTTTTCCTGATTGCCGGTCCCTGCGTGATCGAGTCCGAGCAATTGCAAATGGACACAGCGGGCACGCTCAAAGACATCTGCGTGGGCCTGGGCATTCCGTTTATTTTTAAAAGCAGCTTTGACAAGGCCAACCGCTCCAGCGGCAGCACCTTTCGCGGGCCGGGCATCGACAAGGGTCTGGAGATTTTGGCCAAAGTCAAGCGCGAGCTACGGGTGCCGGTGCTCACCGATATTCACAGTGAAGACCAAATTGCCCAGGTCAGCAGCGTGGTCGATGTGCTTCAAACGCCGGCTTTTTTATGCCGCCAAACTGACTTTATTCGCGCCGTGGCCCAATCGGGCAAGCCGGTGAATATCAAAAAAGGCCAGTTTCTGGCGCCCGGTGATATGAAAAATGTCATCGACAAAGCGCGCGCTGCGGCGCGTGAGGCAGGCCTAGAAGAAGACAACTTTATGGCCTGCGAGCGCGGCGCCAGCTTTGGCTATAACAACCTGGTCAGCGATATGCGCAGCCTGGCCATCATGCGCAACACGGGCGCGCCGGTGGTGTTTGATGCCACCCATTCGGTACAGTTACCCGGCGGCCAAGGCACCAGCAGCGGCGGTCAGCGCGAGATGGTGCCGGTGCTGGCGCGTGCGGCTGTGGCGGTAGGCGTAGCCGGTTTGTTCATGGAAACGCACCCGAACCCGGCCCAAGCCATGAGCGACGGCCCCAACGCCGTGCCGCTGCACCATATGAAGGCTTTGCTGGAAACCTTGCTGGCTCTGGACACCGTAACCAAGCGCTCCGGCTTTCTTGAAAACAACTTCAACTAAGCGCGCTATGGCCTACGGATACATTATTGTGGACATGCAGATCAGCGACATGGAGCAATACAAGCAATACATGGCCTCGGCCCCCGAGACAGTGACCCAGGCTGGCGGCGAATACCTGGCGCGTGGTGGCACGGTTGAAGTCATGGAAGGCGACTGGCAACCTGGGCGTATGGCTTTGCTGCGCTTTCCCAGCTTTGCCGCTGCCCATGATTGGTACCACGGGGAAATGTATGCCCGCGCCCTCGCCAAGCGCGCCGGTGCCACGAAGTTTTTCACTATGGTTTTACTTGAGGGCCTAGCCGCCCCGGTGTAACTTTTTTTAACAAGGAAGAAGATGAGCGCGATTGTGGATATTGTGGGTCGGGAGATTTTGGATAGCCGTGGGAACCCGACGGTCGAATGTGATGTGCTGTTGGAGTCCGGCACCATGGGCCGCGCTGCCGTGCCCTCGGGCGCATCTACCGGTTCGCGCGAAGCGATTGAGCTGCGTGACGGCGACAAACTGCGTTACCTGGGCAAAGGCGTACTCAAAGCCGTGGACCACATCAACAACGAAATTTCCGAAGCGATTTTGGGCTTGGATGCTTCCGAGCAAGCTTTCCTAGACAAGACCTTGATTGACCTGGACGGCACCGAAAACAAAAGCCGACTAGGCGCGAACGCGATGCTGGCCGTGTCCATGGCGGTAGCCCGGGCAGCAGCCGAGGAAGCCGGCCTGCCGCTGTACCGCTACTTTGGCGGCATGGCGGCAGTGCAAATGCCGGTTCCCATGATGAATGTGGTCAACGGCGGCGCGCATGCCAATAACAACCTGGACTTGCAGGAGTTCATGATTATTCCGGTGGGTGCATCCACCTTCAAAGAGGCCTTGCGCCAAGGGGCGGAGGTGTTCCATGCGCTCAAGAAAATTTTGCACGACAAAGGCATGAGTGTGGCCGTAGGCGATGAAGGCGGCTTTGCCCCCAATGTGCCGGGCCATGAAGCGGCCATCCAGATGATTTTGGAAGCCATTGAAAAAGCCGGCTATGTGGCCGGCGAGCAAATTGCCTTAGCCCTGGACTGCGCCGCCTCGGAGTTTTACAAAGACGGCAAATACGAGCTCAGCGGCGAAGGCCTCAGCCTGGATGCGCAACAGTGGACCGATATGCTGGCCACTTGGGTGGACAAATACCCCATCATCAGCATTGAAGACGGTATGGCCGAAGGCGATTGGGATGGCTGGAAACTGCTGACCGACCGTCTGGGCAAGAAGGTGCAAATCGTGGGGGACGACTTGTTTGTAACCAACACCAAAATTTTGAAAGAAGGCATAGACAAAGGCATTGCCAACTCGATTCTGATCAAGATTAACCAGATCGGCACCCTGACCGAGACCTTTGCCGCCATCGAAATGGCCAAGCGCGCCGGCTATACCGCCGTCATCAGCCACCGCTCGGGCGAGACCGAAGACACCACGATTGCCGACATCGCCGTAGGAACCAATGCCGGCCAGATCAAAACCGGCTCGCTCAGCCGCTCGGACCGTATGGCCAAGTACAACCAGTTGCTGCGCATCGAAGAAGACTTGGGCGAAGTGGCGGTATATCCAGGCCGCTCGGCGTTTTACAACCTGCGTTAAGGCCGCCCTTTTGCGATGAAGCTGCGCCTGGTTCCTGCTGGCTTGTTAGTGCTACTGCTGGCCTTGCAGGGGCAGCTGTGGTTCGGGCGCGGCAGCCTTCCCAATGTGGCCAGGCTCAACGAAGAACTGAGCGCGCAAAAGCAAAGCAATGCGCGTGCAGAGCAGATCAACCAAGGCATGGAAGCCGAAATTCGCGATTTGCGCGAGGGCCTGGAAATCGTCGAAGAAAAAGCCCGCTCTGAGTTGGGCATGGTCAAGCCCAATGAAATTTTTGTGCAAGTGGTCAAGTAAGACTGCTTGGCGCGCAATGGCCGGTGATCCATGGCGCAGCCCTTAAATATCGCAATACTCGGCGCCGAGTGCACCGGCAAGTCCAGTTTGCTTGCGGCCTTGCAAACCCATTGGCAAGTCCGTGGCGCAAAAGTGCATGTCGTTCATGAAGTGCTGCGCCAGTGGTGTGACCAACACGACCGCACGCCACTTGCGCACGAACAAATTGCTATCGCCCAAGCCCAGGCTGCACTGGCCGAGCGCGCGACAGAGGCCGATTACCTGATCGCCGATACCAGCCCGCTCATGACCGCCATCTACAGCGATGTGCTGTTTCAAGACGCTTCGCTCTACCCTTTTGCGCTGCAACACCAGCGCATCTACCAACACACCCTGGTCACCGGACTAGACCTGCCCTGGCAGGCCGATGGCATTCAGCGTGACGGGCCAGCCATGCGCGAACGCGTCGATGCACGCCTGCGCGAAGTCTTGCAGCGCGAAGGTCTGGCATTTTGTATGGTGTACGGGCACGGCCCAGAGCGCATGGCAAGTGCATTGGCTGTATTGGAGCCCAGCGCATCCGCCCTTGCACAAACGAGCACAGCCTGGCGTTGGCTATGTGACAAATGCTCAGACTCCGACTGCGAACACCGCCTGTTTAGCGACCTGCAATCGGCTGCGACCCGCTAAACCATGGGCACCGATTAATGGGCGTTGCTGCCCGGCGCAGCCTGGCGCGTCGGATCGACAAACAATTGCGCGGTGTCCACCGGGTCAAAGCGGTATTGCACGCCACAAAATTCGCAAGCCACTTCCAATTCGCCGCGCTCCTCGATGACGCTATGGGCCTCCTCCGCACCCAAGGAGACGATCATGCGCGCCACCCGCTCGCGGCTGCAGCTACAGGCAAAGCGCGGGCCACTGGCGCCTTGCAAAGGCTCAAAGCGTGTGATGGACTCTTCCCAAAACAAGCGGCGCAAAATCGTATCGGCGTCTAAAGTGAGGAGTTCCTCGGACTTCAGAGTTTTAGCCAGGATGGCAATGCGCTGGTAATCCTCGTCGCGGCCAATCGCATCTTCGTTTTCCCGGCTGACCAGGCTGCCCTCTAGATTGCCCACGCCCTGCACCGGCAGGCGCTGGATCAGCAGCCCCGCGGCCGTACTCTCATTGGCGGCCAGCACCAAGGTGGTGTCCAGTTGCTCGCTTTGCAGCATGTAGTGTTCCAGTACTTCGGACAAGCGCTCTATCGGGATACCGTTATCGTCAAACAAAGGCACCACGCCCTGGTAAGGCTGCTGACCGGGGAATTTGGTTTTAGGGTCTAGCGTAATAGCGCAGCGGCCCTGGTTGTGGGCGTTAACCATATGGCTCAAGCTGGCGGCTTCGGGCAACACGCCGATCAGCGTGGCGGTCGCACGCAAAGCCAGGTCGGGCTGCACTTCCACCACGGCCAATTTAACCGGCCCGTCGCCCATGATCTGCATGGTGAGCGAGCCGTCAAACTTGATGTTGGACTGCATCAAAGTGGCCGCCGCCGTCATTTGCCCCAACATGTCGCGCAGCGGCTCCGGGTATGCGCCATGCTGGGTGTTAGACGCGCGCCGGCGCAATACTTCGGTCCAGGTGTCGGTCAGCTGCACCAAGATGCCGCGCACCGGCAGACCATCAAAAATAAACTTATGCAATTGGGACACTAGGGGCTCCGGAAAACATCTGGCCCATAGGACCGGGTTTGCGCAAAGGCAATGACTTAGGCAATTTTGTTGAACGAGGCTTTGTAACGCAAGGCATTGTCGATGTAATGCTGCGCCGTCATCCGCAAACCTTGCATCTGTTCGGGGCTGAGGCTGCGCACGACTTTAGCCGGGCTGCCCATAATGACCGAGCCGTCGGGAAAGGCTTTGCCCTCGGTCACCAAAGAGCCGGCACCGACCAGGCAGTTTTTGCCGATATTGGCGTTGTTAAGTATCACTGCGCCGATACCGACCAGCGTTTCGTCCCCTATCGTGCAGCCGTGCAGCATCACTTTATGCCCTATGGTCACGTGCTTGCCAATGGTCAGCGGTACACCAAAGTCGGCATGTAGCACGCTGCCGTCCTGAATATTGCTGCCTTCGCCGATATGGATGTGCTCGGTATCGCCGCGTATCACGACGCCGAACCAGACGCTGCTGTGCTCTCCCAGTTGCACATTGCCCATCACCTGGGCGCTGTCGGCTACATAGGCGGAGTCGGGGACGCTAGGGCTGATTTGATCAAGTTCGTAAACGGCCACGGTAATTCCTAAATAGGGTTGCAATCTGCCTAGAATTGTAGAGATGGAACTACGCACACAAGCCCTGGCCGCATTTACGCTGGCCGACCCCGCCCAAAAAGTGGCGGCAGTGCAGGCCTTGTGCGCCAGTGAAGAGTCACTGGTCTGCGATACGGCAGCGGTTTTTCAAGCACCCAGTGAGCCAGGCCGACCGGACCGCCCCCTACTGATTCACCCGCGCGACGTACCTAAGCGCTCGCCCCATACCGTGGCAGGCCACGCGGCTTTGATGCACTCCATCGCGCATATTGAATTTAATGCCATCAACCTAGCGCTGGATGCCGCCTGGCGGTTTACCGACCTGCCTGAAGCCTATTACCGCGATTGGATAGAGGTGGCCGGTGAAGAGGCGCTGCATTTTTCGATGCTGCAAGACCATTTGCACAGCCTGGGGTTTGCCTATGGCGACTTCGACGCCCACGATGGCATGTGGACGATGTGCGTATCCACCCAAGCCGATGTGCTGGCCCGCATGGCCTTGGTTCCACGCACCCTGGAGGCACGCGGCCTGGACGCCACGCCGCTGATTCAATCCAAGCTGCGCAACTTGCCTTACGGACATGCACGGGAAGCAGTGCTGATTTTGGACCGCATACTGGCCGATGAGGTGGGCCACGTCGCTATAGGCAACCACTGGTTCCACTACCTTTGCGACAAGCGTGGTATGCAGGCTGAGGCCTACTACCGCCAAGCAGCGCTATTACATAAAGCGCCGACCCTCAAACCACCCTTCAACTTGGCCGCGCGCCGGGCTGCCGGGTTTAACGAGGCCGAGTTGGCGGCTTTATCACTGTGAATACCGTGCTTTCCATGCAAATAGGGCTTGCCGCCAAGCAGTGGGTTACAGCGCTTACGCAGTCCGCGCAGCGAGTGCGACCACTCCAGTTGCGCCGCCAAGCGCTCCGAATGGCCTACCTGATGTTTTGTATGGTCTGCATGCAGGCAGTGGGCATCACTAACGCCTACGCTTGGACGCTGTTTGAAGCCAAGACTCTGTACGAAGAAGTGGAGCTTTCGGCCTCGGAGGCCAAAAAAGTGCAATATGCCGCCGGTTGGTCTGCGAAGTCCGATACCGAACTATTGATTGAGGTAAAAAACAATTTACCCGGACCGCTGGCCTGCCACGGAGCCACGGCCCATCTGCTCAGTGGTAGCACGGTGAGCAAAAGCTTTGTTCCTCGCCTCTACGTACCCAGCGCCGCCACCCGGCAGGGTGCGGTAGGCGGCGTGAAAAAAGGCCAAATGAAGGACTTTGCTGTGACCTGCCGTTGCTGGAAGAAGCCTGGCGATTCGGCGTGCGGTAACCCCAGTAGCAAATAGGCATGCGGCCTGCGGGCTATACGGCCAGCTTAGCCAAAGGCAACAATCGCTCCTCTAGCTTGCGGACAAAACGGGAGGTGTCAAACAAAACGCCTTCGCTGCGCACGGTTTGCAAATGCGCGCGCAGCCGGGCCATTTCGGTTGGGTCATTGGCCAGGGCCACGGCTTTTTCCTCGTAGTCCTTCAAGTTGTAGGTAATCAAGGATTCCATTTTTGCCGCCGTCAGTAAGGCACCTGCCATGCGCGAGGCAAAGCTGCGACCGGTGAGGGTGAGCAAGGGCAAGCCCATCCACAGCGCGTCATTGGCAGTAGTGCCGGCGTTAAACGGAAAGCTATCGAGGAACAAGTCCGCTACCTGGTAGCGCGCAAGGTAGTTTTCCGGCGACAGGCGCGGACCAAAAACCAAGCGTTTCGGATCAATTTTTCGCGCCTTGGCTTCTTTCTTCAAATTGGCCTCGGACCATTGGTTGTCTGCCAAAAGAAGCAGCACACTACCCGGTACCCGGCGCAAAATATTCATCCAGGCATCAAACAAGTCCGGGGTGTATTTGTAGTTGTTATTGAAAGTGCAAAACACAAAGCCTTCAGGCGGCAAATTGCAATCGGCACGGCTGGGCTTGGGACCGACATTGCGCTTGCGGTCGCTGACTTGATACACATCCGGCATATAGATCGGGCGCTCGGAATAGTTAAGTGCCTCGTTTTCCGGAATCAGGAATTTGTCCGCAATGACGTAGTCAATCGACGGCAGACCGGTGGTTGCCGGTAGCCCAAGGTAGGTGATCTGCACTGGCGCGGGCCGGTAAGCCAGCATATTGGCCCTGGCACCGGCTGTCTGGCCTTGCAAGTCCACCAAAATGTCTATCTCGTCGCGACGAATCAGTTGCGCAACTTCCACGTCGGACATGGTGTGGATTTTGGTGAAGTGGTCCATCGCGCTGATGACGCGCTGACGCATGGGCGAACCATCCTCCGGACTCCAGCAATAGCCATAGACCTCAAATTTTTCGCGGTCATGCAACTCAAATAATTCCACCGTAAGCAGAGATACCGGGTGCAAGCAAAAGTCGCCCGAGGCATAACCGATACGGATTTTTCGGTGGCCATATCCATTGGGGTTGGACAAATTGGGCACGTCGGAGTTCAGCTTGTTCTTGACGTAACGGCGGGCTGCGGCCAGCTGGGACTGCGGGTCGTCTGAAACACTGAGCATGGACAAGGCCGAGGTCGCATCCTGCATGAATTTGCGACTGACTTTGGGCAGCGGGATGTAAGTCGGCCAGACGCATTGCTTTTGACGCAGGGATACCCAATGGTGTAGTACATCGACCTGCTCGGGCTCGATCGCCAGGCTCTTGGTCAACACCACCGAGGCCTCGTCCAAACGCTTTTGAATTTCCAGCACCCGCCCCATTTGGTTCAGGGCCATCACCACCAGGGGCTTGTTATTGGGATCTTGTGGCGAGACATGGTCCATCACCCAGCGCCATTCGGTCAGCGCCTCTTCAATCTTGCCTTGGCCTTCAAGCAAAGTGCCCAGGTTGACGCGAGGTTGCACAAAACCGGGGGCCAGACGGATGGCCTCGCGGTAAGCCGCTTCCGAGCCAACGATGTCTTTTTCCAGGCTGAGTGTGGCACCCAGATTGAACTGGATCACATGGTTGAACTGCGAGCTATTGCGCGACAACCAGGTGCGGTACAAAACCGCTGCAAGTGGACGCTTCCCGGCCGCATCCAAGCGCGAGGCGGCGTCGATGAGCGAAGAAAATTCAAGGCTGCCCTGCCAGGCTTGCTGCACCCATTCGGCGAAGTTTTCAATGATGGTCAATTTATGTCACTCCTTGGTAAAGGGGGTAGTGCTACCGGAAGCCTTCTGACCGCACTTTGCGTTCCGAACCGCCCAATACTCGTACTCCCTTGGCAAGGCGCGGCACACAGCGAACGGGTATTCATTCGAACATTGCGCAAAAAGACGCTCATAAGGTGGTCAATTTACCAGCCCATTGCGGAAAATTTCGGTAAAAGATATGAAAAGAGCGCCCCATGCCACGGTAATTGAAATTATGACGCGTAGCCAGGGCTTGCAAACTCATCTTGCTGTGGATGCCGATATGACCGTTACGCGGAGCCACATACCACCAGTTCAATCGCTCGCGCTCACTAATCAACCCATCAGAAATTGCAGTAGAGAAAAATACTAAACTCTCCCCCCCGCGCAAAAGCTTTTCCAGATTCTCCATTAATTTAGATGGATCAGGTACGTGCTCAAAGACTTCAAAAGCGGTGATCAGGTTAAATTGACTCAAACTATTAATGTCAGCGTTATTGCGAGGAAAAGGATCGTAAGAAGTGGAATCCCATTCTGCATTTTTTAGTAAAGCAGCAAGTTTTCCGTTACCTCCACCATAATCTAAGTGTCGAATATATTGGCGGTAAGGGCCAAAAAAATTATTCAACATTTCCGCGTTTTCGACAACTCGGTTCATTGCATAGTCCGGGTCAACCTGCAAATAGTCCTTGTTATAGATTTTGTCTAAAAAATCTTGATCGCTCCACTTTTGAAACTCCGGTGCGTAGGTGTAAGCGCACGAGCGGCAACGCGCATAGTACACAGGATGACCTGACAAGGGCAGATAGAGTCCACGATTCTCTTCACAATTCTTGTTGAAGTCCACGACATCAAAAAGTGCAGCAAACTGCGCGCAAACAGGGCAGGTAAATTTTTCCATAGTTATATTTCAAGTTAATCGGGGAAAAGTGATAGCAACGCTATAGGTTGAAAATTAATGAGCAGATTGCTTCAAGGTGATATCCAAAACTTAGGTTTGCCGCTTTGATTATGTTTTATAAATCACATACTGAGCGGTCCAAATTGTCTTAGTGGAAATATTTTTTTGATTTTAGGCCTGATAGGGCTTAGTGCTCCATCAATTTGTTGGTTTACCGAAACATTGTTGCCACTGATCAATGCAATTTAGAGGAACAGTGGTTTTTTTTTATACAATAGCCACGCGCACTCTTAGACTTCATCGAGCGCCTTAACCAATAAACATTTTTTCTTTAATTTAATAAATGAATATGAACCCCAGTTTCATGATAGTCAGGCAACTGGCGCTGGGGGATGTATTACTTGCCACGCCGATTATCCGGCAGTTGTACCAGGATCACGGCGGGCAATGTGATATTGACGTGCTGACTATGAAGCCGGAGATATTTGAAAACAATCCCTACGTACGCCGGGTTTTTACCCCGCAAACTTTCAGTGAGGCAAAAGGCCCCTACGCAAGGGTTATCAATCTCGACCTGGTCTATGAAAATATGCCGCACGTCCATGTGGTGGATGCCTATGCTCTGACGTCCCACGGGACGACCGACAAAATTAAAAATAAACGATTGGAGTTGTTCCCCTCGGATGGGGACCGGCAACGGGCGCAGTCTATTCAAACCAAGGATATTGCGGCCAATTATGTGGTCATCCATATGCGCAAGGACACCTGGCCGAGTCGCAATCTGCCGGACGCGACTTGGAAGCAAATTCTGGACATTTTGCTAGAGTGCACCGATTTCAAAATCGTGCAAGTGGGCTCCACGCATGAAATTGCATTTGATTTCCATCCCCGCTTACTGAATATGCTGGGCAGTTTCAACATCCATGAATTGCGGGAAATCATCGCAGGCGCCCAATGCTACCTGGGCGTGGACTCGGGTACCTTGCATGTCGCCGCTTGCACCGATACGCCCATCATTGCCATGTTCAGCAGTGCCCACCACCGGCTGCGCGAACCCTTGGAACGCCCACCCCATGCGCGCTTTATTCCCATCCAACCGGCGGTTGACTGCTACGGTTGCCAGGAGCACTACCCACCGCCAATTACCGGGGTGATTTGCCATCGGGGTGACCCCTACTCGCCGCCCTGCAAAGACGCGTTTGATGTGGAGAATATTCGCCAATCTTTGATGGATCTGGGGCTGGCCAAGCCTGTATTGCAATAAACCCCCTACTTTTTTCGAAAACACCATGAACTACGCTGCATTTTGGGAATATTTCAACGGCTTTGCCGCGCCACTTTTGCAGCATCGCGCAGGCTCTTTTCGCATGGCGTTTGAACACCTAGAAAAACTGGGTCGCCCTGCCTGTATCGTGGAAACCGGATGTGTGCGCAATCAGGGTACCTTTACCGGAGAAGGCCAAAGCACGGTGCTATTCGACAAGTTCAGCGAATGCGTGCCCGGTACCATCGTCCACTCGGTGGATATCAGCCCAGAGAGCACTGGCTTGTGCAAAAGCATTGTCTCCAACCGCGTCCAGGTACACACCTCGGACAGCGTGACGTTTTTACGGCACCAATGCGCGGGCCTGATCAGGCCCTATACCCATATTGACCTGCTGTACCTGGACTCTTTTGACGTGGACGTGGAAAAACCCCATGACAGCGCTATGCACCACATGAAGGAGTTGCTGGCGGTTGGGCCTTTGGTCAACGCAAATACATTTATGCTGGTGGATGACTCCCCCACCAGTGCGAACTTTTATATCGATGCCGGCCAATTGCGCTTGGTATCGCAGCAGCGAATTGGCGGCAAAGGCAAGTACATCGCAACTTATATGGAAGACATTGGCGCAAAACCCATCTACCAGGGCTACCAAGCTGCATGGATGGGTATGTAGAGCCACTGCCATGAATCCAACGACTCCGATACAACGCCGGATTTATGTCTTTTGTGACGGCGGCATCGGCAACCGCATCAACGCTTTGGTATCGGGTATCGCGATTGCCGAGCACTTCCAACGGGCCATCACCGTGTATTGGCCGGTCAACAGTTGGTGCGGCGCGGCCTTTGCAGACATTTTTGACAATGCCTTTGACGTACGCAGCGATGCCTTAGACACTTTGGCGGGCAAGTTTAGCGACGCAAAAATGATGCTGCACGACGCCATGGGCGCACAGTTTTTACAAGTGCCGTTTGAGTCGGCATACGACTACCAATCGATGGAAGACTTTGCGCAACGTGGCCTGCCCGAGGACAGAGACATATTTTTTTACCCAGCCATTATTGCGCCCTGGATTCCCGAACCATTGGTACATGCCGCATTAAGCAGCCTGCAATTTACCGAGGCAATTCAAAGCGCAGTGCAGTCGTTTATTACAAAGACTTTGATGCACCCATTTCATGGCCTGCACCTGCGCCGCACCGATTTGCGCGTAGGCCTTAGCGACGCCGAAGTTATGGCACTCGTACAGCGCCATCCCAATGAAGTGTTTTTTGTCTGCTCAGACGATCCGCAAGCCGAAGCGCTGGCCTGCGCGCATCCGCATGTCCATGCCCGCACCAAGACGCACCATGTCGAAAAAAAGGAAGAACGCGCAGACTGGATCAGCCTGTCGAAAGACCAAGAGGGTCGGATGTCTTACGGCAATATAGAGCGCAGTCGCGACGCGATGATCGAAGGGACGATTGACCTCTTGATCCTGGCCCATAGCCAGATCGTGGGTTTTTCCGGCTCCACCTTCCAACGCATGGCTCGGCTCCTGGGTGACGCCGCCCCACTGCTTCCCATAGCCCGGCCCGCAGCCCTGCCCTACTTCAGTTTTACTGAAATGACGCAGCAAATAGAGCGCCAACTCATCGAGCCCGGCGTGCTCTTACAGGTGTGCCAGACCATGATGCAAAACGGCGAAGCGGGCCAAGCCCTGGACCTGATGCGCATGGGGTTCGAACGCATGGCAGACGCGCAGCGCCCGGACATAGCCCACAGCATGGGCGTGATGTTGCTCAACCAGAATCAGCCGCGCCAGGCCAGCCTGTATTTCATTGCAGTGTTGCAGCTACAAACTATGCGCTACAGCAGTTGGCTTCATTTGGCCTATGCAAAAACATTGCTTGGGGAAACTGACCAAGCCAAACAGGCTCTACAGCAAGCGCTGACCTACCGGCCGGCCACTTTGACTCCCTCAGACGCCATGTTGGACAAAGCGCTGGCCGAACGCTTTCAAATGCCAGCGCCCCCAGTCGACACACCCTAAGGACGCCCTATGAATCCTGACATTGTCCATGCCTACCGCGCCTTGCGCCAGCTATCCTTTGGCGATTCGCTGTCCGTGCAAGAAGTCAGCCACTTGGTCGGCCATGGTGCCGACACACGACTGGTTTTGGAGGTGGGCGCCAACAGCGGACAAACCACGGCAGAATTCATCCGCCACATGCCAGACACCCGCATTATTTGCTTTGAGCCGGACCCAAGGGCGATCCAGAAGTTCAAATCGCATATTCGCAGCCCTTATGTGAGCTTGGAAGAGATTGCGATAGGCGCCGATAACGGCACCGTGATGTTTCACCAAAGCTCTGGCGCTGAACATATAGACCCTCAAGGGTGGGACCACTCTGGATCTATCCGCAAGCCCAAGACCCATTTGGAAGTATGGCCCTGGGTGAAGTTTGAGCGCCAGATTCCGGTACCCATGATGCGCTTAGATGATTGGGCAGCCGCCAAGCAGATAGGCACGGTGGATTTCATCTGGGCCGACGTGCAAGGCGCCGAGAGCGATTTGGTCGTGGGTGCGCAGCAGGTGCTAAGCCGAACTCGATTTTTTTATACCGAGTTCAGCGATGACGAATGGTACGAAGGGCAAATCAACTTCACCACCCTCACAGCCTGCCTTCCCGGATTTTCTTTGCTGCACAAATTTGCCAACGATGCGCTGTTTGTGTCCAACAATGAAGTCGTCCACACCATCAAAAGCAGCCTGCCCCACTGATTGAAAGCGTCCCATGCAAGCACCCGGCCATTTCCGTTACGATATGTTTTCGCAAGGCATATTTGTCGATCCTATGCCGCCTACTGCCCGTTTAGACGCATTGGCCCAAAGACTGCACCCGCAGCAATCGCAGTTTCCCTTAGTTCGTATGGGATCCGCGGCCGACGGCGGTTACCTAGTGCCTGACGATTTAAATGACATAAAAGCCTGCTTTTCCCCTGGCGTCGACACCTTTGCGACCTTTGAAACCGACTTACTCAAGCGCGGCATCGGATCGCACCTGGCCGACTACAGCGTGGACAAAGTTCCAGATGGTTTGCAGGCCCTGTCCTTTATCAAAAAATTTGTAGGTGCGAACACGGCGGGGCACCATGTCGCTTTGGAGGACTGGGTCACGCAATTCGAACCGCATGCACAGAATGACGAGTTGCTGCTGCAAATGGACGTGGAAGGCGCCGAATACGAAACCCTGCTGACCTGCCCTGCCAGCATCCTTAGCAAGTTCCGCATCATGGTCATCGAATTCCACGCGGTCGAAAGCTGGGGCCATGGCGATTTCCTCAACATCGTGGAAGCCACCTTCACCAAATTGCTGCGCTCGCACTTCATTGTGCATAGCCACCCCAACAACGCCATGGGCCTGGTGGATATGAACGGCTTTGTAGCACCGCGTATTTTCGAGCTGACCCTGCTCAGCCGCCAGCGCTCCGCGCCCGGGCCCATCGCAGCTACACCACATCCGTTCGATTTCCCCAATGTCAACAACATGCCGCCCCTGGACTGGGGCCAATGCTGGGTGCCGCGCGCTCGCAGCTAAAAAGCCTTAGCCCACTTTCTCATGTTTCCTCGTATCCGCTTTTTCGGCGTTGACAGCCCCACCGGTGTGGGCACCCATTGCTCCCAAACCGTAAAAGCCTTGCAGGCCTTTCAGTTTGAGAGCATCCAAGTGCAACTGATCAAGCACAACTATATCGACGAGGTGCAGGCCGCAGTGTCGGACAGCATGGACAGCGACGTCAATATCTTCTTTTTCCCCGAGGTGTATGCCCACAACCTGAAAGGAACCAAGATTTACTGGTGCGTGTTCGATGCCAGCCGACCTAACCCCGGCTATGAGCAATGGCTGGAGAGCTTTCACTATGTTTTTGCCACCAGCCACTGGGGCCGCGACATCATGCTCGAACGCGGCATGGACGGGAGCAACATTTTTGTGGTTCCCGAAGGCGTAGACCCTAAGTTTTACAACCCCTACGGTCGACCGGCAGCCGCATCCAGTGGGAAAACTAGATTTCTGATGGTGGGCAAATACGAGCAAAAGAAGGGCTACCGCGAGGCCTTCGAGGCACTGCGAATTGCTGCTGAGCAAGGCGCCCAACTAGAGTTACTCACCAAGTCAGATTGGATCAACGGCACCAATGCCGTGCTCCACCCCGAGTTCATTCAGCTGGTGCAGCAATACCAGGACAAGTTCAACATCGTGGTGTACACCGGCAATTTCTCGCGTGAGCAAATGCGCACACTCTATTACTCTGCTGATTATTTCTTGCATCCCTCGCGCTGCGAAGGCTGGAGCCTGCCGCTCATTGAAGCCATTGCCTGCGGCACGCCCTGCATCACTACCCGCTTTGGCGGCCATTCCGAATACCTGGGTTTCCTGCCCGACGCAGACGTCATCCAAACCACCCTCGGTCCGGTGGACTGCCAGGCCTTCAAGGACGCTGTAGGTCACAGTGACGGAGACTATGGGCAATGGGCCTACCCGGATGTTGGAGATATGGCGCAGCGCATTGCGGCGGCTGCTGCCCTGCCAGGCGCCTCGGGTTTGATCGGCTCAGACTATGTGCGCCAGCACTATGGCTGGGACCTTGCGGCGGACAAAATACTGCAATTCCTGCATGCACTGGGTCAAGCTTCCAGTCGCACATTGGCACCTGGCGCTCCCTGAGTGCATGTCAGCCCTTTGCATCAATACCTTCACATCACCATAATGATCTCACGCATAGCGGAGTAGCCCTTGGAACCCATTAAATCCCTGGCCCTGTACCAAAACGGCGTGTATGTGGAAAACGCGACGCCCGTCCAACGTTTACAGCAATTGGCCCATGCCATGCGCCCCGTCCAGACCCACTTCCCCCTAGTTCGCATCGGCAGCGCGCATGACGGCGGTTATTTGATTCCCGATGATTTAGGCGGAATTTCGGCCTGCTTCTCGCCTGGCGTCGAAGTGAACTCGAGCTTCGAGTTGGACTTGCTTCAAAAAACCGGCATAGGCTCGCACCTAGCGGACTATTCCGTGGATGGGCCGCCGGCAAACTTCCAGCCCAAGTCCTTTATCAAAAAATTCCTGGGCCCCAATAACAACCCCATTCACACCACCTTGGAAGCATGGATGAAAAGCCAGGCGGAATACCCGCTGGGCCAAGATTTTTTATTGCAAATGGATATTGAAGGTGGCGAGTACCTCACCTTACTGGCCACACCACAGGACTTACTCCGTCGTTTTCGCATCATCGTGCTTGAAATCCACTATGTCGAATGCTGGGCGCATCCGCTTTTTTTCAATACGGTGGAAGCTATGTTTGAAAAAGTCTTGGCGGATTTTTATGTGGTGCACAACCATCCCAATAACCACGGCGCTTTACTCAACATCAACGGATTTGTGGCACCGCAATTTTTCGAAATCACCTTGTTGCGCAGGGACCGCTCGCCCGCTCTGGACTACTGCCGCGAATTCCCTCACCCGCTGGACACAGCCTGCTACCAGAGCCGCGATGAATTAGTACTGCCGCAGCATTGGTATGGCTCTCTGCCCCTAGCCTAAATAGTTGGCATCACGGCCTGACAAGGCAGGCACTTTCCGTGGTGCCGCAGTGGCTGAGACGGCGATTAGCTGAGTTCTTGACTAGCTGATCGCCCTAGCTGACAGGCACTAGCGCTTAAGGTCAAAGCCCGACAAACTCGCAAAGTCATTGAGGGCGGGTTTCTTCAAGGGGTCCAACATGCCTATTGGCGCTACTTGCATCGAGGTCAAGGCAGAGGGTGCTGCCGTACCCATGCCAGCAGTGCCGCCGGCGGTGCTGTCTGCTTGGCTATCGAAACTGCGCATCTGATTTACCAGATTGCCCACTGCCAGGCTGGCAGAGCGCATCGTGGCACCATTGGAATCCACTGGCACATTCAGGCTGAGCGTAGCGACACTACGGGGCCCACCCGCTGCATCAAATGTTCCAATGGCCTGCGCCATAGCGCTGGCGCGCTGCGCCAAACCGACGGCTAGCACCACCGCCACATCCTGCTGCGGTCGGCTCGCGTCCGTATCGCAGGCGCTAGCAGCCTGAGCAGCGCAGGTATTGGCGCCGGTCTCGGACCTGGCCGCCACGGGCGCCAATCCATCCCCATTGGCCAATGCGGATACCGCCTGGGTTTGCAATGCAGCCAATTCCACGGTGCTCAAAGCTTGCACTTGCACGGTGCTCAAGGCACTCAGCTGGTCGGTCCTTAAGGCCTCCACGGCTGCCGCACTCAGTGCGCTCATGGCCGCATAGCTGGCGGCATCCTGCGCGGCGAACCACACATCACCGGCCAGATGCTTGACCCCGTCAACAGTTTGGTAACTGGATGTCAAGCCAATCGTATTGCCGTTGTCCTGCGTAGTGGTCACCTCCGCCGTGACCGCGATTTCGGTGATGCCCAAGTCCGTCAGAGATCGTAGCTCCCCGGCATCGCTGACACCATCGGTGTCTGCATCGATCCAGACGCCCAGTTGGCTAAATACCGCATCGGCATTACTGATCACGCCATCATGGTTGCTGTCGAGCTCGGCCAAGGCCTGGTATCCGTCCGATGCCGCACTGCCATCGGACAGCACCGTAGCGTTACCAAACAATTCGGTACCATTGTTAATCGTTCCGTCAACATTCAGGTCACGCACCAACAGGCCATCGCTTGGGGCAACCCAACCGGTCTGCACCGGCTGACCGCTGGCCAATAAGTCAAACTGCACGCCGTCGGCCATGGCCAGCGTCGTGATGCCGTTGCCGTTTAAGTCCAGCACGATAGGCGTATAGACCAGCTTGGCATTTGCGCTCAAGGCCTGGGTTTGCAGTGCGGTAAATCCGCAGGTCGTCAGTGCTGCCACCTGCGTGGTGGAGAGCGCCGCGATAGCGTTGGTCGTCATCCCCTGCATTTGCGTCGTGGTCATGGCCTGCATTTCTGCCGTCGTCAATGCAGCAATTTGCGAGGTGGTCAAGACCGCAATTTGCGATGTCAACAAAGCCGCAAAGCTGTTGGTATTCATCGCAGCAAGATCATTGGTCGCCAAGGCCACGATCTGCTTGGTCATCAAAGCGACCGCTTGCGAGGTAGCCAGCGCCGCCAGATCCGCCGTGGTCAAGGCCACGATCTGGTTGGTTTGCAGGCTCATCACGCTATCGGCACTCAAGGCGGCAAAGTCTGCCGCTTCCATCGCAGCGATCTGCGATGTACCCATGGCAAACACTTGCTGTGTGATGAGCGCCGCGGTCTGGGCACTGCTAAAGGCCATGATCTCGGCGGTGGTCAATGCGGCAATCTGCAAGGTCCTCAGGGCGGCAATATTGGCGGTGCTGATAGCTGCGAAGTCCGTCGTCTCCAAGGCAACCAGCTGCGCCGTCGTCAGGGCAAATACCTGCTGCGTCGACAAGGCCTGCGCCTGATCGCTGCTCAGGGCAATGATGTTGGCGCTACTCAGCACGGAGATGGTGTAAGTCGCTAAGGCCTGAATTGCCGAGGTACTCAGCGCTGCGAAGTCTTGCGTCTGCATCGCCAAGACTTGCGCGGTCGTCAAGGCCACTGCCTGCTGTGTCGTTAGTGCCTGCGCCTGCTCAGTGCTCAAGGCGATGATGTCGGCGCTGGTCAGCGCAATCACTTGCAATGTACGCAAAGCCGCAATCGCGCTGGTACTGATCGCCGCAAAGTCTGCCGTCTCCATGCGCACCAGCTGCGCAGTCGTCAAAGCAAAGACTTGGTCGCTACTCAGCGCTGCCGACTGCGTCGTACCCAGGGCCACTATCTGCTGCGTGGCAAGGCTTTGTGCCTGCGCCGTGGTGATCGCAAGGATTTGCGCCGTGCTCAATGCCGCCAAGCTACGCGTACTGATGGCAGATATGTCCGCCGTCTCCAAGGCCGCTATCTGCGCCGTATCCAGGGCCACCACTTGCTGCGTGATCAAAGCAAAGGCCTGGTCGGTGCGCAAAGCCACTAGCTGATCGCTGGTCAAGGCCGCTACCTGGCTAGTGAGCAAGGCGGCAATGCTGTTAGTCGATAGCGCTGCAAAGTCTTGCGTCTCCAAGGCCACCACTTGGGCCGTGCCCAAGGCTACCGCCTGCTTGGTCGTCAAGGCAAAGGCCTGGTCGCTGCGTAGCGCCACCACCTGCTCTGCCTGCAATGCGGCAAGGCTGTTGGTGCTCAAGGCGGCCACATCGCGTGTCTCCAAGGCTGCCACTTGTTCTGTCGTCAAGGCATAGGCCTGTTGCGTTGTGATCGCCTGCGCCTGCGCGCTGCTCAAGGCAATGATGTAGGCCGGTGTCAAGGCTAACATTTGCGCTGTCTGCAAGGCTGCAATAGCGCTGGTGTTCATGGCGGCAAAGTCGCGCGTCTCCATGCCCAGCAGTTGATCTGTGGTTAAGGCAAAGGCCTGGGCGCTGCTCAGCGCTGCTGCCTGCGTCGTCGACAAGGCCACCACTTGGTTGGTGAGCAAGGCGGCAATGCTGTCCGTGGACAGGGCTACCGCATCTTGCGGTGTCTCCAGCGCTGCAATTTGCGCAGTACCCAGGGCCACGATCTGCTGGGTGGTCAAGCTTTGGGCCTGCGAGGTCGTGATCGCAAATATCTGGGCGGTAGCCAAGGCCGCCATGCTGCGGGTGCTAATGGCCGATAGGTCTGCCGTCTCCAAAGCCGCTATCCGCGCCGTTGCCAAGGCCACCACCTGCTGCGTCGTCAAGGCCTGCGCTTGGTCAGTGCGTAAGGCGATGATGGCCGCGCTGGTCAAGGCGCTCACTTGCGCAGCCAGCAATGCGGCAATACCACCGGTATTGATAGCCGCGAAGTCGGCGGTCTGCATGGCCACGAGCTGCGCAAAAGTCAGTGCAGCGACTTGCTGCGTTTCCAAGGCCTGCGCCTGGTCGGTGCGCAAGGCAATGATGTCAGCGCTCGTCAGTGCCACTACTTGCAGTGTCCGCAAGGCTGCAATAGCACTGGTGTTCAAGGCCGCAAAGTCTGCCGTCTCCATGCCCACCAGTTGCGCCGTCGTCAAAGCAAAGGCTTGGGCACTGGTGAGCGCCGCTGCCTGCGTCGTGCTCAAGGCCACTACCTGGCTGATCAACAAGGCGGCAATGCTGTTGGTGGACAGGGCTACCGCATCTTGCGGTGTCTCCAGCGCTGCAATTTGCGCCGTACCCAGGGCTACTACCTGCTGGGTGGCAAGGCTTTGGGCCTGCGCCGTGGTGATCGCAACTATTTGCGCCGTGGTCAATGCCGCGATGCTGCGT
>JBILPS010000095.1:0-7785 GCA_044373655.1 Rhodoferax sp.
CTTCGGTGTGATCATGCTGCTGGCGCGCGAAGGCTTTGAAAGCGAAGAGATTGCCGACTTTGCCGGCCTGAACCAACGCAGCCCTCTGTACGCCGGTGTCATGGCCGCTTGCATGTTCTCTATGGCCGGTATCCCGCCGCTGGTGGGCTTTTACGCCAAGCTCTCGGTACTGCAAGCGCTGATCGCTTCCGGCCAGGCTATGCATATTGGTCTGGCGGTGTTCGCGGTGCTGATGTCGCTGGTGGGCGCTTTCTATTACCTGCGCTTGGTCAAGGTCATGTATTTTGATGCGCCTATTACGGCGAGTGAAGTGGTGGCCGCTGCGGACGTGCGCATTGTGCTGGCTATCAATGGTGCTTTAGTCCTGCTACTAGGCATCTTCCCTGCGGGCCTGATGGCTTTGTCGGCGCAGTCAGTTTTGCAGATGCTGGGCACTTAATCGCCACTGCCTTCTCATAGGCGAGTATTGGACCGTGCCCACCCCCGCTCCCATTGCCGAGTCTGATGCAGACCTGCGCGAACTGCGCCAGACTAGCGACAAAATTTTGTCTGGCCGCTTTTTGCAAGTCTTTAGCGACCAGGTGACGCTGCCCGACGGTAAAAGCACTTTCCGTGAATACATCGTCCATCCGGGTGCGGTCATGGTCATCCCACTATTGATCGATAGCGCGGGCCACACCCGTATCGTGCTGGAGCGCCAATTCCGCTATCCCGTAGGCCAGGTCATGATCGAACTTCCTGCGGGCAAGCGCGACGGCCAGGAAGACTTGCTGCTCTGCGCCCAGCGCGAACTGCGCGAAGAGACCGGCTACAGCGCCACCCAATGGGCACACGCCGGCGTGCTGCATCCGTGCATTTCCTATTCCACCGAGTACATCGACATCTGGTTTGCCCAAGGCCTACAAGCCGGGCCCAGCCAATTGGATGCCGGTGAATTTTTGGAGGTATTCAGCGCCAGCACCGACGAATTTTTTATCTGGTGCCGCGATGGGCGTATTACCGATGCCAAAACCTTGACCGGCGCGCTCTGGCTGCAAAACTACCTCAGCGGCACATGGCCGCTGCATTGGCAGGACGCGCCATGAAGGTACTGGACTTGCAATGCGCTCAAGGCCACGGCTTTGAGGGTTGGTTTGGGTCGGAGGATGATTTTCAGTCGCAACAGGCGCGCGCGCTGGTGCAATGCCCTTTGTGCGGCGACGCCACTATCAGCAAAAAACTAAGCGCGCCGCGCCTGAGTTTGTCGCGTACTTCTGCGCCCGAGGCAAGGGAGCGGTCTGAACGTTCTGATCGGTCTGAGCAGTCCGAGCGCGCTGATCGGCCAGAGAAAAGCGACAAAGCCTTGGCCGTGGCCGGCCCGCAAGACGCGGACATGGCCAAACGCTGGATGGAAATCGGCCGCCACCTCATGGCCAATACCACCGATGTGGGCCAGCGCTTTGCCGAAGAGGCCCGCAAAATCCATTACGGCGAAGCCCCCGAGCGCGGCATCCGCGGCCAAACCAGCGCCCGCGAAGCGCGCGAACTGATAGAGGAGGGCATAGGCGTCTTGCCCTTTGCGCTGCCCGAGGCGCTCAAAGGGCCTTTGCAGTAGTCTGGCTACACGTTAAATTGCAGCGCCGCCAACCCGGCATACACGCCGCCGCGTGCTACCAGTTGGGCGTGGGTGCCTTGTTCGACCAAGCGGCCTTTGTCTAGCACCACGATCAAGTCGGCCTTTTGCACCGTCGCCAGGCGGTGCGCGATGACCAAGGTGGTGCGGTTGCGCATAGCCGATTCGAGCGCGGCTTGCACCATGCGTTCGCTTTCGGCGTCCAGCGCGCTGGTGGCTTCGTCTAGCAGCAACAAGGGCGGGTTTTTCAGCATGGCCCGTGCAATGGCGATGCGCTGGCGCTGTCCGCCGGACAGGCGCAAACCGCGTTCCCCTAAAAAAGTGTCATAGCCTTGGGGCAGGGTGCTGATAAATTCATGGGCAAATGCCGCTTCGGCCGCCTGGCGTACTTCTTCGTCCGTCGCATCAGGCTTACCGTAGCGGATGTTTTCGAGCGCGCTATTTGAAAAAATCACCGCGTCTTGCGGCACGATGCCGATGCGCGCGCGCAAATCGCCCAGGGCCATGTCGTGGGTGGCCACGCCGTCTAAGGTAATGCGGCCTGATTGCGGATCGTAAAAGCGCAGCAGCAACTGAAACACCGTGCTCTTGCCCGCGCCGCTGGGGCCCACAATAGCCACGGTTTGCCCGGCCTGTATGTCCAGCGAAAAGCCGGACAAGGCCTCTTGCAGGGGCCGCGAGGGGTAATGAAAATGCAAGTCCTCAAAACGTACCGCGCTTCCGGCCAGCGGCAGGGGCGCGGCCACCGGATGGGTAGGTGATGCAATCGGCGAACGGGTGTGCAGCAACTCCATCAAGCGCTCGGTGGCGCCCGCAGCGCGCAGCAAGTCGCCATAGACTTCGCCCAACACCGCAAACGCGCTGGCCAGCAAAATCACATACACCACCGTCTGCCCCAAGTCACCCGCCGTGATACGCCCTGCGACTACGGCTTGCGTGCCTTGGTACAAGCCCCATAGCAGCGCGGCTGATGTGGCGATGATGATGAAACACACCAAAATAGAGCGCGCGCTAATGCGGCGGATGGCGGTGTCAAACGCATGGCGGGTGGACAGCGTAAATCGGTCGGACTCGCGGCCCTCGGCGGTATAGCTTTGCACCACCGGAATCGCATTAAGCACTTCGGCGGCAATCGCGCTGGAGTCCGCAATGCGGTCCTGGCTGGCGCGCGATAGTTTGCGCACCCGCCGCCCAAACCAGAGGCTGGGCATCACGATCAAGATCAGCACCAGCGTCACCTGCAACATCACTATCGGGTTGGTCCAGATCAGTACGCTCAATGCGCCCAGGCCCAGCACCGCATTGCGCAGCCCCATGCTTAGCGATGAACCCACAACGGTTTGCACCAGCGTGGTGTCCGCCGACAAGCGCGAAAGCACTTCACCGGTCTGCGTGGTTTCAAAAAACTCCGGGCTTTGCTGCAGCACATGGTGGTAAACGGCGTTGCGGATATCAGCCGTCACCCGTTCGCCCAGCCAACTCACCATATAAAAACGCAGCGCCGAAAAAATGCCTAATGCGCTGGCCACGCCAAACAAAAATGCAAAGTGCTCGCGCATCGCCACCATTTGCTCGCCGCTATCTTGGCGCACCAGCCCGCCGTCGATCAGCATGCGCAGCGCCACCGGAAAGGCCAGCGTGGCCGCAGCCGCCATCACCAAAAACACCAAGGCCAAGCCGATGCGCCCCCGGTAGGGCTTTAAAAAAGGAATCAGACCGGTCAGGGATTTGGGGCTTTGGGATTTGGGGCGTTCGGTCGTCATGGGCTGCTAGGTGGGGCCGTGGGGCGCTGCTACAAGTGCGCCCTAAAGGCCTATTGTCGCGGCAATCGCTTGCAACTACAGGCGCAGCGGCGACGCGTAGCCGGTCATCTCTAGGTAGCCGCGCCCGGCCAGGCGCTGCTGGCTGTCAAACACCTCGCACAAGCCTTCCCAATAAATGGCGCCGGTAGAGCTGCGGCTGTCTAGCTCCTGCGCTTCAAACACCGCTTTCACGGTGTAAAAGTCCGCCGGGGTGCGCACCAGCCACTGCACTGGGTAGCGCGCCTGGCTGCGCGGGCTTTTCCACCAGTGGGTGGGCTGAAACACCGCTTCGCCTTGGGTAAAGGTGTACAGCGTGCTGCCCGCGCGGAAAGACCCGCCATCCCAGACTGCGCGCCCCGCCTTGTCCCGCAACTGAAAAGCCGTCAGCGCGCTGCCGTCCAGCATATTGATGCCTATCCAGTCCCAGCCTACCGCCCCCGGCGGCAGCAGGGCGTCGCTCCACTCATGGTCCAGCCAAGCCAGGCTGCCTGCGCCCGCCGTGTAGCTGCGCCCCTGCATGCGGATCTGCCCCTGCACCGCTAGCTGCGGCAGGCTGTAGTAGTAGCTGAAATGCTGGGGCGAGGGCCCTTTACGCGACAAGCCGCCTTGGCCTTGCAGCAGCACTGGTTGGGTTTGCACAAACGACAAATCCAGCGTAAAACCCTTGGCCTGCACCTGCGCGCGCAAGCGCCCATCGCTTTGGCGGGTGAGCGACCAGTCCTGCAGCAGCAGCCCGGTGTCATCCTCCCGCGCCCAGGCTTGGTCTGCGGCGTTGCCGCCAGCGGGTAAGCCAGACCAGCGGGCTATGCGCTGGTCGCTGTGCAGGGTTTTGCCGGCCACGTCGCTGACGGCGGCGTGGGCAAAGAGCAGGTGCTTGGCGGCCAGTTTGGAGCCAGACTCCTGGGTGGATGCCACCTTGCTGCGGAAAAACGTGACTTGAAAGCCCAAAGTGCCTGCCCCATCGCTGGATGGGGCATAACCGGTGACATACCACCACTCGGTTTGAAAGCCTGGGTGGGCGCCAAAGTCTTGCGGGAACTGCAGGGCTTTGTCCAGGGCCACCCCGGGCTTCGGGGCTGCTTTTGTTGGCGCAGCATAGGCTGGGGCGGCTTGGCAAACACCTGCGCTTGCCGCACACCAGGCCCAAAGCGCGCGCATCGCATTGCGCCGCGCGGGTGCTATCGCCACCAACTTAGCCTCAGGCTCGCGAGTTATTTTGCTATTTTTCACAAAGATATTGTCAGAATCAGATTATTTGTAAATACATAATCGAAAAAAAAGAGCGCTTATTGATCTATCCCAATAGCCAAGTTTCTTTGTAATCCAGTTCGGTTAACATCCAAGGTAAAATGAGATCGATTCAGGGGCAGTCTTTTTATGCGACTTTTAAACAGTTTAAGCATCTTTTTGCGCAGTGCCGATAATGCCTGGCTTGGGGTACAAGCCACTGTTTTTATACTTAAAAATAGGCGTATCAAACCCAATTTGCACAAGGTTGGCACATGCTAGGCAGGGCAGAGCACCCTCACTCGGCAGCCGGCGCAAATGCCTTTAGGGTTGTCGAATTGCGCTCGCCATATCCTGACGCGCGTGTCCTGCCCCCCAAAGCTGCAAAATTGCAAGAGACGCAAACCCCAGCCCCGGCCTGCGCCCCTCTGCCTACGGCGCAAGCTAAAGTTGCCATCCTACTGTGCACCTTCCAAGGCCAGGCCTTCTTGGAAGAGCAGCTCATGTCTTTTCAGGCGCAAAACCATAAAAATTGGGTTTTGCACGTGTCAGACGACGGCTCGTCTGACGACACGCGCCACATTCTTCACCGCTACCAGGTGCTGCTGGGCTCGAACAAAATGGCGGTCAACCAAGGGCCGCAGCAAGGCTTTGTAGCCAACTTTTTGTCGCTGACCCTGGGCCAAGATGCCCGGGCAGACCACTACGCTTATTCCGACCAAGACGACGTCTGGGAAGCGGACAAACTAGCGCGCGCAGTGGCCTGGCTGCAGACCATTGCCCCAGACGTGCCCGCCCTGTATTGCTCACGCACCCGCATCGTCGATGCGCATGGCGTAAGCATCGGCCTGTCGCCCTTGTTTGAAAAGCCACCCAGCTTTGCCAATGCCATTGTGCAAAACATAGGTGGCGGCAACACCATGGTGTTTAACGAGGCGGCGCGCCAGCTGATCGCCCAAACCGTGAAAGACGCGCAAGTGGTATCACACGACTGGTGGGCTTATTTGCTGGTCAGCGCCTGCGGCGGCGCGGTACGCTACGACCCCTACCCCGGTGTGCGCTACCGCCAGCACGCCAACAACCTGGTGGGCTCTAACAATTCGTGGCGCGCGCGCCTGTTTCGCATGCGCATGCTGGTTCAAGGCCGATTTAAATACTGGAACGATAAAAACATCGAGGCCCTGCAAAGCGTAGACCACCTGATGACCCCGCAAAACCGCCACATCCTGCGCTTGTTTGCCCAGGCGCGCGAACAGTCGGTTTGGCGCCGGCTACTGTCGCTCAAGCGCTCGGGCGTCAGACGCCAGACCTGGTTCAGCCAAATTAGCCTTTTTGCTGCCGCATTGTTTGGCAAACTATGAGGTTAAGCAGACGATCACCTAGCCCAATAGTCGAAGACACGCGTCGCGGCTTGCATGGAAAATCGAGCGCAGTCTTTGTTCGTTCATTGATGCGGAGTTAACCATTACTCGTTAGCTGCGAGGCCACTTGTGAAATGCGAATGAAAATAAACTGAATTTTTATGGACTGCTGCAGCAATATGTGCCTAAAAGGAGATCGATGAATACGGTTGATGAGGAGGAAATTAAAATGATTCAAAACAGATTGAACAACCGACCGAGGAAAAGACTTGGATTCAAAACACCTTCAGAGGTTTTCCATCAATCTTTAAAGCGCATTGTGCTTCGAACTTGAATCCGCCAATCTTTATCAAGAGTTTTTGTTCGCGCTTGAATCCTACTTTGAATATTCCAGCAATTAATATCTTGCTGTTAAAAATTTTTAGATTGCTCCTAATGTTTAATGATAAACGAAATGAAACCTCATTTGGTGGCTTAATGGTATTGAAAAATATTTGGACAAATAGATTTTTAATTGGAATTCTGATTCGACGTGAAATTGCGGTACGTTACCGGGGCTCAATATTTGGCGTTTTTTGGTCTGTTATAAATCCTATATTCATGTTATCTATATATACATTTGTATTTGGAGTTGTATTTAAAGCGCGGTGGAATGTGGGGAGCGATTCGAAAACAGAATTTGCACTAGTTTTGTTTTCTGGATTAGTCACATTCAATATTTTTTCAGAAAATATAAACCGAGCGCCAACACTGATTGTGTCAAATTTGAATTACGTTAAGAAAGTCATATTTCCTTTGGAGATATTGCCCATTGTAGTTCTAGGGGTCTCGATTTATAACGGTATTATTGGATACGTTTTGTGGTTTATTGCATATCTGTTTTTCTTCGGATTGCCTGAGGTTACGTCGCTCCTACTCCCCGTTGTGCTTTTGCCGCTAATTTTCATTTCTCTCGGAGTATCTTGGTTTTTGGCTTCTCTGAGTGTATACATCCGAGATATCTCTCAGTTTATAGGGATAGTTACTTCGGTATTAATTTTTCTCTCGCCTGTTTTTTATCCAATCAGCGGAGTTCCCGAGGCATATCGTGGATGGCTAATGCTCAATCCCTTAACTCCCACCATAGAGCAAGTCAGGGGTGTCTTGTTTTGGGGCGAATACCCCAATCTTTTCATGCTACTCATAAACTTTTTTTGCGGTATTTTAGTGGCGGGCGCTGGTCTGATGTGGTTCCAGAAAACCAGAAAAGGATTTGCTGATGTCATCTAAGGCAGCTATTAGCGTTGAGGGCATTAGCAAATCATATCAAATCTATGGGCAGCCACATGATCGTTTGAAGCAATCAATTTTTCCAAAGATTCAAAAATTATTTGGCAAGCCTCAAAAAAAATATTATCACGAGTTCCTGGCCATACGGAATATTTCATTCGAGATAGGTAGAGGTGAAACCGTAGGAATTATTGGAAGAAATGGTAGCGGCAAATCGAGTTTATTGCAGTTAATTTGCGGCACATTACACCCGACTAAAGGAAATATTTTTACCAACGGTCGAATTGCAGCATTGTTGGAGCTTGGCTCTGGATTTAACCCTGAATTCACTGGTCGTGAAAATGTTTACATGAATGCTGCTGTACTGGGCCTTTCTGTTGATGAAGTAAACCAGCGCTTTGAATCAATCGTTTCATTTGCCGACATTGGAGATTTTTTAGATCAGCCTGTTCGGACATATTCTAGTGGAATGGCCGTGCGTCTCGCCTTTGCAGTTGCGATCAATGTTGATCCG
>JBILPS010000041.1:0-24340 GCA_044373655.1 Rhodoferax sp.
CGGGTCATGGCTATTCCTTTCTAGCAAAGTGCTGGGCGGCGCGCACAGCGGGGCAGGGGCTGCCCGAGAGAAGCGTGTCAATGCGCTTGCGCGCATCAGGCTGCGAGCATGAGTTTTTCGAGTTTGAGCGCATCGGCGCAAAACGCGCGTATGCCTTCGGACAGTTTTTCGGTAGCCATGGCGTCTTCATTCAGCGCAAAGCGGAACCCTGCTTCGTCGTAATGCACTGCCGGTATGTCCATGGCCAGCGCAGCGGGCGCATGCAAGCTGGCATGCAGCGGCGCATCCGATGCGGCCAGCCCGGCCAGTAAGTCGGGGCTGATAGTCAACAGATCACAACCGGCCAGCGCTGTGATTTGCCCGACATTGCGAAAGCTCGCGCCCATGACTTCGGTGGCAATGCCATGGCGCTTGTAGTAGTTGTAAATCTGCTTGACCGATTGCACGCCAGGGTCGTTGGCGCCAGCCATGTCCGCTTCTACCCAGGCGCTGCCCGCGCTCTTTTTATACCAGTCGTAAATGCGTCCGACAAAGGGCGAAATCAGCTGCACCTTGGCCTGGCCACAGGCGACCGCTTGGCAGAAAGAAAACAAGAGCGTCAGGTTGGTGCGTATGCCGGCCTGCTCGAGTTGACTGGCCGCTTGGATGCCTTCCCAGGTGGCGGCGACCTTGATCAAGATGCGCTCTTTGGCAATGCCCTGTGCCTGGTACATCGCAATCAAGCGCTTGCCGCGGGCCACGGTGGCTGCGGTATCAAAGCTAAGGCGCGCATCGACTTCGGTGGACACACGGCCGGGGATCAGCGACAAAATTTCGCAGCCGAAATGCACCAGCAGATGGTCCATCACCTCGTCCAGCGGTTTGCCTTTGTGGGCCGCCACCTCGGCGCTCAGTATGGGCGCGTACTCGGGCTTTTGCACCGCTTTAAGTATGAGCGAGGGGTTGGTGGTCGCGTCCTGGGGCTGGTAGGCGGCGATTTGTTTGAAGTCTCCGGTATCTGCGACCACGGTCGTACATTGTTTTAGCGCTTCAAGCTGGCTCATGCTGATTCTCCGGTGAGGTGGTGGGCTTTCCAACGAGCCGGTGGTCCTTGGTAGGTTCCGGCATGAAACAAAGTTACAATAAATTCCCGATTTCTTGTAACTGCATTCTATGTGCGGCCTATTATGAGCTTTGATCTTGTCCTTTTTGGCGGCACCGGCGATCTGGCCTGGCGCAAACTGATGCCCGCTTTGTTCCAGGCTTTTCGCCACGGCACACTGCCCGAAGGTGGTCGGATCATCGGTGTAGGACGTGACGCGCTGTCCCACGCGCAATACCGCGAGCTGATTCAATCTCGCTTTGACAAAGTAGAACTGGCCAAGCGCCCCAGCCCGGAAGAATTTTCTCGGTTCGCCGCCCTGCTCGAATTTGTGCGCATGGACTTATCCCGCCCTGAGGACTACGCCGCCTTGGCCGCCCTGCTGCGCGAGCGCAATGCGCAGACGGTGGTCATGTACGTAGCCACGGCGCCCACTTTGTTCACCGTGGTTTGCGAGCAGCTGGCCGCCGCCGGCTTGAACACCCCGCAAACCCGTGTGGTGCTGGAAAAACCCCTGGGCCACGACCTGGCCTCCAACCGCGCCATCAACCAGACGGTGCGCCGCTTTTTTGAAGAAAAACAGGTTTTCCGCATCGACCATTACCTTGGCAAGCCCGCAGTGCAAAACCTGTTTGCACTGCGGTTTGGCAATGCCTTGTTCGAGCCTTTGTGGCGTCGTGAGCACATCGCCAATATCCAGATCACGATTGCCGAGGAGATTGGCGTGGAAAGCCGGGGCGCTTTTTATGAAACCACCGGCGCACTGCGCGATATGGTGCAAAACCATGCCCTGCAACTGCTGTGTGCCATCGGCATGGAGCCGCCGATTAACGCGCATGCCGACGCCATCCGCGACGAAAAACTCAAGGTGCTGCGCTCCCTGAAGCCCTGGACGACCGAAACCCTGGGCAGCGACGTGGTGCGTGGCCAGTATGCGGCAGGCATCAGCGCGGGTAATCCGGTGCCGGGCTACCGGGAAGAAAAAGGCGTGGACCCGCAGAGCAATACCGAAACTTTTGTAGCCCTGCGCACCGAAATTGCCAACTGGCGCTGGGCCGGCGTGCCTTTTTACATACGCACCGGCAAACGCTTGGCCGGGCGCGATGCGCGCATCGTGGTCAATTTCCGGCCCACACCGCATGCCATCTTCCGCTCTGGCGCCAATGCCGGTAACCAATTGGTGATCAACCTACAGCCCAAAGACGGGCTGGAACTGCATTTGCTCGCCCAGGGCCAGGACATGCGCGGCGCCAAAGCAGCGAACGCCCTGGCGCCGGTGCAACTGGACCTGGACTTTGCCAAGCGCTTTGGCTCGCAGCGTGTGGGCGCGTACGAGCGATTACTACTGGACGTCATTGACGGGCGCTTGAACCTGTTTGTGCGCAGCGATGAGCAAGAAGAGGCCTGGCGCTGGGTGGAGCCCCTCATCAAACATTGGGCCGGCGACCCGCAAGGCCCGCGCCTTTATGCTTGCGGCACCTGGGGCCCTAGCGCTTCGAGCGCCATGATCGCCCGCGACGGTTTTTGCTGGGACGAAGAAAACTAGCCTGACGCCGACCGGGCCGGCGCAAAGGAGAAAAATATGTTGGATCGCATCACCGCTTCGCTGCCTTCATTGGCACCTGCCGAGCAACGCGTGGGCAAGCTTTGCTTGAGCGATCCGCGCGCTTTTGCCAAACTGCCCGTCAGCGAACTGGCCGACCGCGCGCATGTCAGCAAGCCCACGGTGGTACGCTTTTGCCGCAGCGTGGGCTACGACGGACTGGCTGATTTCAAGCGTAAGCTGGCCGGCACCATCAACGAAGGCGTGCCCTTTATCCATCGCAGCGTAGATGCGGACGACAAAATCGGCGACGTCATGGTCAAGGTCATCGACAACACGGTAGCGGCGTTTTTGAAATACCGCAATGAAGCCAGCACCTTGGCCATGGACCGCGCGGTGAACGCTTTGATGCAGGCCTACCGCCAAGGGCGGCAGGTGCCGTTTTTCGGGGTGGGCAATTCGGGCATCGTGGCCCAGGATGGGCAACACAAATTTTTCCGCTTAGGCGTGAACACCACCGCCTATAGCGACGGCCATATGCAGGTGATGTGCGCCTCGGTGCTGCGCCCGGGCGACTGCGTCGTCGTGATCAGCAATTCAGGTCGCACCCGCGACCTGATGGATGCCTGTGACATCGCGCGCAAAAACGGCGCCACTACGATTGTGATTACCGCCAGCGGCTCGCCACTGGCCAGTGCCGGCCATATTCACCTCAATGCCGACCACCCGGAAGGCTTTGACAAATACAGCCCCATGGTTTCGCGTCTGTTGCACTTGATGATTATTGACATCCTGGCCACTGCGGTGGCCTTGCGCATCGGCAGCACCACCTTGCAGCCCTTGCTCAGCGATATGCGCCAGAACCTGCGCAGCAAGCGCTACAGCTGAAGACGGCGCCTTAAGAGCCGTATTCCATAGCCCGGCGCTGGCGATCCACAAATTCCTGGTAGGTGTCGATGCCGCGCAACTGCAAAATCGTATTGCGCACCGCAGCTTCCACCAGCACGGCGATATTGCGGCCAGCCACCACCTGAATCACCACTTTGCGCACCGGGATGCCGATCACATCCTGTGTCAAGGGCTCATGGGGCATGCGCTCGTAGTCGCGCTCCAGGGTTTCTTTGCGTACCAGGTGCACGATGAGCTTGAGGCGCATCTTGCGCCGTACCGCTGTTTCGCCAAAAATAGCGCGTATGTCCAAGAGGCCGATGCCGCGCACTTCCAGTAGGTTTTGCAACAAGTCCGGGCAACGCCCTTCAATCGTGGCCTGGTTGATGCGGTACAGGTCCACCGAGTCGTCAGCCACCAGGCCGTTGCCGCGCGAAATCAGCTCTAGCCCCAGCTCGCTCTTGCCCAGGCCCGATTCGCCGGTAATCAAAACGCCCAGCCCCAAAATATCCATGAAAACGCCGTGCATGGACACGCGGTCGGCAAAGTGCTTGGACAAATAGGCGCGCAGCACATCGATCACAAAGGCCGAGGAGCCTTGCGTCGCAAACATCGGGATTTGCGCTTCCTCGCACATGCGCAACAGGCCAGGTGGCGGTATCTGGCCATCGGCCAGCACCAGTACCGGCGGCTCCAAGGTCACAATCCGCTGGATGCGCCGTGTGCTGTCTTCCTCACTGGCGTTGGCGACGTAGGCGATTTCGCGCTCGCCCAAAATCTGCACCCGGTAGGGATGGATGTAATTGAGGTAACCCACCAGATCGGCACCCGAACGGGCGGCGCGCACCGCGACTTCGTCAAAGCGCCGCTCGGATGCTCCTAAGCCCGCCACCCACTGCCATTGCAAACGGCTGCGAAAGGCCTCGAAAAGGACGTCTGCACTGATGGCGTTGGGTTTCACAGCCTAGGTTCCGGTGGGTGGCCGCTGGGCTGGGGCGCCGGTGCTAGTGGACCTGGGCCGAGCGCCAGTTGGCCAGCAGGCCGTGCAGCTCCGTTGCGTCGGCGGTACTGGTCAGGCGCTTGCGCATATCGGCGTCGCTGAGCAGTTCGGCAATCTCGGACAGAATTTCTAGGTGCCGCTGGGTGGCAGCTTCAGGCACTAGCAAAAAAATCATCAGGCTCACCGCCACATCGTCGGGTGCGTCAAAGCCTATAGGTCGGGCCAGTTGGAACACCGCTGCCATAGGTGACTTCAGGCCCTTGATGCGCCCGTGCGGAATCGCCACGCCATGACCCAGGCCGGTCGAGCCCAGCCGCTCGCGGGAAAACAGGCTGTCGGTCACCAGCGCCCGGCTCAGGCCGTGCAGGCTCTCAAACAGCAGTCCAGCTTCTTCAAACGCACGTTTTTTACTGGTAACGTCCACCTGCGCCAGTACATGCTGCGGGGGTAAGAGGGCTGCGAGTCGGTTCATCGTGGTGCGGATTATGCCCACAAAAAAACCGCCACTGGTGGGTGGCGGTTTCGCTAAATCCTCATGGATGGAAAGTCTACATCAGGCGCTTGGGCGCGGCGTGGTGGTGATCCTGAATGCGCTGTTTGTGACGCCCCACTTGCCGATCGAGCTTGTCTACCAAATCGTCGACTGCGGCGTACAGGTCTTGGTGGGAGCTTTGCGCGAACATATCGTTGCCTTTGACATGGATATTGCATTCGGCGCGTTGCCTGCGCTCTTTTTCCTTTTGCTTTTCTACCGTGAGCAAGACTTTTACATCCACGACCTGGTCAAAGTGGCGCATGATGCGGTCCAATTTTTCGGTCACGTAACTACGCAGGGCCGGCGTTACTTCCAGATGATGGCCGCTGATTGTCAAATTCATAAATAGCCTCCAGTTGCTTGCTACACATCCGGCGACCTGGCGGTCGCCAGTCCAATTCCGCAAAGATTAGGTATTTTGCGGAAATTCCGACTCCACTATGCGCTTGTTTTCGGAAAAATGCAAAGCTTTTTCAATGGGCTTATGCGGCCTGGGCTTGGGCCCTGGCGGCAGGCGGCAAAAGGGTAGGCTGGCACGCTGTAAAGCCTTGGGGAACCCGGTGCTGCAGTGCGATAATCAGGGGATTGCCACTTTGGAGAGCATTCTTGGAACACTACCCTAGTTGGTAGCTTTCGGATGGTGTAGGCCAATAGGCCCTGTCGTTCGAAAGCTGCCGTATCCCCGCCGCACCCTCGAACCGTAGGCCCCGACCTTCAACCATTTGCCATGCTCAATATTTTCACCCTGGCCAACGGCCGCTTGTTCCAGGAAGAAATCGAATCCCTGGAAGAACTCTCCAAATTTCAGCCCATTTGGGTGGATTTGGAATCCCCCACCGTCGAAGAAAAACGCTGGATTAAGCAGTATTACGGCTTGTCCATCCCCGAAGACGCGATGGACGAGGACATCGAGGAGTCCGCCCGCTTCTATACCGAAGACAACGGCGAACTGCATATCCGCAGTGACTTCTTAATCGCTGACGAGGATGAGCCACGCACGGTGCGTGCAGCGTTTATCCTGAACCTGGTCAACGACAGCCTCAAAAGCAAAGGGGTCTTATTCTCTATCCACGACGAAGACATACCGGTTTTCCGTTTGCTACGTATGCGCGCGCGCCGCGCCCCGGGGCTGATTGAAGACGCCAAAGAGGTGCTGCTCAAATTGTTTGATGCCGACGCCGAATATTCGGCCGACACGCTCGAAGGCATTTACGACGACCTGGAAAACGTCAGCCGCAAAGTGCTGGCCGGCAATGTGACCGATGAAATCGCCGGCGAGGCCCTGGCGGCCATCGCGCGCCACGAAGACATGAGCGGGCGCATTCGCCGCAATGTGATGGATACGCGTCGCGCGGTGAGCTTCATGATGCGCTCCAAAATGCTCAATGCGGAGCAGTTTGAAGACGCGCGTCAAATTCTGCGCGATATCGATTCGCTGGACAGCCACACCGCGTTTTTGTTTGACAAGATCAACTTCTTGATGGACGCCACCGTGGGTTTCATCAATATCAACCAAAACAAGATCATCAAGATCTTCTCCGTGGCGAGTGTGGCCTTGCTCCCGCCCACCTTGATTGCCAGCGTCTATGGCATGAACCTGAAATTCCCGGAGCTAGAATTTTTAGGCGGCTGGAGCTACCCCTACACCGTGGCCCTGATGGTAGGCAGCGCCCTGGTGCCGATGTGGTATTTCCGCAAGCGGGGGTGGTTGAAGTAGCCCTGGATACTTCTTAGCGCAGGCGATTGAAAAATTGTTTGATTGCACCCATGGTGGGCGCAGGTGAGCAAAGCGCCAGTCTTGCATCTACAGAAGTTGGTGCAGCAAACAAATTATCGAGAAACTTTATATCCGGCGCTTCGGGATCGGGTTGGATTACCTTACCAAAGACGTCGTCGGTTTGAGGTGAATGTCTAATTACTTCATTTGCCGTAAAAATGCCGACGATATCGTTTACAGAATTAAAGACCAAAGGCGTTTTTATCAGTTCAGTGCCTGGGTTCCATGGGCTGAACGCGCTCAAACCACCATAGTCGCTGTTGATATTCCAGATACTGCTGGCGCTATTGACCCACCCGTAATCTCCATCGGGTTTGCAAACGGAGTCCGGTTGGTCTGCGTCACAGGTTAGGCAGCCTATAAAAACAGTTTCCTGGTTATTGGTTTTCCCTTTGCCATAGATGAGTAGGTTGGTATTGCCAAATGCGTTGTTAATTCCATTGACAACTACCGTACTAGTGGCGCTTGTCAATGTCCCGTTACTCACGGTAAGACTGACTTCATAACTCCCGGATGCATCTATTGCGAAAGTCGGCTTTGAACTGGTCGGATCGCTCAGTCCCGTATCTCGAATGGTGATCAAGGGCTTTTTCAGGCCCCATCTATATGTCAATTTGGCCGATTTCGGATCAGTGCTGCCGGCCCCGTCTAAGACCACTGTTTTGCCCACCATGACGGGATCTACCGCCTTGATGACCGCGACTGGGCGAGGGTCTTGCACCACGATGTTGCTAGCAGCCAAAGTCGTCTTGAAATGGTCGATTGCCGATGACAGCGTAACGGGCGATTTGGTCGACGACCCGGAGTTTGCTACCAAGGCGGTGAAAACCGGATTGGTGCGAAATGCCGCAGGCGATACATTGAAGTCTATGCTTGTTGTGGCGGCGGCGTGGGCAGTTTCCGGAATCTTGATGTCATTACCCGGTATGCCATCGTCGTCCAGGCTTTGCAGAAATACCAGGAGATTGAGCACGGTGTTATTGCCCATATCGGTGGTGTTAGCCAGACTCATAGGGGTAATTGTCGCAGCGGCGAGAGTAGGCGGTAAGGTCACGCTGCCAACGCTAAAAGTGACGGTTTCACCGGCTACATAATTAAACTGCCCCAGTGCATTGGTAGTCCCCGGCTGGGTCGCCGTTTTATATTTGATGTTTACAACAGCCGAATCTAAAAATAGACCAGTTAATACAGTTGGCGTAGTTCCGCCTGTCGCAGGTGGAGTTGGGGTTGGGGTTGGGGTTGGGGTTGGAGTCCCCGTGGCAGGTGGCGTGGTGCCGCTTCCAGTTCCGGGCGAACTTGCGCTGCTATCACCCCCCCCCCCGCCTCCACAAGCGCTGAGGAAGCAAAAAGAGATGCTTACCAGCAAAGTCCAAGCGAATTTTTTCATGTGGTGTCGGTTTGTTGCAGAGGAGGGGAAGCACTAGTCCGTTTGCGCGCCGCTGCTGAGGCATCCCCGTCCGTTGAGAGATGCATCCATAGGCCTACATGGGTATATATCGGCGCAAATCGCTGAATCTTTATGCACGACAGAACAAAAAATCGCATGGCTCATGCGGCCCATGGATTCGCACCAAGCCGTATGCGGCCGATGGGTTGGTCTACCCCTTTGGGCTTTGTAAACAGCTGCTTTCAGCCTTTAAATTTACAAAACCAGCGGGCTTACTCCACCGCCTTAACCATGTCTTCGACGACCTTCTTCGCATCGCCAAACACCATCATGGTTTTGTCCATATAGAACAACTCATTGTCCAGACCGGCGTAACCTGCTGCCATGGAGCGCTTGTTGACGATAACGGTTTTTGCCTTGTAGGCTTCCAAAATCGGCATGCCATAAATGGCGCTGCCCTTGATCATCGCCGCCGGGTTGACCACGTCGTTCGCGCCCAGGATGATGGCTACATCGACCTGACCGAATTCGCCATTGATGTCTTCCATTTCGAACACCTGGTCGTAAGGCACTTCCGCCTCGGCCAGGAGCACGTTCATATGTCCTGGCATACGCCCAGCCACCGGATGGATGGCGTATTTCACGGTGATACCTTTGTGGGTCAGCTTTTCCGCCAGTTCCTTCACCGCATGCTGCGCGCGGGCGACGGCCAAACCGTAACCGGGCACGATGACCACGGTTTCGGCATTGCCCAAAATAAAGGCAGCATCATCTGCGCTGCCGCTTTTTACCGGCCGCTGCTCGGTGCTGCCGGTAGCCGCTACCCCTGCCTCGCCGCCAAAGCCGCCCAAAATCACGTTGAAGAAGGAGCGGTTCATCGCCTTGCACATGATGTAGGACAGGATGGCGCCGGAAGAGCCGACCAGCGAACCGGCAATGATCAACATGCTGTTGTTCAGCGAAAAACCGATACCGGCCGCCGCCCAGCCCGAATAGCTGTTGAGCATGGATACCACCACCGGCATATCCGCGCCGCCGATCGGGATGATGATGAGTACACCCAGCACAAAGGACAGCGCCAGCATGATCAAGAAAGCATCCCAGTTGCCAGTGACCATGAAAAACACGCCCAGGGCAACCGTGGTAACACCCATCAGCAAATTGAGCAGGTGTTGACCGGCAAACACCACTGGCGCGCCTTGGAACAATCGGAATTTGTACTTGCCCGATAACTTACCGAAAGCGATGACCGAACCGCTGAAAGTGATGGCGCCAATGGCCGCACCCAAGAACAACTCTAAGCGGTTGCCTTTGGGAATATCCAGCGTGCCGAGGCCTTGCGCCACGATGCCGAAAGCCGCGGGTTCGACCACCGCCGCAATGGCAATAAATACCGCTGCCAAGCCGATCATGCTGTGCATGAAAGCCACAAGCTCGGGCATTTTGGTCATTTCGACCCGCTGCGCCATGATGGCGCCGCCGCCGCCGCCGATCACCAGACCGAGCAGTACCCAGCCCAGGCCGTCGGCATGGCCGGCCAAATTGACAATCAGCGCAGCGGTGGTCAGCACGGCAATCGCCATGCCGCTCATACCAAACAAATTACCGCGAATCGACGTGGTCGGGTGCGAAAGCCCTTTAAGCGCCTGAATAAAGAAGATGCTGGCTACAAGGTAAAGAAGAACAACGAGGTCCATGCTCATTTTTCAGCTCCTGCCTTGGGGGCTTTTTTCTTGAACATTTCCAGCATGCGCCGTGTCACCAGAAAGCCGCCAAACACATTCACTGCCGCCAGCGCCACCGCCAGCACGCCCATGGTTTTGCCCAGCGGCGTGACGGTAAGCGCTGCCGCCAGCATGGCGCCGACGATGATGATGGCCGAAATCGCGTTGGTCACCGCCATCAGCGGCGTGTGCAAAGCAGGCGTGACATTCCAGACTACGTGGTAGCCCACGTAGATGGCCAGTATAAAAATAATGAGGTTGGTAACGGTGTGGTCCATATTCATTTCCTTTTGACCTCGCCGCCCTGCGTCATCAGGCAGGCCGCTACGATGTCGTCTTCCATGTCAACGGTAAAGCCCTTGTCCTTGGGCAACACCAGTTTCAAAAAATCCAGCACATTGCGTGCATACAGCGCCGAGGCATCTGCGGCCACTAAAGCGGGCAAATTGGTTTCGCCAACCAAGGTGACGCCGTGCTTGACCACGGTGCGGTCCGCTTCGGACAGAGGGCAATTGCCGCCCACGCCATCGGCCCCTTTGCCGGCCGCCAGGTCAATGATGACCGAGCCCGGTTTCATGCTCTTGACCATGTCCTCGGTAATCAGCACCGGCGCGGCACGCCCAGGAATCAAAGCGGTTGAAATCACCGCGTCGGCCTGCGCTACGCGCTTGGCCACTTCGATTTTTTGGCGCTCCAGCCAGCTCGGTGGCATGGGCCGCGCATAACCGCCCACGCCTTCTGCGGCTTCTTTTTCTTCTGCAGTTTCATAGGGCACGTCGATGAACTTGGCACCGAGTGATTCCACTTGTTCTTTCACGCTGGGGCGTACGTCCGAGGCTTCGATGACCGCACCCAAGCGCTTGGCGGTGGCAATCGCCTGCAAACCGGCGACACCTACGCCCAGAATGACAATGCGCGCGGCCTTGACGGTACCGGCGGCAGTCATCAGCATGGGGAAAAAACGCTGGTATTTGTCAGCCGCCATCATCACCGCCTTGTAGCCGGCGATATTGGCCTGGGAGGACAAGACATCCATACTTTGCGCGCGGGTGGTTCTAGGCGCAGCCTCAAGCGCAAAACTGGTCAAGCCGGCAGCTGCGATACGCTGCAAGCCTTCGGCGTCAAACGGGTTGAGCATGCCCACCAGTGCGCTGCCGGACTTCATGTGTGGCAACTCGGCGGCCGATGGTGCGCGCACTTTGAGCACCAGTTCGGCACCCAGGGCGCCAGCGGCGTCGCCTATTTGCGCGCCCACGGCTTCATAGGCAGCATCGGTGACGCTGGCCGCAACACCGGCACCGGCTTGCACCATGACGGTATGGCCTTGGGCAATGATTTTTTTGACTGTTTCCGGGGTCGCCGCCACCCGGGTCTCGCCGGCAACGGTTTCGGCGGGGACGCCTATGTGCATGAAATCGCTCCTCTGTGTAGCAAATATTTGTCGATTGTGAGCTTAACTGATTAATTCCTAGCGCAATGGTATTGCCTTAACCGCACTTTATGCATTGAATACAAGTTGATTCAACGCCCGCCTAAGGCTTGCCAATGGGCGGCAACTCCAGTGTCTGGCGTGTCGGCCCCTTCATTTCAGCGCCCACCTGGGCGCTGCGCGGGCCTACGGATTGCAGTACCAGCCCATCGCCCAGTTTGCTTCCAACTTTATAAGTCTTGGGCGCTGCATCGCCCACGAGTAGCAGCGCATGGCCCTTGCCGCCAGTGCCTGCCACCACGCCCAGCAGTTGAATCGCAAGGGGTGGGGCGGATGCAGACGCAGGCGCCGCGCTAACGGGCGCCGCGCCTGCGCCCAGCGCCTGCGCAAGCACGGACACATCCATTTGCGGAGCCGGCAGGGCCGATACCGAGGGCTGCCAAGGTGCGGTATTGCTCAGGGTCAAGGCCCACCAGGCCGTGCTTGCGCTGGCCATGGCAGCCACTAGAAAAGCGGCAGCCCGGATCCACCAAATTTGAAACATGCTGGTTTGCATGCGCGGATTATCCGGGAATTCAGTGCTCGCTAGGCCCCAATGCGGCTCGGATATCACATGGCGGTATGATAGAAAGCGGTTTCAAGAAAGCCCTAAGTCGGCTCAACAAGGTCGCTATTTCAACAAGTGCATGAAAAATATGACGCCGTCAATCCCATCAAACGCGTCGGCTGCGTCCGAACGGGTGACGGTAACGCTGGAAATGGTAGCCAAGCGCGCCGGTGTATCGCCCAGCACCGTGTCGCGCATATTGAATGGCACGGCGGTGGTCAGCGAAGCCAAGCGACAGGCCGTCATGGATGCGACACAGGCCTTGGGCTTTGTCCCCAACCCGCTGGCCCGCGGCCTGGCCGGTGGCAAGACTTTTAGCATCGGCGTCGTCACCCAGGCCATTGACAGCCCGTTTTACGGCGCGGCCTTGCGCGGTATCGAAGACGCTTTGGATCCTGCGGGTTACAGCCCCCTATTTATGAGCGCGCATTGGGACCCCGCTGCCGAGGCGCGCTGCCTCGACGTGCTGCGCTCGCGCCGGGTGGATGGCATCGTGGTGCTGATGCCGCGCTTGTCCGATGCGGCGCTAGAAGCTTGCGCCCAGGCCTTGCCCATGGTGGTCACCGGGCGAGACTTGCGCGGCCCGCAGCTTTATTCCCTCAATTTTGACAATTTCAACGGCGGGCGCATGGCCACCGAGCACTTGATAGGGCAAGGCCACCGGCAAATTGCTTTTATTGCCGGCGCAGAAGAGCATCCCGACGCCGCAGAACGTCTGCGCGGCTACCGCCATGCGTTGGCCGAGGCGAAGATTGCGTTTGACCCGCGCCTGGTGGTGCCCGGCCAGTACCACGAAGTAAGCGGCCTGGAGGCGGCCAAATACCTGGTGCAGCAAGGCCTGCCCTTTAGCGCCATCTTTGCATCCAATGACCAGATGGCTTCAGGCGCGGCGCTGGGATTGTTTCAAAGTGGCTTGCGCGTTCCGCAAGATGTCGCCCTGGTCGGTTTTGACGACTTGCCCACCTCCATGTACGCCACCCCGCCCCTGAGCACCATCCAGCAGCCGGCCTTCGAACTGGGCCGCCTTGCCGCCGCCGCCATGCTCGAGCTGTTGGTGGGCAATACCCCTAGCGCGCAGCTGCCGGCCCCGGCCCTGCTGGTACGCGCATCCAGCGACCGTCGCCGCGCCTGATACGGGAATACCCTAGGGCGTAGGCCCAAAGCCGGCTCTTATAATTTGTTGAAAGCGCTTTCAAACTGGTCTTTAGCCAGTTAGAAATTGTCTTTGCCATCTATTTCTCCACTATCACTCCAAAAGGCGCCTATGGCACAGCGAATCTTTGCCCGCTCTTTACGAATTTCATGTCTTTGGCTGGCTACCGCATTTGGCGCGGCGTTTGCGCAGACCGTGCTCAATATCGCGGCATTCCCGGCGGTGGACGAAATCGCCAAGGCGGCGATTCCGGCCTTCAAGAAAAAGCACCCTGACGTGGAGGTCAAGATCACCAGCCGCGCCTTCGCCGACCACCACACCGCCATGACCACGGCGCTGTCCACCTCGTCCAACCTGCCGGACGTGATGGTGGTGGAATACGGCTATGTGGGCCGTTTTGCCGAAGGCGGCGGCTTGGAAAACCTGGGCGCAGCACCTTACAACATGCAAGCGCAGCGCGCGCGTATCGTGCCCTTTGCTTACGCCCAGGGCATTTCTATCAACGGTGCCTTTGTAGCCATGCCCGCCGACATTGGCCCGGGCACCTTGCTTTACCGCACGGACATCCTGAAAAAAGCCGGCCTCACCGAAGCCGATCTGACCCAGTCTTGGGACAGCTTTGTCAATTCCGGCCTGAAAATCAAGTCCGCCACTGGCGCTTACTTGGTGGCCCATGCGCGTGACATCAAAGACATCATGATCCGCGCTGACCTGAAAAACGGCGAAGCTATGTACATCGACAAAACCGGCAAAGTGTTGGTGGATTCGCCCCGCTTTGTGCGCGCGTTCGAGATGGCAAAAAAAGTGCGCGACCAAAAGCTGGACGGAAAAATAGGCGCCTGGTCCAATGAATGGTCCGAAGGCTTTAAGCGCGGCACCATTGCCACCCAAATGACCGGCGCTTGGTTGGCCGGCCACTTGAACAACTGGCTCGCCCCCGAAACCAAAGGCCTTTGGCGCGCCGCCCAATTACCCGAAAAAGCCTTTGGCTCCTGGGGCGGCAGTTTTTACAGCATCCCCAAAGGCGCCAAGAACAAAGTATTGGCAGCGGACTTCATTCAAATGATGACGCTCACCCCGGAGATGCAACTGGCCGCTTTCAAATCGCAGGACGCTTTCCCGGCGCTTGTTGAAACCCATAAAGACGCTTTCTTTGACCAACCGATTGAATTTCTGGGCGGCCAGAAAGCACGCCTGATCTGGCGCGAAGCGGCACAAAAAGTCAATGCGGTCAATGTTCATAAGCTCGATCCCATCGCCGACGAAATCATCAATACCGAGCTGGACAAAGTGCTGGACCAGGGCAAGGACGTGCGCACCGCGCTGGCCGACGCTAAGGCCTTGCTGGAGCGCCGCGTCAAGCGTTAAGCTTGCACCGCATCTTGCAGCTGTACGCACGACAAACGCCTGACCAAGAGCCTCCCGCATGACTCCGCGTTTGTCCCCGGCCGCCGTTCCTTATGTGCTGCTCAGCCCGTTTGTCGTGCTGTTTTTAGTGTTCGGTGTTTTCCCCCTGTGTTTTTCTTTTTACCTGGCCTTCCAAAGCTGGGAGCCGACGGCCGGCCTGTCGGCCATGAAGTTCGTTGGCCTAGACAATTTCGCCTTCGCCATCACCGACGAATGGTTCTGGAAATCCTTGAAAAATACCGCCTGGCTGGCGCTGGTGTCCGGCGTACCGCAGCACCTGGTCGCCATACCGCTGGCCTACTTCATTCACACCTCCTTTAAGCGCAGCCGCAATATGGTGATAGGGGCCTACTTCCTGCCTTACATCACCAGCACCGTGGCCATCGCCATGATGTTCAGCACCTTGTTTTCCACCGACTACGGGCTGATCAACCAGGCGTTGCTGGCCATGCACCAACTCCCAGGGCTGGCCTGGATCACGCCGGACCAACCGGTGGACTGGTTGGGCCAGGCCGACAACGTCAAACCGGCGATTTCGCTGGTCGTGTTCTGGCGCTACGTGGGCTTTAACACCGTGCTCTACCTGGCAGCCTTGCAAACCATTCCCGCCGATATCTACGAAGCGGCCACCATGGATGGCGCGGGGCGCTGGCAGCAGTTTTGGTTTATCACGCTGCCCAGCTTGCAGCCCATGATTTATTTCGGCGTCACCCTCAGCGTGGTCGGCGGCTTGCAGTTGTTTGAAGAGCCCTTCATCCTGACCGGTGGGCGCGGGGGTACCGACCAAAGTGGCATGACCACGGCCATGTATATGTACCGCACGGCCTTCGAGTTCAATGACTTTGGCGGCGCCAGCGCCTTGTCCTGGCTTTTGTTTGTATTTGTGGCCTTGCTGACCTGGCTGACCAATCGCGCCTTCAAACCGCGCGGTCCTTCTGCATGAGCAGCGCATCGTCCGCCCCCAGCCAGCTCGCACCGCGCGCCGCCTATGCCATGGTGGCATTGGGTGCGGTGGTGATGCTACTGCCGTTTTATTTCATGTTCGTGTTTGCCAGCCATTCGCGCACTGAAATATTCACCCTGCCGCCACCCTTGTTTTTCGGCGACAGCTTCATGGCCAATATGGAGATCTTGACCACCAAGATTCCCTTTTGGCGCAGCCTGGGCTGGAGTCTGTACGTGGGCCTGGCGTCTACCGCGCTGACGCTTTTGTTTTGCTCTATGGGTGGCTATGCGTTTGCGATGTTTGACTTTCGCTTCAAGCAGCCTTTGTTCACCCTGGTCATGGGCACCATGCTGCTGCCGTCGTTTCTGGGCATGATTCCCAGCTTCATGATCATGGACGCTTTTGGCTGGATCGACCAGCCGCGCGCCCTCTACATCCCCGGTGCGGCCAGTGCCTTTGGTATCTTCATGATGCGCCAGTTCATCACCAGCGCCATACCGCGCGAGTTGATCGAAGCGGCGCGCATGGACGGCTGCGGCGAGTTGGGTATTTACTGGCGCATCGTGGTGCCCCTGCTCAAACCAGCCATGGGTACGCTGGGCTTGATCACCTTCATCGCCTCGTGGAACAACTTTATCGGCCCGCTGATCGTTATGCGTTCCCCCGAGATGTACACCTTGCCCTTGGCCCTGCGCAGCATGCAAAGCCCGGTCAACACCGAGTGGGGCGCGGTGATGGCCGGTTCGGCCATCGCCACCCTTCCGTTGCTGGTCTTATTTGCGATTTCCTCGCGCCGTTTGATCGACGGCCTGACCGCTGGCGCGGTGAAATAAATACTTGTTGGACACGATCACCAAACTGTCGTTATCAGAAACCATGCCATCCCTTACCGACCTAGAACTCAAAGCCCAGTTCCCGCACGATTTCGTCTGGGGCGTCGCCACCAGCGCTTTCCAGATTGAAGGCGCCACGAGCATTGATGGGCGCGGCCCGTCGGTTTGGGACACCTTTTGCGCTAAGCCCGGCACCATCGCCGATAGCTCGGATGGCAGCCGTGCCTGCGAGCACTACCAGCGCTGGCAATCGGATCTGGACCTGATCGCCAAGCTGGGCGTCAATACCTACCGCTTTTCGGTGTCCTGGCCGCGCGTACAGCCCTTGGGCAGTGGCGCCTGGAACAGCAAAGGCCTGGACTTTTACGAGCGCCTGGTCGATGGCATGCTCGAGCGCGGCCTGGCACCCTACCTCACGCTCAACCACTGGGACTTGCCCCAAGCCCTGCAAGACCAGGGCGGCTGGGCCAACCGCGACACCGCCCACCGTTTTGTGGATTACGCCCTGGGCATGCACCAACGCCTGGGCGACCGCGTGGCCTCGATTGCCACCCACAACGAACCCTGGGTTATGGCCATCTTGGGTTACGAGACCGGCATCTTCGCGCCCGGCATTAAAGAGCGTGGCATCGCCATGCGCGCGGCCCACCATTTGTTGCTTAGCCACGGCATGGCAGTGCGCGCCCTGCGCGAAGTCGGCTGCAAAGCGGAGTTGGGCATTGTGCTCAATCTCTCGCCCATCCACGCTGCCACCGACAGCCCGCAAGACCTGGCCAAAGCCCGGCTCGACGATGGCCGCCTGGTGCGCTGGTTTATGGACCCGCTGTACAAAGCCAGCTACCCGCAGGACATCTTGGAACACCTCGGCGCCGACGCGCCACCGGTGCAGGACGGTGATATGGACATCATCGCCACGCCCATGGACTTTATGGGCATCAACTACTACTCGCGCAGCGTGGTGAGCGCAGAAGGCAGCCACGACGTGCGCAGCAGTGGCCTGGAGGTGACCGAAATGGACTGGGAGGTGTATCCCCAGGGCCTGACCGAGCTGCTGGTGCGCCTGCACCAGGACTATCCCGTGCCCTCGCTCATGATCACCGAAAACGGTGGCGCTTTTAAAGACCCCTTGGTCAATGGCCAAGTGCATGACGCCGACCGCGTGCGCTACTTGCAAACCCATATTGCGGCGGTGCATCAGGCCATGCAACAAGGCGTTCCCATGAAGGGCTATATGGTGTGGAGCCTGATGGACAACTTCGAGTGGGCCTCGGGCTATGCCAAACGCTTTGGCATTGTGTATGTGGACTACGACACCCAGCAACGTACCCTCAAAGACAGCGCCAAGTGGTACCGCGACTTTCTGGCCGGCGATGCCCAGGCGCAGCGCGCTGCCTGATCGCGCCCCCCGCAACAAGGAATAAATACATGGGCACCGTCACGCTGCAAGGCATACGCAAAAGCTACGGCACCACCGAGGTGATACGCGGCATCGACATTGAAGCGCGCGATGGCGAGTTCTTGGTCTTTGTCGGCCCCTCGGGCTGCGGCAAGACCACCACGCTGCGCATGATCGCGGGGCTGGAGAGCATCAGCGCCGGCGAGCTGCGTATCGACGGCGTGCGGGCTAATGATTTGCGCCCCTCTGACCGGGGCGCGGCCATGGTGTTCCAAAGCTATGCCCTGTACCCGCACATGACGGTGGCCGACAACATGGGCTTTGCCCTGAAGATGGCCGGTGTGGCTAAGGCCCAGCGCGAGCGCCAGGTGCAGCAAACCGCCGAAACACTGCGCATGACCGAACTCTTACAGCGCTACCCCAAAGAGCTGTCCGGTGGCCAGCGCCAGCGCGTGGCGATTGGACGCGCGATTGTGCGTAAGCCCAAAGTGTTTTTATTTGACGAGCCCCTGTCTAACCTAGATGCTGCCTTGCGCGTGGACATGCGCGTGGAGCTGGCCCGCCTGCACAAAGAGCTGGGCACCACCATGATTTACGTCACCCACGACCAGGTCGAGGCCATGACGCTGGGTAACCGCATCGCCGTATTTAACCAAGGGGTGATCGAGCAAATCGGTGCGCCCTTAGAGGTCTACCAGCGCCCGGCCAATGTGTTTGTAGCCGGCTTTATGGGCGCGCCCAAAATCAATCTGATAGCGCAGCCCGCTAGCGCGGCGGAGCTAGCCCATCTTGCGCTGTGGAAAACCCTGGCCGGAGAACGTCTGGCCGGAGCAAAGCAGCTAGGCGTACGCCCCGAACACCTGCAAGTCCATGCAGGCGGGGAGGGCGTAGCCGCCACTGTGGTGCTGGCCGAGCACTTGGGTGATGCCTCGGTTTTGCATATGCGTGTGCAAGGCGTAGCCGACTTGCTAAAAGCCAAAGTGGCCGCTAACAGCGGACCGTTTCAGGCCGGACAAATGGTGTTTTTACGTGCCCCGGCTGATGCCGTGCTGGGCTTTGACGCTGCGGGTAAGGTCTTATAAAAAGATGGGCCGTTCAGCTCGCCTGCGCGGCCTGCACATACGTGGCTATCGCATGCGCCGGAAGTTCGGTGGCGTAGTTTTCGCCGCACCAGTGCAGGTCAAAGGCCATCGCTGTATCGCTGCGGTTGCACACCACCACGGCAATCGAGCCGTCGGTATTGACAAAGCCGCAGCACTCCAAAGCTTCACGCGTCGCAGCGCACACAATGCGCTTGGCGCCGGGCCGGATAAAGCGCGAAAAATGCCCCAAGTAGTAATACGAGCTTTGGTAGTCCAATGCGCCGGCTTGCGGATCCGCCAATATCGGTGCGCTGCACAAATTACCCACATGGTTGGGTCCGCCGGTATCGTCTAGCAGCAGGTTCCAATCGATCCAGCCCACGGTCCAACGGTTCAGGTCGTTGATGATGGAGCGCGCATAGCGCTCGCCCACCGCCCACTCGCCGGTATGCGGCCCGCCTTCCTGGCAGCCTTCGGTAAACAGCAGGTGCTTATCGGGCCAGGCATCGTGCAGCATTTGCACATGCTCAAAATGGTCTTCCACATACCAATGAAAACCCGTGCCCCAGATGTACTGCGCCGCTTGCGGGTCGCTCAGCACCCGGTCCGCGCGTTCGATCATGCGGTCGCGGTTATGGTCCCAAATCACGATGCGCACATGCCCCAAGCCTGCTGCTGTCAGCGCTGGACCCAGGTGGTCGCGCACAAAATCGCGCTCCTCTTCGGCGGTGTAAATACAGCTGTCCCAGGCCTGCACCGCCTCGGGCTCGTTTTGCACCGACACGCCCCACACCGGCACGCCTTCGGCTTCGTAAGCGCATATGAACTCCACAAAACAGCGTGCCCAAGCAGCGCGGTACTGCGCCAGCAAATGCCCGCCGCCGTTCATTTGCCCATTGCTTTTCATCCAGGCCGGCGGGCTCCAGGGCGACACCAAGAGTTGCAGCTTGCGCCCGGCCACCTGCTGCGCCGCCTGAATCATGGGCAGCAAGGCCACGCGGTCGCGGTCGATGCTAAAGCTGTGCAAGCCCACATCGCCCGCGGTTTCCACATGCGCATAGTTACCCAGCGAAAAATCGCAGCTGTTCATATGCACCCGGCAAAAGGTATAGCCATGCCCCTGTAGCGGATCAAAGTAAGCGCGCAGCACTTCCTGCTGCTGCGCCAGCGGCAGCTTTTTCCAGGTCGTGGCCGCCGATTCGGTGAAGGCGCCGCCAAAACCTTCCAGGGTTTGGAAGGTTTTTTTGGGGTTGATGTAGAGCGATGGCAGGCCGCCCCTACTCGGGTAGCCAAGCAAAGGTGATTGCTCTACCAGTTGGGACGCAGCACCTTGCTTACTGAGAAATTGGCGAATCATGCTTGTTACCCAAGCCCTTGGTATTTCAAGGCGCTGGGCATTCGCTTACTTGGACCAGTAAATATTGTCGATAAAGAGCTTGGTATTGGTGGCACTGGCTTGGGTGTTGCGGGTATTACCAAAGCGATCCGCGATAACGAAGGGATTGCTCACCTTGGTGAGATCAAATACCGATGTACTGGAGCCCTCGTTACCAGAGCCTTTATTGCCAAAAGCCTTGATATCCCGAATCGGAATCGTCACCGTGTGCCAATTGCCATCGTTGACATAGCCGTAACTGCCACTTGCTAGAGGCAGGTAAACGTCATAACCCGAGGCGCCGCTGCCTGTGTAAAAGCCCACTTCCAACTTGCCAGGGTATGTCGTCTTGATGCTGAAGTTCAAATTGCCTGTCGCCTCGTAGGCACTTAGATTCGCGATCAAAGTGCCATTGCTAGGTGCGATCAGCAGGCCCCAACCCCATGTCTTAGGAACGGGTTTAACCACCAGCCCATTGGCACTGTCGCCAGGAGCGCCGGTGACGCGCACACCCTCATCTTCTTCGCCGCCAAAAGCTGTTGGCGGGTTGTCCCAACCAAATAAGTCAACCCCCCTCGCCACTGCCGCAGAGGCACCGCTTGGAACGTTGTCGGCATACACGGTAAAGCGCGAGCCTGTCACCGTTGCTTCATTGATGTCAGGGGCAAACAAGGCATCCGTCGCGGCGTAGGTGCCAGTCTCATGCGTAAAGCCTTGGGCTTTGGGATAGAGGCTTTGGACCACATAACGCGCTTGTCTATTCTTATTAAAAAGCCCCCATTTGTCGTCTGAGCCTTTCCAGTCTTCGTCAAAGGCGGCGAAATAGAAAATGGATTTGGGCCCACCCTTGCCAGCGCGCATTTCGTTGGTCCAAGTTTGAAGCCTATCGAAATACATTTTCTGGTTGACCGGATGGGCGCGATTGATCTCGCCATCGGACACCACGGCCTTCCAGCCGGTCTCGCCGATCACGATAGGCATCGTGGGAAAGCCCAGGCTGTCCAGGTGTGTACGCACGGCTGCGTGTTGCGCGCGTGCGGCGGCGATGGCTGCATCCATCATGGCCGTGGCCCGCGCAGGGCCGGCTGCCACCCCAAATTGCTGCCAGTCCCAGGTCGCTGGTGGGTTGGTGGTTTCGGCCAATGGGTAGGTATGCATGGCTACGAAGTCGATCACGCCAAGTACGTCACGCGGGTTTTTTTCCTTAGCACTTGCTTGTGCGAAAAACGCCCAGTTGTCATCGGTGGTCACTGCTTGGGTGACCTGGTCACGCACACTCTTGATGTAAGCGGCCATTTGGGTAACAGACAAGGGGTTAAAGGACCAGCTGACCATGGTCTCATTGCCTACGCTAACGGCAACCACGATGTCGCTGTATTGCTTGGCTAGCGCTACGCCTCGGGCAATCTCTGCTTGGTTGAATGCGTCATTGCCGCTGGCAATCCATACCCCGAGCATGACCTTGATATCCAGCTTGTTGTCGCGAATGACTTTGAGGGTTTGCTTGGCCACTTGGTCCGAGCTGTCAAACAGACGAATCAGCCTGAAGTTACCCGCCACCATCAGGTCCAGGTCCTGCTTGATCATGGCTTCGGTAATCGTCTCATTGGTACGGTCTGATTCAACTTGCGAAGTTCGATAGGGCGCGTAATTCACGGCGTTACGGCTTGCCACTTCGGGACTGAGCAGCCGTTGCGTAACGCCCGTCACCACCACACCACCGCCACCGCAAGAGACAAGCAGTAGACCGCCCACCAGTGCGGCCAAGGTGCGCTGCCATAAAGCGTTTCGCGCAGATGAAGAAAAAAGTTGGGAGAATTTCATGGGTAAACCTTTGGCTCTTGAGCCTTAAAACGTGTAAACCACACCCGCGCCAAACCAGTTGCCGTCCTGCGTCACGCGAGAGTCAACACCCCAGAACGCGTTATTGCCCGGCATGGACATGGGCGACAGGCCGATGCGGCCAAAGTGGCTCATCCCGGCAAAGCCGTAGAACTGCAGGCCTTGTCCGTAGTCGTAATTTAGGCCCATGTTCGCGGCGGTAGCGTCATTGCTTTGGCCGCGCTCTGTGGGGTTGCTGGTGGTCGCGGTGCCCAGGTAAATAACCCCGACCGAGGCCGTCCAGGGCCCGGTGCGGTAGCGGGCGCCGGCGCTCAAGTCCACCGAGCTTGCCGCGTAGCCTGGGTTGGCCACGCCGCCCACATTGGTGTCCCAGGCCACGTTAAACATCGTGTTCCAAAGCCCTTGCGCCCCGGTCGATAGCTGGATCGCCCGCATGCCGCTCCAACGGTTGGCGCGCACGCCGCCCGATAGCTCAATTTGCGAAGTCAGCTGGTAACGCGCCACGGCCATCGCCATGCTTTGCTCAGCGCCGCTGGTGAGCAAGTTGTCGTCAGCGGCTGAATCGGTCAAAGCACCGAAAGGCCCGTGTCCCCAAGCCAAGGGTTTGCCGTTTTTGGCGTTTTGGAGCACCGCATCCACGACCAAGTCGCCCTGGTGGTATTGCGCATACAGCTCAATGAGCAGGGGCTTGTTCTTGGTGAATTCGGTTTTGCCCTGGTCGATGGTCGCTTCCAGCACCAGGTCGCCGTTCATCACGTCCAAGGGGCGCGTGGTCACGCGGATCGCGTTGCCCAGCATGCCGTAACCGGCGCCGCTGCCCGCCCATTCATTAGAGAGCCCAATGTTGGTGCCATAGGGGTAATCCGCCACTGCCCAGCCGCGCGCCGTCATGCTGCCGATCGCAACCCGACCATAGTCTTCGTGGCTGATAGCGACGTTTTTTTCGTACCAAATGTTGGGATCAAATGCCATGTCCCGGTCGATAGATTTCACGGAATCGAGCACAGTGGCCGCGCCACCACGAAAGCGCTGGCTTAGCAAGGCACTCGCTGTGTAGCCCTGGCCCAGGTTGTACTTGGCACCCAGCCAGGGCTGGAACAAGATGGTGGTCTGCGCCATGGTTTTGTATTCTTTGCCATTGACCAGCTCATCGGCCCAAATGCGGTGCTTGTCCTCAAGGGGAAAGCGCGCGCAGTCCTTGCACTGGTTGCTGTTCATCGATGTTTCCGCCTTGGCAAAGCCGGTCAGGCTGAACATGCCGTCGGGGCCGAAATCAATCGCATAGCTGGAAGCGGACAAACTGAGCAAGGCACCGGCCAGGGCCAGTCGCTTGCCGCTAGGGCGCGTGGGGAGGGGTTTGCTTGGAAGGCTCATGGTGTTAGTGTGCCAAAATGTATGAAAGCGCTTTCATTGTAATTGCATGCCGCGCGTTTTTGGGTCATCTGCCACCTAGGGTTTCCCCTTGTACGGCGCAAAAAATCCCCCTGAATTGTGGTGCACGCCCAGTCGCTGCCAGACCTATGGAAAACCCTAGTTACAGAATCATGAAAGCGCTTTCATAATCCATGCTGTAAAACCCCAATGTTGGACATGCCTGCGCACTTGTCCGGAACAGGAAACCCCATGCCCGCTATCCGCCCTTTGTGCCTTGCTTTGCTGTGCGCCTGCGCCACCTCTTTTGCGGTGCAGGCCCAAACGGTCCAAGCGGGGGCTGGCGCTTACACCCTGGCCCCCAAGGCGGCGGACCGGGCAGTGCCGCCCGCGCCTTACCGCACGCCAGCCATGCTCAAGCGCGCCGCGCCTAGCAACCAGTGGTATTCGGCCCTGGTCTATAGCGACAAGCCCGAGGTCTTGTTTGCCCACCCCTTAACTGTTTTGCCTAGCAGTGCGGGCATCGAGTTTTCGCTGCCTAGCAAAACCGTGGTGCCCACCGAGCGGCGCGATGTAGAAATCCACTACCCGCACCAGGACGGCTTACTGCTTTCGCCCACCGGTATTACGCTAGAGCGTCCCAAATTAGCCAATGCCAGTGACTGGGCTATCGACATCGCTTGGGGCCCGAATGACGCCGCCATGACGGCCACCGTGGCGCACGGCAGTCCCTTTGTGTCGCTGCAAATCCCCAAAGGCAATCTGCGCCTGCAGTTGCCCTTTGCCGCCACCCGCGTGCCCTATGCGGATGCACGTGTTTTGGCTCTGCGCCTCAAGGGCAAGTCCTATGCTTTGTATGGCCCCAGCGGCGTGCGTTGGGAGCAAGTCTCGGCTACCCAATGGATAGGCCACTTACCCGAAGGCAAAGGCTATGCGTCTGCCGCTGCGCTGCCCGACGACAGCG
>JBILPS010000096.1:0-7699 GCA_044373655.1 Rhodoferax sp.
AGACTATGTGTTTGTCCACGAGAGCGTGAAAGAACGCTGGCTGGCGTGCTGCAAGGCCGAACTGAGCAAGGCCTACGGCGCAGACGCAGCGGCGCAGCAAGCCAGCAAACATTACACCCGCATCGTCAATCCACGGCACACGGCCCGCATCAAAGCCCTGCTTGACGACGCCAAGGCGCATGGCGCTGGGGTGTTGGCAGGCGGTGCGGTGGACGAGGCGCAGTGCTATGTGCAGCCTACTTTGCTGGACAACATCGGGGCCGGGGCGCGGATTTTGGAAGAAGAGGTCTTCGGGCCTTTGCTGCCCATCCTCAGCTTTACCGATATCCATCAAGTGATTGCACAGGTCAACCAGGGGCCCAAACCGCTGGCTTTGTACCTGTACAGCCAAAACGAAGCGACGATAGCGCAGGTGCTGGCCCAAACCCAATCGGGTGGCGCCTGCATCAACCACGCCATGATTCACTTTTTACATGGCAATCTGCCCTTTGGCGGTATCGGCAATTCGGGCCTGGGCAATGCCCACGGCTTGTACGGCTTTAAGGCCTTTAGCCATGAAAAAGCCGTGGTACGCACCCAGTTTTCCATGGCCGCCACCCTGCTGCGCGCAGGCCCAGTGCCTGCATGGCTGAGCAAGGTCTTGCGCGCCAGCTTTAAGTGGGTGTGAACGCAGGCGGCCGGCTCAGTTGGCTGCACCGCTCTGGACAGCCGGCGCGAAATGACTGATGCCCAGAGGGCTTAGGCATTTCAGCCGTAAAACAACATGAAGCCATTGAGCGCGGACACAGAGCCTAATAGGCCCAAGCCCAAGCCAGCGAAATACAAAGCCGGTATGGAGCCGATGATGGACACCGAAAGCAGCACGATGGCGATTTGCAATCCGCCTTCGGCGTAGTCAAACCAAGGGTCCTGGCGAATGGCATGGTCGCGAACGGCTTCATGCGCTTTGGCCCGCACCATCAATTCTTTCTTGCCTTCTTTGGTCTCGGGCTCGGACTCATAGCGGTCTATGGTTTTTTTGTAGTCATCGATTTTCTTTTGCGTCGCTTCTTTGGCCGCTGCATTCATGGCCGGTTCGCGCAGCAATTGCAGTTCCATATCGGCCGCCGCCACTTTGAGCGTGGTCTGGCGGATGGACTTGGCCTGGTAAAACGCATAAGTATTGGCCGCCAGGATGTTTTCCTGCGTAATATCCTTGCCAGCGTTAGAGCCGCCCAGGCTAGTAATAGCCAGCACCATGGCAAAAATGGAAATTGTCAGGGCTGTCCGGTTTTTTTGGCGGTTGTTTTCCGCCGCGTTGTTGTCATCAACCTCGATCAATTCAGATGCATCCTTAGCATCCATGGCTTGGTTCCTTGCGAATAAAGAGAAGGAGAAAGTTTAGGACGCCTTTATGACAGAGGCGCCCCAGGGGCGCAATCAGGCGCTGGCCTGGCCGTCCAAGGGCGATGCCAAGGTGCTTTCACCGCCAAAACGGCGGTCGCGCTGGCCAAACCAGATGATGGCCTGGTCCAGTGCTTCAGGGGTGAATTCGGGCCAGAGCAAGTCGGTGAAATAGAGCTCGGTATAGGCCATCTGCCAGAGTAAAAAATTACTCATGCGCGATTCGCCACCGGTGCGGATCATCAAATCGGGTTCGGGCGCATCGGCCATTTGCAAATACGGCGCGAGGGCCGCATCGGTCATCGACTGGGCATCAGCCTGCGGATGGGCCTGCTGCCAGGCTTTGAAGGCCTGCAAAATATCCCAGCGACCGCCGTAATTTAAGGCCAGCGTCAGCGTAATTTTGCTGTTGTGCGCGGTCAATTCCTGTGCATCGGCTATGAGTGCCTGCACCCTGGCGTCAAATTTGGAGGTGTCGCCAATCACCCGCAAACGCACGCCCTGGGCACGCAATTCGCCAATTTCCTTTTGCAGGTAGAGCTTGAGCAAGCCCATGAGGGTGCCCACCTCTTCCATCGGGCGGCGCCAGTTTTCGGTGCTGAAGGCGAAAAGTGTCAGGTTGCGCACGCCGCGCTCGGCACAGGCTTGCACAATGGCGCGCACTTTGCGCGCACCCACGGTGTGCCCGGCCGCCTTGGGCAAACCGCGCGCACTGGCCCAGCGGCGGTTGCCATCCATAATGATGGCGATGTGCTGCGGTAAGGCGGAACGATTGGGAGTTGACACGAAAATGGGAGTAAACCGGTAGTTTGGTTGCCGACGCACGCAGCCGGATTCCACGCGCAATTGCCCCGATTTTAGCGGCTCAGCCCCTGGCGGGGGTGTTTTTTCTGCTGGCCGGGCTGAGGGACAATGCCAACACCATCAACGCGCCATGCCACAAGGGGTAGGTCTTGGGGCGTAAGCAGCCAGGCTGCACACGTGCAGCGCATCCAGTGAGAAGATTGCATTGAGCATACAAACCGACGATTTTTCACCCGCACCGGCCGCCCGCATGGTGTCGGCCGCGCCGCTGTCCGGCCCAGAAGAGGCCATCGAGCGCGCCTTGCGCCCCAAACTGCTGGATGACTATGTGGGCCAGGCCAAGGTGCGCGAGCAGTTGGAAATCTTTATTGGCGCGGCGCGCAAGCGTGACGAGGCGCTGGACCATGTGCTGCTTTTTGGCCCGCCGGGCCTGGGCAAGACTACGCTGAGCCACATCATTGCCCACGAACTAGGCGTCAACCTGCGCCAAACCAGCGGGCCGGTACTGGAAAAACCCAAAGATCTGGCCGCGCTGTTGACCAATCTGGAAAAAAACGACGTACTCTTTATTGACGAAATCCACCGCTTAAGCCCGGTGGTGGAAGAAATCCTCTACCCTGCGCTGGAGGATTACAAAATCGACATCATGATCGGCGAAGGCCCGGCGGCGCGCTCCATCAAGCTTGATTTGCAGCCTTTTACGCTGGTGGGCGCGACCACGCGCGCGGGCATGCTGACCAACCCACTGCGCGACCGCTTTGGCATCGTGGCGCGACTGGAGTTTTATTCGGCGCAAGAGTTGCAGCGCATCGTGACCCGCAGCGCCGGCCTGCTGAAGGTGCCCATGGTCGAGGAAGGCGGATTTGAAATTGCCCGCCGCTCGCGCGGCACCCCGCGTATTGCCAACCGCTTGCTGCGCCGGGTGCGCGATTACGCCGACGTCAAGGGCGTGGGCACTATCACCCTGGACATTGCCAACCTGGCGCTCAAGATGCTGGACGTGGACCCGCAAGGCTTTGACCTCATGGACCGCAAACTGCTCGAAGCAGTGATTCACCGCTTTGACGGCGGGCCCGTCGGTTTGGACAACATCGCCGCCAGCATCGGCGAAGAGCGCGAAACCATTGAAGACGTGATCGAGCCCTACCTGATTCAGCAAGGCTATCTGCAACGCACGCCACGCGGACGCATTGCTACGCTGGCAGCCTACCGGCATCTCGGCGTGACCGCACCTGCGGGCCAGGCGCCGGATTTACTGAGCTAGGTCAAAAAACCCAAGCCGCCCAGCAGCGCCAAAACCGCTGCTTGCACTGCCAAGGTTTCCAGGGCGCGCAAGCGGCCTTGCAAATAGCCACCCATGGCCCAAGCGGCAGCGCACAATGCGGCGCAATACAGAGCCGCGTGTTGCCAGGGCATGGCATCGGCATGCCACAAAAAGGCGGTGCTTGCTGCCATCAGGCCGAGGTACTGCAGGCTGGAAAAACTGCGTTGCCGGGGGTTTAAGGGCGGGTCAAAGCGCTGCACCTGGCCGATGTCAAAGGCGGGCTTGGGCAGGGCCCCGACGGGCTGCCAGCCCGGCGGCTTGAACCAGACCGCCAACTTATCGCGCCAGCGCGGCGTGCGCCAGGCGGTGGCAGCTAAACCGGCATAGACCTCCAGATTGGCCCACAAAGGGTCCCAGCTATTGAGCGGTGTGCGGGTGCCATAGACGCAGCGTTCATCTTCTTCTTGAAAGGTGCCAAACAAGCGGTCCCACACGACCAAGATACCGCCATAGTTGCGGTCCACATAGCCTTCATTGACGGCATGGTGCACCCGGTGGTTGCTGGGCGAACAAAACACGCGGTCAAACCAGCCGAGCTTGCCCACATGCTCGGTATGCACCCAGAACTGGTAGAGCAAATCCACCAGCGCCACGATGCCAAACAACAGCGGCGGCACGCCTAGCAGCGCCAGCGGCAGGTAAAAAACCCAACCCAGCAGTCCGCCACTAGCGGTCTGGCGCAAGGCGGTGGACAGGTTGTACTCCTGGCTTTGGTGGTGCACCACGTGCGCCGCCCAGAAAACAGCCACCTCATGCCCAGCGCGGTGCAGCCAGTAGTAACACAAGTCGTACAGTAACAAGGCCCCGAGCCAGCCGTACCAATGGTTCCACACATCGGCGTCTGGAAACAGTGCAATGCGCTCAAACACCCAGGCATAAGCCGCAATGCCGATGAACTTGGCCAGCACCCCCACTACCTGGCTGAGCAGGCCCAGACTCAGGCTGTTGAGCGTGTCACTAAAAGCGTAACTGCTGCGCGCGAGCGCACCGGCGCTGCGCTTGCGCCTATCCCACCAAAGCTCCAAGGCCATAGCGGCCAGAAACACCGGAAATGCAAAAACAATGACTTTTGACATGGGCCTATTGTGCGCAATCCACCGCAATAAGGCAGCGGGAGAAACCCTGAATCAAAGCGCCTATGCGCCTAGGCAGCAAATTCATCGCGCGGGCCTTCGTCCAGGTGTCCGGTGTCAGCCCAGCCCACCAAGGTCAGGGCTTGGGGCGTCCAGAGCAAGCGGTTGATGGCGCAATTGCCCAGGTCCCAGGTGCGCGCTGCGCTAATGCTCTGGCCGGTAGCCAGGCGGTAAAAAACGTCCAGCACACCGCCATGCGTCACGATGGCAATATGCGCACCCGGGTGCGCGGCGGCAATGGCGCTCAGCGCGGCGTGCACGCGTTCAAACACCTGGGTTTGGCTTTCGCCACCGGGCGGCGCCCAAGCCGGGTCACGCTGTTTCCAGCGCAATGCCTCCTCGGGATGCAAGTCGCCCACTTGCGCATAGGTCAGGCCTTCAAAGCGGCCAAAACAACGCTCGCGCAAGCCCGGGTGGGTGCGGATGGCGGGCAGCGCGATACCACTATGCCGGGCAATCGCCTGCGCGGTATTGTGGGCGCGGCAGAGGTCGCTGCTGTAAACCACTTGCAGCGCGCTATCGGCCAAGGCCGCCCCCGCGCGCTCGGCCTGCCAGCGGCCCAAGTCGTTCAGATCAATATCAAGCTGCCCTTGCAAACGCGTGATGGCATTCCAGGCGGTTTCCCCATGGCGCACCGCTGTAATGCGGGTGGGCGACTCGCTAGCCACGGCGTTGCTGCTCATGGGCGCAGTGCCATGCCGCCAGGGCCGATTTCCACCTTGACGCTGCTGGGGCCGGAGGCGCCTTGCGGAAAATCGCGCATCGCAGCGAGCAGCACCGCGGGCAGGATCTGGGCCTGGTCGTTCCAAGGACCGGTGTGCTGCGCCGAGGCCTCGTACACCACCTCGCGGCTGAGCGCATCACGCACCAGCACCTGGACCTGGAAGCGGTAAAGCATGGGCTCCATCGCAAAGAAGAAGGGATGTGCGCCCCAACCAGGGCCACCCGCAAAGCCACCCCAACGCCGCCTAAAAACCGGTTCATTGGGCAACACTTGCTCAGTGGCCACGCCCCATTGCACCGTATAGCGCGGCGCTTGGCCGACCAGCGTCAAGCCCACCCGCTGCAAAACCGGCTGCGCCCACTGTTCGCGCTGCGTCTGCGCCGGCGCATCGGCTTGCTGTGAGGGCAGCCGCTCGAACTGGTAACTTGACGCAGCCACGTCCGCGTTAGCGCTGCGAAAGCTGCGTACCTCGCTGTCGATAAGCCGGGTGCTGGCGCAACCGGCCAAGGCAGCTAGCCATACCAGTAAACCCATTCGCAAAGCCAAACGCACAAGTAATCGCATAGACAGGCCTCCAAAGCTCAAGTGCTGGACCATTGCACTGCACCCAGTGCGGGCAGGCCATGCAGTGGCAGAGCCGGCAGTTCCTCGGCGTCAAAGGCCTTGTCGCCATCGGCCTGCGGCACGCCGGTGGTTTGGATATTTTTGAAGTCGTGGCGCTGGGTGTCCATCAAATGCGAGGGCACCACATTTTGCAAAGCGGTAAACATGCTTTCGACGCGACCGGGGTATTGCTTTTCCCAGTCACGCAGCATATTGCCGATTTGTTTGCGCTGCAGGTTTTCCTGGCTGCCGCACAAAGTGCAGGGAATGATAGGGAAAGCGCGGTGCGTGGCCCAGCGCGTCAGGTCTTTTTCGGCCACATAGGCCAAGGGCCGGATGACGATATGGCCACCGTCGTCGCTCACCAGCTTGGGCGGCATGCCTTTGAGCTTGCCACCAAAAAACATGTTTAAGAAAAAGGTTTGCAACATATCGTCGCGGTGGTGGCCTAGGGCAATTTTGGTTACCTTTAACTCGTCGGCCACGCGGTACAAAATGCCCCGGCGCAAGCGGCTGCACAAGCTGCACATGGTCTTGCCCTCGGGGATCACCTTTTTAACAATGCTGTAGGTGTCCTGCGTCTCGATGTGAAAGGGCACGCCCAGTTGCTTGAGGTAGGCCGGCAGCACATGGTCCGGGAAACCGGGTTGCTTCTGGTCGAGATTGACGGCGATGAGCTCGAAGTCGACGGGTGCGCGCTGCTGCATTTTGAGCAGGATATCGAGCATGCCGTAGCTGTCTTTGCCGCCTGAGACGCAGACCATGACGCGGTCACCCTCTTCGATCATGCCAAAGTCCATGATGGCCTGCCCCACCTGGCGGCACAGGCGTTTTTCCAGCTTATGGGTTTCGTGGGCGGCACGCTCTGCGGCGTCGCGCACAGGGGCGGCAGCGTCCTGAACACTTTGGGTTTGCGCTGGGGCTAGGGCTTCGGTCAACATCGCACTTCCTTGGTTTACCACTGGCCGGTTTCCACCCGGATGGCTACTTCGCAATCGTCAAAGATTTTTAACTTGGCGATTTTCACACGCACACCGAGCACGCCAGGCAATTGCAGCAAACGATTGGCCAGTTTACCGATCAGGCTTTCGAGCAGATTCACATGCTCGGCGGTGCATTCGGCGATGATGATCTGGCGCACTTTGCGGTAGTCCAGCACATGGTTGATATCGTCGTCCTCGGGCAGCAAGGGTTGTGCGCCCAGGTGCAACTCAGCATCCACCTGAATGGGCTGGGGTGCCAGCAGCTCGGACTCGAGAATGCCCAGGTTGGCCTCAAAGCGCAGGCCCGTCAAAGTCAGCGTTTGATTGCCCCGAAACGGAGCAGCAGTAGATATCGCCATGGAGTGATCCTGAAAAACTAAAAACGGCTTACACGGATGCGCTTGCCGGGGCAGCAGCGCGCAGTCGGAACACTTCGACACCTACGGCATCGCAATCTGGGTACACATCGGGTTTGCAAGTACTCACCCGCACGGCGGCGACTTGCGCATGGCCCAGCAGCGCTTGGGCAATTGCGTCGCACAAGGTTTCCTGTAAGTTGATGTGGCCTGTATCGCACAGTCGCAGTATGGTCATGCGCACAAAGTCGTAGTCCACAATTTCGTCGATACGGTCCTGCGTGGGACTGGAGTGGACATAGGGCACATACAGATCCACATCAAAGCGCATGCGCTGGGGCGCCTGCAATTCAAAGTCGTGGATGCCGATGCGTACCTGCAGCTCAAAG
>JBILPS010000097.1:0-7626 GCA_044373655.1 Rhodoferax sp.
GGCCAGGCAGCGCCATGGCCACTTGCGCGGCCAGCACCACATAGTCCACCTCCAAGCGCCTGCCAAAGCCGCCGCCCATCAAGGTGATGTGTATCTCTATTTGCGCCAGGGGCAGGCCTGCTGCTTTGGCCGCCGCTTCACGCGCGGCCTCGGGCACTTGGGTGGGTGCCCAGACCGAGAGCTTGCCGTCTCGCAGCCAGGCGGTGCAGTTCATGGGCTCCATGGTGGCGTGGCCCAGGTAGGGCGCGCTGTAGCTGGCGTTCAGCGTGTCGCCGCTATTGGGCGGCGTGCCGCGCTCGTGAAAGGTATAGCCTTCTTCTTTGGCCAGTTGGGCTTGCAATTGATCTAGCGCCTGCCTGGTATCGAGCGCGCCTTGGGGGCGCTGCGCCCATTGCACTTGCAGCGCCTGCGCGCCTTGGAGGGCGTGCCAGGTGGTTTTGCCCACCACCGCCAGTCCGGCGCTTGCGCCGTTTTGGGGTTTTAGGGAGATGACTTTCAGCACACCGGGCATGGCTAGTGCCGCAACGCTGTCCACCGATTGCACGCTGCCGCCGATCATGGGGCACAGGCGGACGGCCGCAAACACCATGTTGGGCAAGCGCACGTCCAGACCAAAAGTGGCACTGCCGCTGCTCTTGGCCCACAAGTCTGTGCGCGGCGCGGGGCTGCCGATCAATGTCCAGTCTTTACGCGCCTTGGGGCTGACGCTGCCGGGGTTGAGCTTGGCCGCTGCTGCGGCAAATTGCCCGAAGTGGCCTTCTTTGCCCGAGGCATGGCTGATTTTTCCCTGCGTAAACACTATTTCGCCCACCGGCACCTGCCACTGGGCGGCGGCGGCTTGGGCCAGGCTGGCGCGCGCGCTGGCAGCGGCCAGGCGCACCGGCTCCCAGGCATCGGCCACGCTGGAGGAGCCGCCAGTCATGATCAGGCCCAACTCGCGCCCGACTTTGGCCGTCAACCACTGCGCGGTTTTGACCGTCGCACTGCGCTGGCCCTCTTCGGTTTGCTGCGGGTGGAAGGGCAAAAACGCCAGCACGGCGGCCACGTTGCCGTACATGGCATCGGGCCCGGCTTGTTCCATGCGCATTTGGGCTAGGGGCATGTCCAGCTCTTCGGCGGCCAGCATGGCCAGTGCGGTGTGCACGCCCTGGCCCATTTCGCTGCGCGGCATGGCCAGCGCCACCGAGCCGTCCTCGCCAATCTTGATCCAGCCATTGAGCCCCACGCTACCTTGCGTGGGCAACATGCTGTCCGCATTGCCTAAGCGACTGCGCGGCGGCGCCACGCCCCAGCCCACCAGCAGAGCGCCGCTTACGCCCAGGGCGCTCAGCAAAATCGTGCGCCGCTTCATGCTGCGCCCCCGTTGGCCTGGGGGGCTGCGCTATTGGCAGCGCGGTGGATAGCGGCGCGTACGCGTTGGTAGGTGCCGCAGCGGCAGATGTTGCTCATGGCCGCGTCGATGTCGGCATCGGTGGGGTGGGGCGTGCGCGCCAGCAGTGCGGCAGCGGCCATCAGCATGCCGCTTTGGCAATAGCCGCACTGGGGCACTTGCTCGGTGATCCAGGCTTGCTGCAGCGCGTGGGGCTGTTCGGCGCTGCCCAGCGATTCGATGGTGCGAATGTCCTTGCCCTGCACCGCAGACACCGGGGTCACGCAAGAGCGCACCGCCTGGCCGTCCACATGCACCGTGCATGCGCCGCAGGCAGCGATGCCGCAGCCAAATTTGGTCCCCGTCAGGTTCAGTTGGTCGCGCAGCACCCACAAAAGAGGCGTGGCAGGGTCGGCGTCTGCGTGGGTGCGCTGGCCATTGATCAGGAGTTGCATACGAAGTCTTCCCGCTTGGGGCTAGTTGTTTTAAGCGGCGATATGGTAACGGGAGGGAAAAGGCCTTTCGTTGGCCCAGGCAGAGAACCTGTCGCAAAGGTGCGGCGCTTAGATTAAAAAATAAAGCTATATCAATAACTATTTTTAATTTCGCATTTATAGTAAACACAAGAAAACTGCTCGCAACCCGATCGAACAGTCGAGCAGGCCGCACCTTAGGAGGCACTGAGCTATGTTCCCACTCGAAGCCAAAGAAATCATTGAGGCTCTTGCAAATGGAATCAATCCAGAAACTGGCGAGATACTCCCGGCGCAAAGCAATTTCAACAGCCCGCAGGTAATTCGTGCTCTTTTTGCCGCCACAAAGGCTCTCGAAAGCGCTGTAAAGCTCGCAGAGCGAAACGATTCGCTGCCTAGCAACGCAGGACGCTCTTGGTCGGAGATAGAAGACAAAGAGCTTATTGCTAGCTTTGACGCAGGAGCGCCAGTCAAAAAAATCGCCACTAAGCACGGTCGAACTTTTGGGGCTATTGCCTCTCGTCTCGTTCGTCTCGGAAGAATCAAAGACCGCGTCGAGGCACGCCTCGGTGCTCAACCCACCAATGCACCGGACCTGTCGCGGCAGGACGTGCCAGTCCGATGAATTCAGACCTCAAATTTCATTTTGCAGCACTTTATTTTGTAGATACAATTAAGTATGCTCTCATGGGACGAACCAAAGCGCAAGCTGAACCTCAAGAATCACGGGCTTGACTTCGTTGGATGCGATGCAATCTGGGACCACTTCACAGTGACCCGCGAGGACAAACGGCAAGACTACGGCGAACAGCGCTTGGTCTGTTTCGGTCTTCTCAAGTCAGAAGGGGTTGTAATGGTTTACACCGAGCGCCCGCGAGGGCCTCACGTGATATCGCTGCGAAAGGCAGAAAAACATGAAACTCGCTACTACCGCCAAGTTGCCAAAGAAAACCTCGGCTAAGGTCAACGACCCAGACAACCCAGCGTGGACTGAGGACATGCTGGGTGCGCCAGTCCTGAAGCGTGGCCGTGGGCCGCAAGCCGCCCCTACCAAGGTGCTTACTTCGGTACGATTGGATGCGGACGTTTTGGAGTTTTTCAAGGCGCAAGGGGCTGGCTACCAGTCACGTATAAATGCAGCGCTTCGTATGGAGGTGGAGCGAAATTTAAGTGGTCGTCCAAGCCCGACAACGCGTAAGCGCATAGCGGCTTGACTTTACCGTTACGCATTAGGCGAACTCTGCGTTCAACCAAGCTTGCAACAGCGTTCGTCGCCAGCCGTTTAGCTCAAGCGGCAGAATCCAAAGAATCCTTCGCAGATAAATCAGTTTTAGACCGCCTGAGGGAGGGCCCATCGCACCTCACATTGCCCGGATCTGACCTCGTGCCAACACCGCCTCTTGCGTGCGCCCCAAGCTACCCAGACCCCGCAACACATCCCCAATCACCAAAACACAAGGACTGGCCATCTGCTGTTCAGTCAGCGTTTGGTGCAAGCAATCCAAGGTGCACAAAGCCTGCCGCTGCGAAGGCAAGGTAGCGTCTTGCACGATAGCCACCGGCGTATCAGCGGCCAGGCCGTGCAGCAGTTCCTCCTGTATCCGCTGCGCGGCGGCCACGCCCATATAGACCACCAGAGTGAGTTTGGCCTGGCGGGCGGTGTGGGCCAGCGCGCGCCAGTCGGTGCCGGGGTCGCCGGGTTTGGCGTGGCCGGTAACCATCAGCACGCCGTGGGCATGGTCGCGGTGGGTTAAGGCGGTGTTCAGCGAGGCCAGCGCGCCCAAGGCGGCGGTGATGCCGTTGACCACGTGCACCTCAATGCCCGCTTGTTGCAAGGCCTCGATCTCTTCGCCGCTGCGGCCAAATACCAAAGGGTCGCCGCCCTTCAGGCGCACCACGTTTTCGCCCTTGTGGGCTTCGCTAATCATCAACTTTTCAATAAAGGCCTGCGGCGTGGACGCGCAACCGCCACGCTTGCCGACATAGACGATGCGGGCCTCGGGGCTGGCGTGGCTCAGCACCGCCTCGTTGACCAGGTCGTCCACCAAGATCACGGTGGCAGCGGCAATGGCCTTGACGGCTTTGAGCGTCAACAAATCCGGGTCGCCCGGCCCGGCGCCAACCAGGCTGACTTGGCCGGGGGTTGTACTGGGCGCTTGGGGTGGCTTGGTCATCATGCAGTACTTTCCATGCGGGAAACAAGGCGGGAAATTTCAATCACTTGTTGCGCTATCGGCGCAGGCACGGGCTGGGAGCCGTCCATCACCGCGCGGATGTAGTCTGCCGTGCCCGGCGCGTCGATGCCAGCGGGCAGGGCGGGCAGGCTGCCCAGGCTGCCGCTTTGTGCTTCCTGCGAAAACACGTTTTCACCCGCGATAAAGCCTTGCATTTTTGGCAGGCGGCGCGCATCCGCCACAGCTTCGCCCTCGGTGCCGCGCAAGAGCAGGGCGTTGGCCTGCACCAGTTGTAAAGTCGCGGCCATGGACTGTGCGTATTCCGGGTGGGTGTAGCTGGTCACCAGCAGGCTGGGGCCAGCGCAAGGATTCATCAGCTTCACCAAGCTGTGCGCCGAATTGCGCAAGTTAACGACTCGGCGCACTTCCAGCAGCCTTTGCAGGCCGGTGCTTAAAGCGGCAGTGGGAAAGAAGGCCACTTCGCCAGCGGCCAGGGGCGCAAGGGCGCTGCGCGCATGAATGCCCAAAGCTTCCAGCACTTCGGCGGTAAACACGCGGCTGTTTTCGGTGGGCGTGCCGTGGATCATGACCGGGTGGCCCTCGCGCGCCAGTAGTAAGGCCAGCAAAGGCGTTAGTACGGGAATTTTGCGGGCGCCGTTGTAGCTGGGGATAACGACGACGGGCTTGTCGCCCTTGGGCACGGTGTGCAGGCGCGGCGCCGTGGCGTCCAGAAAGCCGGCCATTTCTTCGGGCGTTTCGCCCTTGACGCGCATGGCCAGGCAAAAAGCGCCCAATTCCAGGTCGCTAACCGTACCATCGAGCAACTGGCCCCACAAATCGGCGGCCTGCGCGCGGCTCAGCCCCCGCGCGCCGTCTTTGCCGCGACCGATTTCCCGCAAGTACATGCCAATAGCCATGCGGGTATTGTCGGCGAGGGTTGCGAACTGCTTGGTATGAGCTTATGCAGTGGCCTTAGAAGCTGCGTGTAACCCGTCATCGCGGGACGCGGCGATCTACACAGTCATGCAGTTATGGATTGCCACGGCCTGCGGCCTCGCAAAGACAGTCCAATAGCCTATGGCCTCGTGAAGACGGCGTCGGGTACCGTTGACCTTAAGCGGGCGCTTTCCAGTAGTGGTAAGTCCAGGCGGTGTTAAAGCCGAAGCGGCGGTACAAGCCAAGCGCAGGGGCGTTATCGGCTTCCACTTGTAAAAAGGCGCGGGTAACGCCGCGCTCCCATGCCAAGCCGACAAAGGCGCTCAGCAGGGACGCGCCCAGGCCCTGGTCCCGCGCATGGGGCAGGGTGCGCATGCCGTGTACGCTCAGCCAATCGCGGCTGATGCAGGCTGTGCCCGCAGCCAGCGACACGCCATCGTTTTGCACATAGGCGTAGCGGGCAAAGCGGCTGCGGCTGAGCAATTGCACCCGCAAGGCGCCGTCCTCTGCGTCAAAGCCTGGGGCGGTATAAACGCTGGCCCAAGCTTGGGCAGGCGCATCCAGCAGCATGACTTTGGGGTGCGCGCTTGCACTACCCAGTCTTGGCGCAGCAGTTGTCAAGTCTGCCGCTGCTTGCATGTCCGCGACGGAAGCGATTTGCACATGCACTGGGTCCGTCTTTCGGTAGCCCAAGGTCAGTAAGCGCTCTTGCCAGTGGCGCAGGCCCGGCGTGTCGGCAATGCGAAAACAGGGCGGCAAACCATGGTCGCGGTATTGCTGCTCGATAGCAGGCAGCAAAGCAATGTCCAGACCATGGTGGAAAAGGGGAATGGCGCTGCGCGCGCGCCCAATGTCGGCTGCATCAAACGGCAGCAGCCAGCCAGGCAGCTCGCTTTGCGCAGCCGGGCAGACGGCGTCCAGCGTGGCGCGTTCCAGGCTTTCAATATCGTGCTGAGCGATGGGGGTAGGGAGCATGGCGGCATTGTGGCGCAGGGCTGGCCTACACTGGCGCCCGCTATGACTAAAGCCGATGCCGCACCACTTTCTGCCCAAAACCACCACCAAGCAGCGCCTCCGGTGATGCAAGCGACCGGCACGCACAGCCAGCTTTCCGACCAGCCTACACACCGCAGCGCGCAGCCCTTGTTGGTGCTGGGTTTTGAGTCCTCCTGCGATGAAACCGGCGTGGCCTTGGTCGAGCTGCAAGGGCAAGCCGTGCCGCGTTTGCTGGCCCATGCTTTGTACAGCCAGGTGGATATGCACCAGGCCTTTGGCGGCGTCGTGCCCGAACTGGCCAGCCGCGACCACATCCGCCGCGTGCTGCCCTTGACCAGTGAAGTCATGGCCCGTGCCGGACGCAGCTTGCGCGAAGTGGACGTGGTCGCCTACACGCGTGGCCCCGGCCTGGCGGGCGCCTTGCTGGTGGGCGCGGGCTTGGCCTGCGCATTGGCGGCGGCTTTGGATAAACCAGTGCTGGGCGTTCACCATTTAGAGGGGCATTTGCTCTCGCCCTTTCTCAGCGCCGACCCGCCGCAATTTCCCTTTGTGGCGCTATTGGTATCGGGCGGCCACACGCAGCTGATGCGGGTCGATGGCGTGGGCCGCTACGAGATGCTGGGCGAGACGATTGACGACGCAGCCGGCGAGGCTTTTGACAAGTCGGCCAAGCTGATGGGCTTGGGCTACCCCGGCGGCCCGGCGCTTGCGGCTTTGGCGTCGCAGGGCGACCCCAAGGCTTATGCTTTGCCGCGACCTTTGTTGCACAGCGGCGATTTGGATTTTTCGTTTGCCGGGCTTAAGACGGCGGTGCTGGTGCAGTCGCAAAAAATGGTGGCTGCCTATGGCGCGCCGATTGCGCCTTCCGAATACACCCTGGCCTCGGGCGCCACGCCGGGCTTTGGCACTTTACCTGTGCAAGCGCAGGCTGATTTGGCCGCGTCCACCCAAGCGGCTATTGCCGATGTACTGGTAAAAAAATCCATTACCGCGCTCAAAACAACCGGCCTGCAGCGCTTGGTCGTGGCCGGGGGTGTCGGGGCGAATCGGTGTTTGCGTGAGCAGCTCAATGCCCAATGCGCAGCGCGTGGCGTGCGGGTGCACTACCCCGAGTTGCACTTATGCACCGACAACGGTGCCATGATTGCACTGGCCGCCGCGATGCGCCTGCAAAGCGGTATGCAAGAGGCCAAGCGCGACTACGGTTTTCAGGTGCAGCCGCGCTGGCCTTTGCAGTCGCTTTGAGGCTGCGGCGCTTAGGAGATGCTCAGTTCGGTGGCCTTGTTCACCGGCAGTTTCTTGGTCAGGCTTAAGTGCAACACGCCATGCTCCACACGCGCCTGGCTGGATGCGCCGTCGATCTCCTGCGCAAACTCGTACACCGCGCGGTAGCTGCGTGGCGCGCCTTCCAGCGTTTCCACACGCAACACGGTGGCTTCGATCTGAATGCGCAAATGCTCTTTGCTAACGCCAGGTAAGTCCAGGCTGAAGCTATAGGCTTTCTCGTCTTCTTGCAGCGGGCTGGCGCCCAGCTTGTGCGCTTGCGAAGTGGCGCCGCCACTCAGCTCACGCACCAGGCGACCTACTTGGGCATAGGCTTTGCTGCGGGTGAGCGCATCGGCTGCGGAGAGGGAATGAAGTGCCCAGGGGGAAGTAGCGGCTGTCAAAAACATAAGGT
>JBILPS010000042.1:0-23842 GCA_044373655.1 Rhodoferax sp.
GAGCGCGCACAAAGCGCCAACCGCATGATCACCATGGGTGAGATGGCCTCCAGCGTAGCCCATGAGCTCAACCAGCCGCTCACCGCCATCAACAACTATTGCAATGGCATGGTCTCGCGCATCAAGGACCAACAAATCACACAAGAGGAGCTACTCGGCGCGCTGGACAAAACCGCCAAGCAGGCACAACGCGCAGGACAGATCATTCAACGCATACGCAGCTTTGTGAAGCGCAGCGAGCCCAATCGCATGCTGGTCGCAGTCGAGCCCATGGTGGCCGAGTCGCTGGAGTTGGCCGAAATCGAACTGCGGCGTTTCAACGTGCGCCTTATATGCCATGTGGCCAGCCGCCTGCCGCCATTGCTGGTGGACCGCATACTGATTGAACAAGTGCTAGTCAATCTGCTGCGCAACGCGGCCGAATCCATTGACGCGGCACGCCGGGCCAGCCCCGAGCGCAGCGTGGAACTTCGCGTCAGTGCTGCCATCTTTGAAGGAAAAAAATGTGTGGAGTTTTCGGTGCAGGACAGCGGCAACGGCATTGCGGCCGATGTCATGCCGCGCCTGTATGAGGCCTTTTTCTCCACCAAGGCCGAGGGCATGGGCATCGGCCTGAGCCTATGCCGCTCTATCGTCGAGTCGCACCGTGGGCGCCTGACAGCCGAGAACCTCTACAATGAAGGCGCAGTTACCGGCTGCAAGTTCACCTTCTGGCTGCCCTTGGGCTAGAACGGTAAGAGAAGAAAAGAAGTTTGCATCAAGCGAGAAAATACATGCAGGAATCTTCCAATAGTTTGCTCCCGAAAAAAGGTACTGTCTATGTCGTCGATGACGACGAAGCGGTACGGGACTCTGTGCAATGGTTGTTGGAAGGCAAGGGCTACCGGGTACGCTGCTTTGATTCCGCCGAATCCTTTCTCAGCCGCTACGACGCCCGCGAAGTAGCTTGCCTGCTGGTCGATATCCGCATGGGTGGCATGACCGGGCTGGAGCTGCAAGCCCGCCTCATTGAAATCCGCTCGCCCCTACCCATTGTGTTTATCACCGGCCACGGCGATGTTCCCATGGCGGTGGACACCATGAAAAAAGGCGCGATGGACTTTATCCAAAAGCCCTTCAAAGAAGCCGATCTGGTGCGCCTGGTAGAGCAAATGCTGGACCACGCCAAGGACTCGTTTGCCGACTCCCAACTAGCCGCCAGCCGGGATTCTTTACTGTCCAAACTCACCATGCGCGAGTCGCAGGTATTGGAACGCATTGTGGCCGGTCGCCTCAACAAACAAATTGCTGACGACCTGGGCATCAGCATCAAGACGGTGGAGGCGCACCGCGCCAACATTATGGAAAAGCTCAGTGCCAACACGGTGGCCGATCTGCTGAAGATCGCCCTGGGCCAGTCCAACCCCAAGGCCTGAGTCGCTTTCCTGCGGCCTCGCGTCGCCGACCTGCTTGCAGGCTTGCGCCCCCAATCGATTTTTTTAATTTCATCCCAAAGACCTAGAGCTATGACCACACCCCACACCGCTTCCATCATCGACGGCAATGCGCTGTCTGCCCAATTACGCGCCGATGTGATGCGCCGCGCCGATGCACTGAAAGAGCGCGGCATCACGCCCGGCCTGGCAGTGCTGCTGGTTGGCGAAAACCCGGCTTCGCAGGTCTATGTGCGCAACAAGGTCAAGGCCTGTGCCGACGCCGGCTTGCACTCGGTGCTGGAACGCTATGACGCGGACATGACCGAAGCAGCCTTGCTAGCACGCATTGATGCGCTGAACAAAGACCCGGCGATCCACGGCATTTTGGTCCAACTACCGGTGCCCAAACATATTGACGCAAACAAGGTCATCGAAGCTATTGCGCCCGAAAAAGATGTCGATGGTTTTCACATCGCCAGCGCCGGCGCTTTGATGGTAGGCCAGCCCGGCTTTCTACCCTGCACGCCTTATGGCTGCATGAAGATGCTCGAATCCATTGGCTACGACTTGCGCGGCAAACACGCCGTCGTCATTGGACGAAGCAATATCGTGGGCAAACCCATGGCCATGTTGCTGCTGCAAAAAAATGCCACCGTGACGATTTGCCATAGTGGCACCAAAGACCTCAAGGCCATGACGCTGCAAGCCGATGTCATCGTCGCAGCGGTGGGCAAAGTCAACGTGCTGACGGCCGATATGGTCAAGCCCGGTGCGGTGGTCATCGACGTGGGCATGAACCGCAATGCGCAAGGTAAGCTGTGTGGCGATGTGGACTATGCCGGCGTGCGCGAAGTGGCCGGCCACATTACCCCGGTACCCGGCGGCGTCGGCCCCATGACCATCACCATGCTGCTGGTCAACACCCTGGAGTCTGCGGAGCGTCTGGTATGAGCGACAACCCATTACTCAGTACCGACAAACTGCCCCGCTTTGACGCGGTAGCGCCCGAGCATGTGGAGCCCGCCATCGAGGCCTTGCTGGCGCAGTCGCAGACGGCACTCGATACCGTCACCGCCCCCGCTTTCCCCGCGCAATGGCTGGCGCTATCGGCTACTTTGGATGTGGCCGTAGAAAACCTGGGCGTGGCCTGGGGCGCTGTCAGCCACCTCAATAGCGTCAACGACAGCCCTGCGCTACGTGCCGCCTACAACACAGCCCTGCCCAAAATCACCGATTTTTTTACCCGACTGGGCGCGGATGAAAAACTCTATGCCAAATACAAAGCCATGGACGTGGCCAGCCTGAACGTCGAGCAAAAGCAGGCGCACAAAAACGCGATCCGTAACTTCGTATTGGGCGGCGCAGAACTGAGGGGTAGCGCGCGCGAGCGCTTTGCCCAGATACAAGAACGCCTGGCCGAGCTGAGCCAAAAGTTCAGCGAAAACGCGCTCGACGCGACGGATGCCTTTGCCTATTACGCCAACGCTACAGAAGTCGACGGTGTGCCTGCCGATGTGCTGGACACCGCCCGCGCGGCAGCGCAAACTGAAGGTGAAGAAGGCTACAAACTCACGCTCAAAATGCCCTGCTACCTGCCGGTGATGCAGTTTGCACACAGCAGTGCCTTGCGCCAAACCCTGTATCGCGCCTACGTCACCCGCGCCTCTACCCAGGCACCGGCGGAACTGCACAAGTTTGACAACAGCGCCACCATGCAAGAGGTATTGGCACTGCGCAAAGAAGAAGCGACCTTGCTGGGCTTTGCCAACTTTGCCGCCCTGTCGGTTGCGCCCAAGATGGCGGACTCGCCCGACACCGTGATCCGCTTTTTGCGCGACCTCGGTGCCAAGGCCCGCCCGTTTGCGCTTAAGGACGTGGCCGAGCTGCGCGCCTTTGCTGGCGAACACCTGCAGCTGCAAGACCCGCAAGCCTGGGACTGGCCCTACATCGGCGAGAAGCTCAAAGAAGCGCGCTACGCCTTTAGCGAGCAAGAAGTTAAGCAATACTTCACTGCGCCCAAAGTGCTGGCCGGTTTATTCAAAATCGTCGAAACCTTGTTTGACGTCAGCATCCTCGCCGATAGCGCGCCGGTGTGGCACCCAGAAGTGAAGTTTTTTCGCATCGAGCGCCAAGGTAGCTTGATCGGCCAGTTTTACCTGGACCCCAGCGCGCGCAGCGGCAAGCGCGGCGGCGCCTGGATGGATGGCGTGCTGGGCCGTTGGTTACGACCCGATACCGGCCAAATGCAAACGCCGGTAGCGCATCTGGTCTGCAATTTTGCACTCGGCACCGAGGTCGATGGCGTGGAAAAACCCGCCTTGCTCACGCATGACGATGTGATCACCTTGTTCCACGAATGCGGCCACGGCCTGCACCATTTGCTCACGCAAGTGAGCGAGCGCGACGTAGCCGGCATCAGCGGCGTAGAGTGGGACGCGGTGGAATTGCCCAGTCAATTCATGGAAAACTTTTGCTGGGAATGGAATGTCATCCGCCACATGACCGCCCATGTGGACAGCGGCCAGCCCCTGCCGCGCGCCTTGTTCGACAAAATGCTGGCGGCACGCAATTTCCAAAGTGGCATGCAAACGCTACGGCAAATTGAATTCGCCTTGTTCGACATGCTGCTGCACAGCGCGCATGACCCGGCGGCCGATGTCATGGACTTGTTGCGCCAAGTGCGCGCCGAAGTGGCCGTGCTGTCCAGCCCGGAATTCAACCGCTCAGTGCACACCTTCAGCCATATTTTTGCAGGCGGCTACGCAGCGGGCTACTACAGCTACAAATGGGCCGAAGTGCTCAGCGCCGACGCCTATGCCGCCTTTGAAGAAAGCGCCGATGCCGAGGGTATGCCCGACCCCGCTACCGGCAAAAAATACCTGCACGCCATCTTGGAAGCTGGCGGCAGCCGCCCCGCCATGGAGTCCTTCAAAGCCTTTCGAGGCCGCGAACCCAGCATGGACGCGCTGCTGCGGCATCAGGGCATGGGTGGGAGATAAGGCCGGTTAGGTCCTGCGAAACGGACCTGTCGGCTTTCGTTTGGCTGGTGTTGCCTGGAATTGCTTGGCATCAAACGTCTGCCTCTGACGCAGCAGCTCTCCTGCGTCCAGGCGTTCTGCCAGGCTGTTCAGGTCGCTGCCCGACACCCCCACGGATGCGAAGTGCGCGCGCCAGGTGTTGATCACGGCGATGACTTGCAGCACCTGTTCGGCGGCCTCGGGCGCTGCGAGCCCAAACGCATCGCACTGGGACATCGCGTTGGCCAAAGTGGACTCCTGTCCGTAGGCGCCGCAACTGAACTCCTGGTAGCCCTGGCCGGAGTTGGTGGGCAAAACATCATAGGCCGGAGCCAGTCTGAGCCGTCCGTTGGCCTTGGGCTCTACAACCAGCAGCGCATGGTTCTTTTCATGGTCGTCGGTGTTATCCATCAGTATGTTAAAGACCATGCGACGGAAAAGTTCCTGGGCGTCAAGGCGGTGCGCATCGCCCTGGCTGACACCGACTCTGCGCAGAATCCGGGCAAGCTGCGGATAACCCATTTGCGGCTCGCTGCCTGCAGGCGTGGCCGCCCGGATGGCAGTACCCGCCGAAATACTGTGAATTCGACGGCCTTGCTCGCGGTCAAATCGCTTGATCGCAATCGCATTGGCTGCCTGCAGGCCAATGACCTGGGTCTGGGCAACGCGGATACCCACCTTATGGGCAAGCGTCATGGTGGCGTGCTCGATCAGCGGCGTATCAACGTATTCGTTGTTGAAGAACTTGATGATCCACTGCTCGCCGTCAATCTCGATCAAGGCCTTGGGCTTGGCACCACCCAAAGGGCTACCGCCACCTTCCATGATCTTGGCCTCCAGCACAGTCAGTGCCTCTCCAGCCTCAATCTTCGCCACTACCTCGCTGAGCGCCTGGGCCTGCGCTAAGCGGGGCAGAGGTCCGCCACTTTTAGGCTGGTAGGCGCCATGCGAGGTCGATACGCCCAGCGCACCAAACCGGTCATCCCCGGCGTAATAGAGCATTTCCATCAAAGAGGTGCGCTTAGGCTTATCGATGAAACGGATGACTTTTTCACCCCAGCGATCCGGTCGCGCATCGTCGACAGCGCCAACCGCTCGGGGCGCATCAGTGCCCAAGCGCCCAGGCGGGGCGAACTCCAGGTCCACAAGTGGTAGGTCCTCGCTTAGGGAAAAACCATGGGCCAGCCAATCTGCACTGTAGTGCAGTGAAACGCCTTTACCGGCGGCGACTAGTTTCAAGGCCCCCACATAGCGAGGCATTGCATCTCCAAGGTACCAAAGGTAGAGATCATCCAGGCGCATATCAGTACTTCTTGTTGTCTATTGCGCGCAGTCGTGTCGCTGCCGAGGCTTGCGCGCGCGACTGACCCAAGTCCACCGCTTGTCGCACGCTCATCTCCAGCGCGCCCAGGTCATGTTCGGGTGATGCCAGACGACCCAACTCGCCATCGCGACTGATGAGCCACAAGGCGCTTGCCACCACGCCGATGCTCACCGCAGGGTCGCCCGCTTCGAGCCGTTGTAGAGTGGACAGGCTCACCCCCAGGCGTTTGGCCCAGGTGCGCAGCGATTCTTTGCGGCGCAAACGGGCCACAGCCAGGTCAGCGCCTAGCTGGTGCAGCGCGCCTACGGTGCTTGGCGGCAGTTGTCGGATAGCTTGGGTACTTTTTGACATACCGATATTTTGACACGAAATAGCTATTATTGTGCCTATATATGGGTACAAATGATACTTTTAGGACTTTGGATCTACCGGGGGGATTACCCTGCGAAACCGACTTGTCGGCTTTCGTTTGGCTTGACCAAATCCTTGCCGTGCTTAACGGAAGCGGAAACAACTAATCAAGCGTTGCCGGATAGCGAACCAAACTCAGCAGACTGTCAATGCCGTTTCGGTTTAAAAAAGGTCCGCTCCCTGGCGCAAAACTTGTGGTTGCACCCGCTAATATTTTGTAACCATAGGTGATTCCACCATCGGCACCGAAAAACAGATAAATTTCGTACTTGTCCGTTGCATAGCGCAAATTCTCATTAAGCGCTGTAGCGTCATAGCCCCCCATAATTTGCCCAAAATCTGTATATCGCGGAGGCAATTTACTGGCATATACCCTGAGCGCAGGCAATCCGTCCACAGTGGTTTCCTCCCAATTTGCCGAAATTACCGCATTTGATATCGCGGTATTACATGAAACGTCGAGCTCACGAAATGTCACGCTACTGTTGATGGAATTAAATTGAATACCATATCGACTATTTCTTCCACTTATATCAGTACAGAACGGCTGAGATACGTAGCGGCTACGAAAATCTGATAGATTCGTAAATTTTCCAGCAATAACTGGGGAATCCGTTTTTATTAAGAATGCGTCCAAAAATTCTAAGGACGCTGAGTATGCCTTTGAGCCTTCTTTGAAATAGCCAACGAAGTTATTTGTGTAAACAATATCAAATTTTTCGGCTGTTTTTCGACCGGAAAGGTCTTCAGCCAACAATCCGTTCACAAGAATACGTCCAAGCGCCGTACCATCATCGGCCTTCGTCGTCAGCGTAGTACCTTTAACGTCGGTACTGAACGCGGCATTTTGAAATCTTAAATCACTAAAAAATGGCGCAGCCTTCCATCCGCTAGTGCTGAGGTATATATTATTTGGGCTTCGGGATGTGAAATTTTGTTCATTTATCACGACCCATTTCCCGTTTTCGTTCGCATATCTTTTGATCGCAACCTTATCATTCAGAGTTGTATTTTTTACATATTCAAAAACTGGAGTATTACTATTGCCATCAAAATAACTTCCAGATGTCCACTTATAAAAGCCTTTCCAGAAATCATTGTACAAATTCAATTTAAAATTTACTTTTTGATCTATGTAATTACTAAAATACTCTGCTTGAGAGGTTCCCACTGGTAACTGCGAAGTAATTACGGTGTGTAAATCATTCAAATATATATTTGAACTCTGAAGTGAAGATGAAAAATTGTCTAATTGTTTGTCAAATGAATCGCCAATCGTAAATTTGTGAGTTATTGGATTTATGTTTCCTATATCAACCAATTTTTTTATCCCTAGCGTTACGGTCGCAATACCCGTCTCGATCGCGGCCTTGTCATGACTGCTAAGATTATTGGAGACAGAGTTAAAGTAGGACTGCGCATTTTGCTTTGCCACAGCGCTAACCACCAAGTCGGTAATGGGCGTAACATTTGCGTGGACATTGGTGCCGTCACCGTAAGCAATTCCATGCAAGACCGTTGTTTTTGTGGTGTCGGTCACACGCATCAAGCACGGCAGATTTAGATTTCCCTGGGTGACAGTAATGCTAAAGCTCCCATTCGCGCCGGTTTGGGTTGAAACCAGGTTGGGGGAATTCAAGCATTTGAGTTCCAAAAGTCCAAAGGAAATTGCATTTCCTGTGGCTGCAGTGCCAGTCACCGTTCGAACTTGAACGGTGGTGGCCCCGCCACTGCCACTGCCACTGCCACTGCCACTGTCACTGCCGCCACCACCCCCGCAAGCGGTGAGCAATAGCAAGGCGGCAACAAATCCCCAAACGAGGCCTGATTTAATTGATTTTGATTTCATAGGATGAAGCATAAGTTGTTGCGATAGTCATATTAATTACCATAAATGTAACTATATCAAAACTTCTTTTGCTTACTCGCTTAATCGCTGGGGCTTTTCCAAAAGTCCAAGACTCATGACCCCATCTGAGACCAGACCGCTATGCAAATCCTTTGGGGTGGCGTAGCACCAGGTAACTGACGAAGACGCCCTTGACGAGCCTTGGCTTACTTCTAAAGCTTAATTTCCGTGCTGAAGTTAATGCCGGTGCGCGCCAACCGGGAGGTGTAAACACTGGCGCCATTGCTGTTGCTGCTGAGCGATTCATTGGCCAGTGGCGCGATGTTGCTCAGTGCCAGGCGCATGGAGACGTTTTCCCGCACTATCCAACGTGCAAACATATCGATGCTGCGGCTAGGCCTCTGGTCTAGGGTTTGGCTGAGGCTTTGGCGGGTGACAAAATCGGGCGTGAATGCAAAATTGCCGCCCATGGTTAGCGGCAGGGTGTTGAAACGGTAGTCCATGCCGAAACTACTAGACCAGGGCTGCTGCCCGTCCAAGCGGTTGTCCGGTCCGGGCAGGGTGTCCACTTCCGAGCGGTAGTAGTTCAACGCAGCGCGCAGACTCAAAGGCAACTTGGTGTCAAACAGCGCGGGTAGCAACTCCCCTGCGCGTCCTTTGATTTCTAACTCCAAGCCCGCCGCTCGGCCCGATGAAAAATTGCGCGATTGCGATATCCAGCGTGGTGCCGTGGCGTAGTCGGGGCTGGTTTGCAAGCTGGTGACGCCACGCACCAAATCACTGATCTCGCGGTAAAAAATGCCCACACTAAAAAGGCCGCCACTGGCCAGGTATTTCTCATAAGCCATATCCAGGCCAGTGGCCAGTTCGGGCCGCAGTGCGGGGTTGCCCACGCTATCCGGTGCCAGCACGGTATTGCTTTGGCTCAGGTCGGGATACAAGCCATTGGGCGTAGGCCGCGCGAGTAAAGCATTGATGTCCGGCGCTTTGTAACTGCGCGTCAGGCTGGCGCGCACCAAGTCTTTACCCGCCGCGTCTAATTTATAGGCCAAGTGCAACATGGGCGTGAGCACGGCGCTGGTATTACGCAGGTCTAGGTCTAGGCCAGTGCTTTGGGTGGCGATGCGCTCATTGCGCAAGCCCAGCGTAGCCGACCATTGCGGCGATATTTGCCATTCATCTTGCACAAAGAGCGCGGTTTTTTGCACTTGTGCGGAAAACGCCTGGCCTTGCAGGCTACTAATCAAAGCCACACCTTGAAGGGTTGCGTCGCGCTTTTCTTCGCGCTGGCGCAGTTCCAAGTCCCATCCCAGTGCCAGGCTGTGCGCCTCGTTGATCAGCCGCGTGTAATTGCCAGCCTGGGTGAGCGAGGTCTCGCGGTTATCACCCACATTGCGCTGCTGCATAGCGCCCGCGCCCTGGCTTTGGTTGTCAAAGCGCCCGCGCGAGGCCTGAACGCCCGCTTTGAGTTCGAGCCGGTCTTCTGCAGAAAAATTGTTCACCCACTGCAAGCGGCTGCGGACTAGTTCCCAGCCGCCTTCATTGCTGCTATCACCGTCTAGCGCGGGGCTGCCTGCTAGTACTTGGCTGCTGTAGCGCGTCGTGTTGTTCCAAGCGCCGCTTTGTACAAAAGACTGCCAACTCAGGGTTTCGTCGTCGCTGATGCGCCAGGTCAGTACCGGCCCCAGGTTGATGCCCTGGCCTTGGAAGCGGTTGTCTCCTTTTTGAACCGCTTCGGTAGCAATGCTATTGCCAATAAAAGTTTGCCTAAGAATTTCACTGTCGATCTGGCCTCGCCACTGAAATGTGGAAACCGGAACGAGGATTGACAAATCGCCCCATTTTTCGCCAAGGGTTAAATTAGCTGAGAAGGTCGGCTTCTCGAAACGGTATGCGGTAGCCAAGCGCAGATCACGTTGCGAGCGCTTGGGTGCATCTTTCAAAATAATGTTGATAGTGCCCGCCACGGCTTGCGCGCTTTGGGTGGCAGTGGGGCCTTTGCTTACCTCAATGCGCTCAACCAGCGCCGGGTCCAGTTGGTCCAGTGCAAAGCCCGGCGGTGCCGGGTCACCGTTGATCAGAATCTGGGTATACCCAGCACCCAAGCCGCGCAAGCGCGGCGCATTGCCCTGCATCGTGACGCCAGGTAGGCGCTGCAAGACATCGGCCACATTGGTGTCGCCAAACTTGTCTAGCTCTTCGCGGCCATAGACTTGCTTGGCGGTGCTGGCACGGCGGCGCAGTTCGGTATCGGTTTGGCGGGCGCTGATTTCCACCCGATCCAGCTTGGCGCCGGGGGCAGGGCCGCCCTCCGGATTGGCCCCGGCGTCCTGGGCCTGGGCCGCCGCCATACAGACGCAAAAACTAAGAGTACCTAAGAAGAGGCGCGGCATCTGTGCCGGTGTTATGAATGACTGCATGGGCACACTGTAGTGTCTGATTTGAATGTGGCGGATGGGAGCGCGCCAATCACGCAGGCCGCTAAGGCCCATTGGCACCAAGGCTTTGGGTAAGTGGCTGTTGTTACTGGCCGCGACGCTCAAGCACGCCGCGCCAATCGGGGCACGGCCCGCAGCAGCGCCTGGGTGTAGCTGTGCTGGGGATGCGTAAGCACCTGTTCTGCGGCGCCATACTCGACCAGTTTGCCGTCTTTCATGACAGCAATGTCGTGCGCCAAATACTCCACCACGCCAAAGTTATGGGTGATGAACAAATAGGCCACGCCCAGTTCTTTTTGCAGGTCGCTGAGCAAATTGAGTATCTGGGCCTGTACCGACACGTCCAGGGCCGAGGTCGGTTCATCGGCCACGATGAGGCGCGGCTCTACCGCCAAGGCGCGGGCAATAGCCAGCCGTTGTCGCTGCCCACCGGAAAATTCATGGGGATAGCGCGTGAGGCTAGCGCGCGGCAGGCCCACCTTGTCCAGCAAGCTTTCTATGCGCGCCAAGCGGTCCGACGCGCTAATCTGCGGCTGCAAAGCGGCTACGCCTTCTTGCAAAAGTTCGCTCACACGCATGCGCGGGTTGAGCGAGGCAAAGGGATCTTGAAAAATAATTTGGACGGTGCGCCGGGCCTTCATTAAGCCAGGGCCTTGCAGGCTGTCCAAGGCCATGCCGTCTAAATGCGCCTGCCCGGTGATGCTGGCCGTGCCACGCAGTAGCTGTAACAAAGCTTTGCCCACTGTCGTTTTGCCGCTGCCCGACTCGCCGACTAAGGCCAGGGTGCGCCCGCTATGGAGTTGGAAGCTGACGCCATCGACTGCTTTGACATAGCCGACCGTACGCTGTAACAAGCCTTTGCGGATAGGGAACCACACGCGGTAATCCTGCACTTGCAGCAAGGCCTGCGCGGGCTGCGCATCCTTTGCTGGCGCATCTTGTTGGGGTTCATGCACCAAGTCGCTATGCCTGGTAGCGGTGCCCGGTGCTTGCGGGTCGCGGTATAGGACGCAGCGTACCGCATGACCACCGGGCAGGGTATGCAAAGCCGGTTCAGCGCTAAGGCATAGCGCGCTGACATCGGCACACCGGGCGGCGAAACGGCAAGCGCTAAAGCGCTGGTTTAGCGCCGGCACGCTGCCAGCAATGGCGGCCAGGCGCCGGCCGCGTTGCTGCGCGTCGGGCAGCGCGTCCAACAGGTTGACCGCATAGGGATGCCGTGGCGTGGCAAAAAACTCGGCCGCGCTAGCCACTTCCACAATCTGCCCGGCGTACATCAAGGCAACCTGGTGCGCCATTTGGGATACGACAGCCAGATCATGGGTAATGAGCAGCATGGCCATTTTTTGGCTTTGCTGCAACTCTTTAAGCAAGTCCAAAATCTGCGCCTGGATGGTCACATCCAGCGCGGTGGTGGGTTCGTCCGCAATCACCAGATCCGGCTCGGCGGCCAGGGCTATGGCAATCATCACGCGCTGCTTTTGACCACCCGACATTTGGAAAGGGTAGCTATCCACGCGGCGCGCAGCTTCGGGAATTCCAACGCGCTCTAACCACTGCAGCGCTTTGCTACGCGCCGCATCGCCGCGCAGCGCGGTATGCCGCTCTATGACTTCCACAATTTGCTGCCCCACTGTCATCACTGGGTTCAGACTGGTGGAGGGCTCTTGAAAAATAATACTGATCTTGCTGCCACGCACATCGCGCATTTGATGTTCGGGCAGGGCCATGAGGTCCACCCCCCCCATGGTGACGCGGCCAGCTACCACGCGCCCGCTGTCGGGCAGCAGGCGCAAAATGGACAGGGCGGTCATAGACTTGCCACAACCCGACTCACCCACCAGCGCAAAGGTTTCGCCGCGCGCAATCGTGAGCGAAAGCCTATCGACGGCGCGCACGAGCCCGGCTTCAGATTGCAGTTCGGTGCTCAGTTGGCTGATGGCGATCATGCTGCGTCCTGGCTTGGCATCGGTGAAGCGCTCGCCGGCCGTACCCGGTAGGCACGCGCGCGTGGATCGAAGGCTTCGCGCACGGCGCTGGCAAACAAGGTCATAGACAAGACCAGCGAGACCATAAATGCAAATGCGGTACCCAGCGTCCACCAGATGACCGGATCACGCGACATCTCATTGCGCGCGCTATTGATCATGGTGCCAAAGCTTTGGGTATTGGGGTCCACGCCCACACCCACGTAGGACAAGACTGCTTCGTACAAGACCAGCCCCGAAAAATCGAGCACGGCCACGATCACAATGATGTGCGTCACATTGGGCAATATATGGCGGCGCATGATGCCGGCGTGCGACACACCAAAGGCACGCGCCGCTTGCACATAATCCAGCTCGCCGAGCTTGAGTGTTTCGGCGCGCAACAGCCTAGCCAGTTGCGCCCAACCGGTGAGACCCAAAATGGCGGAAAGCAAAAACAAACGGATGTCCGCACGCTCCAGACCGGTTTCAAACCACTGTGGGTTTTTGTCGATGAACACCTGAATCATCAGCACAAAGGCCGAAATCAAAAGGACCGAGGGAATCGAGGACAGCACGGTGTAGGAGTACTGAATGCCATCATCCACCCAGCCCTTGAAATAGCCTGCCAATATGCCGAACAACAAAGCCAGAGGAATGGTGGCAATGGTCGCGAGCGAGCCGATAACCACTGCGGTACGCACCGACTTCAAACACATAAACAGCACATCGTTGCCCGTCTGGTCCGTGCCCATGACATGGTAGTAGGGCCACAAAGCCGCCACCCAAGCGCCCAACAGCAGCAGCAATGTCAGGGTGCCACCCATCGCACGCCAAGGCAGCGCAGTGCGACCCTGCCACAGGTCGCAGGCCGATGCCATGAAACCTTGGGCAGTGCGCTGTGACTGCCTGCGTACCAGCAAGCCGGCGCACAGCACCGCTACCAGTAGGCCGCTGCCCAGTCCGTTGACCGAGCGACGCAACACATCGCTACCCCATTGGTCTTGCGGCTGATCCAGGTGCCTGCCGCCGTATTGCAGGCGCGGGAAGTCGCGCACCGTGACGCCATCGCGTTGCATAGACTCTTTGGAAAACTGATGGGTTGCCAGCGGAACGGAATAGGTTTTTTCACGCGATTCACGCGGCCCGCTGAGCAACAAATCCAATACCGACAAGGTGCGCGTGGAATAGGCGATTTCTGCGCCGACTGCAGCATCCGGGGCCGGCGGCAGGCGCGGACGGAAATGCACCGAATCGAGCAAAGCAACAAGCAGAAAAACTACCAGCACCAGGGCCGCGGACATGGCAGCACCGTCGCGCTGCACATAACGCCAGGACTGGCGCAACAGCGGCGAGCGCAGCGCATGGCGCGCATAGAGCAGCAGCACCAGCAACTGAAAGTAGAGGGCCACATCGGTAGCTAGCAGGACGAATTTAGGCATGGCGTAAACGTCCTCAGTTCAGGCGAACGCGCGGATCGGCCAGGGTGTAGGAAATATCGGTCAACACCAGGCCCAAGATATACAAAGCCGAACCCAGAAACACCATGGCACGGACCACGGCAAAATCCTGCCCGTTGATTGCGTCGATGGTGAAACTGCCAAGGCCAGGAATTCCGAAAAAAGACTCCATGATCAGTGCACCCATAAACAGCAGCGGCAGCACGGCGACGGTGCTGGTCAGAATGGGCAGCAAGGCATTGCCCAGTACATGGCGAAACAAAACAGCGCTTTCGGACAAGCCTTTGGAGCGCGCAGTACGCACATAGTCTTTGCCGATTTCCTCTAAAAACATGGTCCGGTAAAACAAAGCTTCGCCTCCCATGCGCGAGACAATGCCAATGACTACGGGAAGCAGCAAAAACGCCACCATGTCCATGCCCCCCGCAAAGCCAGAGGCGGGCACCAGCTTGAGCACCGTGCTGAACAAAAACTGTCCGGCAATGATGTAGAACAAACCGGAAACCGAAAGCAGGAATACGGCAAAGGCCACACTCCAAAATTCAACATAGGTATTGCGGAAAAACACCATGACGAGTGAGACTACGACGACGACAAAAACGCCCAGTAAAAACGTAGGCAGCGCCAGCGCCAACGAAGGTAGGGCGCGCTGGCGCAATTCATAGCCAATGTCCCGACCCGTGTCCGAGGCGCCGAATTGCAATGCAAACAAGGGCAGCGATCGCTCCACAAACAGTGTCTTGCTCAGCTTCTCCACGCCTTGGGCTTGGTCATTGAAGAGCAAAGGTTTATCGTAGCCGCGCTGGGTTTTCCATTTGGCAATGGCATCGGCGCTCACCCGCTTGCCGCCGATATTGATACGTGCCATATCGTCAGGCGTATTGATGGCGAAAAAAAGAACAAAAGTTAGTAGATTGACGCCAATGAGGATCAGCAGTCCGTACAAGACGCGGCGGACGATGTAATTGACCATGTGTACTTACTCCACTGCCAAGGTGCGGGCGGCGGTTTCGCGCTCGCGCCGCCGCCAAATACGCCAAGCAGGCCAAAGCGCCAAAAGCAGCGCTGCGCCCAGCAGCGGCAAGGGCCACCATACCGGATGGTTCCACTCCCTAATTTTGGTCGCGCGCAAATCCGCATCCAAGCGCAAATAGGAAATATGGTTGCGCACAATTTGGGTGGGCTTGCCGTTATAAATCCACTGGTGGTAGGCCGCTGCCGAGGTGGGCCAATAGCCGAAACTCCAGACCGCGTCTTTTTGCACGATCTGCACCATCTCATCAATCAGCTGCTGCTTCTGGGGTCCGTCGTCCAGCACTTTCATGCGGTCAAAAAGTTGGTCGAACTGCGGGCTTTGGTAGTTGGCGTTGTTTTCTCCATTGCCATCGGTTTTGGCTTTGGAGTTGGGGCCATAGAGCATGAACAAAAAGTTTTCTGCGTCCGGGTAATCGGCCAGCCAGCCGCCTAGAAACATTTGCACCGAGCCATTTTTAAGCTTGTCCTGAAAGCGGTTGAAGTCCGTGGCCCGCACCTCCATTTGAACGCCCAGCTTGCTAAATTGTCGGGCATACCAATCGAGCAAAGGTTTGGAGCCGTTACTGGTGTTCATATAGTCAAAGCTCAGCACCAAAGGTTTTCCCGTCTTGGCATCGCGCCCGTCTGGGTAGCCGGCCTCGGCCAGAAGTTGCTTGGCCTCATCTAAGCTGCGTCGCACTGGTTTTCCATCCGGTCCCTTGCGATAGACCACGGGGTTGAAGCCTGCAGGCCCGTCCTCACGGTAACCGAACAGCGATGGCGGTACCGGCCCTTGTGCGGCAAGGCCTTGGCCTCTTTCAAAAATCGCAATATGCTCTTCCCACTCAATCGCGATAGATAAAGCCTGGCGTAGCTTGCGGTTGCGCTCCTCCTGCGCTGGCGTAGCGCCCTTACCCACTACCGGGTCCATCCAATTGAAAGCAAAGTACCAGGTATTGGCTTCCACCGTGGTCGGCAGGCGAATACCTTTTTCTTTGTACAGGGCTTCTTTTTTCTTATCGTCCCCCATGGCAACAATAAAGCCCGTGCCTATGTCTAGGCGCTCAATCGCTGGCGAGTCATAGAAGCCTTGGACAAACTTGGACTGCAGGGGAACGGCTTCTTTTTCGATATCAAAAACCACCTTGTCCACAAAGGGAATGGGTTTACCGCAGTCCTGCAACAAGCCTTTTTCCTTATCGCCCGGAGCGCCTTCGCAAGGATAGGTTTCGCCGTGGAAATTGGGGTTGCGCTGCAGCACATGGCGACGGTTCTCACGGAACTCGGTCAGCATATACGGCCCAGTGCCTACGGGCCAATAGTTGAGCGAAAGATTATTGGCCTTCATGCCGGGCTGGGCGTAAAACTTTTCCGCCTCCCAGGGCACGGGTGCAAAGAACACCATGGCCAGCCAGTATTTGAACTGCGGGTACTTGCCTATCAGGCGAATGCGCAAAGTGTATTTGTCTGGAGCGCTCACGCCTTCAAAGCCTAGTTCGCGGAAATCCAGAAAAGGCAGATTCCGGTCCGTAGGCGCCATACCCTTGCGCAAGGCCTTGTCTTTAGCGGCCACGGCTGCGCCGTATTCCTTGAGGCCGACGATGTAATCGGCCATGGTAGAAAACGAGGGTGAGACAACGCGCGGCGTGGCCAGGCGGCGGATGGCATACACATAGTCATCGGCCGTCAATTCACGCGTGCCGGTATGCGCGAAATCGGTAATTTGGTGCTTATCGGCCACATCCGAAGCCTTGAGATCGTGGTACACAAAGCGCCCATCGGCATCTCTGGCAAAGGCCGGATGCGGGGCAAATCGGATGCCGGGGCGTATGTGCACCTCGTACACCGTTTGCGCCACCAACTCGCCCGGCGCGGTCTCGGGCAGAGGCTTGCCGACTTTATCGAGGTACTGCGGCGGCGCCACTTCGCTTGCCGCACGCCCGGTCAACTCATAAGGACGCTTAAGGTAGTGGTATCCGTAGGGCGGCTCATAGACCTGATAGGTATAAGGCGTCTCGTCATTGGAATACGAGCTGGCCGGATCCAGGTACTTGGGCGAGCGCCCGGTAAAGGGCAAAAACAAGGTATTACTGGCTTCTGAACCCGCAGGGTGGGGGTTGTTTTGCACGCGGTCGCAAGCGCCAAGCAACAAAGTAGCGGCAATGGACAAGACGGCGGTGGCTATGCGCGGCGCACTGAACGCGAACTGCTGGACTGGCATACCCTGGTCTTTGTGCCTCAACGCTGAATAGAAATCTACAGCTCCCCTTGGGTTTATGCTAACAGTAAAAAGTGGGGGGCAAGTTGTATCCCGTGATGCTTATGTCGCCCCCGTTCCTACTCCTCCCCTCGCACCCGCAAAAAGCTGGCAAAGCGCGGAATGCCTTGGGGCGTACGGTCGCGGTAGCGGTAGGTGACCCAGCTGCCCACGGGCGGTGGCGCGCGCCGCTCGGTCTGGCTAAAGCCGCTACCCAGGACAAATCGCTTTTTGTCGGGCGTCTCCAGCAAGAGTGCGCCCATCTGGCCCTCGAACTGGCCCTTACCGGCAATCAGCGCCAGCACCCGTCCCTCTTCATCGGCATGGGGTTTGAGCTTGCGCACCGCGTTGCTGCGGCCCGGCTGCCAAAGGGCATCCCAGTGGTGCAAGACCAGGCCTTCGCCGCCTTGATCGACCACGCTTTGCAGGCGCTCGGGCAGTTCCTGCGCTGCGCCCACGCTGTCCTGGGTCACCAGTACAAGCCAATCGGTCTGCGCGGCGGCGACCAATTCCTGCGCCCGCTGGTAACGCTGACGGAAAGTCTTGCCGGTCGCTGGTGCGTCAAACACCATGTAGCGCACCACGCGCCACTCCTGGTCCACCGGCTGGACTTTGCGCACTGCAGCGGACAGGCGGTCAAAGCTGCCCCGGCCCATCCAAAGTTCACCGTCCAGCGCCTGTGCTGGCAAAGCAGCCAAAAACCATGGCGGTGCGGCAATTGCGCGCCCGCTGCGAAAACGCAGGCTTTTGCCGTCCCACACGGCGCGTACGCCGTCCAGCTTTTCACTGAGCGCAAAAGCACGCGCATCCAAGCGCTTATCCCAGGGCGTTGCCCATTGGGCCAGGTGCGCGCCTTGGGCTGACGCCGTTTGTGGGCTGCCTGGTGTGGCCTGCGGCGTGGTTTCGCTGGATCTAGGCGCTGGCTCGGACTGGGCTTGTTTTGTAGCCCGCCCAGGCCCCGCCCACAAACCCAGGAGGCTAGCAACCGCCAGGGCAATCGCCTTGATTCGAAAGATCTGCGCAGCAGTGCGCGCTTGGACATCGGTCCGGTAATGGATGTTCATATTTCCCCCTGCTGTGCCGCCTGTAGGCTGGCCTGGGGCTAACTGTATCCAATTTTTTAAGTAATAAAGCGGTAGGGCTAAATCAACAGCCGCGAGGAACGCGGCACATGGGACTTCAAAAACTCCATCTGGTCGGCCAGGATGCGTCGGTTGCGCAAGATGAAGTCTTCCCACAGACTGGGCACATAGGGGGCGTAGAGCAAAGGCATGTGCGCTTGCTCGGGCGTGCGGTGGCTTTTGCGGTGGTTGCAGGGGCGGCAGGCGGTAACCACATTCATCCAGTTGTCCACCCCGTTTTGGGCAAAGGGGATGATGTGTTCGCGCGTTAAGTCCGACTCGTGAAAATGGCCACCGCAATAGGCGCAGACGTTGCGGTCGCGCACAAATAGCTTGCTATTGGTCAGGCCTGGGCGCAGATTAAAGGGGTTGATATTGGGCACGCCGCGCGTGCCGATGATGCTGTTGACGCGGATGACGGACTGCAAACCGGTGACCGCATTGTGGCCGCCCCTAAAAACGGCGATCTCGCCGCCGGACTCCCAACGCACCTCGCCGGATGCGTAATTGATGACCGCTTGCTCGAGGGAAATCCAAGACTGGGGAAGCCCTTGGGCCGACAACTTCAGTACTTTCAAGCAATTCCTCCAGATCAACAAAGACACCGGTAAAACCACGTCACACTGGGCCACCCCACTGCGGGCCCTGAGGCTGGAGAGGGGCTGCGTCACAATATACCCTGTTTCGGTGACATCCCGACCCAGCCTTCGCCTCTTGGGGCCAGCCCCAGTATCAAATTTCAAAGCCATGCAATTTTTCCGCGGCTACCAGCATCCGGGCCTCGCCCCGGCCTGCGCACTAACTATTGGTAATTTCGACGGCGTACACCGCGGCCACCAGGCCATGTTGGCGCTCTTGCGCAGCGAGGCGCAGCAGCGCGGCGTGCCCAGCTGCGTGCTGACCTTCGAGCCGCATCCGCGCGACTACTTCGCCCTGCAACTGCAACGCCCCGAGCTAGCTCCCAGCCGGGTGGGCACCTTCCGCGACAAATTGCAGGAACTAGCCCAATGCGGCGTGGACCAGACCGTGGTACTGCCCTTTAACGCCGCCCTGGCCGGCCAAAGCCCGCAGGATTTTGTGCAGCAGGTGCTGGTCCAGGGCCTGGGTGCACGCTATGTGCTGGTGGGCGATGACTTTCGCTTTGGCGCCCGGCGCACCGGCGATTACGCGATGTTGGACGCCGCCGGCGAGGTCCATGGCTTTGACGTGGCACGCATGAACAGCTACGAGGTGCATGGCCTGCGGGTCTCCAGCTCCGCCGTGCGCACCGCCCTGGCCGACGGAAATATGGCGCAGGCAGCGCGCCTGCTGGGCCGCCCTTACCGGATATCCGGCCACATCGTGCATGGCCGCAAGCTCGGGCGCACGCTGGGTTTTCGCACCTTAAACCTGCGCTTTCCCCGCTGGACGCCCGCAAGCAGCGGCATCTTTGTGGTGCTGGTACACGGCCTGACGGACAAGCCCATCGCCGGAGTGGCCAATCTGGGCGTACGCCCTTCGCTGGATCCCGATGATGTGAACGGCGGGCGCGTGCTGTTGGAAACCCACTGTCTGGACTGGCCTGCCAGCCTGGGCCAAGACGGGGGCTACGGTAAAATTGTCAGCGTGGAACTGCTGCACAAACTACACGACGAACGCAAATACGACGGTCTGGACGCCCTGACCCAAGGGATACAGCGCGACTGCGACGATGCCCGCGCCTGGCTCGCCGCCCGAATTTGACAGGGCACTCCGGCGCACCTTGCCCCGCGCCAAGCGCTCCCCACAGCGCAAGCTGACGCCCCCACCCGCGCAGCCCAAGCCACCCGATAACGGCCGCACAGGCCAGCACCTGAGACTTGTATGACCGAAGCCCTTGACTACCGCAGCACCCTGAACCTGCCCGACACGCCCTTTCCCATGCGCGGCGACCTGCCCAAGCGCGAGCCCGCCTGGGCCAAGACCTGGAGCGACGCCGGCCTGTACAAGCGCCTGCGCCTAGCCCGCCAAGGCCAACCCTTGTTTGTGCTGCACGACGGCCCACCCTACGCCAATGGCAAATTACACATCGGCCATGCGCTCAACAAAGTGCTCAAAGACATGATCGTCAAGAGCCGCCAATTGGCCGGGTTTGACGCGCAGTACATCCCCGGTTGGGATTGCCATGGACTGCCGATTGAAAACGCCATTGAAAAACTGCACGGGCGCAAGCTAAGCCGCGACGACATGCAGGCCAAAAGCCGGGCCTTTGCCACTGAGCAAATTGACCAGCAGCGCGAAGACTTTCAGCGCCTGGGCGTGCTGGGTGACTGGGAGCGGCCTTACCGCACCATGGACTTTGCCAACGAAGCCGGGGAGATCCGTGCTTTCAAACGCGTGATCGAGCGCGGCTTTGTCTATCGGGGTTTGAAGCCGGTGTACTGGTGTTTCGATTGCGGCTCGTCCCTGGCCGAGTTTGAAATCGAATACGCGGACAAAAAAAGCGACACCCTGGATGTGGCGTTTTTATGTGCCGAGCCAGACAAATTGGCCCAGGCCTTCGGGCTGGCTAAATTGGATAAAGAAGCTTTTGCCGTCATTTGGACCACTACGGCCTGGACCATTCCGGCCAACCAGGCGCTCAACCTCAATCCGGCCCTGGTTTATGCCCTGGTCGATACGCCACGCGGCCTGATGTTGTGCGCGCAGTCGCTGGTGGACAAATGCCTGGAGCGCTGGCAATTGCAAGGCACGGTACTGGCGAGCGTGGAAGGCAAGGCACTGGACCACATCGCTTTTCACCATCCGCTGGCCCATGTTGACCCCGGATACGCCCGCACCGCGCCGGTGTATTTGGCCGACTACGCCACCGCCGATGACGGCACCGGCATCGTGCACTCATCCCCAGCCTATGGCGTAGAAGACTTCAACTCCTGCGTAGCCCAAGGCCTGGCCTATGACGCCATCTTGAACCCGGTGCAAGGCAACGGCGCTTATGCCGGCGACTTCCCCTTGTTTGGCGGCCAGCACATTTGGAAAGCCGTGCCGCACATTTTGGAAACCTTGCAAAACGCCGGGCGCTTAATGGCCACCCAGGGCATCACGCACAGCTATCCGCATTGCTGGCGGCATAAAACGCCGGTCATTTACCGCGCCGCTGCGCAATGGTTTGTGCGCATGGACCAAGGCGAAGGCGTGTTCACCCAAGACAAAGCGCCCAAAACGCTGCGCCAATTGGCGCTGGATGCGATTGAACAAACCCAGTTCTACCCGGAAAACGGCAAAACCCGTTTGCGCGACATGATTGCCAACCGGCCCGACTGGTGCATTTCGCGCCAGCGCAGCTGGGGCGTGCCGGTGCCGTTTTTGCTGCACAAAGACAGCGGCGAATTGCACCCGGACACCATGGAGATTTTGGAGATCGCAGCGCGCATGGTGGAACAAGGCGGCATCGAGGCCTGGAGCCGCGCCGATGTCACGGACGTGCAGCAGTTGCTGATGGCCCAAGGTAAAGGCAAGGCCGCCCAGGCGGACGAGTACAGCAAGAGCACCGACATTTTGGAAGTCTGGTTTGACTCGGGCTCCACGTTTGAACACGTGCTCCGCGGCAGCCACAAAGACGCTTACGACCGGCCGCCGTTTCACCAGACCGGCCCCGAAGCCGACTTGTATTTAGAAGGCCACGACCAGCACCGAGGTTGGTTCCACAGTTCCTTGTTGCTCGCTTGTGCGCTCTATGACCGCGCGCCTTACCGGGGACTGTTGACCCACGGTTTTGCCACCGACGGCCAGGGCCGAAAAATGAGCAAAAGCCTGGGCAATACGGTTGCGCCGCAGGAAGTGACGCAAAAACTGGGCGCTGAAATCATCCGTCTGTGGGTGGCCTCTACCGACTATTCGGGCGACCTGAACATTGACGACAAAATTCTGGCGCGCGTGGTGGACACCTACCGCCGCGTGCGCAATACCCTGAAGTTTTTACTCGCCAACGTCAGCGACTTTGACCCGGCCAAAGACGCCGTGCCTTTTGCATCTATGCTGGAAGTGGACCGCTACGCCATTAGCCGCGCCGCCCGCTTGCAAGCCGATATTGCGGGCGTGTGGAATGCTGAACGCCAGGTTTTTGAAGGCGGCCATTTCGGGCGCTACGAGTTCCATCCCGTGGTCTCCAAATTGCAGGTGTATTGCTCGGAAGACCTGGGCGCGTTTTACTTGGACCTACTCAAAGACCGGCTCTACACCACCGCTGCCGCCTCGCCTGCGCGGCGCAGTGCCCAAACCGCTTTGTGGCAAATTACCCAGGCCATGCTGCGCTGGATGGCGCCCTTTCTCAGCTTCACTGCCGAAGAGGCCTGGGCCACCCTGGCCGCTGAAGGCAAAGCGCCAGAAGGTCAGCGCGAATCCATCTTTTTTGCGACCTACACGCCTTTGCTAGCAGCTGACGAAGCGCTCAATGCGAAGTGGGCGCGTATCCGCGAAATCCGCGAGGCGGTGAACAAAGAAATCGAAGTGCTACGGGTGGCAGGGCAAGTAGGTGCATCGCTGCAAGCAGCGGTCCGCATCACCGCCAACGCGCAAGACCTGGCCTTGCTCGAGAGCCTGGGCGCGGACTTGCGCTTTGTGTTCATCAGTTCTACCGTCACGCTGGTGCAAGGCGAGGCCTTGGCCATAGAGGCACGGGCTGCGCATGCCAGCAAATGCGAACGCTGCTGGCACTACGTGGAAGAGACCAGCGTGGCCCCGGGCAGTGATGCTGCCCACCCCACGATTTGTGGGCGCTGCGTCAGCAATTTATTGGGCGGCGGCGAAAGCCGGCAGGTGGCGTAATGGCACGGCATCGGGGAGGCCTGCGTTTACTCCATTGGCTGGCCATGGCGCTCTTGATTGTGTTGGTGGACCAGTTCACCAAGCTGCTCATCGTCGGCAGCATGCAATTGGGTGATAGCCGCATGGTCACCGATTATTTCAATATCGTGCGCGCGCACAACAGCGGAGCCGCGTTTTCCTTCCTGGCCGACGCTTCGGGCTGGCAGCGCTGGTTTTTTACCGGCTTGGGTAGCGTGGCTTCGGTGTTTATGGTCTGGCTGCTGCGCAGCCACGCCGGTGAGAAATTGTTTTGCTTTGCCATCAGCTGCGTGCTCGGCGGCGCGGTGGGCAATGTCATAGACCGCGTGCTTTATGGCTATGTGGTCGATTTTTTGGATTTCCATTGGATGGCCATGCACTTCCCCGCCTTTAACGTGGCCGATAGCGCCATCACCCTGGGCGCTAGCTGCTTGATCTTGGACGAAGTGTTGCGCGTACGGCGCAGCCGCTAGACCTAGCGCATACCCTGCCGGCCACTTAGCTTGCAGGTCCTACCCGCAATACGCTGAAAGACTCTAATGGCTCTGCACCTTTGGCCAAATTGATTTGGCGCGGCAGTAAGCCGGTTTTGTGGTCCACCCATTGGCCTTGATGCACCACACGGTAGGCGCCTAAGGAGGCGTGCAATGCGGGCAGGGCATCGCTCTTGATCAGCAAGAAATAGTCCTTGGGTTTTTCGCCCGCTGTGTCCATAGACTCCATGCGCAGGCTAGGCGCACTGCTGCGGTACAGACCGATTTCCCAA
>JBILPS010000043.1:0-23822 GCA_044373655.1 Rhodoferax sp.
CAAAATCGAAGCCGAGCTGGTCTTGGACGACTTGCGTGCCCAATTAATTGCGCTGCGCATTGCGGTGATTTTGTGCCACGCCCGGCGCGACCCCAGCATGGACTGCGTCCACATCTCGCAAAGCAAAGGCGTGGTTAAAGTACGTTGCGATGCACGCTGGGCCGCTGAGTTTCCCCAGTCCGCCTACTTGTTACGCGAAGAAGCCTTGGCTTGGCAGAAAACCGGCTGGCCCATGGAGTTCTTGGACACTTAAGGCCGCAGGCTAGATCGGCGACGCCTCAGAGCAAGTCCGGCGACTGCACGCTCAAAACAGTGGTTTCTGCTTCACCATGGCGCTCACGGTAGCGTAACCACCACACCGCACCTTTTTTTACCGCGCAGGTTTGACCCGGCATGGCCAGCAGCTGGGCGATCGCTTGGCCGATAGTGGGTTGATGCCCCACGACCAACACACAAGTACTGGCATGCGGCCAGTTCACCAGTTGCAAAAGCTCGTCCACGCCAGCCAAGGGGGCGAGCGCAGCATTGACTTTGTATTTGCGGTCCAAGGCCTTGGCGGTTTGCTCGGCGCGCAGTGCGGGGCTGCTGAACACCTTGGTGCCTGCGGGCAACTGCCGGTCCAGCCAAGTGGCCATGCGTTGCGCCTGTTTTTCGCCACGGGGGCTCAGGGTTCTGAGCATGTCGTCGCCGACCAGTTCCAGGTCGATCGCTTCGGCATGACGCCAAAACACCAGGTCCATCGTACTCATGCCGCGCCCGCCTTTCCATGGGTTGTGCCATACCGCGCCATGAGCGCGGCTTGTGCAGAATGCTCAGGGAGTATCCCGCATCCACGTGACGCCCGATAACTGCCATCGGCTTGCATATCCCAAGCATCCAAACCATCGTGCAAATAGGCCAGCAGGCATTCATCAATCAAGCGCTGGCGTTGCACCGGATCGTTGATCGGCCAGGCCAACTCCACCCGACGCACCATATTGCGGCTCATCCAGTCTGCGCTGGACAAATAAAGCACATCCTGCACACCCTGGCGAAAATAGTACACCCGCGAATGTTCCAAAAACCGGCCGATGACCGAGCGCACCCTGATGTTGTCTGTGAACCCCTTCACTTGGGCCGGCAACATACACGCGCCGCGCACAATCAAGTCAATCACCACCCCCCGCTGAGCGGCTTGAATCAGCGCATGTATCAAAGTCAAGTCCGTCAAGGAATTCATTTTCAGCACGATGCGGGTGGACTCTCCCTGGGCCGCCGCCTTTGCCAAGGCCTCTATTTTTGCCAGCAATCGCTCGCGCAGGTTAAAGGGTGCCATCCACATTTTTCTCAGGCGAGGCAATCGGCTTTGGCTTGCCAAATGGATGAAGACGTTTTCCATGTCCTTGGTCAGTAGCGGGTCCGCGCTCAGGTGGCTGATATCGGTGTACAGGCGGGCCGTGCGCGGGTTGTAATTTCCCGTGGACAAATGGCCATACCGCCGCAGTACTCTGCCCTCGCGCCGCGTCACCAGCAGCATCTTGGCATGGGTTTTCAGTCCCACGATGCCATACACCACCTGGGCACCAATCGACTCCAGCATTTCGGCCCAGTTGATATTGGCCTCCTCGTCAAAGCGCGCCTTGAGCTCGACCACCACTGTCACCTCTTTGCCTTTGCGCACCGCCTCGCGCAACAAATCCATCAAGGTTGAATCCGCACCCGCGCGGTAAATCGTTTGCTTGATGGCCAACACATTAGGGTCGTTGACTGCGGCACGTAAAAAAAGCAAGACGGCTTCAAAGCTTTCAAAAGGGTGATGCAACATCACGTCGCCGCGCTGCAGTTGCTCAAACACATTGGACCCACGATTCCATTGCACCGGAACCGAGGCCTGATAGACAGGAAAACACCATTGTGGACTGTCTAGCAAATCGATCAATTGCGTCAGTCGCACCAAATTGACGGGCCCACTCACGCGGTACAAAGCCAGCGCCGGAAGATCAAACTGTTCAAGCAAAAAATCCGACAAATGCCCGGAACAGCTGGCCGAAACCTCAAGGCGCACTGCCTCACCATAATGCCTATGCACCAAACCCTGGCGCAAAGCGGTACGCAAGTTTTGTACATCATCCTCGTCCACAGACAGGTCTGAATGGCGTGTTACCCGAAACTGCGAGAACTGCTCAACCACGCGGCCTTCAAACAACTCATTCAAATGGGCGCGTATCACGCTGGTCAAAGCGACAAAGACGGCCTTGGAGCCCGCCACTTTGTCAGGCAAACGGATGATCCTCGGCAACACGCGAGGCACCTTGACGATGGCGATCTCATTGCTGCGTCCAAAAGCGTCCTTGCCCCCTAGTCGAACAATAAAGTTAAGGGCTTTATTGGCCACCTGCGGAAAGGGGTGCGCCGGATCCAGTCCGACCGGAATGAGCAGCGGGCGCACCACACGCTCGAAATACTGCTTGACCCATTGGCGCTGCGCGGGATTGCGCTCGCCATGCGAGGCGATTTTGATTCCACAATTGGCTAGCGCCGGCAAAATCGCGTTGTTATACAGCGCGTATTGCCGCTCTACCAAGGAATGCAAGGACTCGGACAGGCGATCAAAAGAGGCCTCGGTATAGCTACCCTGCTTGTCGCCAGTGCGCTTGGCCGTGAGGTGAGGCTCGGAGCGAACCTCAAAAAATTCGTCCATATTGGAGGAGACTATGCAGACATAGCGCAAACGCTCCAGCACCGGAACGTCCTCCCGCGCGGCCCAGCTTAAAACCCGCTCATTGAAGGCCACCAGGCAGTGGTCGCGGTCTAACAGGTCCGGATGCTCAGCGTCGTGAATGGCCTGACTGGTATTTTCCAATGCAATGATCTCCTCTGTTTCCTGCGAACGCAGCATACGTGCTTGTGCATGCTAGTCCACCATGCGCCACTGTAGCGCAATGGTGCCTCAGACAAAGAAACAATAGATCAACAGGTCAGGCAATAGCGGCGCCCTATGACGCAAGTCAAGCCCATACCGCTATCCGCTCAAGGATGTACCAACCATCATTGCCGATCACCTGTGCGACGGCAAAGGCGCCTGGGGCCCGGCAAGACCCCAGCGCAAAAGTGCTTATTTGACGATTACCGGGTGCACCGCAAACACATTGGCGCTCGCTGGGTCCACCACCACGCGAACCCAATGCAGGCTCGGGCTGCCAAAAGTCTGCAAGCGCGTGAAATTGGGCAGCAGCTTGTTGGGGCTGTACATAGGCTTGTCTAATTTGAAGTAATGGGTGTCGCCGTGGACAAACAAGACCTGACCGGCATATTGCTCGGTTTGCTCCACCAGCTTGGACATGAAATGGCGATAGCCGCTAACGGCCGGCTCCTTGCTTTCATCGACCTCCTCGGTTTCAGGCAAATCAAAGCCCGGGTCGCCCTGGGTGACCACTACGATGCCGACCGCGTTTTGCGCCTTGGCGGCGGCAAACGAAGCTTGCATCCAGGCCACATTGGCACTGTCGCGCTCCAGGTATTCAGCGTTGGAGGCATCGCACTTCGCGCTGTCACGTGCGCTTTTGTTTTTGCATTCCTTCTCGCTCAGGATCAGGTTGTTGTTGCTGCCCGGCTGGTTAATGCCGACGAACACCACGCCACCGTGCGCAAAGCGGGTGTTCTCTACAAATTTTTCACCGAGCTTGCCTTGGTGCTCTAGGGCGATAGTGCTTTGCCCCAGGCTGTTCAGCGTAGGGAACATGACTTTGCGGAGGTGGGACAAGCGCTCCAAACCATCGTAGCCGCCGTTGTTGGTGCGGTGGCAATCGGTCCACTCGTTGTCGCCGGGCACATAGACCACCGGTTTGACCATGGTGCCAAACATTTTCAGCGCATCGGCGTACACATCGTCGGTGCACTTGGAACTGCCATCCTTGAGATCACCGTCGTACAAAGAGAAGGCGATATCCGAACGGTTGATGCTTTGCAAGACTGCGGGCAGCTTGGCATCGTCACCCGCTTTTTTGTAGGGCATGTCACCCCACAGGCCAAAGCTAAAAGGCTTGGCCGGACTTTGCGCCCAGCTGACGGAGACCTGTGCAGCCACGATGGCCGCAATACAAACAGCTTTGGAAAACATAAACGCTCCGATGGAAAAGATAGAGAACACGTTAACCGCATTACATGACGCAGGCGTGACGACCTCAAACCTAAATAAATGTTGCAAAAAAGGCACATGCAATCGGTAATTACCCTATGTCACCGAATTGAAATATGAAAACACAACACTAGTTAAGTCAATTCAAGCATTTTTGAATTTTGGCATTAGTTCAAACCCTAACTGAAAGAGTATTTATGACTATGACTGCCCAGAAAACTGCCATGGCACTGGCCACCGGCTTGTTGCTTGCTAGCTCTGCGATTGCCCAAACAGCACCCACCGTGACCCTGTATGGTCGCATAGACCTCGGCCTTGAGAGCGTAAACGATGGCACCTCGACTAGAACCATGCTGCAAAACTACGCTTCGCGCATCGGCTTCAAGGGCGAGCGCGGGTTTAGCGACGATTTGGCTGGCGTTTTTCAAGTGGAAACCGGTGTTGCACCAGACGACACATCCCAAAGCAAAGCCTTTGCAAATCGGAATAGCTTTGTTGGATTGAAAAGCAAATCCATGGGTACATTTTTGGTCGGCACCTACGACAGCCCACTAAAAAGCTTGGATGCCGGCGGCTATGCGGGCACTTTGTACGGCGAAGGCGAAGCCATGGAAGTCATCATTCACGGCAAAGGCACAAAAACTGTTGGAAGCAACTTCGACAACGTGCACCTCCGCCAAACCAACAACCTGGTCTATCTCAGCCCGAAATTTGCCGATATGGTGGTGAAGGCCTCTTACTCGCCTGACGAGAACCAATCCCCGACTTCGAATCAACCCGTGTACGCAGCCTCTTTGGAGTGGAACAACGGCACCTACAACGCCGGTATCGCTACCCAATCCAAAGCAGTGTCAGGTACAGCCACTTGGGCCATGACCGCTACCAAATTCACCTTGGGTGCCAAGATGGATACCCTGAGCGGTGCGATAGTGGTTAGCGCCTTGGATAATCAAGCGGCCATCACAACTCAGGCACGCAAAACCACCAACACGCTGTTTGTGGTGAACTATGGGGTTGGCGCTATGACCTACAAATTCAACTACGGCATGTCCGACGCGTCCGCTTCCAATGCTGCAGACGATTTGACCATGATGGCCCTGGAAGCGGCTTATGCTTTGGACAAGCAAACCATTCTTTATGGCGGCTACGCGCAGATCACCAACAACACGAAAGCACGCGGAACCTTTGTCGGAGCCGATAACTTCCCCTCAATCGCAGCAACTGCAGCTGGTTCCGACCCAACAGCCATTACCTTCGGTCTTCGCTACAACTTCTAAGCACGCCTAGGGTCTGATTTTTGATGCTGGGATGCGCTTTTTGAGCGCATATCAGTGACATCGAAAATTGGACCTGGTGTATGGAAATGAAAATGGCCACCTTCGGGTGGCCATTTTTTTGGCGGCTACTCGGAGCTTAGTGCAGCGGACTAAGGCACTCGCTTAAACACCAGCATCCAGCCACATTTGCAAAAACTGCGCAGTCCCCGCCTCCGGATCAAGTTGGTAGGCATCAAAGCCCAGTTTGGCGTAGGTGCGCAAGGCCTTCTGGTTACCCGAGAGCACTTCCAAGGTCAGCTTGCAAGCGCCGCGCTCACGGGCTATTTGCACCACGGCCTCCAACATCGCGCCAGCCACCCCGCGACCCCGCCAATCGGGCATCACAATCACATCATGGATGTTGACCAAGGGCTTGGCTGCAAACGTGGAAAAACCTTCTATGCAATTGACCAGGCCCACCGGTGTCTGGGCCGCGTCCTGTGCAAACGCCAGCACGCTAAAGGCCTGCGGGCGCGCAGCCAAGCCGGCGACCACATGGGTTTTGGCGTAATCGCTGAGTCCCGCGCCACCGCCCATCGGGTCATGGGCGTAGGCATCGAGCAAGGCCACTAAGGCTTGTGCGTGCGCCGGGTCCGCGTAGTCCACGCGGCAGAACCGGATTGGGTCGGTTTGCTGGGTCATTGCAGCGTCTGGGCAATGCGCTCTGCGCTGGCCTTGGCAATCGCCGCATCACGCGCCTCTACCATCACGCGGACCACCGGCTCGGTGCCGCTGGCGCGTATCAGCACGCGGCCCTGGTCGGCCAACTCAGCTTCCACTTGCGCAATGGCTTGCTGCATGGCCGCGTTGGACTTCCAGTCCGCGCCCGGCGCAAGACGCACGTTGAGCAAGGTTTGCGGGAACAGCGCTACCCCCTCCAACAACTGCGCCATGGTTTTGCCTGAGTGCACACAGGCTTGCAAAATTTGCAAAGCAGATACCAGCCCATCGCCGGTAGTGTGCTTGTCCAGGGCCAGCAAATGTCCGGAGCCCTCGCCACCCAAGATCCAGCCTCGGGCTTGCATTTCTTCGAGAACATAGCGGTCGCCCACCCGCGCGCGCGCGAAGTCCAAGCCACGCGCCTTCAGGGCCAGCTCGACCGCCATATTCGTCATCAAGGTGCCGACCACGCCGCCTAGCGCTTCGCCGCGCGCCAGTCGCTCATCGGCCATCAGGTAGAGCAACTCATCGCCGTTGTACAAGCGCCCTTGCGCATCAACGAGTTGCAGGCGATCAGCATCCCCATCGAGTGCAACCCCAAAATGCGCGCCATGCTGACGCACCGCTGCCACCAAGGCCTGGGGATGGGTGGCGCCCACGTCTTTATTGATATTCAAACCATCGGGTGCGCAGCCTATGGCAATGACTTCGGCGCCCAACTCGTGAAACACTTTGGGCGCGATCTGGTAGGCCGCGCCATGCGCACCATCGACCACTATTTTGAGGCCCTTGAGCGTCAGGTCTGGCGCAAACGTGCTCTTGCAAAACTCGATATAGCGTCCCGCCGCATCGTCCAAACGTTTGGCCTTGCCCAAGTGGCTTGAGGTCTCCCAGACCGGAAGCTGCGCCAAGGCCTCTTCCACCGATTGCTCCCAGGCGTCGGGCAGCTTGCTGCCTTGGGCGCTGAAAAACTTGATGCCGTTATCGTCAAAAGGGTTGTGGCTGGCACTGATCACCACACCGAGTGAAGCGCGTTGCGCCCTCGTCAGATAGGCCACGCCCGGCGTCGGCAAAGGGCCTAAAAGCACCACATCCACACCGGCGGAGTTAAACCCGCTTTCCAAAGCACTTTCCAGCATATAGCCCGAGATGCGGGTGTCTTTGCCAATCAATACCGTGGGACGGTTTTCACTGCGTTTGAGCACCCGCCCTACCGCATGGGCCAAGCGCAGCATGAAGTCTGGCGTAATCGGTGGCTGACCCACGGTGCCGCGAATGCCATCGGTTCCGAAATATTGACGTGTCATAAATTATTGGTTTTTTTAAGAAAAAAAGCGCATGCCCTGCTTGCCCTGCTTGCCTAATGCTTTACCGCCCCTTGCGTAGCGCCAAGCACTTTCAAAGCCTGCGCGGTGGCCAGCACATCATGCACCCGAACCATACGCGCACCATTTTGCACTGCCAAGAGCGCGGCAGCAGCGCTGGCGACCACCCGGTCGCCGGCCGCAGCCCCGGTGACGGAAACCAGGGACGACTTGCGTGACCAGCCTGCCAGAAGCGGAAAACTCAGTCTGAGGATTTCTGACTGGCGCGCCAGCAAACTGAAATTTTGCGAAACGGTTTTGCCGAAACCGATACCGGGGTCTATGCAAATGCGCGCACTTTGGACACCGCGTGCCACAAGGTCTTGACTTCGCTGCCCCAAAAACTCCATCACCGGGGTCAGCACGTCGCCTTCCATGGGAGACAATTGCATGGTTTGCGGATCGCCATGCATATGCATCAAACAGACGCCGCAACGGCCATGCGCGGCCACCACGTCCACGCCGCTGTACGCAGAGCCGGGGGCGATCCAACGCAGTGCCCACACATCGTTAATGATGTCCACGCCCAAGTCCAACACCGCTTGCATCACCGCAGGTTTGTAGGTATCCACTGACACCGGCACCCCAAGGGTCAGGGCATGGCGCACTACCGGCAGGATGCGGGCCAGTTCATCAGCCTGGGACAAGGGCTGCGCGCCTGGGCGGGTGGATTCCCCGCCGATGTCCAGCATGTCAGCGCCCTCAAGCAGCAATTGCTCGCAATGGCGCATCGCAGCGCTGCTTGTCGCATGCAAGCCCCCGTCAGAAAACGAGTCTGGCGTGACGTTCACAATCCCCATGATGCGGGGCTGCGACAGGTCGATGTCAAAGCGGCTGGTTTGCCAAATAGCCATACGAGGTGTTGCTGATGGATTCAATAAAAACTGCTTCAAACGTGCAAACGGGGCCTAAAGCCCCGTTCACTTTTTAGCGCCTTTGGGTGCGCTTAGGCTACTGTAGCTGCCGGCTCAGGCGCCGTGGCTGGGGCCGCAGTACCACCACTGTCGCTAGGACCGGGCGTGGTGCTCGGGGGTGTCCAATCTTTGGGAGGGCGAGGATCCTTGCCCGCAATGATGTCATCGAGCTGGTCGCTGTCAATGGTTTCCCACTCCAGCAAGGCCTTGGCCATGGCGTGCATTTTGTCTTTGTTGTCTTCGATCAGCTTGCGGGCCAAATGGTACTGCTGGTCGATGATGCGGCGCACCTCGGCATCCACCTTTTGCATGGTCTGCTCGCTCATATTAGTGGTCTTGGTCACCGAGCGGCCCAAGAACACCTCGCCTTCGTTTTCCGCATACACCATGGGGCCCAGCGCGTCGGTCATGCCATAGCGCATCACCATATCGCGGGCGATGGACGTGGCGCGCTCAAAGTCATTGCTGGCGCCGGTGGTCATCTGGTTCATGAACACCTCTTCGGCGATCCGTCCGCCAAACAGCATGCTAATTTGGTTGAGCATGTATTCGCTGTCATAGGAATAGCGGTCCTGCGCCGGCAGGCTCATGGTGACCCCCAAGGCGCGGCCACGCGGAATGATGGTGACTTTGTGCACCGGATCGCATTTGGGCAAGAGCTTGCCTATCAAGGCATGGCCGGACTCGTGGTAAGCCGTATTTTTACGCTCGCCTTCGGGCATGACCATGCTCTTGCGCTCCGGGCCCATCAGGATTTTGTCCTTGGCCTTTTCGAAGTCTTCCATGTCCACCAAACGGGCATTGCGGCGGGCGGCCATCAGGGCAGCTTCGTTACACAAATTCGCCAAATCAGCGCCCGACATACCGGGCGTGCCGCGGGCAATAATGCCGGCGTTCACGTCCTGGCCCAGCGGCACTTTGCGCATGTGCACGTTGAGGATTTGTTCACGCCCGCGAATATCAGGCAGCGTGACATACACCTGGCGGTCAAAACGACCGGGGCGCAGCAATGCAGCATCCAAAATGTCGGGCCGGTTGGTGGCAGCCACCACGATGACACCGACATTGGTCTCAAAACCATCCATCTCCACCAACATCTGATTGAGCGTCTGCTCGCGCTCATCATTGCCGCCGCCCAAGCCCGCGCCACGTTGGCGGCCTACGGCATCAATCTCGTCGATAAAAATAATGCAGGGTGCGTTTTTCTTGGCGTTGTCAAACATGTCGCGCACGCGAGAGGCGCCTACACCGACAAACATTTCCACAAAGTCCGAACCGGAGATACTAAAAAACGGCACCTTAGCTTCGCCAGCAATCGACTTGGCCAGCAAGGTCTTGCCGGTGCCTGGCGGGCCGACCAACAACAAGCCGCGCGGGATGCGGCCGCCGAGTTTTTGGAATTTGCTGGGGTCTTTGAGGAAGTCCACCACCTCTTTGACTTCTTCTTTGGCTTCGTCGCAACCGGCCACGTCGGCAAAGGTCACGGTATTGGTGTTTTCATCGAGCAAGCGCGCTTTGCTTTTGCCGAAACTGAAAGCGCCGCCCTTGCCGCCGCCTTGCATTTGGCGCATGAAATAAATCCAGACGCCGATTAGCAGCAGCATGGGGCCCCAGCTCACCAGCAAGGTCATGAGCAACGAGCCTTCTTCGCGCGGCTTGACATCAAACTTCACGCCATTGGCAATCAGATCGCCCACCAGGCCACGATCCAGGTAGGTTGCTGTGGTTCTGACGCGGCGCTCGTCCGAGGTCAGTGCAACGATCTCTGTGGTGCCGCCCTGGCCTTCTTGGATGACAGCGCTCTTGATGTTCTTGTTGCGCACTTCTTCCAGGAAATCGGAATAGCCAAGCGTCACGGCGCCGCTGGCGCTGTGCGAGTCAAATTGCTTAAAGACGGTAAAAAGTACCAGGCCGATGACCAGCCAGACTGCAATTTTGGAAAACCACTGATTGTTCAAGCGAAGCTCCGGTTAAGGCGTGAGCCGGGAAATACCCATGTCACATGAGATTCATTTTAGGCTTTTCAAGCGGGCTTTCAGCGGTATTTGCGTGTAGTGGCCGTAAATCGCACAAGGCCATGGGCAGTTTGCCGCCATCGAACTGCGCCTAACGCAGGCCGATACCGACCAAAAAAGTCTCCGACGAACGGTCGCGCGAGGCTTTGGGCTTATAGGGTTTGACGGTTTGAAAAGCCTCGCGAAAGCGTGCTACGACCGCGTTATAGCTGCCGCCGTGGAAGACTTTGGCCACCAAAGCCCCCTGCTTTTTCATGTGGTTTTGGGCGAATTCAATGGCCAATTCCACCAGGTATTCGATGCGGGCCGCATCGGCCGAGGAGATACCCGAAAGATTGGGCGCCATGTCCGAGACCACGATGTCCGCTTGGGCGCCGTCCAGGGCTAATTCCAGCTTTTGCAGGGTATCGGCCTCGCGAAAATCGCCTTGGATAAAAGTCACGCCCTCGATCGCCTCCATGGGCAGCAAGTCCAGGCTGATGATTTTCCCGTCCAAAGCGCCCGCGGCGGCACCCTGCGGCGCCAGACGCCGCCGCAAATACTGGCTCCAGGCGCCAGGCGTACAGCCCAGGTCCACCAGCACGTGGCCGGGCTTGACCAGGCCGAAAACCTCGTCGATTTCTTTGAGTTTGTAGGCCGCCCGCGCCCGGTAGCCTTCGCGGGCCGCCAGCTTGACGTAGGGGTCATTGATATGGTCGTGCAGCCAGGCCTTGTTGACCTTGCCGCCGCGTGCCGCCTTGGCCACAACGGGCACCGAGGGCGAAGGGACGGACGGCTTTTTCATTGCGCCGATAATAGCCCCATGCCCCTTATTCAACTTAGTCCCACAGAGCGCAAAGCGCAGCGAGCCCTGGCCCACCATCTTGATCCGGTGGTCATGGTCGGCGGCGACGGCCTCACGGCCAATGTCAAAAAAGAAACCGATGCGGCCCTCAATGCGCACGGCCTGATCAAAGTGCGGGTGTTTTCAGACGACCGCGCAGCGCGCGAAGCCATGTTCCAGACCCTGGCCGATGAGCTCAGTGCCGCGCCGATTCAGCATATCGGCAAACTGCTGGTGTTGTGGCGGCCGATGCCTGAGAAAGAAAAAGTAGTCGATGAGGACCGAAAAGCAGGACCGCGCGATTTCAAGGTACTCAAGTACAGCAAACGCGCCGGGCAGCGACCTGAAGTCAAAACCCTGCGGGTGTTAGGCAACCAAAGGTTAACGCCGGGCGGCAACGTCAAACGGGCCAAGCCGAAACCAAAAATCAGCCTCAAAAAGCGCAGCCAGGCTTCCTGAGCGCGGTTGCATCAAAGCCAGCTCCAAGGCCGGGGCCGGCTGTGGCTTCAGCCGCCACTGCCTCAGACGTAACGCACCGCCACGATTTCATAGGGTTTTTGGCCGCCCGGGGCCATCACGATCGCGGTATCGCCCTCTTCCTTGCCGATGAGCGCGCGGGCAATCGGAGAGCTGATGTTGACCAAGCCGAGCTTCAAGTCCGCCTCATCTTCGCCCACGATCTGGTAGGTCACCCGCTCGCCCGTCGCTTCCTCCTCCAAGTCCACCGTCGCACCAAAGACTACGCGCCCGCCGGCATCCAAAGCTGCCGGGTCTATCACCTGGGCCACAGACAATTTGCCCTCGACCTCTTGAATCCGGCCTTCGATAAAGCCCTGGCGGTCTTTGGCCGCATCGTATTCCGCGTTTTCACTCAAATCGCCTTGGGCACGGGCTTCAGAAATCGCGCCGATCACGGCAGGCCGCTCCACCGTCTTGAGCCGGTGGAGTTCGGCTTTCAGGATTTCGGCGCCGCGTTTGGTAATTGGAATAGTGGTCATCGGAAAACTCGTGCAACGGGGATTCATAAATGACGATGGACAGCAGCGCGCCAAAGCGCGCTGCTGTCCATCGGGTCGAGAGGCGATTATGCCAAGAGTTGGGCGTGCATCTCCTGTACCGAAATCACGCCTAGCTGATCGAGGTATTTCATGCCCTCTACCGCCGCTTCCGCCGCAGCAATGGTGGTGAAGGTGGTAACCCGACCCAGCAAGGCGGAGGTGCGGATGTAGCGCGAATCGGCAATCGCATTGCGCCGCTCCTCTACCGAATTGATGACCAGGGCCACTTCCTCGTTTTTGATCATGTCCACGATATTGGGACGGCCCTCAGCCACTTTGTTGACGGCCCGGCACTCCAGACCTGCCGCTTTGAAAGCCAGCGCCGTACCCTTGGTTGCCAATAGCTCAAAGCCCATGGCCGCGAGACTGCGGGCCACCTCGACGGCACGCGGCTTGTCGCTTTGCTTGACGGAGATGAACGCCCGCCCGCCGCGCGGTAAGCGGGTGCCCGCACCCAGCTGCGACTTCACAAAGGCCTCACCAAAGGTTTTTCCCACGCCCATGACTTCGCCGGTGGACTTCATCTCCGGGCCGAGGATGGTGTCCACGCCAGGGAACTTAACGAAGGGGAACACCGCCTCTTTCACACTGAAATAGGGTGGCGAGACTTCTTTGGTGACACCTTGCGAAGCCAGGCTCTGGCCCACCATGCAGCGGGCCGCTACCTTGGCCAATTGAAGTCCGGTGGCTTTGCTGACAAAGGGCACGGTACGCGAGGCGCGTGGGTTCACCTCCAAGACGTAAATCACGTCTTTGCCATCCACCGACTGGATCGCAAACTGCACATTCATCAGTCCGACCACCTGCAAGCCCGCCGCCATGGCTGCGGTTTGGCGCTTGATTTCTGCCACGGTGGCCACACTCAAGCTATAGGGCGGCAAGGAGCAGGCGGAATCACCGCTGTGAACGCCAGCCTGTTCGATATGCTCCATCACCCCACCGATCAGGGTAGCGCCGGTGGCGTCGCGGATGCAATCCACATCGCACTCGATCGCGTCGTTGAGGAATCGATCGAGCAGTACCGGCGAGTCGTGGCTGACCTTGACGGCCTCGCGCATATAGCGCTCCAGGTCGCGCTGCTCATGGACGATTTCCATAGCGCGCCCGCCCAGCACATAGCTAGGCCGAACTACCAGCGGATAGCCCAAGGCGCTGGCTTTTTCCAGCGCCTGGGCCTCGGTGCGGGCAGTGGCATTGGGCGGCTGGCGCAGGTCCAGCGTATGCAGCAATTGTTGGAAACGCTCCCGGTCTTCGGCCGCATCGATCATGTCCGGGGTGGTGCCGATAATCGGCACGCCATGGGCTTGGAGTCCGAGGGCCAGCTTCAAAGGGGTTTGACCGCCATATTGCACGATCACGCCCAGTGGCTTTTCCTTGTCCACAATTTCCAGCACATCTTCCAAAGTCAGGGGCTCGAAATAGAGGCGGTCGCTGGTGTCGTAGTCGGTGGAAACTGTCTCGGGATTGCAGTTGACCATGATGGTTTCATAGCCATCCTCGCGCAAGGCCAGCGCCGCGTGGACACAGCAGTAGTCAAACTCAATACCTTGGCCAATGCGGTTGGGCCCGCCGCCCAACACCATAATTTTTTTGCGATCGCTAGGCTGCGATTCACACTCTGCGTCCTGGGCTTCGTAGGTGGAATACATATAGGCCGTGTTCGTGCTGAACTCGGCCGCGCAAGTATCTACCCGCTTATAGACCGGGCGCACGCCCAAGTCGATACGGCGCTTGCGCACTTGCGCGTCACTGGTGCGCAGTTGGCGCGCCAGGCGGCGGTCGGAAAAACCTTTTTGCTTGAGGGCGCGCAAGGTCGGCGCATCCAAGCTGTCCAGCACCGTGCCTTGGGCCGGTTGGGGCAGGCGCTCAAGCTCCAATTCGATCTGCACAATTTGCTCGATCTGCACCAGAAACCAGCGGTCTATACGGGTGAGGGCAAACACTTCCTCGACCGTCAGGCCCTGGGCAAAGGCATCGCCCACGTACCAGATGCGCTCGGGGCCGGGGGCGCCCAATTCACGCTCCAGCACCTCGCGGTCCTGGGTTTTTTCGTTCATGCCGTCCACGCCCACTTCCAGGCCGCGCAAGGCCTTTTGAAAAGACTCCTGGAAGGTGCGGCCCATGGCCATCACCTCGCCCACGGATTTCATCTGGGTCGTCAGGCGGCTGTCGGCGGCGGGGAATTTCTCAAATGCAAAGCGCGGAATCTTGGTGACCACATAGTCAATGCTGGGCTCGAAACTCGCCGGCGTGGTGCCCCCGGTAATATCGTTGCGCAATTCATCCAGGGTATAGCCCACGGCCAATTTGGCGGCCACTTTGGCAATCGGAAAACCCGTGGCCTTGGAGGCCAAGGCCGAAGACCGCGAGACACGCGGATTCATCTCAATGACCACCATGCGCCCGTCGTCTGGATTGATGGCGAACTGCACATTCGAACCACCGGTATCCACCCCAATTTCGCGTAAAACCGCCAGGCTGGCGTTACGCAAAATTTGGTATTCCTTGTCCGTCAAAGTCTGGGCTGGCGCGACGGTGATCGAGTCGCCGGTATGCACGCCCATGGGGTCCAGATTTTCAATCGAGCACACGATGATGCAGTTGTCGGCCTTGTCGCGTACGACTTCCATTTCATACTCTTTCCAACCGAGCAGGGACTCTTCGATCAGCAGCTCCTTGGTCGGCGAGGCTTCTAGGCCGCGCTTGCAAATGGTCTCGAACTCTTCGGCGTTGTAGGCGATGCCGCCACCGGTGCCGCCCAGCGTGAAACTGGGCCGGATGACCGTAGGAAAGCCCAAGGTTTTTTGCACCGTCCAGGCCTCTTCCATGCTGTGCGCGATGCCCGAGCGCGCCGAGCCCAGGCCGATTTTGGTCATTGCGTCTTTGAATTTCAGACGATCTTCGGCTTTGTCAATGGCCTCAGGCGTAGCGCCTATCAGTTCAACCCCATATTTTTCCAGCACACCCTGGCGCCACAAATCCAAAGCGCAATTGAGCGCGGTTTGGCCGCCCATGGTCGGCAATATCGCATCGGGGCGCTCTTTGGCGATGATTTTTTCTACCGTTTCCCAGGTAATCGGCTCGATGTAAGTGACATCAGCGGTATCCGGGTCGGTCATGATGGTGGCCGGATTGCTGTTGATCAGGATGACTTTGTAGCCCTCTTCGCGCAAGGCCTTGCAGGCCTGCACGCCGGAGTAATCAAACTCACAGGCTTGACCGATGATGATAGGGCCGGCTCCAATGATCAGGATGCTTTGGATATCGCTACGTTTTGGCATGAATAAACTCTCTCAAATACTTCTCTCAAGCGCGCATCCGTCTCTGCGTACTCAACTCTTTAGGCGCGTCTCAGGCCAAACTGGCGCCAGCCAGCTTGACACCAAACCACACAAATAAGGCTCCCACGGCGCCGGACAGACCGGCGGAAAGACCTGGACGGCGGCGAAACACTGCGGCCAGTCGCGCACCGGCAAAGATCAAACAGCTCAAATAGACTGCGCTACAGGCCATCACGATGGCGCTCAAAATCAGAAAGGGCAGCCAGGGCTCGGGGTAGGCCGGGTCGATGAACTGCACGAAAAAGGACAACAAAAACAAAATCGCCTTGGGGTTGAGCAGACTAATGAGCAAGGCCCGGCGAAAGGGGTGGGCCAGGTGGGTCGGCAATTGCGCTTCGTCCACAGGCTGATCGAATGGGTCCCGCGCAGTAACCAACGCGCTACGCACCAGTTGGATGCCGACCCAGGCCAGATAGGCCGCACCTGCATATTTCACAACCATGAACAACTCGGGGTAGCTGCGCATCAGGCCTGCCGCGCCCAGACCGACCAGGGCCAGCAAAACGATATCGCCCAAAAACACCCCGAATGCGCCCCGGTAAGCAGGCCGCACACCACGCGCCGTGGCAACCGACAAAATAAATAGTGAGTTCGGACCGGGCAGCAAAATAATACCGACCGCACCGACCACATAAGTCCACAAGTCGGTCACGCCGTAAAAGCTCACGCGCGCGCCTCCATCTCCCGGATGAAACGGTCAAACAGGTAGGCAATGTCATGCGGCCCAGGCGATGCCTCGGGGTGTCCTTGGAAACAAAACGCCGGTTTGTCGGTGCGCTCCAGGCCTTGCAGGGTGTTGTCAAACAGGCTGATATGGGTAGCTCGCAAATTAGAGGGCAGAGACTGCGGGTCCACGGCAAAGCCGTGGTTCTGGCTGGTGATACTGACGCGCCCGCTAGAGAGCTCTTTAACCGGGTGGTTGGCGCCGTGGTGCCCGAACTTCATCTTAAAAGTTGTCGCACCCGAAGCCAGCGCCATGATCTGGTGGCCTAGGCAAATGCCAAACGTAGGCAAGCCCGCTTCAATCAAGGCGGCACAGGCTGCAATCGCGTAGTCGCAGGGCTGCGGGTCGCCAGGGCCGTTGCTCAGAAAAACACCGTCCGGCTGCAAGGCCTGCACCGCCTGGGCGGAAGTTTGCGCAGGCACTACCGTCAATTTGCAGCCGCGCGCTGCCAGCATGCGCAAGATATTGCGCTTCACACCGAAGTCGTAGGCCACCACGTGAAAGCGCGGTGCATCGGCTTGCGCGTAGCCCGTTCCCAAAGCCCACTCGGCCTGCGACCAGGTGTAGGCTTCTTTGACGCTCACCGCTTTAGCCAGGTCCAAACCTGCCATCGAAGCTGCGCTGCGGGCCGATTGGACGGCTTGTGCCATCCGCTTCTCGTCCGCCACTTGTCCGGCTTCTAGCGCAAGAATGCAGCCGTTTTGCGCGCCGTGTTCGCGTAAATGGCGCGTCAGTGCCCGGGTATCGATGTTGGCAATGGCCACGGTGCCATGGTCGCGTAAATAGCGGCTCAGGTCCGCGGTGCTGCGGAAATTGGAAGCGACCAGGGGCAGGTCTTTGATGACCAAGCCGGCCGCGTGCACGCGGTCTGATTCCACGTCTTCTTCGTTGGTGCCGTAGTTTCCGATATGCGGATAGGTCAGCGTCACGATTTGCTGGCAATAGCTGGGGTCCGTCAGGATTTCCTGGTAACCGGTCATGGAGGTATTGAAAACCACCTCACCCAGGGTGGAACCGGCTGCGCCTATGGATTGGCCGGTATATACGGTGCCATCAGCAAGCGCCAAAATGGCAGGCGGGTTATTTCCCTTGAGAGACAAAAGCACGGGCTTCTCCGAGTCGTTTACGGGTGCGCCCAAGCGCCCAGAGGAGACCTCTGGCAGCTGTTATTGGTAGGGGATGGTGCTTTGGAAGCGCTTGGGAGACGCCGGGTTCCGAAAAAGCCCACCATTGTAACCGAGGGTTTTTTTACGACCTAGAGGCGGCGGCACCCAGGGTTGAGGCCAGCGCTTGCCCTGCGCTGCTGGCATGCAGGCAAATGGCGGCGGCGGCGGCAACATTGAGCGACTCCTCCCCTCCGGGCTGGCCGATGCGCACTTGCAAAGCGGCACGCGCCAACAGGGCCGGCGACACACCCTGCCCTTCATGGCCCAGCACCCAGGCACAGGGAAATGGCAAGCGCGCCGCCTGTATCAGCTCACCCGCATGCGAACTGGTGACCAGCAGGGGAACGCGCAAGCTTTCGAGCGCATCCACCTCCACGGCTTCCAACAAGGTCAGGCCAAAGTGCGCGCCCATACCCGCGCGCAATACCTTGGGCGACCACAGAGCGGCCGTCTCGCGCAGGGCGATCACCTGGGTAAAGCCAAAGGCGGCGGCGCTGCGCAAAATAGATCCGACGTTACCGGCGTCCTGCACCCGGTCCAGCACCACGGTGGGCGCGCCCGCGTCCAGCGCGCTCGGCGCAACTAAGTCCAGGACAAAGCCCACGGCGCCAGGCGATTCGAGCGTGCTGACCGTCTTGAACAAAGCATCGGGCAACACCAAGGTGTTTGGCGCAAGGCCGGACCAGGGCGACTGGCCATCGGCCCACAAGCTTTGGGCGATGACGGTCACGGCGGGCCGCACACTACGCAACAAAGCGGCGCTGCACAAATGTTCGCCTTCCACCCAGACTTGCCTGGATTTTCGGTAGCCGGTGTTGTCGCCCGCGAGTTTGCGCAAGGCGCGCAACTGCGGGTTATCGCGCGAGCTGATGAATTGTGGCGTAGTCACACCAACAAGGCGGCCACCGGGCCAAAGGATTTGCGGTGCTCTGGGCAGGGCCCGTGGGCGCGCAGCGCCGCCAGATGCGCTGCCGTTGGGTAGCCTTTGTGTGCGTCAAAACCGTACTGCGGAAATTCCTGGTGGTACTGGGCGCACCAGCGATCGCGGCTGACCTTGGCCAGGATCGAAGCCGCCGATATCGCCGCCACTTTGCTATCGCCTCTGACTATGGCTTCGGCACGGATGTCCAAAACCGGAAGCCGGTTGCCGTCCACCAACACCAATTTGGGCAACAAGCGCAAGCCCTGCACCGCGCGGCGCATGGCCAGCAAGGTGGCTTGCAAGATATTGAGCTGGTCAATTTCTTCCACCGAAGCCTGCGCCACCGAAAAGCACAATGCCTTGGCGCGTATTTCATCAAACAAAAAATCACGCCGCTTGGACGTGAGTGTTTTGGAGTCGGCCAGGTAAGCAATGGGGCGCTGCTCATCGAGGATCACGGCAGCGGCCATCACCGGTCCGGCCAAAGGCCCCCGACCGGCTTCATCCACGCCAGCCACCAAGCCGCCGGCCTCCCATTGGAGGGCAGTTTGAACGGGGCCGATGGGCTTAGGCATGGAGCATATTGTCTATGGCTTGGGCCGCCAAGGTGCCGGTATCGCGCCGAAGGCGCTCGTGCAAAACATCAAAACGCATTTCAAGCCCTCGCAATACGGACGAGTCGGAGGCTTTGCAGTCGAGCCAATGCAAGGCGGCGTCAGCCAGGGCCTGGGGCGTCGCCTGGTCTTGCAAGAACTCAGGGACCACAAATTCCCCGCTCAAAATATTGGGCAAGCCCACCCAGGGCTGCAGACGCTTGCGCCGCATCCAATGCCAACCCATGGCGCCCATGCGGTAGGCAATCACCATGGGACGCTTGAACAAAGCGGCCTCCAAAGTGGCGGTGCCGCTGGCGATCAAGGTGGCATCGCAGGCCGCTAACACCGTGTGCGATTGGCCGGACACGATCTGCACCCGCTCGGCCATGGCGCTGTCACGGGCTATCTGGTTAATCACAGCTTCCAGGCCGGGCACTGCGGGCAACAGGAATTTGACATGCGGCCGGGCTTTGGCAATACGTGCTGCGGCCTGGAAAAAAACCGGGGCGAGATACTGGATTTCCGAGCGGCGGCTACCCGGCAGCAAGGCCAGCACGTCATCCTCTGGCCCTAGGCCCAGCTGCTGGCGCGCGGCCGCGCGGTCCACTTGCATAGGGATCACTTGCGCCAGCGGATGGCCCACATAGGTGGCGGCTATGCCATGCTGCGCCAGCAAGGCCGGCTCAAAGGGAAACAGGCACAGCACATGGTCCACACTGCGCCGCATAGTGAGCAAGCGTTCGGCGCGCCAGGCCCACACCGAGGGGCAGACAAAGTGCAAGGTTTTAACGCCACGCGCGCGCAATTGCGCTTCTAAATCAAGGTTGAAATCAGGCGCGTCCACGCCGATAAAAAGCGACGGCGGGTTGTCGACTAAGCGCGCGCATAACTGCTTACGGATGCCGACAATTTCGCGGTAGCGCAGCAGCACATCCCAACCCAGTCCATGCACCGCCAGTTTGTGGTGCGGCCACCAGGCCTCAAAGCCTTGCTCGGCCATACGCGGGCCGCCTATGCCAAATGCAGGCACACCGGCCCAGCGCTGATGCACCGCCTGCAATAGCAAGCCGGCCAGCAGGTCGCCAGAAGCTTCGCCTGCCACCATGGCCAGGGAGCTCAGCGCGGCGCCGGGGCGGCTCACGTTCAGCGAACGATGCCGCGTTGGGCACTGGTCTGTTGCAGAAAGTCGTTCATCATGCGCACGTCCGGCTCGCATTGCGCTTGCGTCTGGCTGATGGCTGCAATGTGCGCCTGCGCCGCCTCCAGGCTCAGGTCCTGGCGGTACAAGGCTTTGTGCATGGCTTTAACGCCCGCAATCCGCTCGGGCGAGAAACCACGCCTGCGCAAGCCTTCGTAATTCATGGAGCGCGCAGCCGCCGGCTGACCTTGGCACATGACAAAGGGAGGCAAATCGGCAAACAGCAGCGAGCACATGGCCGTCATGCTGTGCGCGCCGATACGGACAAACTGGTGCACCACCGTAAACCCACCCAATATCACCCAATCGCCCACCTGCACATGGCCGGCCAGTTGGGAGTTGTTGGCAAATATGGTGTGGTTACCGACCTGGCAGTCGTGCGCCAGATGCACATAGGCCATGATCCAGTTGTCGTCGCCCACGCGGGTGACACCCACATCGCCGGGCGAACCGATATTGAAGGTGCAAAACTCGCGGATGGTGTTGCGCTCGCCGATGACCAGTTCACAGGGCTCGCCGGCGTATTTTTTGTCCTGGGGAACAGCACCCAGCGAGTTGAACTGAAATATCCGGTTATCCCGCCCTATGGTGGTGTGGCCTTCGATGACGCAATGGGCGCCGATAGTCGTGCCCGCGCCAATGCGCACATGCGGGCCGATCACCGTGTAAGGGCCAACGGTCACGCCCGTTTCAAGCTCAGCGCCCGCATCAATCAGGGCGGTGGGATGAATGCCGCTCATATCAATCCTTGGGCGCGATGCTGCGCATGGCGCAGGTCAGCTCAGCCTCCACGGCCGTCTCTCCAGCCACGCTAGCGCGCGTTTTGAACTTGAAAATACCGGCTTTCATACGCAGCAATTCCACCTCCAACACCAACTGATCGCCCGGCTCTACCGGGCGCTTAAAGCGCGCCGCGTCAATACCGGCAAAGTAGTACACCGATTGGTCGTTGGGCGAGGCATCCAGCGCATCAAAGGCCAGCAAGGCCGCGGCCTGGGCCAGCGCTTCGAGCATCAGGACGCCGGGCATGACCGGGCGGTGCGGAAAATGTCCCTCGAAAAAGGGCTCGTTGATGGTGACATTCTTCAAGGCCTTGATGGACTTGCCTTTGTCGATTTCCAACACCCGGTCCACCATCAAAAACGGGTAGCGGTGTGGCAGTTGTTTGAGGATTTGGTGGATGTCCATCATTTTTTGGCGTCACTTTCGAGTTGTTTAATGCGCTCGCGCAAGCGGTGTAGTTGTTTGAGCGAGGCGGCATTGCGCTCCCAATTGGCATTCTCATCAAGCGGGAATATCCCGGTGTAATGGCCAGGCTTGCGAATCGACTTGCTGACCAGCGTGCCCGCAGAAATATGCACATGGGCGGCGATTTCCAAATGCCCCAAGACAATCGCGCCGCCGCCAATCGTGCATTGCGGGCCGATGATGGCACTGCCGGCGATGCCGGCGCAGCCGGCAATCGCGGTGTTGCGCCCGATGCGAACGTTGTGCCCGACCTGTATCAGGTTGTCCAGCTTCACGCCGTCTTCGATCACCGTATCGAGCAAGGCTCCGCGATCCACACAGGTATTGGCGCCAATTTCCACATCGTCGCCGATAGACACCGCACCTAATTGCTCAATTTTTTCCCAGCGCTCGCCATCGGGTGCAAAGCCAAAGCCGTCCGCGCCGATGACCACGCCTGAATGCAAAAGGCAGCGTTGGCCGATGGTGCAATCTTCGCCTACCGTCACTCTGGCACGCAAACGGGTGTGGGCGCCTATACGAGCGCCCCGCTCGATGACGCATAAAGGCCCCACAGTGGCACTGGGATGCACTTGGGCCAAGGCATCGACCACGGCACTGGGGTGTACGCCGCCTTGCGGGCCTGGGGGTGTGCGCTGCGCATCCAAGGCCTTGCGCCACCATTGGGTAAGCCGCGCGAAATAGAGATAGGGCGCCTCAGAAACAATACAGGCCCCACGCGCGAGGGCTATGTCTTTCAAATCGGGCGGGACGATAAGGCAAGCGGCTTTAGAACTGGCCAGACCTTGGCGGTACTTGGGGTGACTGACAAAGCTGAGGGCTCCCGCCCCAGCGCTGTCCAGGGGTGCCAGCGCACAGATCAACGTGTTGCCGTCGCCATGCAGCTCGCCACCGAGTGCTGCAATGATGTCGTGCAGGCGGATGTCAGGCACGCAAGTCGCGGGTTCGAGCTTACTTGGCGCCTGAAGTATTGAGGAGCTTGAGAACTTTGTCCGTAATGTCGTGGCGCCCATTGCTGTACACGACTTCTTGCACGACCAAATCGTATTTTTCGTCATCGGCGACTTTGCGTACCGCTTTATTGGCTTTTTCCAGGACTTGCTGCAACTCTTCGTTGCGCCGACCGTTGAGGTCTTCCTGGTATTCGCGCTGCTTGCGTTGCAAATCGCGGTTCAGGTCAGCGCCTTCTTTTTGGCGGGCGACGCGCTGCGATTCGGTCAAGGTCGGCGCATCGCGGTCAAACTTCTCGCCAAAGGTTTTTAAGCCTGCCTGCAAATCGGCCAATTCCTTGCCGCGCTTGGAGAACTCTTGTTCCAGTTTAGTCTGCGCCGCCTTGGCAATCGCAGACTCGGTAGTGATGCGTTGGGTGTTGACATACGCCAAACGCGATTCCTGCGCAAACGAGGAGGACAGCAGTCCGGTAGCGCAAAGCGCAAAAACAGAAATTTGATTGAGCAGTTTCATCAGAAAGTGGTTCCAATTGTGAATTGAAGATACTGGATTTTATCGCTATCGAACTGGGAGATAGGTTTGGCGTAGGATAGGCGCAGCGGACCCACCGGCGAAATCCAGCTAATGCCCACGCCCGCGGAGGAGCGTAAATCCCCTAAAGCGATGCCCTCATCGGGGCCATACAGGCCACCGGCATCTAAGAATGCATACATGCGCAAAGTGCGGTCCGTACCACCACCAGGAAGTGGTGACAAAATTTCAGCATTCATGGTCAACTTTTTGGTTCCGCCTGTGGCCACCGCACCCAGTGCGCGCTGCGGCCCGGTCGTCAGACTTCCGGGCTCAAAGCCGCGAATGGACCCGATGCCGCCTGAGTAGTAATTTTTAAACAAAGGATAGACCTGGCCATTGGTGGGAACACCCACTGACAGCTCTCCATTGAACGCCAGAGTTACCCGCTTGCTCAGCGCAAAAAATTCTTGCACCTGTGTGGTGCCGCGCAGATAGGTCAAGTCCCCCGCCACGCTCCACTCGGCATTCGCTTTGATCAAACGACCGCTGCTGGGAACCACGCTGCTATCTCGGGTGTCGCGGCCCCAGCCAACGGTCAAGGGAAAGGCCGAGGCGCTGTAACCAAAAATATTGGCAAAATCGTCGAATGCTTGGGGAAGCAAGGTACCCGGTTCGATCGTCGTCAGATCATAGCCAGCGCCAAAGTACACCGTGTCGGTTTCGGAGAAGGGAACTCCAAAGCGCAGGCTAGTTCCAACATTCTTTAAGGCATAGCTATTGATGTCGGCATAGGGTCGTGTGGTTCGGTAGTAGAGATCAAAGCTGCGGGAAACGCCATCCTGAGTGAAATAGGGATCGGTGGTGCTGAACACGTAGGTAGTATTGAGTTTGCTGGT
>JBILPS010000098.1:0-7496 GCA_044373655.1 Rhodoferax sp.
GCCTCCCGCTCCTGCGCCAGATAAACCCAATCGACCACCTCGCCTGATGGTTCGTAGCCTGCTACCAATTGCTGTAGCAGGCCGCGTATCAGCGCTACGTCGTTCACACCTTTAGCCACGTGCAATGCACCCAGGCTTTGCTGCAATTGGGCCCAAGGCAAATAGGGCTCTTGGGCTTTCATGATGCGGGGGTGTTGGGTGGGGATCGGGTTCTCGCCGATCAACAATTCTTCGTATAGCTTTTCACCAGGGCGCAGGCCGGTAATGGCGATTTCTATATCGCCTTCGGGGTTGTCGTCGTCACGCACGCTCAGGCCTGAAAGCTCGACCATGCGGCGGGCCAGGTCCACAATGCGCACCGGCTGGCCCATGTCCAGCACAAACACATCGCCACCGGTGCCCATGGCACCGGCTTGGATCACCAGTTGGGCTGCCTCGGGGATGGTCATGAAAAAGCGGGTGATGTCTGCATGGGTCAGCGTGATGGGGCCACCGTCTTTTATTTGCTCGCGAAACAGCGGCACTACCGAGCCACTGGAGCCCAGCACATTGCCAAAGCGCACCATAGAAAAACAGGTGCGCGAAGTGGGCGCCGGGCCGCCTTGGGCGGTTACCGCCGGGTTAAGCTCGGCCAAGGCTTGCAAGACCATTTCGGCCAAGCGCTTGGTGGCGCCCATGATATTGGTGGGGCGCACGGCTTTGTCGGTACTGATCAGCACAAAGTTGCGCACGCCATTGCGCACCGCCGCTTCGGCGCAGATGCGCGTACCCCACACATTGTTGTGCACGCCCTCGGCGGGGTTGTGCTCCACCAAGGGCACATGCTTATAGGCGGCTGCGTGGTACACCGTATGCGGACGCCAGGTGTCCATGATCTCTTGCATTCGGACTTCGTCGCAGACAGAGGCTAGTAAGGGGATAAGTTCCGCCTCAGCTAGGCCGCCGGTCGATATGCCGCCAACTCTGGGTGCGACTTCCGCGTCGACCACCTGCTCTGCAATAGTCAGGCCTCCTGACGCAAGAGATTGCAGTTCTTGGTGAATCTGGTACAGGGCAAATTCACTCATGTCTACCAATAACAATCGCTTTGGCTTTGATTGCAAAATCTGTCGGCATAGTTCACTACCTATACTGCCTCCCGCGCCGGTTACCAAAACTGTTTTGTTTTGGGTATTGCGGTTGATTAATAGCCCATTAGGCTTAACGGGTTCGCGGCCAAGCAAGTCGTCGATGTCCAACTCCCGTACGTCGCTAAGGCTGACCTTGCCGGTAGCGAGGTCACTAATTCCTGGCAGGGTACGCACCGAAAGCTGTAATGGCGCTAGGTCTTCAAGAATTGCATTTCGGCGCTGCCTGGAAACGGCCGGCATTGCCATCAAGATGTCGGTTATTTTTCTTTGGCTCACCAATATAGGCAAATCGCGTGGATCAAAAATAGGCAATCCATTCAAGACGTGGCCATGCAATCGATCGTCATCGTCTAGATAACCAACTAGCCTAATGTCAGCACTTGCCGCCATCGCGCTTGCCAGTTGCCTACCAGCACTGCCGGCGCCGTAAATGAGCAGTTGTGGCAGCGCGGCACGTTTCCATCGGCTTTGGTACTCCCCACCGAGCCACAACTTGGCAAATGCACGTGACGTACCTACAAATAGCAGCAGCAATATGGGCTGGATCAGCCCAACCGTCCGAGGGATGCCATCAAATCCAATAGCTGTGAATATCGCGGCATACATCAAACCATAAACGCCAATCGCGCGCACCAATGAAACAATGGCAGGTAAGCCGCTGTATCGAAATATTGCGCGGTATAGCCCCGAAACAATAAAGAGTGGGATGGCCAGCAAAACCGAGGCCCCAGCAGCCAACATGGGCCTACCCGCTAATGGAATGAACTCGCCCAAGCGCAAGTAGTACGCCAGCCAAACAGATAGAACGCAAAAACTAATGTCAACAGCCAGGACAATCACGCGCTTGGCCGCTCTGGGCAAGGCCAAAACAGATTGCGATATCTCGTCTAGGAAACCATTCATATATTTCCAGCGTTATTGGTTAATGGGCCACGCCGTCGCCACGTATCACCTTTAATACCGTGAGCCAAAGAATATAAAGGTCGAATGCAAAACTTTGTCGCGTCATGTATTCCACATCAAACTTCACCTTCTGGGGTATCGGTAGCTCGTCGCGCCCATTAACCTGGGCCCAACCCGTCAACCCCGGGGTCAAAGCATGAACACCGGTCTCTGTCCGCATGGTAATCAAATCGAGCTGATTAAAAAGTGCCGGCCGGGGTCCCACCAGCGTCATGTCACCAACCAAGATACTCCATAGCTGGGGTAATTCATCGAGGCTACTTTTGCGCAGAAACGCACCGATAGGTGTAAGCCAGCTTGCAGGGTCCCCCAACATATGGGTAGCGACGGTTGGGGTGTCCGAGTGCATGGTGCGGAATTTAGGCATCCTAAAAATACGGTTATCGCGTCCAACCCGATCGGACCAATACAGGATAGGGCCTTTAGAAGTTAGGCGAACCGCCAAAGCAATTAGCGCCGAGGGCACGATCAGAACGAGGGCAACAAGAATTGACGACACAAGATCAAAAATACGTTTCATATAAATCCTGCCATTACTCACTGCGCAAGCGAGTCATTTCACAAACGGGTAAGGCCGTCGGTTGCGCTTGGCCATTCATACTCATCGACCCCTAGCTGAATGGCATTCTGTCTCCAACACCACAGCGTCATCCCACTGCACGTCGCAGTCCCTCGGGAACGGACAACGGCGGCGCCCAGGCAAGTAAACATCGGGTCTTGGAAATATCTACCTGCAAACTGCTACACAGGCGGCTGACCACATCTCGCTTACCCAGCAGGCTAGCAGCTGCAAGCAGGAGCCGCGCTGGCACCTTAGGCAGGTAAACCCGCACGCCCGCTGCCTGTGCCAGAGCGCGAACTAACTCGGCGGTTGAAAGGTCCTGGCCGTCGCTGACCAAGAGGGTTTGGTTAGCCGCCGCTGGGTGCGTCACACAGGTAATGATCAGGTCCACCAAGTTATCCAGTGCCACCAGGCTGCGCTGGTTGTGGATGGCGCCAAGGGGTAGCGGCAGGCCACGCCGCACTGCCCTAAGGAGGGCCGCAAAATTAGCGCCAACGCCAGGCCCATAGACCAGCGGCGGGCGAATGATTACCACCTGCAGACCAGTATGCGCGGCGAGCTGGCGCAGGCCCTGCTCGGCCTCCATTTTGGATCTGCCATAGGGATCTTGAGGGGCGGGCACGTCGTCAGCCAGAAAAGGTTGCCCCTGAGGACTTGACTCGCCATTTACCTTGACAGAACTGATGAAAATGAAGCGCCGCACGCCGGCAGCAGCAGCCTGGCGTGCCAATGCCATTGTGCCGTCCACATTGGTACGCCGGTACGCTGCCAGTGGGTCTGGTGCCGTATCGTTCATGACGTGCACCCGCGCTGCAAGGTGCACGACTACTGTGCATTGCTGCAGGGCAAGCGACCAATCGGTCGTGCCATCCATGTCGCCAACTACTACGCTCGCCAGCGTGTCTGGCGCGCGATTTACGCGGGTTATGGGAATCGCTTTCAACAACAGCGCGCTACAAAGCGCTTTGCCTACAAATCCTGATGCGCCAGTTACCATAACCCTCATCGGAGGGACCCGCTACCACTGGCTTTTTCTAACATGGATTTATATACGGAAAGTGTTTCTGAAACAATCCTGTTGCTGGAGAACTCAGCCACCGCGCGCTGCCGACCATTACGCCCCATCTCCGCCCGTAGCGCAGGATCGTCGATCAGCGACTGGAGGGCGCGAACCAGGGGCTCAACCTCCCGCGCGGGGACTAGCAAGCCATTCACGTTTGGCGCCACCACTTCCCTGCAGCCCGGCACGTCGGTCGTCACGCAGGGCAAGCCGCTTGCCAGCGCCTCAATCAGGGACTTGGGCAAGCCTTCTCGGTATGAGGGCAGGCAGGCGATATCTGCCTGTGCCCAAACCTCCGGCATGTTCTCCTGATAGCCCCACAACTCGACGTCGCCCTGGGCGTGCCACCTCTGAAGTTGCTCCCCTGGAATATTTGCCGGGTTCTGCGAATCGGGTGAACCAACCAGCACGAAGCGGACTTGGGGATTGTTGATACGCAGGAGTCTTGCGGCGTCCACGAACTCGCCCACACCCTTGTCCCAAAGAAGCCTTGCCACAAGCATGACAACAATCCCATCGTGCATCCGGTTGGCTGGTTTGAACTTATCGATATCAACACCCGCGCCACGAATTAAGCAGATATCCTGTTCCCTGACGTAATGGTTCTTAACCAGTGCTGCGCAGTCATCCGCATTTTCGAGAATTACTTTGCTTCCCCTGGGATTTAGTAAGGCGTGCATCAAAAACCAAAATAGCGGGCGAAGAACTTTCGCCAGCAGTCCTTTGGATGTATAAACAAAACCCATGCCTACCGGCGCGTTGACTATGCGACGAATGCCGACAAGCCGGGCAGCTAGCGTGCCCAGAAAAATCGGCTTCATAGCGATGTGGTGCACCAAATCCGGGCGCTCCCGCCAATAGATCTGGGTAAGGCGGAGCATTGACCAGGCAGCTGAAAACGGGTTCAAACTGCGTCGCACCAAGGGCACATGAATTAGGCGAAGCCCTGCACTAACAATTTGGGGACTCTTTTCCACCACCCGAGTAATCACCAGCACCTCGTATCCCGCCGCCGTCGCTGCCCTCGCACGCTCAATAAAGTGGGAGCAAAAAAACCAGTCTTCGGTAATCAGGTACAGCAGCTTCATACAAGGCACCTCATGCCAGGGCTCGCATTGGTGATCGCCTAAAGTTATTTCTTAGGCGAAAGTTCATACCAGAAGCTTTCGGAACCACACTTTGGCACACCGTCGCGCGTACTTCATCAGTGATACATAGGCCATGCCCATAAATGTAAGCCAAGATATGGCTTGCTCAGCGTAAAGCTGGCGATAGCAGTCCAACTCGCCGAGCTCAAATTTCCACATATCGGCGGTCAAGCCAGACTCCCCAAAATCCTGCTTGAACGAGAAAGCCAAATCAAGGGGAATATACCAAGTCTCCAAGGGCTGCGCCGCAATTTTCAACCAAAGCAGAAAATCTTCGGCATACCTTTTGCCAGGGGTAAACCGAAGTGGAATATCTCGCAGCAACATGACCGAACGCGTTGAAAACCAGTTCTTCCATAACAAGCGATTGAAACGGATGGGTTGGGCTACAAATTCAGTCGCAATTTCCGGTACCGCGACGTGCTCTTCGATTATGCTGGAGCCGTGTCCAGACAAAACAACACCCGGATGCCTGGACATCCAACCCCACTGAACTTCTAGTTTCTTGGGGTGCCAGCTGTCATCAGCATCTAAAAAGGCAATATATTTTTGCACCGACATATCCCAAGCGGCATTGCGGGCGGACCCCGGCCCGCCGTTTTGCCTTAAAGAAATAAGCCGGATAGGTAGGCGTGCATCCAAGCGCTGCACTTCGTGCAAAGCCCCTAAAGTCTGACCAGCATCATCGCTGAAATCATCCACCAAAATAATCTCTGCAGGGAGCACTGTTTGGGCCAACACGGATTGAACGGCGCGCTCAATCGTGGCGGCACACCGATAGCAAGGTATCACCACGCTGACGGAAGCCGTTGTGCGCTGCTGATTTTGGTTTGTGCTTCCGATCAAAGCCGCGTCCATTGGCTAGGAATGAGGTCTTGGTCGGGCATACCATTTCGAAACCATAATTTCGGTGCAATCACTATTTTTTCCATGTTCGGGTTCAGCCAAGCGCCCCACCAACTAAAAGAACTGTTTGCAATGATGTGGTGTTGACACTTACCCATTAACTGCATGTCTACATAGCTGTCAGACTGGCTATTGTGGCTGATATAAGTGCAAGGGTAATCAAAGGCAATATTTTCTTTTGCCCAGGCCATGTCGTCTGAAAAAACATGAAACTCGGGGTTTTTGACCCTGCTAACAATATGCGAGATGGCCGATTGATAATATGCTGGTTCAGCAACATGCATCAAGCCATGGTTTTTGGGATTGCTCAGGTAATCGCCTCTGCGTACATGAATACTCACTGATGTGGTATTGGCCATGGCGCTGGCCAACTGCGCGTTAACACCCTCCAAGGGCTTTTGAAAGGTAAATTCTTCGCGAATACGCTCTTGCGCATCTAGGAAATAGCGCTCAGACTGCCAATAGCCGCTAAGGTATTGGTGCCCTTCAAGACCTGGCATACCTGCCCAGTAATTGAAGTGCGGTTCCACCGAAAACGTGCGCCCTCGTAAACCCTTTAAAAAGGGTCGACTGAATACTCTTTTGGCTAGCTTTCCCGCGCGCCAACCTAAAAGGTCGCGCACTTGCTTTTTATCCGCTAACTTCGAAGTGATCGCAAAAACATGTTCAAGCTCGAAGCCTTGGTGCAAATGATAATCCTCAAAATCAGACACATCCAAACAATGTATTTGTCGGGTTCGTCGCGCTAATGCAAAACCAGTCGCATACTGAAACATCTGGTTCCCAAGTCCGCCAATTAACCGTGAAATAATCACGAAAAATAAATCCTCATTTATTTTTTGCCAGTTGGGTGCGGCGATTCCATTGGTCTTGATCGACAAATATAGAATTAATATAAGTATCGGCATACAGCATATAGCCTTGCCTAATCATGTAGTCATTAATCTCGGTAATTTTTCGTGGTTCATTGTTTTTCTCATAGGTAAGCGTTTCTACGCATATACAAGTTGGTCTATGGACCTGCCAGTCGATGGCCCTAAGCACTTCGGCGTCCATGCCCTCAATATCAATCGTCATAAAGTCAAGCGCTGGGCTCATACTCAAAATCGCATTAACATTTTCAAGCGCGACCGTCTCTGTTTTACGCAATAAATGACCCATGCTGACATAGCGCTCCATCTCTACCTTAGAAAAGGTATTGAGCGTCGGCGGCTCCATAATAAAAAAATCCGCATGATCAAGCCCTTGAACATGGACGCCTTTTTGAATGACTACGTCTTTTGGCCTTGCTCGGGAAAGCACTTTTGCCAAATAAGGGTCTGGCTCCACCAAAATTCCACGTCCGCCCTGGCCATAAAAATACGCAGTGTTCGAAAGCTTAAATGGATGGTTCGCACCTAAATCCAAATAGCTTCGCGCACGTCGCCCGTGCATGCTATCTAGCAAAAAGGCCACTATCAAATCTTCGCCGCATTGCGAGTACGAATTCTTAAGAGAAAATACCCTTGGAATATGGGCCTTCATTTTATTTTTGACTTCGAGCGTCAAAAATCGCTTCAATAAATTTAGCATGGTCTTTTTATTTTTTTAGCCGCGCCATATCAACCAAAGCGGTCGGCTGCCTCAAACCGATGGAAGCATGCGGCTTGGGAATCATGATTTCAAGAACGTAAAAATACCCAGCGTGTAGCGTCGTTTGCGCAGCGTTTCCAGTTCCATGTCTATCT
>JBILPS010000099.1:0-7449 GCA_044373655.1 Rhodoferax sp.
GGGGCCTTGAGCCCCCTAAAGAGTCGTTCAAGACCAGGACGTTGATAGGTCAGGTGTGGAAGCGCAGTAATGCGTTAAGCTAACTGATACTAATTGCTCGTGCGGCTTGACCCTATAACTTTGATTTGCTAGGCGCTAGAAATAGTGCACCGGCTTTTCAAGGAAGTTATGCCAAGTTGACGCATTCAAAATCCCCAACAAAAAATGTTGAGGTCGAGAAATCGATGAAGCTGATTAGCTCTATAAATTGGTTGTTTTGTGTTTCCTTGACGGCGACACAGGGTGACAAAAAGTTATGCCTGAGGACCATAGCGAGTTGGTACCACTCCTTCCCATCCCGAACAGGACCGTGAAACGACTCAGCGCCGATGATAGTGCGGATACCCGTGTGAAAGTAGGACATTCTCAGGCTATTAAAAGCGAAAAAGCCCGGTCGATAGACCGGGCTTTTTTTTGACTATTTTATTTGAAGATAAGTTTAGAGTTCTGCAAAGTTGGCAATGATACGGTCGGGTTGGCTGTCTGCGATGGCCTGGCCCATGTTGTAGCCGTAGGGCACGACCCACACGTCGACGCCCGCATTGCGGGCAGTTGCCACGTCGATACTGGAATCACCCACAAAGAGTGTCCTATCGGCCTTCACTTGGAAGCTTTCCAAACAACTAAGCACGCCCTCGGGTCTTGGCTTTTTCGTTGCCAATGTGTCACCGCTGATGACGCAATCAAACAGCGGAGTCAAACTATGGGCGTCTAGCACGGTTTGGGTATAGGCGCCTTCTTTGTTGGTGACCACCCCCAAGCGTACCCCTTGCGCCTTCAAGCGCTGCAGGGTTTCCATCACATGCGGGTAACAGTGGCTGCGCGTGCCGCAGCGCGCGCGGTAATGCGTCTTAAAAATAGCCGCAATCGCGGGTAAGCGCTCAGAATTACGAATCTCCGTATCGTTTTTTCCTTGGACGAAAGCCAATGCCTGAATTAACAGCTCCAAGGTTCCATGGCCTATCCAATCGTTAACTTGACCTTGAGAAACGTTTGCAAAATCAAAGTGATGTAAGGTGTCATTGACAGCATCACAAATTTCAGGCGCTGTCTCGACTAGGGTGCCGTCCAGGTCGAACAGGATCAGGTCGTAGCGATTCATGCCGCGCGCCTCTTGCGTTCTATCATGCGCCAAATGAAGGGCGTGAAGATAAGTTGCATTGCCAACTCCATCTTGCCACCGGGCACTACGATGGTATTGGCGCGGCTCATGTAGCTACCGTCGATCATGCTGCGCAGGTATTGAAAATCGATGCCCTTGGGCTTGGCAAAGCGAATGACCACCATGCTTTCGTCGGGCGAAGGTATGTCGCGACTGATAAACGGGTTGCTGGTATCGACCATAGGCACCCGCTGGAAGTTGACATGCGTGTGCATGAATTGCGGACAAATGTAGTTCACATAGTCGGGCATGCGGCGCAAGATGGTGTCGGTTACCGCCTCGGTGCTGTAGCCGCGCTTGGATTTGTCGCGCCAGAGCTTTTGTATCCACTCCAGATTAATCACAGGAACCACACCAATCAGTAAATCCGGATGCTTGGCAATATTTACCTCAGGCGTGACTATCGCGCCATGCAGGCCTTCGTAAAACAGCAAATCGGTGCCGGCCGGTACGTCCTGCCAGGGCGTGAAGGTGCCGGGCTCTTGCTTAAAGGGGGCTGCTTCTTCCGGGTCATGCAAATATTTGCGTTGCTTGCCGGTGCCGGTTTTGGCGTAGTCGGCAAACAGTGCTTCAAGTTCAGAGAACAAATTGTTCTCCGGACCGAAATGGCTGAAATTCTTGTTGCCTTTGGCCTCGGCCTCGGCCAGGCGCAGCTTCATTTCGGTGCGATCGTAGCGGTGGAAGCTATCGCCTTCTATGACGGCAGCGTTGACGCCTTCGCGGCGGAAGATGTTTTCAAATGTGTGGGTGACCGAAGTGGTGCCAGCGCCGCTGGAGCCAGTGATGGCAATAATCGGATGTTTTTCTGACATGAAGCCCCCTGAACTAAAAAAATCTCAAAATCTGAAAAGACTGCGCTCCGCAAACAAAGGATTGTGTTCCTCGGTTTGCACCGGCTCATGGTGGTAGCGCTCGATGCGCTCGACCTCATTGCGTGATCCAAATACCAGACCTATGCGCTGGTGCAGCGAAGCGGGAGCCACCGCCAAGACCGGCATTTCTCCGGTACTGGCGCGGCCTCCGGCCTGCTCCATGATCATGCCCACCGGGTTGGCCTCGTACAACAGGCGCAGACGCCCCGCCTTGTTCCGGTCTTTGGTATCGCGCGGATACATGAAGACTCCCCCGCGCATCAAAATACGGTGCGCTTCAGCCACCATACTGGCAATCCAGCGCATATTGAAATCTTTTCCACGCGGTCCGGTTTTGCCGGCCAAGCATTCATCCACATAGCGTTTGACAGGTGTTTCCCAAAAGCGGCTGTTGGACGCGTTGATCGCAAATTCATGCGTATCCGGCGGCACCTGGATGTTTCGGTGGGTGAGCATGAACTCGCCCAGGTTGGGGTCCAGGGTAAAGCCTTGGACGCCATTACCCAGGGTGAGCACCAGCATGGTGGTTGGGCCGTAGATCGCGTAGCCCGCCGCGACCTGGCGTGTGCCCGCCTGCAGAAAGTCAGCCTCTTGCACATCGCGCCCGTCCTCGGGGCCGCGCAGCACAGAAAAAATACTGCCCACTGACACATTGACATCGATATTGCTAGAGCCGTCTAGCGGGTCAAATACCAGCAGGTATTTACCGCGCGGGTATTGGGTAGGTATTTGGTAGGGGTGCTCCATTTCCTCGGAGGCCATGCCTGCCAGATTGCCCGCCCATTCGGTGCGGCGGATAAAGGCTTGGTTGCTCAGCACGTCCAGGGTTTTCTGCGCCTCGCCCTGTACATTGACCGATCCGCCATCGCCGTTTTTGTGGTCGCCAAGCACCTGTCCGAGTTCGCCGAATGCGACGCCGCGCGCAATCGCTTTGCAGGCTAGGGCGATGTCGAGAATCAGGGCGTTGAAATCGCCGCTGGCGCCGGGGAATTTGCGTCGTTCCTCAATCAAAAACTGCGTTAGGGTGGAATGCTGGGAGCGGACAGACAAGGGCATGACAAGGTCTCGGGAAAACAAAAAATCAGCTGGCGTGGGCTTGAGAATGCCAGATGCGCAAGTCCGCCACCGTGGTATTCCCCAAATCCGGTATCACACGCAGGGCGCGTTCAAAGCGGTGGTGCGCGGTAAAGCTATTGGGAGTGATCACTGTGGGCAGGCCGGCGGTCAGCGCGGCTTGCAAACCATTGGCGGAGTCTTCAATCGCCATGCAGTCGCCGCAAGCCATGTTCATGCGTTGCAAGGTTTGCAAATAGACCTGGGGATGCGGTTTTTTGCGCGGCGCGGTCGAGGCGTCTTCCACTACCCCAAACAAACTGCGCCAGTGCGCGCCAATGGCTTTGCGTAGCAGGGCGGCAATATTGACCGGCGAGGTGGTAGTGGCAATCGCCAGCGCTAGGCCTTGTTCATCGGCCGATTCAATCAGGCGCAATACGCCCGGGCGTAGGCTTACCATGCCATCATTGACCATTCCTTCGTAGGCTGCGGTTTTGAGTTCATGAAGGCGGGCTATCGTGTCTTGCAGCGAATGGGCCTCTATGCCCACAATATCGCCGCGCGTTTGCTTCCAGTAATGGGCAATCCGCTCCTTGCCGCCGGAAATATCCAGCAAGTCGATGTACAGCGCCTCATCCCAGACCCAGTCCAGGCCTTCTTCAGCAAACGCATGGTTAAAGGCCGCACGGTGCGCAGACTCGGTATCGGCCAAGGTGCCATCGACGTCAAAAATAAGCGCTTTAAGCATCAGATCAGCTCCAACCTTTTTACGCATCCGAGCGGACGGCCGCTTGCTGAAAGACCCGACTGGCGGCGAAGTCGGACGCAGTCAGGGTCCGTAAATCATCGACGCTGAGCTGCCGGTCGCGGTCGGCAAAGAGTCGGCTGGCCTGGCGCAGCCGCGCCCGGTCCAATGCATTGCGCACGCTGCGGGCGTTGGCAAAGTGGGGTTGCTGCACCCGTAAGCTCAGGTACTGCTGGAACACCGCGTCGGCATCCGACGCAAACACATAGTTCTGCTGGATCAGCATTTTCTGCGATATCTGCAGCAACTCGTCAACCGAATAGTCGGGGAAGTCGAGGTGGTGTGCGACGCGGGAACTCATGCCAGGGTTGGATTCGAAGAAAGTATCCATCCGGTCTTTGTAGCCCGCCAGAATCACCACCAAGTCATCGCGCTGGTTTTCCATGACTTGCAGCAGTATTTCGATGGCCTCCTGCCCGTAGTCGCGCTCGTTTTCCGGACGGTACAAATAGTAGGCCTCGTCAATGAACAGCACACCACCCATGGCTTTCTTCAGCACTTCTTTGGTTTTGGGCGCGGTGTGGCCGATGTACTGGCCCACCAAATCGTCACGGGTCACGGCTACCAGGTGGCCCTTGCGAACATAGCCTAGGCGGTGCAGGATTTGCGCCATGCGCATAGCCACCGAGGTTTTGCCAGTGCCAGGGTTGCCCACAAAGTTCATGTGCAAGCTCGGCGCCTCGCTGACCAGACCCAGATTGATGCGCAGCTTATCAATCACCAGCAAGGCCGCTATGTCGCGGATGCGAGCCTTTACCGGAGCCAGTCCCACCAGATCGCGGTCCAGCTCGGCGATGACCTCCTCCACCTGCGACTGCGCCAAAACCTCACCCACGCTACGCGCTTGGCCCAGGGCTACTGTCGCCGTATCCACGGGTTGCGTTGCGGCTGCCGTTGTCACAGGTGTCTCGGCGCGCACGCCAGGAATGGAGGAGTTACTCATGGCTGTGTCGCAGTCTGGGCGCGCTTAGTAGCGCTCGCCTTCGGGTTTGTCGGTGGCGTAGCTGTGTACGGTGTACTGGATCTGACGCCCGCCGATTTCCTGCCTCGTCAGGCCGAAGCCGGGCTCGGTCTTGGGCCGGTTGACGATGTACGACATTTGCACCGACTCAACGCCTTGTGTTGCATCGAAGGCCGTGACGCGAATGTAGTGATTAGGAAACGTCTTGCGGCAGGCATTGATCTCCGTCAAGATTGCTGACGCGTCCTTCAAGTCAAACATCGGGTTGCCGTACATCTCCCAGTAGGTGTTACGAGGATGCGGGTCATCGGTGTATTCAATGCCGATTGCCCAGTTTTTGCCGAGCGCGTACTCTATTTGTGCGCTGATCTGCTTGTCAGTGAGTTCGGGCAGGTAGGAAAACTGGCCCTGGGTGAGGCGGTTGCCTTGGTTAGTCATCATGATGAGGTATCTCCTTAAATAGAAGCCGTCGGCGTGACGGCGAAGTCGGCGGTGTCGGTGGATTCGTAGTTAAAGCTGATGTCGCCCCAGGTGTCGATGGCGGCCTTCAAAGGCGAGCACCACTTGGCGGCGTCCTGCAGGATCTGCGGACCCTCGTTCCAGATGTCGCGGCCTTCATTGCGCGCCAGCACCATGGCTTCGAGGGCGACGCGGTTCGCCGTGGCTCCGGCTTGGATACCCATCGGGTGGCCAATCGTGCCGCCGCCGAACTGTAGCACCACGTCATCGCCGAGGTAGGTCAGCAACTGGTGCATCTGGCCAGCATGGATGCCACCAGAAGCCACGGGCATGACCTTGTTCAGAGACGCCCAGTCTTGCTCGAAGAACAGACCCTTTTCGAGTTGCATCGGGGTGTGCGTATCGAGCAGCGTGTCGTAGAAGCCCCGGATCATCATCGGGTCGCCTTCCAACTTGCCGACCACTGTGCCGGCGTGGATGTGATCCACACCCGCCATGCGCATCCACTTGCAGATGACGCGGAAGTTCATGCCGTGGTTCTTCTGGCGAGAGTAGGTGCTGTTGCCTGCGCGGTGCAGGTGCAGGATCATGTCGTTTTTACGCGCCCACAAAGCCATGCTCTGGATCGCCGTGTAGCCGATCACCAGGTCGATCATGATGATCACGCTGCCCAGGCTCTTGGCGAACTCGGCACGGGCGTACATCTCTTCCATCGTGCCGGCGGTGACGTTCAGGTAGTGGCCTTTGACCTCGCCGGTAGCCGCGCTGGCTTTATTGACGGCTTCCATGCAGTAAAGGAAACGATCGCGCCAGTGCATGAAGGGCTGTGAGTTGATGTTCTCGTCGTCCTTCATGAAATCGAGACCGCCTTTGAGGCCCTCGTACACCACGCGGCCATAGTTACGGCCTGACAGGCCGAGCTTGGGCTTGGTGGTGGCGCCGAGCAGCGGGCGGCCAAACTTGTCCAAGCGCTCGCGTTCGACGACAACGCCGGTCGCAGGGCCTTGGAAGGTCTTGAGGTAGGCGACGGGGATGCGCATGTCTTCCAAGCGCAGCGCCTTTACCGCCTTAAAGCCAAAAACGTTGCCGATGATCGACGCAGTGAGGTTGGCGATCGAGCCACCTTCGAACAGGTCGATGTCGTAAGCGATGTAGGCGAAGTACTGCTGCTCAGTCTTTGTGCCGGGACCGGTGTTGGGCACGGCATCGACGCGGTAGGCCTTGGCGCGGTAGAGGTCGCAGGCAGTCAGGCGGTCGGTCCATACCACCGTCCAAGTGGCGGTGGAAGATTCGCCGGCCACGGCCGCTGCGCACTCTTCGGAGTCGACGCCTTCTTGCGGCGTCATGCGAAACATGGCGATCAAGTCGGTTTCCTTGGGCACGTAGTGTGGATCCCAGTAGCCCATTTGCTTGTATCTCAAAACGCCGGCGCTGTAGCGCTTTTTGCCGTCGGTGATTTGGCTGTCGGTATTGCTCATCAATGTCTCCTGTCTAAGGTTTTGGGGTGGTCTGGGAAGGAATATATAATTTTCGATAAATATAGTAAATTCATATATTTTTAAACTTTAGTTAAGTATTTGCTGAATTGAATCCTGGCTAGCTGTTGATACGTGCGGGATGACTTGCCAATTGCTGCGCTTTAGTTGGGTGCGAGCGCGGGCTTAGGACTTGCCGCGTCGCTTCGCGCTGTCTGCGGCTTGGGCATGGCGCACAGGCCTGATGGGGCCTCATGGGTGCGCCAGTAGTTGCCGGCCGCTGCCGCGCCGCTGCCCGGCTGCAATTTCACGCCGCAATCGAGCATGGCCATTTCTGCGCCATTGATAGCAGCCATCAAATGGATTTCATTCATATCGCCTAAATGGCCGATGCGGAACAACTTACCCGCCACTTTGGACAGGCCGCCGCCCAGCGACAGGTTGTAGCGCTGGTAGGCGCGCGCAATGACCTCGGTGCCTGCGATACCTTCGGGCAGCATGACCGCTGAAACGGTATCGGAATGCCAGCGCTGTTCTTTGGCGCAGAGCTTGAGTTGCCAGCCCTGAGTGACGGCGGCGCGCACGCCTTCGGCCAGGTAATGGTGGCGGGCGATGACATTGTC
>JBILPS010000100.1:0-7445 GCA_044373655.1 Rhodoferax sp.
CATCAGGTCATCGCAGCCGCCCACATGGGTATCGCCGATAAAGATTTGCGGCACGGTGCGTCGCCCGGTGCGCTCCATCATGGCACTGCGCTCAGTCGGGTTGGTATCGATGCGAATCTCTTCGATCAACTCCACCCCTTTGGACTTAAGAATACGCTTGGCCTGCACGCAATAAGGGCAAACTGCGGTGGTGTACATCTTGACGTTTTGCATCATCGACTCAATGGGAAAGCTTTGTTTTAGGGCGGCGAATCAGACTTTTTCTAGCGGCAGTCCGGCGCTTTTCCAAGCCGCCAGTCCACCACCGAGCGAGTGGACTTGCGCATAGCCCAGGGATTTGGCCGCCGCCATCGCGCGGCCTGAGCGTGCGCCCGATTGACAAACCAGAATCAAAGGCAGGCCTTTGTTTTTGACCGCCGTCGCCAACTTGGCCGACAAGTCAGCCAAGGGAATATTTTTGGAACCCACGATGTGCCCGGCGGCAAACTCCCCAGGTTCACACACGTCCACCACGACGGCTTTTTCCCGGTTAATCAATTGCACCGCGTCGTTGGCGCTCAGGCCCCCGCTGGCTGCGCCTTGCATCACAGGCGCCAGCAATAGGGCGCCAGAAATCAGGGCCAGGGTAATCAACATCCAGTTATCGAGAAGAAATTTCACTAGGGTTCCTTGAGGGTGCTAGGGGAAGAGCAATCGGGCATTTTAGAATGCTCCATGTTTCCCCACAGTCCGCGCGGCTGCAATCCCCTTCACCCCCCCCTATTTCATGCCATGCACCGACTTGTATTGATACGCCACGGCCAATCCACCTGGAATCTTGAAAACCGCTTCACCGGCTGGACCGATGTGGACCTAACGCCCACAGGCATCGAACAGGCGCAAAACGCTGGGCGTTTGCTCAAAGCCCAAGGCTATGCCTTCGACCTGGCCTACACCAGCATGCTCAAGCGCGCCACGCGCACCTTATGGCACTGCCTGGACCAGATGGACTGCACCTGGCTGCCGGTGGTGCACAGTTGGCGGCTCAACGAGCGCCATTACGGGGCTTTGCAAGGCCTCAATAAAGCCGATATGGCACGCCAATACGGCGAGCAGCAGGTGCTGCTGTGGCGCCGCAGTTTTGATGTGCCGCCCCCGGCACTTGAGCCTGGCGACCCGCGCTGCGAGGGCAGCGACCCGCGCTACGCCAAGCTGGCGCCGGGCCAGGTGCCACTGACCGAGTGCCTGAAAGACACGGTGGCACGGGTTATGCCCTTTTGGGAAGAGTCCATCGCGCCGGCTTTGCGTGCAGGCAAACGCCCGGTCATTGCGGCGCACGGTAACTCCATGCGCGCGCTGGTGAAATACCTGGACCAGATTGCTGACGACGACATCGTGGGCGTCAATATCCCCAATGGGATACCGCTGGTTTACGAATTGGACGCACAGCTCAAACCGATGCGCCATTACTATTTAGGCGATGCACAGGCCATAGCGCAAGCGGCGCAGGCGGTGGCAGCGCAAGGTAAAGCGGCTTGAAGGCGTCGCAGGCCTTGGCCTAAGCCCCCGCCACCTGCAACCGCTCCTATTCAAAGGCACAATAGACGCTTGCCGCTGGCATCTTGGCCAGCAGGCACACAGGGATACAAGGAAACGGGTACGACTATGGGTCACAAATTAAAGATCGCAGGCTGGGTGATGCTGGGCGCATTGGCCGGCTCGCTAACGACGGTTTCGGTACAAACCGTGGCCCGCAATACCCTGGCGCCCATGCCTTTGGAAGAGTTGCAGCAACTCTCCACCGTATTTGGCCTGATTAAGAGCGATTACGTGGAACCCGTGGATGAAAAGAAGCTGATCACCGACGCTATTACCGGCATGGTCTCCAGCCTGGACCCGCACTCCACGTATTTCGACAAAAAATCCTTCAAAGAGTTTCGGGAAGGAACCAGCGGCAAATTTGTCGGTGTGGGCATCGAAATCACCCAGGAAGAGGGCGTGGTCAAAGTGGTCTCGCCGATTGAAGGCTCGCCGGCCGATCGCGCTGGTCTCAAGCCCAATGACTTGATCATCAAAGTCGATGACACGGCAGTCAAGGGACTGAGCCTGAATGAAGCGGTCAAGCGCATGCGCGGCGAGCCCGCGACCAAAGTGATGTTGACCGTGTTCCGTAAAGACGAAAACAAGACCTTTGCGGTGACCATCATCCGCGAAGAAATCAAACAACAGTCGGTGCGCGGCAAACTGATAGAGCCCGGCTACGCTTGGATCCGGGTGAGCCAATTCCAGGAACGCACCGTCGATGATTTTGTGAAAAAAGTCAATGATCTGTATGAGCAAGACCCCAAGATCAAAGGCATGGTGCTGGATTTACGTAACGATCCGGGCGGGCTGCTCAATGCCGCCGTGGCGATTTCCGCCGCTTTCCTGCCCGAAAACGTGACGGTGGTCACCACCAATGGGCAGACCGAGGAAAGCAAACAAACCCTGCGCGCCAATGCGCGCGACTACATGGGCCGCATGGGCGCGGACCCGATCAAAAAGCTACCGGCGCAGCTGAAAAATATCCCACTGATCGTGCTGGTGAACGAGGGCTCGGCCTCGGCCAGTGAGATTGTGGCCGGCGCACTGCAAGACCATAAGCGTGCCACCATCATGGGCGGGCAAACCTTTGGCAAAGGCTCGGTGCAAACATTCCGGCCTTTGAGCGGTGACACCGGCCTGAAGTTCACCACCTCGCGCTACTACACGCCTAGCGGCCGTTCTATCCAGGCCAAGGGCATCGTGCCCGACTTGATGGTCGATGACACCGAAGAAGGCAGCCCCTTTGCCGCCCTGCGTACCCGCGAAGCGGACTTGGAAAAACATTTAAGCAGCGGCCAAGGCGAAGAAGTGAAAGACCCAGCCCGTGAGAAAGCACGCGAAGAGGCGATGAAGCGCCTGGAAGAAGAATCGCGTAAACCGGTGGCCGACCGCCGCGCGCCGGAATTCGGCTCGGACAAAGACTTCCAACTGAGCCAGGCACTCAAAAAGCTCAAAGGTCAGCCAGTGCTAATCAGCAAAACGCTGGTAGAGCGCAGCGCCGAGAAAAAAGAGCAATGAGGCACTCCGGTGACTGAACCGGACCTGTCCGACGCGGATTTGCTGCGCTATTCGCGGCACCTGCTGCTTGACGACATCGCAATTGAGGGCCAGCGCCGTATCCTGGTATCGCATGCGCTCATTATTGGTGCCGGTGGCCTGGGCTCACCAGCGGCCATGTACCTGGCCTGCTCGGGTGTGGGTAGCATCACCATCGTCGACGACGACATAGTAGATTTGACGAATTTGCAACGCCAAATCATGCACAGCACGGACCGCATTGGGCAAGCCAAAGTGCGGTCGGCCCAAAGTACATTGGCCCAACTCAACCCAGCAGTAAAGGTGCAAGCGCTACAGACGCGCGCCGATGCCCAGTTGCTACAGAGCCTGGTAGCGCAGGCGGATGTGGTGCTCGATTGCTGCGATAACTTCCAGACCCGACAGGCCATCAACGCCGCTTGTGTGCAGCAGCGTGTACCGCTGGTCAGTGGCGCGGCTATCGGCATGGACGGCCAAATTGCGGTGTATGACCCGCGCGAAGAACATGCGCCCTGCTACGCCTGCGTGTTTGCACCCGATGCGCCGCCCGAAGAGGCGCGCTGCGCCACCATGGGTGTATTGGCGCCTTTGGTCGGTGTGATTGGGGCGATGCAAGCGCTGGAGGCGCTCAAATTACTGGCGCAGACCGGCACCACCTTGAGCGGTTATCTGCTGATGCTAGATGCACGCAGCATGGAATGGACGCGGCTGCGGGTGCACAAAAACCCGGCTTGCGCGGTCTGCGCTGCAAAACGGTAAGGCCCCATCCCAAACAGCGCTGCGCTCCCCAGCCTAAGCGCCCAGTATCCAGCCTTCCAAAGGGTCCGTATCTGCGGGCAAGCCGTAACGCGCGTCGCCCTGCGCTTGGGCGCGCTGGCCCCAAGCGGCTTGTACCAGGCACAAAACGGCGTCCAGGGCATCGCCACTGGCGTCCTGCGCCAAGGCATCGCGCTGCGCGTGGCTCAGCTTGAGGCGTGTGCCCCAACGGGTTTGCCCCAGCTCCAGGGCATTGATCAAGTCTTTACGGGCAATCAAGCGCTCCGGCGTTTGCTTGGCTTTGTCATCACTTTTGTAGCTTTGCGCACCCAAGACTTCGCGCGCCAGCATGCCTGGATAAGCCTCCAAGGCAATGCGCGCCGCCTGCAGATCGGGCGCTTGTAAGCCAGGGAAATGCGCGCCCGCCGCCATCAAGGCGGGCACGCCTGCGTGCAGCATATAGGCCACCGGCGGATTGATCCATTTCATGGAGGGGCTGGAGCCGGCCGGGCCGTCGGTGGCGCGGTGCGCAAATTTGCCGCCAGCAGGCCGGCTGTCGCAAAAAGCGGCGAATAGATCACGAATCTGGGGCCGGGGCATGGCGGCGTAATGGGCAATGCAATCTTCCCAGTGCGTGGGCCAGCCCAAATGCTCTACGAGTTCACGCGGGAGGCCAAAGGGTAAATCAAAGCCGCCAATCCAAGCCGCACGGGACTGCAGCGCCGAGGTAAACGCTGCCAGGCTTTGCAAGCGCACCAGGCTCTCGACTACGAGCCGAGCACCGTCGCTATGCCCCCAGGCCAGGACGATGTGCTTGCGCGGCCCCGGGCTGCTGGAAAAATCGCAACCCAGCAGCGCTGCCATGGGCATTAGCGGACCGCTTAGGCCCGGCCCATGATGGACGCGGTGGCCATCAATTCTTCCAGCAAGGCTAGCGATACTTTGCCCGATACGCTGTAGGGGTCTAACTCGGGCTTTTCCGCATACTTGAGCAAAATGCTGGCGTTGATTTTGGACATATTGACCTGGCCCATGGTCCAACCGCTGAAACGCCGCTCGGAGATTTCCTCGTAATGCAGTAAGACCACATCTTTATGGCGCGGGTCGCGCTGAATGTGGCCGTACAAATCACTCACGGCGCCGCGACCCCCCTCTATGGCTTGCAAAAATATACCTCCGCCATAGCAAAGAATGCCCGTAATCCCCAGCCCTGGATTACCCTGACGGGACTGCGCCAAGATGCCCTCAATCCCTGCGCTTTCCGCGTCAATAGCGCGACTGGCATAAAGCAAACGGACCAACATGGTTTAGCCTTTCTTAGGAATGAGAGACAAAAACTCGCGGCGCAAATTTGGATCTTTCAAAAACACGCCGCGCATCACAGAATTGATCATTTTGCTGTCCATATCTTTCACTCCGCGCCAAGACATACAGAAGTGGCTGGCCTCCATCACAATGGCCAAACCATCGGGCTGCGTTTTTTCTTGAATCAGGTCGGCCAGTTGCACCACCGCTTCTTCTTGAATTTGGGGCCGCCCCATGACCCATTCGGCCAAGCGTGCATACTTGCTCAGACCGATGACATTGGTATGTTCATTGGGTAATACGCCAATCCAAATATTGCCGATCACCGGACAGAAATGGTGGCTGCAGGCGCTGCGCACCGTAATCGGGCCAACGATCATCAGCTCATTGAGGTGTTCCGCATTGGGGAATTCGGTGATCGCAGGCGCCGGCACATAGCGACCCCGAAACACCTCGTTAAGGTACATCTTGGCTACCCGGCGGGCGGTATTGCTCGTGTTGTGGTCGTTCTCGGTATCAATTACCAGGCTGCCCAGCACGCCCCGCATCTTGTCTTCCACCTCGTCGAGCAAGGCTTCCAATTCGCCCGGCACGATAAATTCGGAAATATTGTCGTTGGCGTTAAAACGCTTGCGCGCGGCCCGTATGCGCTCGCGGATTTTGACGGAAACCGGGGTTCCAACGTCCTCGTCAGATGGATTCATGGCGCTCTAATATGGTGGCTAACAAACCATATTACCAGCGTTTCCTTATGGCGCTGAGGCCTTGGCGCCAAGCACTCGAGCCCTGCGCGGGATTGGCCGCTTGCCGGCGCAGCTCAATAACGACGGCCCACCACAAACAAACCGATACGCAGGAGCAGCAGCGCCAACAGGTCTAGTGCCCGCTGCCAGCGGCCGCGCTGCGCATAGCGCAGCGGCTCCATTTGCACCGATTGCTGCTCGATAGCGGTGCGCAAGCGCCGGCGCAGCACTTTTGCGAAGTGCGGGTCGCGCAGCACCACATTAGCTTCGCGCGCCAGCAAGAGGCTTAAGGGTTCCAGGTTGGACGAGCCCACGGTGGCCCAGACGCTATCGATCACCGCCACTTTGGCATGCAGCAAACCGCCCTGGTATTCGTGGATTTCTACGCCTGCTGCCAGCAAACTGCCATAGACCGCGCGCGCGCCGTGGAACTGCATGAAATACTCATAGCGCCCTTGCAATAACAAGGTAACCCGCACTCCGCGCTGCGCCGCATGCTCCAGCGCGTGGCGCAACTTCCGTCCGGGCATGAAATAGGCGTTAGCAATCAATACCTCGTGGTGCGCCTGCCCGATAGCCTGTCGGTAGCTTTGCTCGATGCGGCTTCGGTTGCGCAGGTTGTCGCGCAACACCAACGCAGCCGGTATGGTTCCCTGCGGATCCTGCGGCGCGGGTGCGCGCATGGGACTGGGCTGCGGGCGCATAGCTGTCTGCAATTGACTGCGTGCCTTGGACCACTGGCGCGATTCCAAACCTTGTGCAAAATCCAGCCGAGACCAAAAACGCTGCATCAGCGCTTGTACGTCCTGCACCAAGGCGCCGTGAACCTGCACCGCAAAATCCAAGCGCGCGGTGTCTAAAGTGCCCAGGCGCAGATCATGAAAATCATCCATCACATTGATGCCGCCACAAAAAGCCACCTGTCCATCGACCACGCAGAGCTTGCGGTGCAGGCGCCGCCAGCGCACCGGGAAAAACACCCCCAGCCAACCCAAAGGTGAAAAGCGATGCCAATGCACACCGGCGGCATCCAAGCGCGCCGTCCATTGCGCCGGCAAGGGTGGTGTGCCTATGCCATCGACCACAAGATAGACCTGCACGCCGCGCAGCGCCGCGCGCTCCAGGGCCGCAGCCACCGCCTGGCCCTGCTCGTCAAAGGCAAAAATATAGGTTTCCAAGCGCACCTCATGGCGGCTGTGTGCGATGGCATGGACCACGGCATCAAACAATTCCTTGGCACCTTGCAGCAAATGCAGGCGGTGGCGCGCACGCAAATGCACTGCGTTCATGGTGGCGCGTGGCCCGGCAGCACAAACTCGGCAACGATGGGCAAATGGTCAGACATGCGCTCCCAGTGCGGACCGCGGGGAACGTGCTGGTGCAAGGGCTGCAAGCCGCGGGTGTAAATATGGTCCAGGGCCAGCAAGGGCAAAGCAGAGGGAAAGGTAGGTAAGTGGTGATGCGCCGGCGTCACCAGGCCCACCTTGTTCAATACCTTGCGCACGCTGGCGTTCCACTCATTGAAATCGCCGGCCACGATGA
>JBILPS010000005.1:0-67362 GCA_044373655.1 Rhodoferax sp.
CTGTTGTCAGCGGCCAGCGCGCAAATGGCACGCTTCTACGACCTGACCGGTGCCACCGCCTCGGGCATGTGCGACTCCAAACTGCCCGATGCCCAAGCCGGTTTTGAAAAGGCCTACAACCACGCGTTGGTGGGCAATGCCGGTGCTAACTTGATTTATGAATCCGCCGGCATGCTGGCCAGCCTCTTGGGGTTTTCGCTGGAGAGTCTGCTCATCGACAACGACATCATCGGCGCAGTGCAGCGCACGATTCGCGGTATTGAGGTGAATGACGAAACCCTGTCGCTCGACACCATCCGCGATGTGTGCCTAAACGGTCCAGGCCATTACCTGGGCGCACCGCAGACTTTGCAACTGATGCAAAAAGACTATCTGTACCCGCAAGTGGCCAACCGTGCCAGCCCCAACCAGTGGAACGAAGCGGGCCGCCCAACGATTGTGGAAACCGCGTCGAAAAAGCTGCAAGTCATTCTGGATGGCCACTTCCCCTCGCATATTTCACCTGAGATGGACGCGCAGATCCGGGCTGAGTTTCCGGTGAAGCTGGCACGTGAAGGCATGTTGCCTAAGCACTAGGGCTTAAGCGGTAGTCCGACTGCTTTTGTGGGCATCTACGGCCGGCGTGCGCCTGCTATCGCGGCCGTAGTTGCGCAATGCGCTGTTCGCCGCGCTGCAAGATTTTGCTCGCGTTGGAAAGCGAACCGAGCACTAGGGAGGCCGGTGCGGCCATCAGCCCGGGCCATCCTGCGCGTCGCGCACATCACGCGCGAGCCAACCGCGCCGATATCCAGCCCGATAGCCCAACCATGCGCCGCCACCGGCGGCCAGAATAATCAAAATCACAATTGCTGGAACCACTGTTTTTTCCTTGGTTGCATGCGCAGGGCCTGCGCACTGGGCTTAACGTCAATATAACGCGATTGCCAAAAAACCTTACTCCACCGGGCAAGCCCGTAACTGGCTCGGCTCAGCCTGCAGCCTGGGTAGGGGCCATCGCCTGCGCCCGGCGTATGCTTTCCTGGCCGGGCAGCCAGAGCACGGCCAGCACACCGGTGGCCGCAATGCCGGCCATCACCGTCATCAAGGTATCAAAGCCTGCAGCTTTAACCAGCGGCCCCAGCAAATACACCGCCATAGAGCTGATACCAAAAGAAATGGCAATGCGGATGCCGCTGACGCGCGAGCGCATCGAGTCGTCGATATAGCGCACCACCATGGCATCGCTAAACGGTATGGCGGCAAACACCATCACCATATAGGCGATAGCGGCCAGATACCAATGCCAACCGGTGGTTTGCGATGCCACAGCAAAGGCCAGGCACTGCAAAATCAAAATCCCCACGAACAAAGGCTTGACCGCCACCTGGTCCAACAAGCGACCAACCACCAGTTGCGCCAGTGATCCGATGGCATACACCGCCGCCAGCAACAGGCCCAATGTGGATGGGTCGCTGACTAAACCCTGTAGGCGATCGGCCAGCAGTTGGGCATTGCCATTGGTGGTGAAGTTGAACAACAAGCTGGTCGTCGTTGCGGTAATCACCATCACCAAAAAAGTGCGCAGCACCAGACTCTTGGGCATTTGCACGCTGGCAGCGCGGCTGCGCGCCGGGGTGGTCGATTCCGCTGGCGCTTGCAGGGCAAACAGCAGTCCCAAGCCCATGCACACCACCGCAGGCACTACAAAGGCCACGCGCCAGCCGAAATGCTCCACCAGAAAACCGGTGGACAAAGCCGCCGCTGCGATACCCAGATTGCCCGCCAGTCCGTTCACACCAATGGTCCAGCCCGGACGCACTGCGCTTTGCACCAGCATGGGAATGCCCACTGGGTGGTAAATCGAAGAAAAAGCGCCCAGCACCACCAAAGCTATGGCCATCTCCATGGGGGTGCGGGTGCAGGCCACAGCCAGCGCTGACAGGCCCATGCCAAAGAAGAAAACCAACATCATGCGGCGCCGACCCCATAAATCGCCCAAGCGACCCGAGGGCACCGAGCCCAGGCCAAACAGCACAAACGCGCCGGTGGTGTAAGGCATCATGTCTTCCCAGCGCGCCAGGCCAAAGTCTTGGGTAATCGCGCCCACTGCAGCAGCAAAAATCAGCAAAAACAAGTGGTCTAGCGCATGGGCCAGATTCAGCAGGATTTGCGTAGCGCGGTTCATCGAGCCATTCTAGGGGTCGGGGTTCTTTGCCAGGCCTACCGGCCCAGTGCTGCTTTTGTCGCCTAGTGGACGCTGCGGCGCATGCGCTTGCGCCGACAATCGCGCGCAACACCACAGGCCGCCACTATGACGCAATCGACAACTGCACCCGAACAAAGCCATTACCGCATTTGCCCCTTGTGCGAGGCTTGTTGCGGCCTAGAAGTACGTACCCAAGACGCGCAAGTTATCAGCATACGCGGCGCACAGCAGGATGTGTTTAGCCACGGCTATATCTGCCCCAAAGGCGTGTCGCTCAAAGGCCTGCATGAAGACCCGGACCGATTGCGCACGCCGCTTATAAAGCGCGATGGCAAATTTGTAGAAGCGAGTTGGGACGAGGCTTTTGCCGAAATACACAAACGTTTGCCGCCGCTGATTGCAGCGCATGGCGCAGATACCGTGGGCTGCATCGTGGGCAACCCAGTGGCGCACAAGATTGGGCTCTTGGCCTACTTTCCGCGCTTGGTGCGCGCCATCGGCACGCGCAATATTTTTTCTGCCTCCTCGCTAGACCAGATACCCAAGCAGCTCAGCAGCGGCCTGATGTTTGGCGATTGGAATGCGGTGGCCGTGCCCGATATCGAGCGCAGCGACTACCTGCTGATTTTGGGCGCCAACCCCGTGGTCAGCAACGGCAGCTTATGGACCGTGCCCGATTACCGAGGCAAAGCGCGCGCGATGCGCGAGCGCGGCGGGCGCATCGTGGTGGTCGACCCGCGCCGCACCGAAACAGCAGCGCAGTCGGACTTGCACTTGCCGATCCAACCCGGAGGCGATGCCTTCTTTTTATTGGGTCTGGTTCACACCTTGTTTGCAGAAAACCTGCTGCGACTAGGCCACCTGGAGCCCCACCTTGCGGGCCTCGATGCCTTGCGTGCGGCCGTGCGCGACTTCAGCCCCGAACGCATGGCACCCGCCTGCGGCATCGCTGCGGCAAGCCAACGCAAGCTTGCACGCGAACTGGCGCAGGCCGAGCGCGCCGTGGTCTATGGCCGCATAGGCACTTGCACCCAGCGGTTTGGCACGGTGAATAGCTGGTTGGTCGATGTGCTCAACATCCTGACGGGCAACCTGGACCGAGAAGGCGGCGCCATGTTCACCAAAGCCGCAGCCTTTGCGGTAAACACCAGCGGCACGCCGGGCCAGGGGCGCGGTGTGATTACCGGCAGGCGCCACAGCCGCGTATCGCAAGCGCCGGAAGTGTTTGGCGAATTTCCCATCACCTGTCTGGCCGAGGAAATTGAAACAGTCGGCCCCGGCCAGATCAAGGCCTTGATTTGCATAGGCTCCAACCCGGTGCTCTCCACGCCCCAGGGGCCGCGTATCGCCAAGGCACTGGCATCTTTGTCTTTCATGCTGAGTTTGGACATTTACCTCAATGAAACCAGCCGCCATGCCGACGTCATCCTGCCGGGCCTCTCGCCGCTGGAGGATGTGCATTACGACATTGCGTTTCCGCAATTTTCTTACCGCAACCATGCGCGCTTTAGCGGTGCCGTGTTCCCCAAGCCTGCGGGCTTTCCTGAGGAATGGCAAACCCTGCTGCACCTGGCCAACATCATCCAGGGCCATCCCGACGCGCCGCTGGCCGGTCCGGAACTCGGTCCCGAAGCGCTGATCGACCAGGCCCTGCGCGCAGGGCCCTATGGGCTGACGCTGGAGCAGGTGAAGGCCGCGCAGGGTGGCATCGACTTAGGCGCTTTGCAAAGCCGCATGCCCGAAATGTTGCGTACGCCCTCAGGAAAAATTGAGCTGGCCCCGCCTATGGTGCTGGCCGACCTGGCGCATGTAGAGGCCGCTTTGAACAGCGTGCACGCGGGCATGGTCTTGATCGGGCGGCGCGATACGCGATCGGGCAATAGCTGGATGCACAACTTGCCCGTGCTGGCCAAAGGCCCTGAGCGCTGCACCTTGCTCATCCATCCGCAAGATGCCAAGCGCCTGGGCCTGGTACAAGGCGCCTTAGCGCAACTCAGCGCGCAAGGCACGACGCTGTGCGCGCCCGTCGACATCAGCGAGGACATGATGCCCGGCGTGGTCAGCCTGCCGCACGGCTGGGGCCATGATCTGCCGGGGAGCCAGTTGCAAGTGGCAGCGATTCGGCCCGGCGTCAACCTCAATGCCTTGCTGAGCGACAGCGCGCGCGATCCGCTGTCGGGCAATGCGGTGCTCAGCGGAGTGCCAGTGCAGGTATCGGCTATGACCTGATGCGCAGGGTTTGCTAACGGAGGCCTGCACAAGCCCGAGCAGGCCCGGGTCGGATTGCTGAACCCATTTGCTTAGTCCTTCCGAGTTGGCCGGTCAAATAGCACCACATGGTCCACCTGGGCGCGAATGCCGATCCACTCGCCTAGCTTGTGGTCGTGGTGACTGGGCACATGCGCCATCACCGACTCACCCGTTTGCAAGCGCAAGGTATATAAAAACTCAGAGCCGCGAAATGATTTGCGAATGATTTCGGCCTTCACCGGCGCATCATCGTCGTGGACGATATCGTCGGCGCGCAACAGCACATCACACTGGCCAAAGGCAAAGGTGCCAGGCAGTGGGCATTCGGCGACGTCCACCAAATCGCCCATGGGCGTGTGCACTACGATTTGCTTGTTTTCTTCGCGCAGCGTGGCCGGCGTGAACACGCCATGGCCAATGAACTCGGCCACAAAGCGCGTGGCGGGCCGGTGGTACAGCGTGTAGGCATCGTCCCACTGGTGCAAGCGGCCTTCGGACATCACGCCAATCACGTCACCAATGGCGAAGGCTTCCATTTGGTCGTGCGTCACAAACAAGGCAGTGGTTTGCGCTTCTTTCAAAATACCGCGCACCTCCAAGGCCAGGCGCTCGCGCAGTTCAACATCCAGGTTAGAAAAGGGCTCATCGAGCAACAGCAGTTGCGGCCTGGGGGCTAACGCACGCGCCAAAGCCACGCGCTGCTGCTGGCCACCCGACAACTCGTGCGGGAATCGCTGCGCGCTGCTGGCCAAACCGACCAAGGCCAGCACCTCGCGTACGCGCACCTCCCGCTCTGGCCGTGGCAATTTGTGCAGGCCAAAGCGCACGTTATCCTGCACGCTTAAATGGGGAAAAAGGGCATAGTCTTGAAACACCATGCCAATGCGCCGTGCCTCGGGTGCCACATGCACACTGCCACTGCTGACCACCGATTGGGCCAGCCCAATCTCACCGGCACTGGCACGCTCAAGACCCGCCACAGCGCGCAACAGCGTAGTTTTGCCACAGCCCGAAGGACCAATAAGCACGCCCATCTCACCGGCATGCAGTCCCAAAGTCACGTTGTCCACCGAGGGGTGGCTACGATCCGGGTAACTGACCGAAAGCTGAGCTACATCTAAAAACATCGCATCATTGTAGAGACGGCCTGTGGGCAAGCTCTCTTGTGCGGCTACCTACAATGCCCCATGGTTTTGAGCTACCGCCTATTTTTTCGCTGGATCTTGCTTGTGCTGGCCTTGTTGCTGGCATTGCCTGTGCTGACCGTGCTGTATTCTTGGGCGCAGTGGAACCCGGCATCTGCCAGCATCTTGGCCGAGATGGCCCACACAGTATTGCCCGACTATGTGGGCACCTCGCTTTTGCTATGCCTGTTGGTGAGTGCGGGCGTGATCAGCATGGGCACGGTATCAGCGGCTGCGGTCACGCTGTTTGACTTTCCGATGCGCCGCACTTTGGAGTGGGCCTTGCTGCTGCCCCTGGCCATGCCCGCCTACGTGGTGGCCTATGCGTACACCGACTACCTGCAATTTAGCGGCCCGCTGCAAACCAGTATTCGGGCAGCGTTTGGCTTGGAGGGTCGCGTGTTTCCTGAGGTGCGTAATGTATGGGGCGCAGCGTGTGTGTTCACCCTTGCGCTTTATCCGTATGTGTATTTGCTGGCCCGTAGCGCGCTGTCTGAGCGCGCCAACCATTTGATGGAAGCGGCGCGCTTACTGGGTGCGCCATTGTCGCGCCGGATCCTGCGCGTGGCTTTGCCACTGGCCCGGCCAGCGATTGCCGCCGGTACGGCCTTGGCCGTGATGGAAACACTGGCTGACTTTGGCGTGTCGAGCTACTTTGGCATTCAGACCTTCACCGCGGGCATTTACAAAGCCTGGCTGGTCATGGATAACCGCATTGCTGCGGCGCAGTTGGCCACCTTATTGCTGGTCGTGGTCGTACTGGTGCTTGCGGCTGAGCAACGTGCGCAATCGCGTTTGCGCTTTTCCATCGCCCGCCTTGACCGCCAGGGCGCAGATTCGCAAGCCTTGAAGCTGCACGGTGCGGGTGCCGCCTTGGTGTGGATGCTTTGCGTGCTGCCAGTGTTGTTCGGTTTTGTGTTGCCCGTTCTCTTCATGTTGCGCGCCTTGCTGCAAGGCGATGGTGTGATGAATTTGCCTTGGTCACGCTTTATGCAATGGTCCATCACCAGCTTATCGCTGGGTGGCATGACGGCATTGATGGCCGTAGGTGCGGCCATGTTGCTGGCCGCACAGGCCCGCTTACACCCCAACTGGCTCATCCGCCGAGTGATGGGCGTGGTGAGCTTGGGCTATGCCGTACCGGGCGCAGTCATTGTGGTGGGCTTGCTACTACCTGTGGGCTGGGTGCAAGCGACCTGGCCGCAATCGGGCGTGGGTTATTGGCTCACCGCTACGGTGCTGGGCCTGGTCTGGGCTTACCTGGTGCGTTTTGTGGCAGTGGCTTTGCAGTCGGTGCAAAGCGGCTATGCGCGGGTGCCTGGCTCGCTAGATGACAGCGCGCGGATGCTGGGAACCGCGGGCTTTGCGCTGGTACGCCGTGTGCATTGGCCCCTGCTCAAAAAACCGGTTGCCGCTGCCACGCTACTGGTGCTGGTCGATGTGATGAAAGAGTTGCCCGCCACCTTGGTGCTGCGCCCCTTTAACACCGACACCTTGGCAGTTATGGCTTACCAACTGGCCCGCGATGAACGCTTGGGCGAAGCGGCTTTACCCTCGCTGGCCTTGGTGCTGGTGGGCTTGCTGCCAGTGATCTTGCTCAGCCGCACCCTGCGCCGCCATTGAGCCTTTACTGAGCCTTTACTGAGCCTTTAGTGCGCCTCTGCTGAGACTTCACGAGAAAAGCAGTAAGGGCGACAGGCGTATTGCATTTTTTCCAAATGAGAATTATTCGCATTTGAGCTATACTAATTCCAAGCTTATTTACTTGGAATTGGGCTATGCCGCGCACACTTTCTGTTTTGTCTTTGGCCCTCTGTATTGTCAGCACGGGATTTTTCAGCCTATCGGCCTGGGCGGATACGCAGGTCATCAACCTGTACTCCGCCCGCCACTACCCCACCGATGAAGCGCTGTACAGCGACTTCACCAAAGCGACGGGCATCAAGATCAACCGCGTCGATTCGGACGACGCCGGCATCATTGCCCGCCTCAGGGCCGAGGGCACTGCCTCACCGGCCGACGTCATTTTGTTGGTGGACGCGGCCCGCTTGTGGCGCGGCGAGGTGGACGGCATGTTCTTGCCCGTCAAATCCAAAATCTTAGAAAGCGCCATTCCCGCCCAGCTGCGCGCCAAGCCCACTGACGAGGGAAGCGCTTGGTTTGGCCTGTCCACCCGCGCCCGCGTGGTCGTGTACGACAAGCTCAAAATCAAACGTGAAGACGTGGACACCTACGAAAAATTGGGCGACCCCAAAAACAAAGGTCAGTTGTGCCTACGCTCTGGCTCACACCCCTACAACCTGAGCTTGTTTGGTTCGATGGTCGAACACCTCGGCGCTGAAAAGACGGAAAGCTGGCTCAAAGGCATGGTCGAGAACATGGCCCGCTCCCCCAAAGGCGGCGATACCGACCAAATCAAAGCAGTGGCCAGTGGCGAATGCGGCATAGCCGTGACCAACACCTATTACTTGGCGCGTTTGATGCGCTCCACCAACCCTGCCGACAAAGCCTTGGCCGAACGCGTGGGCGTGGTGTTTCCCAACCAACAAAGCTGGGGCACGCATGTGAATGTGGCCGGTGGTGCGGTGGCGCGTTACGCTAAGAACCAGGCGAACGCCGTGAAGTTTTTGGAATACCTGGTCAGCCCCGATGCACAAAACCACTTTGCCAACGGCAACAACGAGTGGCCAGTGGTCAAGGGCTTGAAGCTGGACAACCCCGCCCTGCTAGCCATGACCGGCGGCAACTTCAAAAGCGAGCTGGTTCCCATCAGCGCTGTCGGTATGAACCAAATCAAGGTACAACAAATGTTGGACCGGGTAGGTTTTAAATAAAGGCTTGTGGATGCGCTGCGGTGTGAAGACCCCTTTAGACCTCTACTTTACCCAATGATTTCATTGACTTAGCGACCATCTAATGGCTCGCAGAACGCTAGCACTCAATATTTTTTGTAGCAAGTTTTAAGTCCGGGATGCTTGTTTCGCTATCTTTACGACCAACCTCAAGATCAGATTGAAAATCATCGCACTCGGGCCGCATAGCCATCAAAATTTCACAATTTAGTCATATTCCATCTTTAAATTGGGCCTCATCGTTAACACTTCGAAAGCCTTACATGAAAATCAAAATTCCGAGTGCATTTTTACTGGCAATCTCACTCACGACCCTGTCCGGTTGCGCTGTTTCTATAGCGCCAGACTCAACGCCTAAAGCGACATTGGTCGGCCGTTACGCACTCAACCCAGGCGCAGGCGTTGCAGAAATTGTTGCCTACCATTCTGAAAGCCGGTCCATTTTCATCACCGTTGATACCCCTACAGCGCCTTCTTCATTCCAAAGAATTTCCTTGTCTAAGCTCAGCAGCACAGCACTTGCCAACCCCACCACGGCCAGCAATCTCACCGCAGGCGGTGTTATTTCAGTTGCACCCCATGTGAATGGCAACGGGTTCACAGCAGGTGGCGTACAAACCTTGGCTGTTAACGGCAACTTGATGGCCATTGCTGTTCAGGCGCAGCCTAAAACAGACGCAGGTGTGGTTGCTTTTTACAAACTTGATGCGCAAGGTAATGCCACTTACTTGAAAAAAGTAACCGTCGGCAGCCTGCCAGACGGCATGGCTTTCAGCCCTGATGGCAGTAAATTGATAGTTGCCAACGAAGGCGAACTGAGCGTGAACTTTGCAAAGGATGGCATTGATCCTTTTGGTAGCATTTCTATCATCGCAGTTGCAAATGGTGTGCCTGCGGACACCCCCACGACGCTCGACTTTTCTGCATTCAACGTTGGCGCAAGTCGTGCAAGCGAATTGCCAGGCGATGTTCGCATTGGTCGCCCAGGCGCCACAGTAGCCCAAGACATGGAGCCAGAGTACGTCACTATCAGTGCAGACAACGCACAAGCTTTTATAAGCTTGCAAGAAAACAATGCAGTAGCCGTTGTTAACTTAGCTACGAGCCGCATCGAACGCATTATTCCAATGGGTTACAAAAACCATGGCTTGGCGACAAATTCTATTGCGGCGTCTGACAAAGTTTCTGCAACATCGCCCTTTGCCTTAAAGCCCTACGCCAACTTGTTTGGCATCTATATGCCTGATGGCATTGCCACGTTCAGCGCCAATCGCACCACCTACATCATCACGGCCAACGAAGGTGATGACCGTGATGATTTTCTGGCAAAAGACCAAAAAGAAACACAACGTGTTGGACACAGCAGCATGGTGCTGAGCAGCACCGCATTTCCTTCTGCAGCAGACCTAAAAAAAGACACGGAGCTTGGACGTCTAACAGTGTTTTCAACCATGGGGCGCAACAGCAGTGGCCAATATGACAAGTTGTACGCCCTGGGCGGCCGCTCATTTTCAATCTACAACGCAAGCACAGGTGCACAAGTCTATGACTCAGGCAATGATTTAGAAACACTGTCTTACAGCACCATGCCCAACGCTTTGTTAGGCAAAGATCAAGTTCTGGGACGCTTAGACAATAAAGGGCCTGAGCCTGAAAGCGTTGTGGTGGGTCAGGTCAACCAAAAAACCTATGCCTTTGTCGCGCTTGAGCGATCGAGTGCTATTTTGATGTACGACCTGACAAACCCTGCAGTACCAAAATTTGTTCAGTGGTTACAAAACACCACTGATTTGACCAATGGTGATATCTCACCCGAGGGCTTGAGTTTTGTACCTGCATCACAAAGCCCTACCGGGCAGACTTTGCTGATTGCTGGTCATGAAGTGAGTGGCACGGTTTCGGTTTGGGAAATTAAGTAATTCTTGAAGATACCGCATCCAAAGAAAGCGCCTACGATGACTCGTAGTCGCTTTTGAAGATTTTGAGTGGGCGATGCAAGTTTCGAACTTGCGACCCCTGCCGTGTGAAGACTCCTTTAGACCACTACTTTCCCCAATGAATTCATTGAGTTAGCTGCTTCTTGGTAACTCAAAGTAGTATGGGACTTCTGAACGAACGCGATGCTGGGAGGTTAGGGCTTAGAAATCCCGCGCTTATTCGCATTCGGGATGCTGCACTTTACGTCCTGTCGATAACCAGTGGCATGCGCAATGAGGAGGCGATCGGGGTCGAGGTTGAGTCATGGCGCAGCGAATTGAGAGATGGCGTTGAATTCCACTGGGTCGCCACCACCGAGCACAAGACGGGAAAAGGCAAGGTGGAGTTCTTGATACCGGAGCTCACAGTGAAGGTTCTGGATCTGATGAGCCGCTATGCAAGGCCACTGCAAGAAAAGCTGGCCCGTGAAATTGCACAGCTGGAGTGCAACCCCACACATCAGGACGTGACGGACCAGATGCTGCGGTTGGCAAAAGCGAAGAGAGACGCCCAAAATTTATTTCTTTGCACAAGCATGTCTGGGCAGAGTGCATCGACTGGCTATCACATTGACGCGCTGTCCAATGGTGGATCGAAGGTCTCATTCCGGCGACTGGCAAAGGCTGCTGGCACGGACTGGCAGTTGGCACCCCACCAGTGCCGCAGAACTTACGCGCGCAATATTGTGGAGTCGCGCATGGGGCGGGCATCGCTTGTATTCCTCAAATGGCAATTCAAGCATTCCAGCATGAGTATGACCCAGTTGTATGCATCCAACCCAATGCAGGATGCATCGCTATTTGATGAAGTGCTGGAAGAGATGACCGACTTCAAGGTGGACTTGATTGAGTCCTGGCTTGGTGATCAGGCCGTGAGCGGCGGCGCTGGACGCGAAATCAAACAGGCACGTGCGATTACCCTGAAAAGTCGAACCGCATTGTTGGCTGAAACAGCCGCCCAGGTTCACATTCGCGCTACGGGCCACGGATGGTGCCTGGCACAAGAAAAGGGGTGTGGTGGCGCGGGCCTGTATGAAGCGACCCGGTGCGTTGGATGCAAGAACGGCGTCATTGATGAGTCGTTTACCGAAATCTGGAAAGGCATCTATCAGCAACAAACCGAATTGTTGGCGATTGACGATGCTGGACCGGCGGTCAAGCAACGTGCTGAACGTGACGTTCAATGGGCGCGCCAAGTGATGGTTGACCTTGGTGTTCTGCTGACATCGGACACGTCAAATCTGAATGGAACATCAAATGAGTGACCCCAAGGCTCGCAGCCGAAAAAATACCGGAGATGAAATCCAACAAGCCATTGCGCAGGTGCAGGCTGGTCAAGGCAAGGTATCCATCTCTGCTGTTGCAAAGTTGGCCGGGGTCACCCCTGCCTTAATTCACAACACCTACCCCGACCTTGCCGAAAAAATCAGAGGGCTGGTGGGCAAAGCGACGCGAAGCCAACGCGATGCCAAGCATGACGCGCTGGTTCGTGAGCGCGAGGTCAACCGCGCTCTGAGACAGGAACTCGCAGAGTCGCGCGCGGACTTGGCTAAGCTTGCATCGATCAACCAAGTGCTGATCAATGAAGTGGCCTTGCTAAAAGGCATGGCCACTGGAAAAGTGGTTTCGATTCTTCAATCAAAAAGCGCTGGCGTCTAGCCCTGTTTAAAGCCTCTGGTCATGTTCGCTCTGGTTGATGGCAATAATTTTTACGTCAGTTGTGAGCGCGTGTTTCGACCCAGCTTGAACGGTCGTCCAGTGATTGTTCTGTCCTCAAATGACGGATGCGCCATTGCGCGCAGCAATGAGGCCAAGGCGCTCGGAATCAAGATGGGCGCGCCGTGGTTCGAGATCCGACACTTGGAAGAACGGGAAGGTCTGGTCGCGGTGTCGGCCAACTTTGCCTTGTACGGGGACATTAGCGACCGCATGATGAGCATTGCTGCTGGGCTTGGGCCCGTCCAGGAGATTTACAGTATCGACGAGTCATTCATTGGGCTTGATGGTGTTCGCGGCGATCTAACCAAGAGATCGCATGCCGTGCGCGACAGGATCAACCAATGGGTCGGCATCCCATGCGGCGTAGGTATTGGGGCCACTAAGACACTGGCCAAACTTGCCAACCACATTGCCAAAACTGCCGAAAGAAAGCCCGGCAGCTACCCCGACAATCTAGCTACGGTTTGCAATCTGGTGAACCTCCCTGGGTCCGATGTGGATGCCATATTGGCTGCGACTGATGTGGGCGAAGTGTGGGGGGTCGGTCGGCGCATCGGACAGCAACTGCGTGACGCAGGGGTGAGGACAGTTCTCGACCTCGCAAGATTGAGTCCATCCATGGTTCGTGATCGTTGGAGCGTTGTATTGGAGCGCACGGTCAGAGAATTGCAGGGTGAGGCATGCATCAGCTTGGATGACGCGCCCAGCCCTAAAAAGCAGATTGCCTGCACCCGGTCATTTGGACAGCCCGTCACTGAAATTGCACCGCTCATCGAGGCGGTGAGCGAGTTCACCAGCCGTGCGGCAGTCAAGCTGCGGCGTCAATCAGGCTTGGCTGGTCAGATCCTTGTGTTCGCCCACACGTCCCCCTTCCGGCAGGGACCAAACTTCTCCAAAAGCATCGTCATACCCCTGCGTCGACCCACGGTGGATACAAGGCATCTTGTTCAGGCCGCAGTGATGGGTGTCACACAGATTTACAAGCCAGGATTCCAACTCTCGAAAGCGGGCGTCATGCTGCTGGACTTGATGCCCGACAACGTCTCTCAAGGCGAGTTTGACTTCGATGCGCCAGAAACACGGGATCGCGGCAAATTGATGGCAGCGATGGATGCCATCAATGATCGGTTTGGACGCGGCGCCATCCATGTAGGAAGTGCAGCCGGTGCGGGCGCACCCCGCGACTGGTCGATGCGACAGGACAGGCTAACCCCCCAATACACGACCAAATGGAGCGATTTGCCAGTGGCGAGGGCGTAAGTCTCAGATGCAGCGGGAGCGGGCAGTGGCGACAGTCCGGTTACCGGAAGTCCAACGTGTTGCCCGATAGCGGACCTTCGCGAGCGTCTTGATTGCCGCGATAGCGGAAGTCGAGATCTGCGATCTGCCTGCTTCATTGCCGACATTCGCAACCTGCAATTGACCGACAGCTATGCGGCAATCAAGTCGTCAAAGTGGAAACCGGCAATCGACCAGAAGCAGTAATTCAGCTAACAACCCAAAATGGTCTGCACAGCCCTCGTTCATAAGGTACTGACAAAACTACCGTAAGCAGGACGGGGCCTGGCAGGCTTTGATGAAAGTACTGTGCCGAAATTTAGAAAGCAAATGCCTTCTTCGTGTGCCTGCAATCCGAATAGAGATCGAATGGCAGCGTCATTCATCGCTTGCCCACTGGTTATTCCACTACCAATCACCAGTGTCTGGGCCATCAGAAGCATATTTTGAATCCCGCATCCCAAAGATAGCAAGCATTCGCTCCTGGGGACGGGTGGGTCACTTGGCGCTTCGGACACCACCGCTAAAAGTAGGCATGGTGCTCGTAAGGCTTTGTCATGCGCAGCGGCAATCTGATCCTGATCTGCAGACGGGTCGCGGCGCAAGAGCGCTTCTACAAAAGCATTTCCCAGAGCTACCCGCTTTTCGACAGAAACGATGATGAATCGCCATGGCCGAATTCGCCCATGATCCGGCGCGCTTTCAGCCGCTTTGAATATCAACTCCAATTCACCATCCGTCGGCCCAGGGTCAACCAGCCTTTTAGGCGCAACATGGCTACGGGCTGACATTTGCGTCAGCAAACTCTGCGCCGCTGCAATGTGGTTATCTTTGGCGGTGCCTGTCATTTGCGCTTCTTTATGGATATTTCAGGGAACGCGTCTTGAATAGACTCCACACGGCCGCAGTCCTGGGCTGAATATCCCGGTAATTCATTAACCAAGGCTTGGAATGTTGGATCGTTAAGAACCTCCAGAACGGCTTGGATGTGCGTTGACTGCAAGTTTTCCTTGTTGCACAGCAAAAAATAGCGCTCTGTCGCCAGCGGAATGAAATCGAGCTTGAACCTCCTTGATGGGGTCTCGACACCAAGGCCCGCATCGGCCATGCCGCTTGCAACATAGGCTGCCACTGCCGCGTGTGTGAACTCGCTTTGATTGAAACCTGAAATCCGCGCTGGTTCAATTCGCAATTTTTTAAGCATGCAATCTAAAAGAAAGTATGTGCCAGAGCTCGGTTGCCGGTTGATAAAACGCACCCCAGGCTTTGTCAAATCTGAAACGGAAAAAATATCCATAGGATTTCCCTTGGCGACCATAAGCCCCTGCCTTCGAGTGGCTACATGGATGATTTGGCTGCGCTTTGGATCGAGCCATTGGGAGTAATGTGCAAAAGCCAATTGCTCGAACTCCCCTCGTGGAACATGGAAGCCTGCAAGCTCACAGTTACCCTCAGCCAGTGATGCAACCGACTCTTGGCTACCGACGTATTTACGCTCCACGTTATTGCCCCTTGCCGTGAGGGTCTCGATGAGCTTTTCTATAGCAAACCCGTGACTTGCATGGACTTTCAGGACGTCTTTGCCTTTGGCCATAACTTTGGCCAACTCGCCCTCAAGCTCTGATGAGAGGGTCTCCAATGTCGGGGTTAAGCGGGCCGTGATGCGGTGTCCGGCCCAGACCAGCTTTTCTGCAAGCGGAGTGAGCGTAGAGCCTTTTCCGCGCTCCATATTCAGCAATGGCATGCCCAGCTGAGATTCACCCTGCTGTATCAAATTCCACGCATGTCGGTAGGAGCAAGACGTTACTTTGCAGGAGCGCGCCAGACTGCCGTGCTCCGCTACGTCTGCCAGCAATTCCAGCAATCGGGGGGAGACGTTATGCCCGCTTGAATCGCGGATTGTCCATTGAGGTTTGATAGAAACTTTATGCATTGAAAAGCCTATTTATAGGAAGTTAAGAGCATATTCATTCAAAAAATTTTCAGGGTTTACCTCTAGAAATCAGCTTCATATTGCATGGAGAGAGGAGTTGGCATTATATTTAAATGTGCTGTTAGAGCATATTAGATAGGAAATTACGGATGACTTCGACGCTTTTTCAAAGGCAGCAAGTGCAGACCCTTATTGAAGCCCACGCCAACCAACCCGGTGCGCTGTTGCCACTGCTGCACGCCATTCAAGACAGCCTGGGCTTTATTCCGGGCGACTCGGTTGAGAACATCGCCAAAGGATTGAATCTTTCGCGCGCCGAGGTCCATGGAGTCATCACGTACTACCACTACTTTCGCTCCGAAGCGCCCGCTAAAACTGTGGTGCAAATCTGCCGTGCGGAGGCTTGCCAATCCTGCGGATCGGAAGCGCTCTATGCCCAGGCACAAAACGCCTTAGAAAGCTGTCGTGTGGATGGTGCTGTGGCACTCGAGTCGGCCTACTGTCTGGGGCTGTGTGCATCTTCACCCGCCGTTCAGGTCAACGATCGACTGCACGCGCGAGTGACCCCGACTGCCTTAGAAAAAATTCTGAACCAGATAGGAGCTGTCTGATGCAACCCGTTCGCATTTTTGTTCCGCGAGACAGCGCAGCATTGGCCGTGGGCGCCGAAGAAGTAGTTAAAGCGCTGAATGCCGGTGCTGCTGCCCGTGGCTTGTCCATCGAGATAGTGCGCAATAGCTCGCGCGGAATGTTCTGGCTGGAGACTCTAGTAGAGGTGCAAACCGACAAAGGGCGTATAGCCTACGGTCCGGTCACTGAAGATGATGTGCCAGCGCTGCTCGATGCCAACCTCATTCATGGCGGACCACACCCACTATGTCAGGGCGTAACAGAAAAGATCCCTTTTCTTGCGGCCCAAGAGCGGCTTACCTTCGCGCGCATGGGCATAACCGACCCGCTGTCGATCAATGACTATGCAGCGCACGGTGGATGGGCGGGGCTAGAGCGTGCGCTTGTCATGACCGGCACTGACATCGTTCAGGAAGTAACCGAATCCGGCCTTCGCGGTCGTGGCGGTGCAGCTTTTCCAGCTGGCATCAAATGGCGCACGGTGCTGCACGCAGCGGGCCCGCAAAAGTACATTGTTTGCAACGCTGATGAGGGCGACTCAGGGACCTTTTCGGATCGCATGACCATGGAGGGCGATCCCTTCATGCTTATCGAAGGAATGACCATTGCCGGTATCGCCGTGGGTGCGACGAAGGGCTACATCTACATTCGTTCTGAGTACCCGCATGCAATTGCAGTGATGAACCAGGCTATCGGTATTGCTCGAGATGCCGGATATTTGGGGCACCAGCTCAAGGGGACTGCGCATACTTTTGATTTGGAAGTTCGCAAAGCGGCAGGCTCTTACGTGTGCGGTGAAGAGACTGCGCTTCTGGAAAGCATTGAGGGCAAGCGCGGCATGGTGAGGGCTAAGCCACCGCTGCCCGCCATTGAGGGCTTGTTTGGCAAACCCACGGTAATTAACAACGTGATTACCTTGGCCACCGTACCTGTTGTCATGTCCAAGGGTGCGGCTTACTACCGCAACTACGGAGTGGGCCGATCGCACGGCACCTTGCCATTTCAACTCGCAGGCAATATCAAGCATGGCGGCTTGGTGGAGAAAGCGTTTGGCCTGACATTGCGCGAACTGCTCTACGCTTTCGGCGGCGGCACCCGCAGCGGCCGCCCTATCAAAGCGGTTCAGGTAGGCGGCCCACTGGGCGCTTACATTCCTGAAACCCAATGGGACTTGCCCTTGGACTATGAGGCTTACGCAGCAGTAGGCGCCGTTGTCGGCCACGGCGGTATTGTGGTGCACGACGACACGGCCAATATGTCCAAGCTGGCACGATACGCCATGGAGTTTTGCGCGCTTGAGAGCTGCGGGAAGTGCACTCCGTGTCGAATTGGGTCTACACGCGGCATGGAAGTCATCGACAAGATCACCGCCAATAGGAACCGTGAGCAGCAGGTCTTGCTGCTGCGCGACCTGTGCGACACCATGCTCAGTGGCAGCCTGTGCGCAATGGGCGGCATGACGCCTTACCCAGTTTTGTCTGCATTGAACCATTACCCACAAGACTTCGGTATTGAAGCCCGTGAAACTGAAAAAGCTTAAGGACCACCATGTTGAATCCTACTTCTCAAGATATTGACTTCGGCACCCCAAAGCGCGAGTCCGAGGTGCTGGTTGATCTCACGATTGATGGCTACTCCGTATCCGTGCCCAAAGGAACATCCCTGATGCGAGCCGCTGTAGAGGCTGGCATACAGGTGCCCAAGCTTTGTGCTACCGACAGCCTGGAGCCTTTCGGCTCCTGTCGGTTATGCCTGGTACAGATCGAAGGCCGTAAAGGCTATCCGGCCTCCTGCACGACACCGGCAGAATCCGGCATGGTGGTGCATACCCAGACCCCAAAACTGCAGGACTTGCGCAAAGGTGTAATGGAGCTGTACATCAGTGACCACCCACTGGACTGCCTGACCTGCAGCGCCAACGGTAATTGCGAATTGCAAACTCAAGCCGGTGTGGTGGGGCTGCGCAATGTGCGTTACGGGACCGGGGCACAAGCTGGTGCCAACCATTGTGACCTGCAAAAAGACGAATCCAACCCGTACTTCACCTTTGACTCCAGCAAATGCATTGTCTGCAACCGTTGCGTGCGAGCGTGCGAAGAAACCCAAGGCACCTTTGCTTTGACCATCTCCGGGCGTGGCTTCGAGAGCCGGGTTTCCCCCGGCCAGAGTGAGACTTTCATGGAAAGCGACTGCGTGTCATGTGGCGCGTGCGTGGAAGCCTGCCCCACTGCCACTTTGCAGGAGAAGTCCATCATTGAGCTGGGCCAACCCGAGCACAGCCTGATCACCACTTGCGCCTACTGTGGAGTGGGTTGCGGCTTTAAAGCGGAAATGAAGGGCAACACTGTGGTGCGCATGGTGCCATGGAAAGACGGTAAAGCCAACGAAGGACACTCCTGCGTTAAGGGCCGCTTTGCCTGGGGCTACGCTACCCACCAGGACCGCATCACCACGCCCATGATCCGGGACAGCATTGCAGAGCCATGGCGAATCGTCAGCTGGGACGAAGCACTGAACTACGCGGCCGCACGCATCCAGGCCATCCAGGCCAAACACGGCAAAGACTCGGTGGGCGGCATCACCTCATCACGTTGCACCAATGAAGAAACCTACTTGGTGCAAAAGCTGGTGCGTGCCGCATTTGGTACCAATAATGTCGATACATGTGCACGGGTCTGCCACTCACCCACTGGTTATGGCCTTGGCCAGACGCTGGGCACATCGGCAGGCACGCAAACTTTTAAATCTGTGTCGCAGGCCGACGTGATCATGGTCATTGGTGCTAACCCCAGTGATGCACACCCAGTGTTTGCCTCGCGCATGAAGCGCCGCATCCGCCAGGGTGCCCGCCTGATCGTGATTGACCCGCGCAAAATCGATCTAGTCAACGGTGTGCACGTCAAGGCCGACCACCACCTCGCCCTCAAGCCCGGCACCAACGTGGCAATGATTTCCGCCTTGGCGCACGTGGTAGTCACCGAAGGCCTGATTGCACAGGACTATGTGCGAGAGCGCTGCGACGACAAGAGCTTCAATGAATGGCGCGAATTTGTATCCCGCCCCGAAAACTCTCCCGAAGCTTTTGAGTCTGTCACCGGCGTGAGCGCGAGCGAAGTACGCGCCGCAGCGCGCCTGTATGCAAGCGGACCCAACTCTGCCATTTACTACGGCCTGGGCGTCACCGAGCACGCGCAGGGCTCTACCATGGTGCTGGGCATAGCCAATCTCGCCATGGCCTGCGGCATGGTAGGACGAGAGGGCGTAGGCATAAACCCGCTGCGTGGTCAAAACAATGTGCAAGGCAGTTGCGACATGGGAAGCTTCCCACACGAGTTGCCGGGCTACCGCCACATCTCCGACACCACAACTCGCTCCCTGTTCGAGGATGCGTGGGGTGTGACGATCAGCCCTGAACCGGGCCTGCGAATTCCCAACATGTTTGAAGCAGCACTGGACGGATCATTCAAGGGCTTGTACTGCCAGGGAGAAGACATTGTGCAAAGTGACCCCAACACACAGCACGTGACCTCTGCACTTTCTGCCATGGAATGCATCATCGTTCAGGACATCTTCCTCAACGAGACTGCTAAGTTTGCGCATGTGTTCTTGCCGGGTAGCTCCTTCTTGGAAAAGGACGGCACCTTTACCAACGCAGAACGCCGAATCTCTCGCGTCACACAAGCCATGCCGCCGCTGGCAGGCCTCGCCGACTGGGAGGTGACGCTAAAGTTTGCCAAAGCGCTGGGTTATGACATGCACTACGACCACCCTGAGCAGATCATGCAAGAGATTGCAGACTTGACTCCCAGCTTTCGTGGCGTGAGCTATGAAAAAATCGAGCGTCTGGGCAGTGTCCAATGGCCTTGCAATGAAAACACCGAAGAGGCAGGTACACCCATCATGCACATCGACAAGTTTGTGCGCGGTAAAGGCAAGTTCTTCAACACCCAGTACATCGCCAGCGACGAAAAAGTGACGCAAAAGTTTCCTCTTCTGCTCACTACCGGGCGCATCCTGTCGCAGTACAACGTGGGCGCTCAAACTCGGCGCACACCCAACAACATGTGGCACAGCGAAGACCGGTTGGAAATTCACCCGCATGATGCGCAGGAGCGTGGCATTGCTGATATGGACTGGGTGGGCATCGAAAGCCGTGCGGGCCGCACAGTACTTCGAGCCGAGGTTAGCGAGCGAATGCAGCCCGGCGTGGTCTACACCACCTTTCACTTCCCCGAGTCGGGTGCCAATGTGATCACCACCGACAGTTCTGACTGGGCCACCAATTGCCCTGAGTACAAGGTCACAGCGGTGCAGGTGGTGGCGGTGACTCAGCCCTCTGAATGGCAAAAGCGCTACGTCAAGTTCAATAAGAACCAGATGCAGTTACTCGACCAAGCCAAGGAAGCACCAAAGCACGCAGAGGTGGTAGGGAAATGAAGCTGCACCCAGTGGAAGTCACTCCCAACGGTGTGTCGCAGAGGTTGGTGCACAGCACACGAGGCAGCCAGTACACCGCACGCCGGGACTTTGTAGCGCAGGAGGTGCCAGTAGCACTGGTGTTTAACGGAATCTCACATGCCGTGATGATGGCTACGCCTTGTGACCTGGAAGACTTTGCGCTGGGCTTTGGCTTAACCGAGGGCCTTCTCGCATCGCCCGACGAGTTGTTCGACGTAGAGGAGCATCCGGTTAACGAAGGGATAGAGCTTCACCTTCAAGTAGCAGCCGGATGTGCATGGCGGCTCAAGGAGCGTCGCCGCACACTGGCAGGTCGAACCGGCTGCGGGCTTTGTGGTACTGACAGCCTGAGCCAGGTGCGACGAGAACTTGCTTCCGTGCAATCCGTACAACTCAGGGCTGACGCAGTCATCCGCGCCGAGCAGCAGCTACGCGATTGGCAGCACATGCAACAGCTCACCGGCGCGACGCACGCGGCGGCTTGGGTGGATTTAGAGGGGAAAATCCTGTGCGTACGCGAAGATGTAGGCAGGCACAACGCGCTAGATAAACTGATTGGAAGCCTGACACGCTCCAGATTGAACCCGTCGGATGGTTTTATTTGCATTACCAGCCGCGCCAGCTTTGAAATGGTGCAAAAAACGGTAGCCTTCGGTGCGGGTATGCTTGCTGCCGTGTCCGCTCCCACTGCACTGGCAATAGACCTGGCCACATCCTCCAACCTTGCGCTGGCGGGCTACGTACGCAACAACAATCTGGTCGCCTACAGCTTTCCCGAGCGGTTTAGCCGGGAATGCAATGTGGTGACTATTTGAGAGGCAAATTCCATGGACATCAACAACTTAATCGGCATGGCCAATCGTATCGGTAACTTTTTTGAAAGCATGCCAAATCGACAGGAGGCCAAAGCAGACATTGCGATGCACATCAGCAAATTCTGGGAGCCGCGCATGCGTGAGGCGCTTATTGCCCGGCTTGATGACCCAACATCCCTGGAGCTGCATGCGCTGGTGAAAGAGGCTGTCAAAGAGAATCTAGCCATGCTTGCCACCAAAGTTGCCCCCGCTGGTCGCACAAATACTTTACAAACGCCATGACACTGACTAATTTGCCAATCAAGTTGCTCAAAACCCTTTTATTCGGCGGTTACATGACCTTGGGCGCGGGTGTGCTCGTCCACGCCGCTGAGGTCAGCGTCGCGGTAGCCGCCAACTTCACCGCGCCCATGAACAAAATCGCGGCGGAGTTTGAAAAAGATACCGGCCACAAGGCGGTGCTTTCCTTTGGCTCCACCGGCAAGTTTTATGCACAAATCAAAAACGGGGCGCCCTTCCAAGTATTGCTAGCTGCCGACCAGGAAACACCTGCCAAGCTCGAGCAGGAAAACCTGACCATTCCGGGCAGCCGCTACACCTATGCCATCGGCCAACTGGTCTTGTGGAGCAAACAAAGCGGCCTGGTAGATGACAAGGGCGAAGTGCTGCGCATAGGCAGCTTCGACAAGCTCGCCATTGCCGACCCCAGACTCGCCCCCTACGGTGCAGCGGCGATGGAGGTACTGGACAAACTGGGTCTGCGCACCGCGCTGACACCGAAACTGGTGCAGGGTGAAAACATTGGCATGGCCTACCAATTTGTAAGCACCGGCAACGCAGCACTAGGCTTTGTGGCGCTGTCGCAAGTACAGTCGGACGGCAAGATTCCAGAAGGCTCGGCCTGGGTGGTCCCTGCCACGCTGCACGCCCCCATCAAGCAGGATGCAGTGGCACTTACCAACAGCAAAGGCAACCCCGCAGCACCTGCCCTGCTGAACTACCTCAAAGGTGACAAGGCCCGCAACATCATCAAAGGTTTTGGCTACGGCTTTTAAGACTTAACCTTCTGTTGCCCAAAGTACGAATCATGGACATAGACCTGAAACAGCACTAGACGCGAATTTAGATCAACTTCAGAGTATTCATCTCGCTTGATGACCTTCAATTAGCTGGTCGTTAGTATCCCCGGTTGGCACATCACCAACTTCTGCTTTGGGCACGAAGGCGATGCTTATAAAGGAGTGCTTTAGAGAACTACATTGATCCACCGGAAAGCGGACCTTCCTAAACAGCCGCTTCCAGCCCATCGCGGCTGTTCGCCGTGCCGATGCGCCTACCTCAAAGCAGCCCACCGATAAGCGTTTTCCAATGATTGGTATCGGGCGGGTGAATTGCCATCTTGAGCCCCCGCCTTTAGCCTCATCGAGCCTTAGCAGTCGCTTGATTTCTTGAAAAACTGTTAGGCTCTGATTCGTGAGTGAATTCAACCACTTAAGCCTTACTAATTGTTAGGGTCATTCAGAAACAACGATGGGTGCGCCGTAGCCCGGTCAGCAGAAGTCAAGGCCCTGGGCGTCAAGATGGGAACGCCCTGGTTCAAGATGAAAGAACTGGCCAAAGCCCATGGCATCCTGGCCTTCTCGTCCAACTACACCTTGTATGGCGACATGAGCAACCGGGCCACGGCGGTACTGCGTGATTTCTCACCCGACATCGAGGTCTACAGCGTTGATGAGTCCTTCCTACGGGTGGAAACAGTGGTGCATCTCTATGGCGGCGCCACCGCCATGGGCCAGCAAATTCGCCAACGGGTCAGGCAGTGGACTGGGCTGCCGGTGTGCGTGGGCATTGGCCCGACCAAGACGCTGGCCAAGATTGCCAACCACCTGGCCAAGAAAAACCCCCAGTTCAACGGCGTGTGCGATTTGCACGCCATGACCCGACCCGAGCGGCTGCAGTGGATGTCGGAGCTGGAGGTGGGCGAAGTCTGGGGCGTTGGCAGGCGTATTGCCAAGCGGCTGAATACGATGGGTATTGAGACGGTGCTGGACCTGCGCAACGCCTCGATCAAGGAAGTTCGTGCCCAGTTTGGCGTGGTGATGGAGCGCACCTGCAATGAGCTTCGGGGGATCTCCTGCCTAGACTTGGAAGATGTCGCCTCGTCCAAGCAGCAGATCATGTCCTCGCGCAGCTTTGGCTCACCCGTCGAGACGCTCGACGAGTTGCGGGAAGCCGTTGCCAGCTATGTAGCCCGAGCCGCCCAAAAGCTGCGCACCCAGGGTTCGGTGGCCGCAGCCGTTCAGGTCTACATCCAAACCAACCGCTTCAAAGACAGCGATCTCCAGTACAGCGAAAGCTTGCTGGTTCCTTTGCCCGACCCAAGCGACGACACGCGGCTACTGACCCAGGCTGCCACGCTTGGTCTTGGTTTGATTTACCGGCCAGGGTACAAGTACAAAAAAGCGGGAATCATGTTGACGCTGATTTCTGACAAAGCCAAGCGCCAAGAGACGCTTTTTGACGACCCAGTGCAGCGAGCACTGTCCACCAAGCTAATGGCGGCCATGGATGCGATCAATGCCGAGTTCGGCCGAGATACCCTACGCACGGCGGCGAGTGGCACCGAGAAACGATGGGCGATGCGTTCAGAAAACCGCTCACCCAGATTCACTACGCGCTGGGATGAGCTGCCAGTAGCTCAATAGGGACTAATTGATAACGGCTGCACATACTGAGACATTCGCGTCCACCGGGTTCATGGCTGATTCCGGGCAGAGCATTAAGCATCTGTCAACTTACTAGGGTGAATCTTTAACCCGAACCTGCATCGGTCCAGTCAAGATGCTGTGAAAGCCGTACTGAGCCCACAGCAGCCAGCGGGCATCATGGGCACTGGGGGTGCGAACTTCTGTGCGCACTGTATGGATGGCGCCCTTGACCTGGACGCGCACTCTGGCTTCGAAAGTGTTCATGCTTTATTTAGCCTAGCTGCGACCCACAGCGCTCACTTGCTGGTTTGCTTGGGCGTCAAGCGGGTATCAAAAACGCCCGATAGCGGCTGATCTGCTGGCTAGGCTGGGCTGAGTAGCTGAACTGGCGCGTGATGCGCAAAAAAGCCCCTGAAAAATTGTATTGGCATTGGCAACTGCATGAACAGCTCGTCCAAACCATGCGCTTAGCCCATGCCCCCCAGTGTGGAATACGGGGTCAGATTCCAATTAGCCCCCGACGCACCACGGTGACGCGGCTCACCTCTCTCCTTCCAACCCTTCGTGGTTCGACAGGTGTTGCGCCAGGTTTTGATGAAAATGCACGATCGCTGTTTCAAAATGTCCAAAAGTAAGGTGCTGGTTGGCTTTAGTGCCCAGGGTCTCTTGAATGGCGCAAGCAGCCTCGCGGTCTTCATCAAAACCCGCAGCTTTCACGAAATCTGCATCTCGTTTCGCTTCTTCAAAATCGGTTGTCGCCCCGGTAGAGGTCTTGTTCGTTGCTCGGTAAATCAATATTTGCGTGCGAGTGGGACTGATGGGTTCAAAGATGGTTACCGTTGAATGCTTCGAGAGAATGGAAACAGCAACATTCGGGAAAAGCTGATACACGGAGGTAACCATCCCCTCCATGCGCCGATCTTTGGGATCAACCTCGCGAAACTTTTCGATGCGCTGAAACGGGAAAACAACACGGGTGTGGGAACCGAAACTCTCAACCACATTGATGTTGTCGAATCCATAGGGGTAAAAGCTTTTCTTGTGGAGCGCCTTGATGTGATATCCCTCCATGGTGGTTTCAGCGAGCAATTTCCAGTTCGCATCATCGGTGTATTCGCTTTGATCGAAATACGCTTGTTGCTCAGAAAATAGGTCCGGCATAATTTCAAGCATGGAAGCATCCACCGGGCCACTCTGATTGACGTAGACCATTCCTCCTTTCTCCGTTGCGCCAACTTCAACAAGACCGTTGTCCTTCAACTCCACGCCGGGGAAGCCTTCGCGCCCGGGTATGTGTTTGAGTTCACCCTCAAGTCCGTAAGTCCAAGCGTGATAGGGACACACAAACGCGCGAGCACACCCACTGTTTTTGGCCACCTGCATGCCGCGGTGACGGCAGCCGTTGATGAACGCCCTGACCTTGCCGTCGTCCCCCCTGACCACGAGCAGTGGCGTACCCGCGGCCTTCCTCGCGACATAACTGCCTTTGTCTGGGAGCATCGCTGAAAGACAAAAAACCACGGGCAAGCTTCGTAACAATGCAATTTCGGATTCGAAACGTTCTTGAGATAAATAGTTAGCCACGGGCTCTTTCCAAACGGCATCTCCAAGATCCGTGGTTTTATTATCAATGTGATCAAATATTCGCTCGAGTATTTTTTGTTCGCTAAGGAGCGGGATTTTGGTGTTCATAGGTATGTCCATTAAATACAAGGATAACTTTTTAGGCGGCTAAAAAAGCAACTTGAACTGCCTCGGCTTTAGTGGAGGCCGGTTGGTTTAAGTCAGGTCGCCACCATTGGGGTCTGACTGGCGAGTTGTCGATAGTAGAATGCCTCAGCTTCTGCCGACGGGATGTATCAGATGTGACAGAGCAGTCTTTGATCGTTGAACCAGGACACCCATTCCAGGGGGTGATAGCTATGGAAAAACTTAGTTGTCAGCTGCAAACGAGGTCTTCAAAATCTGTCTGCAAGAAGTCATTGCAACGACCTCATAGATGAGGTTGAATTTAGCCAGCTGGGTCAGAAAATCTGTCTGCGCAGCCCTCGTCGGGCGCAAATCCCACAATGACAGCAAAGTGGCCCCATAGCGGTCAACAAGTAGACTTCCGGGGACGACTGCAATCGCTGCATCACCACCACCCATGCCAGCGCAGCAACCGTCGGCATTGGGTCGGGAATTGCCTTCCAATTGATTTCTTTATGCATTTTCTGTGCAACTCACAAAGCCGTTGCTCAACAGGCGAATCTGCATGGGCGTCAAGCGGGTGTCAAAAACGCCCTACAGTGGCTGATCTACAGGCCGGGCTGGGCTGAGTAGCTGAACTGGCGCGTGATGCAAGGAACTCAGCTTTCGCATTTTGGGCTGATAACCGCTGTGGGCCATCTGTGGTTACTCGCGTGAGACGGGTAGCAGTTAACGTCCCCGGCAGACAAGAATGATTTCTAACGAGAAATAGCCCTTACTCCGGCATGTCGAACCGGTAGCCCAAGCCGTAAACTGATGCAATGCAATCACTCCCGGGGTCAATCGCCTGCACCTTTTTGCGCAGATTTTTGACATGGGTGTCGATGGCACGGTCGCTGATGTCCCGTTGGCTTTCGTGCACGTTTGAAAGCAATTGCGCACGTGAGAAGACCCGGCCTGGGCGCGCAAGCAGGGTTCGGAACACCATGAATTCAATCCGGGTCAAGGGAAGCCATTGGCCTAGCCAACTGATTCTGAAAGACGCGTCCTCTACAAGCCAGGGCTGCGGCAAGGCGATGACCCTGCCACCTGCGCGGCGCAGCAAGGCGCGCACACGGGCCACCACCTCCCGCGGCGCAAAAGGCTTGCAGACGTAGTCATCCGCGCCTGTGTCTAGACCCAGCAGGCGGTCAAGTTCATCCACGCGCGCAGTCAGCATCAGGATAGGCACATCGCTAAAGGCGCGAACTGCCTTGCATACGCCAATGCCGTCCAGACCTGGCAGCATCCAGTCCAGCACAACGATATCGGGCGCGCGCTGGATAATTTGCTGCACGGCATCACGTCCATCGTAGACGGGCGTAGCTTCATAGCTTTCTGCACGCAAATAGTTCAGAAGCAAGTCGGAAATTTTTCTATCGTCTTCCACCACCAGCACGCGACTTGTTACGGTGGTGTTCATGCGGCTTGGTCTGCCATCGCGGGCAGTTCGATAATGAATTTGACGCCGCCCTTGGCGCAAGCCTCGGCCCGTACGCTGCCATGGTGGGCTTTGGCAATCTGCCGGCAAATAGCCAGCCCGAGGCCGCTGCCACCGATCTCCCGGCCGCGTGCGGGGTCGGCACGATACAAGGGTTCAAAGATGCGCGATAAATCAAGCGGCGACAGGCCCGGTGCGGTGTCTTCAACGCTGATGGTGACTAGGTGCGCATCCCCATGCAAGGCAACTACGACCTGGCCCGGCGCATCGGTGTAGCGCAGGCTGTTGTCCAGCACATTGCCCAGCAATTGCTCGATGCGCTTTGCGTCCCAGTGCACCCACAGCGGCGCGTCTGGCATGGCGCCAAAGCGCAGCGTCAAACCCCGCTGGTCTGCCAGTAGCGAAAAACGCTGCACCACGCCAGACACCAGCGCTACCGCATCCATATCTTCAAAGTAACACGGCAGCGCCCGCAAATCGGCCATGGCCAGCAGGTGCAAGTCGTCTACCAGCGCGTTGAGTTGCAACACCTCTTCACGCAGTGACAGCACCGCCTGCGGCGACAGCGCAATGACGCCGTCCACCAGGGCATCAATCTCACCGCGCAGCACTGTGAGCGGTGTGCGAAGTTCGTGCGACATGTCGGCTATCCACCGGCGGCGAGAGGTCTCGAGCTGTTGCAAGCCTTCGGCCATGCGGTTGACATTGCGCATGGCGTCGCCAATTTCATCGGCGCGGCGGGTGCTTAGCCGTGTGTCAAAAGCACCTTGTGCAATTTGCGCAGTGGCAGCCTGAATTTCAATCAGCGGGCGCACCCAGTGACCAGCGACCCACCGGGCAATCAGCAATGCCGCAAAGAGCAAGACGCCCGAAACCACCAAAATGCTTTGGTACTGCGAGGTCAGGAAGCGGGCTTCAACATCGTCCGGTACCGGCTTGAGTTTGAGCATGCGCACCGCCGCAACCTGCTTGCCCCGCACATATACCGGCCACTCGATTGAGGCGCCTGCACCGGCTGGCAGCGATTTTCCCAACAAAGGCTGACCGTCGGGCGCATAAAGCGCCACCCGGTCTTTGAAGGCGTCAATGCTGTCTATGGGACGCGGCGGTGGACCGAAAAAGCTTCCGGATTCAGGGTTTGCGAAAGGGTGCGGCAAAGACGGTGGGAAAGGCGGGCGTGGCACAGCGCCCTGCGCCTGCCCAAACTCGCGCAGCAGCAGTCGCAAATCCACACCCTGCGTCGCCAATGTGTCCAGCCCGCCCGCTGCCTCGGCACGCGCTGATACGGAGACTGCAAATTTTTCAAGCCGCTCAACGTCACGGCTGGCCAAAAACTCAGAAAAACCGTTGCGCAGATTCCAGGCATTCAAAGCGCCCATGCACAGCACCGTCAGCAGCACGGCCGACAGCAACAGAAGTGCTTGGGTATGGGCAAGGCGAATTCGCATTTGGGTGTCTATTGGGCCATGCAATTGCGGGGAAATTATGGAGATTTGCCCATATTTTCACCACATTGATTTTTAACAATGGCGCCCTCGGCAATGCAGGTGCTTGCCGCTCAACCCGGAGCGATTCCATGAAAACCAATTGCATGTTCACCAGGCCCGTTGGCCGCGCGATCGGACTTGCGGTCTGCACATTAGCGTTAAGCGCCTGCTGCGCGCTATCTGCACCGCCCGCCGATGGCAAGGGCGGTCCGCACAAACCACCGCCTGAGGCATTGGCGGCGTGCAAGACCGTGGGCAGTGGAAATGCATGCAGCTTTATGTCGCCGCACGGCACAGTCACCGGCACGTGCTGGGCGCCAGAAGGCAAGCCACTGGCTTGCAAGCCCAAGGACGCGCCAGCGGGAAGCGCCTCTCTACCTAAACCTTAGATAGCCATCAGCAAATTACCAAGCTAACTTTTGAAGACCCTGTATGTCAAAAAACACTCCATCCCATCTTGCCTTTACCAGCGCAATCGTCATCCTGCTGAGCGCTTGCGGCGGCGGTTCTACGACCACTACCGACTCTGGCACGAGCACCGGCACAAGTACGGCGGGCGTACTCTGCGACTATGCCTCCAGCCTTTTCAATAGCTCGCCTTCGGTAAACGCCACAGCCAGTGCGCGCTGGTCTTGTAGCAGCACTCAGCGCTCCCTGGTGGCCAATGGTCTGCCAGACCACGCGGTCGGCACCTTTCCCAACCCCGATAACCCCAACACCATCACCGCGCAAAGCATTGCAGTCTCTGTCTCCTTGGCCCCGATCCAGACCACGGTGATCACACCGCGCTTTGGCGCCCAGAACAAGCCGGGTATCGCTTTGAACGGCATCGTCTTTGACCCAGGAACGGCAGGCACCTGCGACGACTCTGGCACCCGCTGTCAAGGCGGTGGCGGGCCCGGCGGCGGCGCCTGGACCATGGAAGCCTTGGGGCAAACATCGTTCAAGTTTGGAACCGACATGAACAACGCACATGTACAGCCCGGTGGCGTCTACCACTACCACGGCGTACCTGAGGGATTGGTGACCAAACTCAACAAGGGAACGGCCATGTCGCTAATCGGCTGGGCCGCGGATGGTTTTCCTATTTATGCCCGCTACGGCTACACCACTGCCACCGATGCCAAGTCGGCGATTAAGGTGCTTGCGTCCAGCTACAGACTCAAAACCTTGCCAGATGCCAATCGCCCAGCTACCAGCATGTACCCTATGGGCGCTTTCACGCAGGACTACGAATACGTGGCAGAACTGGGTGATCTGGATGAGTGCAACGGCCGCACCGGTGTAACGCCCGAGTTTCCGAATGGCATCTACCATTACGTCGCCACCGATACGTTTCCACACTTGCAGCGCTGCGTCAAGGGATCACTTTGACACGTGCCATGCGCGTCCGCAAGGGGGCCAAATGGATGGCAGCGGCCCTGGTGTTGTGTGGGAGCATGGCCGCAGTGACGCCAGCGCAGGCGCACTTGGTAGCAGCCCAAAAGGGAACACTGAACTTTGTGGGTAATGCTGCTTTTTTGGTTCTTTCCGTGCCTGTTTCGGCATTGCACCGCGTTGACGATGACGGTGATGGATTGTTGTCCAAGGCTGAACTTGCGACGCATGCCGATGCCATAGGGAAACAAGTAAAAGCAGGCGTTCAACTCACGGGACCCACTGGAGCCTTGCCACTGCAGTTGGTGATGCTCGACATTGAGTCCCCAGAAAGTGCGCCTGCTGCCCCCGCCAGCCACCTTGTCGTGCTGGGGCGATATGAACTGGAGGCTCGCGGCAATGGTGGATCTGTTTCCGAGCCTGCGGCATCGGATGGTCTGTCGCTGCGCTTTACCTTGTTCGGCAGCCAGGCGGGCGAACAAGTGGAAGATTTGACCGTCACGCGCCAGAAAGAAACGCAGTGGTTGCGCTTTACTGCAGACAACAACCGAAAAACTCTATTGCCCAGCGCAATGGTGGTTTTTGGTGAATACGTACGCAGCGGCGCGGCCCATGTGTTGAGTGGGCCAGACCATATGCTTTTTCTGTTGTTGGTGCTTGCTGCCGGGCTGAGCTTGTCTGCTTTACTAGGCGCTTTGACATGTTTTACTGCGGGCCACGCTATTACGCTTTCCGTCTGCGTCTTGGGTGGCGTGTCGGTATCAGATCAGATTGCCGAGCCCGCTATTGCGGCCACCATCGTCGGCATGGCCGCTTTTGATATTTGGACCCGCAGGCGCGCCAGGGTGTTGCCTTCTTACGCGCGGTTCTCCATGGTATTCGGCTGCGCATTGGTACATGGCCTCGGTCTGGCTAGCGCCTTGCGTGGTCTGACGCAATGGCCCTCTGACAGTACGCCTTTCGCCTTAGCACTTGCGGGTTTCAATGTGGGCATTGAAAGCGCGCAGATCGCCGTTGCGCTGATGGTGGGCTTGATAGTGCGGGTTTTGAGTCGTATCAACGGACTTGCAGTGTGGCAGCGAGTCGTTCGCCATAGCTCATTCGTGGGCTTGGTAGCTGGCACGTTCTGGTTCATTGAGCGGATAGCCCATGGCGCTTAAATCGCCTTAAACATATTTACGAAGGAAAACTCTATGGCCACCCTGGGCCCCATCAGCGCAAACACCACGCTTAGTGCAACATCGAATGCGCGATCTTCCAGTGCACTTTCAACAGACCAAAAAAGCAGCATTCAATCGGTGCTCGGAGAGTTTGATTCCAAAAACCTTTCTGCAGCCGATGCCAAAAAAATCACATCTGAATTCAGAAAACTGGGTGTCCAGCCGGGCCGGGAATTGGCGGAAACGATGGCGGCATCAGGGTTTGATGCGAAGCAGGTTGGCGGCCTTGCGTTTGGTCAGGGTCAGTCAGCCAGCGGGGGTGCGTCTGGTGGCAGTTCCAGAGCCATGGTCAGCAGTTCGCTGTCTGAACTCAAAAGTCTCATGGCATCGATTGGCGTGAGCAGCACCGATTCTGGCAAGTCGGATGAAGAGGTTTCACAGGCCACTGACGCGTTTTTGAAGACCGTGTTTTCGCAATCGGCGGATTCGCGCACTGCCAGCACCACGAACCAAAGGCCCCAAGGCGGCCCACCTCCCGGCGGCCCACAAGGCGGCAATCCGCCACCACCCTCGCCTGCGAGCAACAAATACCAGGACTCCAGCGACATCGAAAACTATTTGGCCAGCTTGATATCGTCCATCACCTCGGGCTCTAACACTACGACTTCAGGCATATCGGCAAGCGCTGGCACAAGCAAGGTGGTTCAAAGTGCGTCCTCTTTGCTCAAGGCCAGTGGCATTGGGGCGTCTAGCGAAAACTTGCAAAGTTTTATGCAGCTACTGCAGAAAAACATGACTGCCTCGATGGAGGACAAGGGCAATCTGGTTGACCATTCGGTTTAATGAAAAAATAACTAAAGGCATTCCAGCCACACAGCGTGAGTTCACTGTGCGCTCGCCGCTGGCGGCTATCGCTGCATCACTGGCGTGGGGGTGGACTGGGTAGATCGTTGATTTCATTGACTTTTCTGTTCACTTTTAAAAGTGACTTTATTGCCCGCCGAGTGGCAATCTTCACACCAGGGACGCATGCTATGGCTCATCCGACCTCAGGTGCCGACATTTAATTACCCACCGTTGGCGGCTGCCATACCGCGCCCAGTAATGCGTTCAAGGTCATCACGCTGGTCTACAGGAAATCGGGTCAATTTGACGTCGGCGTCAACACTATTGCCGTCACGCGCACCGCTGCCCACCGGCTCAGGACACTGGATGCAGGGTAAAGCTGCCAAACACGCTGAAAAAGGGCCACAAATACCCATATAACGCAACTTGATTGCATCTATAATTTAATTGCAACTCAGTTGCATTTATTTTGGATGAAATGTGGCTTCTGTGCTTCCTTCTAAGCTTGCGATTTCCAGCTCAGCGCTGGGCGCTGGTGACCTAATTGACGCCTTGCTCTCAGCCCACGGCTTGCGCCGCACTTCCGCTGCCCGCTTAGTGCTGGGCTGGCTGCTAGCGCACCCCGATACCAGCTATACCCATGCCCAGTTGCAAGCGGCGTTGTCCGATGACCGGGCTACCGTTGATGCGGGGCGTTTGGACCGCGTGACCCTGTACCGCCTGATTGACCGCCTGACTCAAGTGGGCTTGCTGCTGTGCCGGGTGGATAGCCAACGGGTGCGCCGCTACCAGGTCATGCCGCCTAGCGTGCAGACGATGCCGCACTTTGAGTGCCAAAGCTGCCATAAGGACAGCCCTCTTTCGGGCGCGCTTAAAGCCAATGCGCATGACCTAGAACGTGCTGCACAAACCGCACTGGAAGCCTTGCAAGCGCTGGGCTACCAGGGAATGAGCCTGGACTTTGCCGTGCGCGGGGTGTGTGCAGACTGCGCCGCTCCTGCCGCATCCAAACCCAGAGCCGCCGCGTGATTCAAACCAGCTATTTGCAATACGCCAACCCCGGCAGCACCGCTCAGTGGCCCATCTGGCAGCAATAAATCCATCGTGTCAGTGTTCTTGAACTTTTACAAATGAGGTGAAATTATGAAAAAAATGCTCTTAGTCCTTTACGCGCTTGCGCTCACAGCTACGTTTTCAATAGCGGCAGAAAACGAAAAGGAAACCAAGGATGACATCGCCAAGCACCGCGCCATCGCCGCCGCGCACGAGGCTGCCGCCAAATGCCGCGAAGCCGGCAAGGGCGAAGACGTTTGCAATGCGGAGCTGGCCAAAGCGTGCAAGGGCATTGCCATTGGCAAGTTCTGCGGCATGAAGCACGCACACTGAGCCAGTTCCATGGCGTGGTTGAAATTCATGGTGGGCGGCAGATGGCATATCGGTTTGCTGGGCCTGACTTTGGTGCTTGCGCAAAGCATCGGGCTGATCCATGGCATTGCACACGCGCCTCTTCTCACCCAAACGCATGCTGAGCATGCAAGCGATGCACCGCACAGCTTTTTCGAGCATCTATTTGGTGACCATCAAGACCAGGACGGCAATGCAAAGTGCCGTCTGTTCGACCAGAGTAACCACCTCGATGGCCTTTGCGATATCTCTGCGGTGGTATTGCCCACGCACTTGGCAGCAGCCATTCCTGTTGCGTTCACGGGTCTAACCACTATCCCCTGGTTTGCGACGTTTCACGCTCGCGGCCCGCCTTCCTTCCGTTGATCGTCTGAGTCAGTTATTTCCGCCTCGCAGGTAGCGCAGGCGGTGTTATTCATTTGTCAACGGAATTACCATGAAAAAAACTTCTTTGTCGCTGCTCGCGCTCGGCACGTTCTCAAGCGCCACTGTCTTTGCCCAGACCGCGTCCCCTTCGGCGCTAGCTCCTGTAACAATTACCGGCAACCCTCTGGGCACTACGGAATTAATAGTGCCTGCTGCACAGTATTCGGGGGCTGAACTGCTGTTTCGCTCACAGACCACGCTGGGCGAAACGTTGGATGGCACACCCGGTGTGGCCAGTACCTACTTCGGCCCTAACGCCAGTCGCCCCATCATCCGCGGGCTCGATGGCGACCGGGTGCGCATTCTGAGTAACGGCGGCTCGGTCGCTGATGTGTCTAGCCTGAGCTATGACCATGCCGTCACCGCCGACCCGTTGAGCATGCAGCGGATAGAGGTGCTGCGCGGCCCGGGTGCCTTGCTGTATGGCGGCAACGCCGTAGGCGGCGTGGTCAATGTGCTGGATAGCCGCATTGCAAGCGAAGCACTTTTTGATGCCAAAGGCGGCGTCATCGGCAAGGTCGATTTCGGTGCGGCCACGGGCAATGCCGAAAGGAGCGCAGCGCTGATGCTCGATGGCGGTAATGACCGCTTTGCCTTACATGTCGATGCCTTTGAGCGTACGACCGACGATGTTGCCGTGCCCGTTGACCTGGCTTGCAGCAAGCCGGGCGCCCCGACTGTGGCCCGCGCCATTTGCAACTCTGCCAGCAGCACCCGCGGCGCGGCCGTGGGCGGGAGTCTTTTCTTTGCCAACGGCTATTTGGGGGCCTCGGTAAGCCAGTTCTCAAGCAACTACGGCACAGTTGCAGAAGACGAGGTGACCATCGACATGAAATCCCAACGCTATGCCATTGATGGTGCGCTGCAAAGCCTGGAAGGCCCGGTGCAAAGCATCAGACTGCATTGGGGCCAGAGTGACTACGCACACACGGAGTTTGAAGGCGCAATGACCGGCACCGTATTTAAGAGCAATGGCCAAGACCTGCGCCTGGAGGCGCGCCACGCCCGGCTCGGCCCGCTGGAGGGAGTGCTTGGGATGCAGATGGAGACCTCCGACCTCTCGGCCGCAGGAGAAGAAGCATTCGCACCCTTTAGCCAAACCCGCCAGACTGCGGCATTTGTGTATGAAGAGCTGGCATTCCCTTGGGGTCGCATCAGTGGCGGTGCCCGCCTGGAGAATGTGGATGTGCAGTCGTATGGCAATCCGGACGTAGATCGCTTTGTAGTCGGCACACGCAGCTTTCAGCCCGGCAGTTATGCGCTTGGAGCGCTCTGGAATGTCGCACCCACTTGGCAACTGACCAGCAACCTGGCCTACAGCCAACGCGCCCCGAAAGACTACGAACTGTTTGCCAACGGGCCGCACCTCGCCACCAATGCCTATGAAATTGGCGACCCTAGCCTAGGGCTGGAAAAGTCGACCAATTTGGACATCGGTGCGCAGTGGAAAAACGGAGCCAATCGTTTTGCCCTTAGCGGCTTTGTCAACCAGTTCGACAACTACATCGCTCAAGTAGCGACCGGCGTCCAGGAGGGTGGCTTGGATGCCTATGCATACCGGCAGGTCAAGGCCGAATTCACCGGACTGGAGGCCAGCGCCAACCTGCGCCTGCTGGAAGGCAGCCAGACGCTGGATTTAGAACTGCGCGGCGACACTGTGCGCGCCCGTAACAGCAATACGGGTGAGGCGCTACCGCGTATAGCACCGGTCCGCCTGGGAGCGACATTGGTCTGGGCGCAGGGGCCGTGGACTGCGCGACTGGGAGCCAACCATGCAGCGGCGCAAACCGATGTTCCGGCTGGGCAAAACAGTACCGACGCCTACACACTGTGGAATGCGTCTGCGGGTTACACCGTGAAGGCAGGCACGACGCAAACGCTCTGGTTCGCCAAGCTGGAAAACATCACTGACGCGCTGGCCTACTCGGCCAGCTCGATCCTGACGCAAACCGCGCCTGGTAAGGCACCTATGCCCGGGCGCACGGTGAAGTTGGGCATGCGCTGGAGTTTTTGAGGGTTTTCATGTGGGGATCGGGACTAACATTAAGCCCACGAAATGAGCAGCCAGAGAGCTGCAATTTCCAACACCCGCCACCGCTACGCAGTTGATGTCGGTCACATTCCAAATATGATGCCGTGTACCAATGTCGGCTTCAGGGCCGACAGTCCAGATATGGGTACTACCGGTTTGGGTGCGGTCACTCACACATACGGTGAAGTACTCAAAGAGTGCCTTTGCACTCGTTACCAGTGCGTCACAGCTTCAGTTTCGGCAGACGTAGGCAGTGGGCTGGTCGTCTACGGTGTGTCGTCCCTGTCCGATCAGTTTTCGAAAAAAATTATGACGAGCAGCTCACATACGACAATCCGGCGATCTCAAAGAACTCAGACGCCTTGAGCCTATAGTATTTCTCGTCCACCTCCTTCGACTGCTCGGCGTAGGGCTGCGTCATGACTTCCTGCAGCTCTCGAACTTGAGAGTAGTTCCCAGCAGTCGCTTGGTTGTACGCAGGCACGACGAACCACTCTCGCAAACTGTATTTTGGGTTGACTAGTTTCATCCGCCTAGAGAGCTCCTCACAGGAAGGGGGCTGCGCAGAATTCGCGTCGTAGAGCGCGCGCCGTAAGCTCATGCTTTGGCTGCACCCCCGGCACGCCACCACCAAAAGCCCTCTAGCGCCAGCACCACAGCAGACGACAAGGCCAACAAGGGCATCAAAACAAACATGCCCAACGTTGCGACCAAGGCCCCCGGATGCACACTTTTCCAAGCGCCCGCAGCCAGCACCGGCAAGCCCGTGTAACCATGGACGCGCCGCTTGAAGTACATCACCCAGCCGGTAACAATGCTAAACACAACGCCCACACCAAACACCAATAGCAGCGCCTGGTTCCACAGCCCAAACTCGCCGCGATGAAACGGTATGCCAATGGCGGTTGCCTTGCCAAAAGCGGTTTGCTCAGACCAGCCTGAGTAGTACAAACGCCGGCCGCTGTAAGCATCCAGCAACAGGTCAAAGCGTTTTTCGGGCTGGCTTTTGTCCATCTGGTTCGCCCGCCACACCCCCTGCGCGCCCTTGGGCGGCATGAGTTGCATAGAAACATCGGGCGCCTCACGGCGGGCAGCTTGCCATGCGTCTTGCCACGACAACACTGGGGCTTGCACCGCTTCGGATTGAATCGACGCCGATATGCGTGGCGGCGCCTGTCCTGACATGTCGCGCAGCCACTTGACCTGATCGCCGGCGTACTTGCTCCACGTCAGGCCAGTGGTCAAAATAACGGCGCTCATTACGCTCAGTGCCACGCCCACAAAGGCATGCCACTGCTTCCAGGCTACGCGGCCACGCGCAGTGCTTTGCGGCAGGGTCGGATTGCGTTGCGGCCACCACAGATAAATGCCGGTGACCAGCATCACCATCAGCCAACTGGCTGCCAGCTCAAGCAGCCAGCGCCAGTTGTCATTTTGCAGATAGTTGGAATGGAGCTTGCGCGACCAATTGCTGAACCGGTCTTCCTGCACCAGGCTGCCCAGCACCTCTGCCGTGTACGGGTTAAGGTACACCACCCGTGCGCGCCCCGGAAACCCAAAACTGGGGCGCAAAAAAGCCGCAGGCTTGGCCAGGGCTCCGCCATCGCCAGCCGAAGCGCCTTTGGCCACATTGGCCGAATTGGCCGCGCCATGGTCGCCATGGCTGCTGTGACCACCACCGCTGGCCTGGACTTGCGCCGAAGCCTTTGGTGGTGGCACAAAAGCGACCTGCAAACTATCGGTCACCCCATGGGTTGGCACCAAAGAGTGCAGCACCCACCCTGCAGGTGCCGCCTGCTGCGCCACCTGCACCAGCGCATCGAGACTGCGCGCCTCGCCTGCGGGCGCCACTTGTTCAAGGTGGCCATACAAGGTATCTTCGATCTGCGGAGTAAAGATATACAAAATGCCCGAGAGCGCCGCCAGCAGCGCCACGGGAGATGCAATCAGCGCCGCCCAAAAGTGGATGCGCCACAGCAGGCTGCGGCGCTGCGCGCGCAATGCTGCAGGGAAAGGGGTTACGGTGTTTGTCATGGGGGTACCTTTGGCGTTTACTTTTTGCCAAAAAGTTTGGTGACCCCAAGCATCAGGCTGCGCGGGGCGCCTACGCCGTAGGTATTTCCGCTGCTGCCTTTGGATGCTGTGTTGGCGTACAACTGGTCGGTCAGATTGCGCACCTGAAACCAGCTCTCCCAGCCATCGCCCATTGGGTAACTGCCAGTGAGGTTCAGCAAAGTATGGCCGGCATACACCGCTGTGTTGGCGTCATCCATATAGTATTGGCCCTGCTTTACCAGGTTCACCGCGATGCGCGCGCCGGGCGCTACGCGGTAGCCCAGGGTGGCATTGAGCGTGTGCCAAGGTGCAGACGGCATGATGTTGCCGGAATAATCCAAAGCGCTGGATGTTTTGTAGTCCACATAGGCGTGCCTGGAAAAATTAGCCCCCACTTGCCAATCCCACGCGGTGTTTTCTTGGCTTAGCGAAAGCTCCACACCTTGGCTCGTGGTTTTGCCTGCATTTTTATTGACCGATGTGTTGTCTGGGTTTTTAAAGCTCACGATGGTGTCGGTGCCGTCCAAACGGTACAGCGCTGAATCCAGCTTGATACCCCCCAGCGCCGCACGCCAGCCCAGTTCAATATTGCTGTAGGTAGCAGGGCGCAAGTCCGGAATCGCATCTTTGCCATACAACTCAGACACCTCTGGCGGAACAAAGCCACCGCTGTAGGTGCTGTACAAACTGCTGGCAGCGCTGATGGCGTAGGTCGCACCCAGTTTGGGGCTGAAGCGGCCAAAGCTACGGGTTTCGTTGGCCGCCCCATAGTTCACACTCACCGCAGTGCCCGTGTTGAGCGCGTTTTTAAAATCGTAGCCAATGCTGTCGTACCTGCCGCCAAGCACCACGCGTAGAGCGTCGCTAGGGCTAAATTCCAGCTGCGAGAAAACTGCGTCATTGGCAATGCCTGCGCTGAAGTCTCGGCGGCCTTTTTGCACACTGCTGACGGTGTAGCTCAGGTTCCTGCCCGTCGCTATTGGCTCACGCAGCACCACCAAGTTGTCGGACAGGTAGGCATTTTGGCTGCGGTCGATGTACACACCCGATACCCATTGGGCGCGCAGCCAACCCAGCTTTTCGTCGTGTTTTACATCTACACCCAGAGAATCAACATGGTTGTTATTGATCGTGCCCGTGCAAGTTGCGTTGGTACCAGAGCAATTAGAAAAAGTGTAGTTGGGCAATTGCCCGTGGTCGTTACTGCGGTGAAACAGCGTTACGGTCGTTAAGCCACGGGTGGTGGTTTCGCCCTCCCAGGCCAGGTTGGCACGGGTCGTTTTGTCTTTGCGCCAGGTAAAGGTATTGATGCTTTTGCCTGGGTTGCTGCGGTAATCAGCCTCGGTCACGTTACCGGGTGTTTCTGAAAACAAATCGGTTTGCACCACGCTGGCTCGCAGCCACGAGGTATCACTCAGGTCGTAATCTGCGCGCAGGGTGAATGAATCCTTTTTGCCGCCGCTGTATTCTTGCCAGTTTGTCGAGTCGCGTTGTGCGCTGTAGTGCGAAAAGCGCAGCCCCAAATCACCCCAAGTATTGCTCGCACCGGTGTCCACCCGCTTGAATTTATCGACATTGTCCAGGCGCAGTCCAACCGTGCCGGTGGGCGTGGCCGAAGGCTTCATGGTCAAGAAGTTAACGGCACCGCCTACGGCATTGCTGCCATACAACGACGAAGCCGCACCCTTGACCACCTCGACCCCACCCGAGCCGTTCATATTGGTTTCGTTCAGCGCATTGTGGTTAAAAACGCCCATCGGGCGGATAGGGATCCCGTCCTCCAAATATTGATACACCGCTTTGGTACCAATGGGCTGACGAATCGCCATGCTGTGCTGCTCGTTGCCCAGATCGTTCCATTGCACGCCGGCAATGCGGTTAATGATTTCGCCCACCGATTTGGGTTTGTCCTGCTCCCACTGGCTGCGCTTGACTGCGCCAATCGATACCGGGGTTTCAGAGAGTTTGGTGGCGCTGCGTGAGCCGGACACGACGACTTCGTCGAGTTCCACCACAGAGGTTTGGGCTCCTGCTGCCTGGGTTATGGCTTGCATGCTGATCGCCAAAATAGACAGCGACCACGACAAAGGAATACGGTTTTTTTTCATGGTGATTTTTGCTTGATATCAAATGCGCGCACAACTGCAGCGCCACGTGCAAAGGTGCAATCTATGGGCAAAGCGTGCAAGGTGTGCAAGGTGTGCATAGGGCGCACGGTAAAAATCCAGGCACACGCCTATGCGGCAGCGGCCTGAAAAATACAGTGCAGAAGAAAATGCCGACTCAGCGCAGGCCTAGCAACCCGCACCAGTGGAGTTAGACGCAGCGCGGAGGGCCGCGAGCAGAAAGCAGCGCGTTGGCGCGCCAGGCAACATGTGCAGCCGCGACGGGCTGCAAGACGAAGCTCAGGGAATCGGAATCCGTTTGCGGGCAAACCTCTGGCGGAGGAGGAGCCGCGGCAGGAGCGCACAGCACACAGTGCATGCCTTGGTGCGCGGGCGCAGACTCGCCATCGTCAGCAGCACCCGGCACCTGGGTCATACCGGCCGCAGTACACACCCAATTCGCCGAATGCGGTTGCAGCAAGGGGCTGGCCACAGCAGCACTTAATGACAAAACAAACCACGCAAGCAAGCAGCGCACGAGGTGCTTAGCTTGCCGAAGTGATTGCAAATTTGTCATGGGCAGCATCATCGCACAAAAACAAGGGGCGTCTTTACACGAACACACGCCTTTCGAAAAAAAGGGCACCAGGGGGAACGCCAGCCCAGCGCACAAAGCAACCGGGCGGGTTCCTGGCCGCGGTTGACAAGCCATAGGGGCTGCAAACCCATTACGGGAATTCCACTTGAACCGCCGTTTTTTTGACCACCGAAAAACCCACCATCATGCAGAGGTCAGAGGATAGAACTCAGATAGATTTTGAGAGGGAAAACCTATGAATTCAGCAAGAAAAATCTAACAAAAGTAGTAAACCCGGTTTTTACTACTTTTGGGCATAAAAAAAGCACCAAGAATCGCTTCTAAGTGCTTGATTTATAACCATAAAAAATGGTGGGCGATGCAAGTTTCGAACTTGCGACCCCTGCAGTGTGAATGCAGTGCTCTACCCCTGAGCTAATCGCCCTGAAACTGGTCAGGAAAGCCGCAGATTATACGGTTGATTCACTGCGGGCCCACACCGTCTTTCCCGCGCTGGCCTTGTCAATTTCGACCAAGACCTTGGCATGGGCTTGTAACTCCTGCTCGTTGGCTGCAAGAACCGTCAAGACCAAGCTAGAAAAATCGACACGGCTGCCTGCGACCTGCGCGCTGGTATCGCTGCTGCTGTCGATGAGCAAAGCATCCTGCCCGCGCGTCATATTGATATACACCTCGGCCAGCAACTCGGCGTCGAGCAAAGCCCCGTGCAACTGGCGGCCACTGTTATCCACTTCCAGCCGCGCACACAGCGCGTCAAGGCTGTTGCGTTTACCAGGAAACATTTCTTTGGCCATGAGCAAGGTGTCTATTACTCCGCTGACGCAGCTATGCAGCGGTGGTTTAGCCAGCAAAGACAATTCGCGGTTTAAAAAACCGATGTCAAAAGGCGCGTTATGGATGATGAGCTCGGCATCCTGGATAAAGGCTAGCAACTCGTCGGCCACATGCGCAAACTTGGGCTTGTCGCGCAAAAATTCGTTGCTGATACCGTGTACTTTCAAGGCCTCTTCATGGCTGTCGCGCTCTGGGTTGACGTACAGGTGCAGCTTATTGCCGGTGAGCTTGCGGTTAAGTAATTCGACGCAACCGATTTCAATAACGCGGTCTCCCTGCTCGGCAAACAGGCCGGTAGTCTCGGTGTCTAAAAATACCTGGCGCATGGCTTAGTGATTTTCTTTGGCGTGGTTGATGGAGTACTTCGGAATTTCCACCACCAGGTCTTTGTTGCTGACGATGGCTTGGCAGGACAGGCGGGAATTAGGCTCCAGGCCCCAAGCGCGATCCAACAAGTCCTCTTCGGTTTCCTCGGCCTCGTTGAGCGAGGCCAGACCTTCGCGCACGATCACGTGGCAGGTGGTGCAAGCGCAACTCATGTCACAAGCATGCTCGATGGCAATACCGTTTTCAAGCAAGGCCTCGCAAATCGTGGTGCCCGCTGCAGCGCGCACCTGGGCACCGGCAGGGCAATATTCAGCGTGGGGCAGTATGTGGATGATGGGCATAGACGTAAGGTTCAGGTTTTAAAGCTATCTTGCAGCGAGTCCAAGGTGTGACCGGATAAAGCCTTGGCAATACCCCGGTTCATGCGTTGGGCGGCAAAGGCTTCGGTCACTTGCGCCAGCGTTTTGCTAGTCGCTTCAATCAGCGCCGCGTCGTCACCCTGCGCAGATGTTTGCAAGGCCGCGATGGCTGTATCTACGGCCACGCGCTCCTGGGCGCTGAGTAAATCACCATCGGCTTGCAAAGCACTTTGCGTAGCCAACACCAGCCGCTGCGCATCCACACGCGCTTCGACCAGCGCGCGGGCACGCATATCCACTTGGGCAGTGCTAAAACTTTCTTGCAGCATGCGGGCGATTTGGTCGTCACTCAAACCGTAGGAGGGTTTGACATTGATTTGCGCCTCGACACCACTGACCTGCTCGCGCGCGGCCACCTGCAGGAGGCCGTCGGCATCGACCGTAAAAGTGACGCGGATCCGCGCCGCGCCGGCCACCATGGGCGGGATGCCGCGCAATTCAAAGCGGGCCAGGCTGCGACAGTCAGCCACCAAATCGCGCTCGCCCTGCACCACATGCAGCGCCAGCGCGGTCTGCCCGTCTTGGTAGGTGGTGAAATCTTGCGCCATGGCGGTAGGAATGGTCTGGTTGCGGGGCACGATGCGCTCGACCAGACCGCCCATAGTCTCTATGCCCAGGGACAGCGGAATCACATCAAGCAGTAACAAATTAGCCGTTGGGTTATTCCCGGCCAATTGGTTGGCCTGGATGGCAGCACCCAGCGCCACGACTTCGTCCGGATTGAGGTTGGTCAGGGGCGTTTGTCCAAAAAACTCTGCCACAGAAGATCGCACCTGCGGCATGCGCGTGGAGCCGCCGACCAACACCACGCCCCGGATATCAGAGATTTGCAAGCGCGCATCGCGCAAGGCTTTGCGCACCGCCTGCAAAGTGCGCGCGGTCAGGTGCTGGGTAGCCGCTTCAAACTCGCTGCGGTTGATGGACAGATCAATACGCGAAGCACCCAGGCTGATTTCAACCGGGGCAATATCTTCATCGGACAAAGCCTCTTTGCAAGCGCGCGCTGCTTGTAATAACAAAGCCTGGTCTTCCATGCCCTGCACTGACACACCGGACCTTGCCCCTATCGCATCAGCCAAGACGCGGTCATAGTCATCACCGCCCAACGCCGAGTCACCACCAGTAGCCAGCACTTCAAACACCCCGGCTGACAAACGCAATATAGAAATGTCAAAGGTGCCGCCGCCCAGGTCATAGACCGCGTAAACGCCTTCGCTGGCGTTGTCCAAGCCATAGGCAATAGCAGCAGCCGTGGGCTCATTGATCAAGCGCAACACATTAAGGCCCGCCAGTTGCGCCGCGTCTTTCGTGGCCTGGCGCTGCGCGTCGTCAAAATACGCCGGCACGGTAATCACCGCGCCAAAAATATCGTCGTTAAAGCTGTCTTCAGCGCGAAAACGCAGGGTCGCCAAAATCTCCGCGCTCACTTCCACCGGGCTTTTCTCCCCGGCAATGGTGCGTACCTTCACCATGCCCGGCGCATCGACCAAGGCATAAGGCAGGCGGGCTGCATCGACGATGTCCGCCAAGCCCCGCCCCATCAGGCGCTTGACCGATGCAATCGTATTCCCAGGGTCTGCGCTTTGCTGCTGCAAAGCCTCCTGCCCAATCTGGCGGCGCTGCGCATCCAGGTAGCGCACCACACTGGGCAGTAACACCGCGCCAGAGGCATCAGGCAAGCATTCGGCCACACCGTTGCGCACCGCAGCCACTAAGGAATGCGTGGTGCCCAGGTCGATGCCGACCGCAATACGCCGCTCGTGCGGATTGGGCGATTGCCCCGGTTCGGAGATTTGCAGCAATGCCATAAAAGAATCAGCTCAGTGCGTCAAAGCGCGCGTCCAGGTCGTGTCGGAATTTTTCGATAAACATCAGGCTGCGCACCAAAGGCACGGCAGCGGGATAGTCCTGCCGGACATCCAGCGCTTGGGCACACAGCGCCAGCAGTTCGTTTTGGGTCGAGTCTACCGAAGCGGCCAGGGCCTCTAGTTCGGCCAGGCTGCGGGCATCGTCCAGGGCCTCGCGCCACTGTATTTGCTGCATCAAAAATGCGGGCGCCATGGCGGTGTTGCTGTGCGCTTGGATAGGCGCGCCCTGCAACTCGCACAAGTAGGCGGCGCGCTGCAAGGGGTTTTTCAGGCGCTGGTAGGCCTCGTTAATGCGCACTGACCATTGCATGGCTAGGCGCTGTGCGGCTGCGCCTTGGGCAGCAAATTTGTCCGGGTGGGCCTGCGCTTGCAAGGCTTTCCAGCGCGCGTCCAAGGCGCTGCGCTCTTGCGCAAACTGCTGGGTCAGGCCAAACAGTTCGAAATCATTGGATTGGAGATTCACACCCTAAAGGACTCACCGCAACCGCATTTATCCCGCTCGTTGGGGTTATTGAAGCGAAAACCTTCATTCAATCCCTCGCGCACAAAGTCCAGTTCGGTGCCATCGATATAAGCCAGGCTTTTCGGGTCCACCAGCACCTTGACGCCGTGGCCTTCAAACACAATGTCATCGCCACTGAATTCGTCCACGTATTCCAGTTGGTAGGCCAGGCCCGAGCAGCCGGTAGTGCGCACACCCAGACGCACGCCCACACCCTTGCCCCGCTTGGTCAGGTAGCGGGTCACGTGGCGCGCCGCAGCCTCAGTCAGTGAAACAGACATATCAGTTCAGGTGTTTTTTCTTGTAATCATCGACCGCTGCCTTGATGGCGTCTTCGGCCAAGATGGAGCAGTGGATTTTGACCGGCGGCAGGGCCAGCTCTTGCGCGATTTCGCTGTTTTTAAGCGCTGCTGCCTCGTCCAGGGTTTTGCCCTTGACCCATTCGGTGACCAAGGAGCTGGACGCAATCGCCGAGCCGCAGCCATAGGTTTTAAAGCGCGCGTCTTCGATCACGCCGGTCAGCGGGTTAACCTTGATTTGCAGCTTCATCACGTCGCCGCAGGCGGGCGCACCCACCATGCCGGTGCCCACCGTGTCATCGCCTTTGTCAAAGCTGCCCACGTTGCGGGGGTTTTCATAGTGGTCCACCACTTTGTCGGAATAAGCCATTGTGTTTACCTCTTTGTGTCTGATTTAGGGGCCGGTGTCGGCTGCTTAATGCGCAGCCCATTGGATCGTGGAAATATCAATACCTTCCTGGTACATATCCCACAAAGGGCTTAAGTCGCGCAGCTTGGCGACGTGGAACTTAATCGTCTCCACCGCGTAGTCGATTTCAGCCTCGGTGGTCCAGCGGCCAATCGTCATACGCAAGCTGCTGTGCGCCAACTCATCGCTACGGCCCAGGGCGCGCAGCACATAGCTGGGCTCCAGGCTGGCCGAGGTGCAGGCCGAGCCGCTGCTCACCGCCAGGCCTTTGATGCCCATCATCAGCGACTCACCCTCGACATAGTTAAAGCTCATATTCAAGTTGTGCGGCACACGCTTTTCCAAGTGGCCGTTGATAAAGACCTGCTCCACATCCTTAAGGCCGGCCAACATGCGCTCGTGCAAGGCGCGGATACGGATGTTCTCGCCCGCCATTTCTTCCTTGGCGACGCGGTAGGCCTCGCCCATGCCCACGATCTGGTGCGTCGGCAGGGTGCCACTGCGCATGCCGCGCTCATGGCCACCGCCGTGCATTTGCGCCTCCAGCCGGATACGCGGCTTGCGGCGCACAAACAAAGCGCCAATGCCTTTGGGGCCATAGGTTTTGTGCGAAGTCAGGCTCATCAAATCGACTGGCAACTCGGCTAGATTGAAATCAATCCGCCCCGTGGCCTGGGCGGCATCGGTATGAAAAATAACGCCTTTTTCGCGGCAGATCGTGCCAATGGCCCCGATGTCCTGAATCACACCGATTTCATTGTTTACAAACATCACGCTGGCCAAAATCGTGTCCGGGCGGATGGCTGCTTTGAATACTTCCAAGTCCAACAAGCCGTCTTCCTGCACGTCCAGGTAAGTGACTTCAAAACCCTGGCGCTCCAGTTCGCGGCAGGTATCGAGCACGGCTTTGTGCTCGGTCTTGACGGTGATCAGGTGCTTGCCCTTGGTCTTGTAGAAATGCGCTGCGCCTTTGATGGCCAGGTTGTTGGACTCGGTAGCGCCCGAGGTCCAGACAATTTCACGCGGGTCGGCACCTATCAGCGCTGCTACCTGGCCGCGCGCGTTTTCCACCGCCTCTTCGGCCTCCCAGCCCCAAGCGTGGCTGCGTGAAGCGGGGTTGCCAAAATGCGCGCGCAACCAGGGCACCATCGCGTCCACCACCCGCTCATCGCAAGGGTTGGTGGCGCTGTAGTCCATGTAAATCGGAAAGTGGGGCGTGGAGTCCATAACGGTAAGTGCTCAGTAAAGAAAATAGCTTGAGGCAAGCGTGACGCCCCGCAGGGCGCTGGCTCGCTAGGTGTCAGACTTTGGAAAAGGCGTTCCCCAAAGCGAACACCGAATTGGGTGCGTTAATGCGCACCGGTTGTGACACAGGAATCGCCGAAATCGCGCGCTTGATGCCGGGCTTTGCTTCGACTTGCAGGCCTTTGGCCAGTTGGTCGTCCACCAATTTTTGCAAGGTGACCGAGTTCAAAAATTCGACCATGCGCAAATTCAGCGCGCTCCACAAATCGTGGGTCATGCAACGCGAGCCGTCGGTTTGGCAATTTTCCTTGCCGCCGCAATGGGTCGCGTCGATGGGCTCGTCCACCGAGGTAATGATGTCGGCCACGGTAATATCCGCCGCGCGCCGCGCCAAGGTGTAGCCGCCGCCGGGGCCACGGGTGGACTCCACCAGCTCATTGCGGCGCAGCTTGCCAAATAATTGCTCTAAATAGGAGAGCGAGATTTGCTGGCGCTGGCTGATAGCCGCCAAGGTCACTGGGCCGCTGGCATGGCGCAGGCCCAGATCAATCATCGCAGTGACGGCGAAACGGCCTTTGGTGGTGAGGCGCATGGCGGGCTCCTGAATCGGTGTTAAGTTGACTAACGGACTCAAGTATACCCAACAACCCACTGATTTGCTCGGGTAAATAGACTGACCGGTATTTATTTTTGCCTTTTAAGCCCGCAGCGGCAACCCCAAGTTGTCGCGCCCGGCAGCGCAACGCAGGGTCGCATGGCACAAACTGCAGACTGGGAAGCGAACCAGTTTTCCTTTGTATGCATAGATTTACGCATGTAATAAATTGCATGGAATTCACTTGCGACTCCGAGAAAAATGCGATCCATGTGCGCGAGAGGCAACTGCCCCTGCTAGCCGCGCGGGTCAGATTTGAGGCGGCGATGCTGGTGCGTGAAGACACCCGCAGGACCCTAACCCGAGCGCCGCTTTGTAGGCTTTAACACGATTGAAGGACGCTGGATGATGTGCGTACGCGGTGGTGGCACCAGCGCTGCAATGCGGGCTATCAGTTACCCCTAACAATTGCCAATTTGGATGTATAGTGCAAATAAATAATTATATTATTTGCGTTTTCCACATGCCAAAGGAGGGCAACCACGCTGGTGGCACGGCCACACCACCAACTGGGCGACGGTTCAAAAACGACGAGTGCCGATTTTTCGAACGCGCGGCCGTTAATGCCAAGGCCATGGGGTTCACTAGTTGACTATTTTTTTGGTTTTTTCATCTAGCGAAGTGTCGCAACCCCTTGCGGCGGTGAGGGGCCGGTTACGGTTGTTTTAGATAGCAAGGGCCACAGCGCCCACATCACAGGGCCCAAACATTGGCAAGAGCGCATTGCACAGGGTGAGTTTGAAGGGATCAAGGGGTTTGACCTTTGAGACGTGTAGTAAATACGGTTATTAATAAGTGGAGATAATAAAATGAAAAATTGGATCTATAAAACAGCTTTATTAATAAGCATGACTTTCAGTAGCTCCTTTATTTTGGCGCAAAGTAGCCCCAACCCTGCTGATATAGCCAAACCATTAAGCAAGGCCAGCGCCATACAAAAAGCCAAGTCTATTTCCAATAAAAAAATCCTGAGGTTATCAAAGTCGGCATGTACCTCAATGATGTACAAAACATTGACATGCGGGCGAATAACTATTTATTGGGCTTTTATATTTGGTTTAAATGGACCAATCCTGACCTTGATCCCACCGCGACTTTCGAGTTTATGAATCATTCGGAGTCTTGGGCCACCATAAAAACAACGCCAACTGAAAAACCTGACATATTAGCCGACGGCTCTTTTTACCAAGTAATCCATGTACAGGGCCGCATGAGTGAGAAAATGGATTTGCGCGCCTATCCATTTGATAAACAAAATTTGGTTATTCTGATCGAAGATGCGGCCAAAGATGCGCGAGGCCTTGTGTATGAAGTTGAAGAGGTCAGTATCAATCCAGCCCTTAAGATACCGGGCTTTGAATTTAAAACCCCCACACTAACCGTCTCAAACTATACTTACCCGATGAATTTCGGTGACCCGCGCATGTTGGAAAACGGTGTTTACTCACGTCTAGATTTTCAGCTACCTATTTACCGCAATGTTTTGACTTCTTTTGTCAAAAACATACTGCCTATTTGGCTCGCCATCATCTGTGGCGTATTTGCCTTGATGCTGAATCCCAAACTCATCGACTCTAGGTTTCAAATCGCCATTTTCTCCATTCTTTCCCTGGTTACCTTGCAAATATCAAATGGTAACGATCTACCCGCTTTGCAGTACATGAACTTGATGGATGCCCTCTATGTCACGGGCTATGTCTTTTTAATCTGCCTCATGGCGGAGCTGATCATTGCCACCAAATGGATTGAGCATCCAGACCCAGAGATGGATATCAAAGCCAGACGCTTGGATAGTATCTATGGGGTAGTTGCATGCATTATATTTTTTAGCATCAATTGCTGGTTTATATTTGTAACTTACGCTAATCATTGATCATTTGGCCGCTTCAAGCAAGCACTGCAACTTTGATTAACTGATGGTTAGGTAGCTGAGGATGTTTAGCATTCAACCTGAATCCGTGACTTCATAGTAGCAATATGTTGATTTCCCCAGTGACATCATCAACTGTACCCGGCAAGCATGGATGCTGCCCATCAAGCCCTTAGCGGCAGCACCACCACGTTGTCGCGTCCCGCCGCACCAAAGGCCTGCTCCTTCAGGATGGCCAATTGGTCGCGTACCCGCGCCGCTTTTTCGAACTCCAGGTTGCGGGCATGCTCCATCATGAGTTTTTCCAGGCGCTTGATTTCTCGGGCCACGTCTTTTTCGCTCATCTCCTCCACCTGGGCGCGCTGCATGGCGTCGCGCTCCAGGCGGTCCGCCTCTTTGCCAGCTTTTTCGCTGTACACGCCGTCGATCAGGTCACGCACTTCTTTCACGATGCTGCGCGGTGTGATGCCGTGCTGCAGGTTGTGGGCCACTTGCCGCGTGCGCCGCCGCTCGGTTTCTCCGATAGCGCGCGCCATGGAATCGGTAATGCGGTCCGCATACAAAATCGCCCGGCCATGCAAATTACGGGCAGCGCGGCCAATGGTCTGAATGAGCGAGCGCTCGGAGCGCAAAAAGCCTTCTTTATCCGCATCCAAAATCGCTACCAGCGAGACTTCGGGCAAATCAATACCTTCGCGCAGCAGGTTGATGCCCACCAGCACATCAAAAGCACCCAAGCGCAAATCGCGCAGGATTTCCACCCGTTCCACCGTGTCCACGTCGCTGTGCAGGTAGCGCACTTTCACGCCGTTGTCGCTCAGGTAGTCGGTCAGTTGCTCGGCCATGCGCTTGGTCAGCGTGGTGATAAGTACCCGCTCGTTTTTGTCCACCCGAATGCGGATTTCCTGCAGCACGTCGTCCACTTGCGAACTGGCCGGGCGCACTTCCACTTCTGGGTCCACCAGCCCGGTGGGCCGCACCAATTGCTCGACCACCTGGCCGGTATGGTCTTTTTCCCATTGCGCGGGCGTGGCGGAGACGAAGACCGCCTGGCGCATCTTGCGCTCGAATTCTTCAAACTTCAGGGGTCGGTTATCCAGCGCACTGGGCAGGCGAAAGCCATATTCCACCAGCGTGGTTTTGCGCGAACGGTCGCCGTTGTACATCGCGCCCAGTTGGCCGATGAGCACATGGCTCTCGTCCAAAAACATGAGGGCGTCTTTGGGTAGGTAGTCGGTCAGTGTGGCCGGTGGCTCGCCGGGCGCTGCGCCAGACAAATGACGCGAATAGTTTTCAATGCCTTTGCAATGCCCTACTTCGCTGAGCATTTCCAGATCAAAACGGGTGCGCTGCTCCAGACGCTGGGCTTCTACCAGCTTGCCCATGCCCACCAGTTCTTTGAGCCGATCCGATAACTCGGTCTTAATCGTTTCCACCGCCATCAGCACCTGCTCGCGCGGCGTGACGTAATGGCTGCTGGGGTAGACGGTAAAGCGCGGAATCTTTTGGCGTATGCGCCCGGTCAGCGGGTCAAACAATTGCAGCGACTCGATCTCGTCGTCAAACAACTCGACGCGAATGGCCATTTCGCTGTGCTCGGCCGGGAAGATGTCGATCGTATCGCCGCGCACCCGGAAGGTGCCGCGCGAAAAATCCATGTCATTGCGTTGGTACTGCATGCGCACCAGCTGCATGATCATGTCGCGCTGCCCCAGCTTGTCACCAGCACGCAGCGTCATCACCATCTGGTGGTAGGCCTCGGGCTGGCCAATGCCATAAATTGCCGAGACAGTGGCGACGATGATCACATCGCGCCGCTCGAGTACGCTTTTGGTGCAGGACAAGCGCATCTGCTCGATATGCTCGTTGATCGCCGAGTCTTTTTCAATAAACAAATCGCGCTGCGGCACATAGGCCTCGGGCTGGTAGTAGTCGTAATAGCTGACGAAATACTCCACCGCATTATTGGGGAAAAACTCACGGAACTCGCTGTACAGCTGCGCCGCCAAGGTTTTATTGGGCGCAAAAATAATCGCCGGCCGTCCCAGCTGGGCAATCACATTGGCCATGGTGAAGGTCTTGCCCGAACCGGTCACGCCCAGCAGGGTCTGAAACACTTCGCCGTCGCGCACACCCTCGACCAGTTGGGCAATGGCCGTCGGCTGGTCGCCTGCCGGGGGATAGGGCTGGTACAGCTCAAAAGGCGAATCAGGAAAACTGATAAATTCGCCGGGGCGCTGGGAGGCTATGACTTCGAGGGGTTCAGACATTGGTTGCAAAAAGAGGACAGCCCGCTAGCTTAGCGCAGTACGCTTGTCCGCACCAAGCGCTTGGCTGCCTGGCAAGGGCTGGCCCGAGAGAGCGATGGCCCTGCGAAGGCTAAAATGCGCGGCTGCTTTTTCCATGGCCCCGCTCGGATGCGGGCCCCCCTTCCCCAACTGCTTCAGGACTACTGCATGTCTCTTTTCTCTGCTGTCGAAATGGCCCCACGCGACCCGATTTTGGGTTTGAACGAACAATTCAACGCCGATATCAACCCCCATAAAGTCAATTTAGGTGTGGGCGTGTATTTCGACGAGAACGGCAAGCTGCCCTTGCTGCAATGCGTGCAGGCTGCTGAGAAAACCATGATGGAAAAACCCACTGCTCGCGGCTATTTGCCCATCGACGGTATTGCCGCCTACGACAGCGCAGTCAAAGGACTGGTGTTTGGCGAGGGTTCCGAGCCTGTCACCTCCGGGCGCATAGCCACTGTGCAAGCCGTGGGTGGCACCGGCGGCCTGAAAATCGGCGCTGACTTTTTGCACCATGTCAGCCCCGCTGCGACCGTCTTGATTTCGGACCCCAGTTGGGAAAACCACCGCGCGCTGTTCACCCACGCGGGCTTCAAAGTAGAAAGCTATGCCTACTACGACAGCCAAAAGCACGCCGTCAATTTCGAAGGCATGCTGGCCTCGCTGAACGCTGCAGCGCCAGGAACCATCGTGGTTTTACACGCCTGCTGCCACAACCCTACGGGCTACGACATTACTGCCGCGCAATGGGATCAGGTCATCGCCACCATCCAGGCGCGCAGCCTGACCGCTTTTTTGGACATGGCCTACCAAGGCTTTGGCCACGGCATCGCCCAAGACGGCGCGGTGGTGGCCAAGTTTGTAGCCGCCGGCTTGAACTTTTTCGTGTCCACCTCGTTCTCCAAGAGCTTTAGCCTCTACGGCGAGCGCGTCGGCGCACTCAGCGTGGTCTGCCAGGACAAAGAAGAATGCGCCCGTGTGCTTAGCCAGCTCAAAATCGTAATCCGCACGAATTACTCCAACCCGCCCATCCACGGCGGCGCGGTGGTGGCTGCCGTACTGGGCAACCCAGTATTGCGCGCCCAGTGGGAAGAGGAACTGGGCACCATGCGCGTGCGCATCAAAACCATGCGCCAAAAGCTGGTCGAGGGCCTCAAGGCTGCGGGCGTAGTCCGTGATATGGGCTTTATCACCAGCCAAATCGGCATGTTCAGCTATTCCGGCCTGAGCAAGGACCAGATGGTGCGCCTGCGCAATGAATTTGGCGTTTATGGCACCGATACCGGCCGCATGTGCGTGGCCGCGCTGAACGGGAAAAACCTGGACTATGTGTGCCAGTCGATTGCCAAGGTGCTCTGAGCGAGGCGCCTGCTTAAGCAAGCGCGTCGGATTTCCGACGCGTAAGCACAGCAAACCGGAAATGCTGTTATATTGCACTGCAACATTTTCCAAAGGATAGCCAGATGCTCTACGAGCTTTACGAGACCCAGCGCGCACTGATGGAACCCTTTTCCGACTTGGCCAATTTCGCTGCCAAGTCGCTATCCAATCCGGTTTCACCCATGGCCCAAATGCCTTTGGCCCAGCGCATGTCGGCCGGCTACGAGCTGATGCACCGTCTGGCCAAAGACTACGAAAAGCCCGAGTTCGGCTTGCGCACCATAGAGGTTGATGGTGTCGAAGTTGCGATTCACGAACGCATCGAGTGGAGCCGCCCCTTTTGCAATTTGTTGCGTTTTAAGCGCCTGACCGACGATTCGGACACGCTGATCAAAATCAAGGACCAGCCGGTCGTGCTGATCGTAGCGCCGCTGTCGGGCCACTACGCCACGCTGCTGCGCGACACCGTCAAAACCATGCTCAAGGACCACAAGGTCTATATCACCGACTGGAAAAACGCACGCCTGGTGCCGCTGTCCGAAGGTCGATTCAATTTGGATGACTACGTCAACTATGTGCAGGATTGCATCCGCCATGTGCAGGGCAAATACGGCAACTGCCATGTAATGAGCGTCTGCCAACCCACGGTGCCGGTGCTGGCGGCTGTGTCGCTGATGGCTTCGCGCAATGAAAAAACACCTTTGTCCATGACCATGATGGGCGGCCCGATTGACGCACGTAAATCGCCGACTGCCGTCAATAACCTGGCTATGAATAAAAGCTACGACTGGTTTGAAAACAATGTGATTTACAAAGTGCCAGGCAAATTCCCCGGCGCCGGCCGTCGTGTCTATCCAGGCTTTTTACAGCACACCGGTTTTGTGGCCATGAACCCGGACCACCATGCCAAAAGCCATTACGACTATTTCAAAGACATGATCAAAGGTGACGACGTCAGCACCGAAGCGCACCGCAAGTTTTACGACGAATACAACGCGGTGCTGGACATGGACGCCGACTACTATCTGGACACCATCAAAGTGGTATTCCAAGACTTCAGTTTGGTCAATGGCACCTGGGATGTACGCTCCCCCCGAGGCGATGCAGAGCGGGTGCGCCCCTCTGCGATCAAGAGCACCGGCTTGCTGTCGGTGGAAGGCGAACTGGACGATATTTCGGGCTCGGGCCAAACCCGCGCGGTACATGATATTTGCACTGGCGTGCCACCGGCGCACAAAAAGCATTTTGAGGCAGCCGGTGCCGGCCACTATGGTATTTTTTCGGGTCGACGCTGGCGCGACGTGGTGTACCCCACCGTGAAAGCCTTCATCAAGAGCTACCAGCCAGCGGGTGCGATGCCTGTAACAGCTACGCCCAAGGCGGCAGTTGTTACCCCAGCGGCTATGCCCGCAAGCAAAGCGCGCCGCTTGATTGCCAAACCTGCGTTGGCAGCACCTTTGGCTAAAGCCGCGAAAACGACTGCCAAGACAACACCGACCACCACTTGGCGCGGCGCTGCTACGCCTGCCGCTAAGGCTGCGCTTGCCACGAAAGCGAAAACTCTTGTCAAGGCGCCCGCTGTGGTGAAAGAACCGACTGCCAAGGCTGCTGTAGTGGAAAAAGCGGCGTCCAAGCCGGTGCGCGCCAAGGCAGTGCGCAAAGCCTGACACGGATGCGGTGACCGCCACGCCGCCCCCCGCCGACGCATTGGCTGCGCGCATCCTCGATGCGCTGCCGCAAACCCAGTGCACGCGCTGCGGCTACCCCGATTGCGCCGCCTACGCGCAAGCCATTGCGGCGGAGCAAGCGCCCATCAACCAATGCCCGCCCGGCGGCGCACAAGGCATTGAACGCCTATCGGCCATTACCGGCCAGGCCGTTCTAGCGCTGAACCCGGAATTTGGCCTTGAAGGCCCGCGCAGCGTGGCATTTATTGACGAGGACTGGTGCATAGGTTGCACCCTGTGCATCGACGCTTGTCCTACCGATGCCATCTTTGGCACGAACAAGCGCATGCACGGTGTGATAGAAGCGTTTTGTACCGGCTGCGAGTTGTGCATACCGGTCTGCCCGGTTGATTGCATATTGCTCGAACCCGCGCTCCCCGCCGAGCCCGTACAAACCCCGCCCACCGGCTGGGACGCATGGTCACAGGACTTGGCGCAGATTGCCCGCAAGCGCTACGCCACCGCGCAAAGCCGCCGCGCGCAAAGTGTGCAATCTAAGCGCGCTGCCAAGGCAGGCGAAGCCGCGGACAAACTTTCAGACCTGGCTAAGCATTCGCGCATCACCGACCCGGCGGAGTTGGCGCGCAAAAAAGCATTAATAGAAGCCGCCATGGCGCGGGCGCGCCAGCGCTAAGCCGCAAGCGCCAAACGGGAAAACGCGCTCACCACTTCCGGCGGCGCTTGCACCAGTTCAATCAGCACGCCCTCGCCCGAGATCGGGAATTCTTCGCTGCCCTTGGGGTGCAAAAAGCAGATATCAAAGCCGGCAGCGCCCTTGCGTATGCCGCCCGGCGCAAAGCGCACGCCTTGTTGCATCAGCCAGTCCACGGCGGCCGGCAGATCGTCAATCCACAGGCCCACATGGTTGAGCGGCGTGTTGTGTACTGCCGGTTTTTTGTCCGGGTCTATGGGCTGCATCAAGTCCACTTCCACCTTGAAGGGACCGCTGCCGATAGCGCAAATATCCTCGTCCACGTTTTCGCGCTCGCTTTGGAAGGTGCCCGTCATTTCCAGCCCCAACATGTCCACCCACAAGGCTTTGAGCCGCTGCTTGTTCGGCGCGCCTATGGCAATTTGCTGGATGCCTAAAACTTTAAAAGGGCGGTGATTCATGATTCTTAGCTCCGTCACGGTTTAGCCTGGTAGCGCACACCTGGAAATTGCGCCAATGCAGCGTCTTGGGTGTAGAGGGCAGCGCCGTGGGTTTGGGCGGTTTGCCAGATGATGGCATCGTCCATAGGAGCGCAGCCGCCAGGCCACTCAGGGCCTTCCGGGTCGTTTTCAACGTGCGCCACAACAACGCCAGGAATTTTCGGCAGAAAACCGCGCGCAGGGCGAATGTCGAGTTCAGGCTCTAGTACCGCTTGCCCTTGGTCATTCAGGCGCATATAGACCTTTTGCCCCGTCTTGAGTTTGAGCGCCTGACGAATGGCTTTGGGTATAACAACTTGAAATTTAGGCGAAACAGTGAGCGCAGTCATACAAAGCTCTTTTTGTATCCTAACTTCAAATTTATGCAACTGCAAGCCAATTCAGCCAACAAAGTCTGAGGTTCAAGCCTCGAACTCCACAATCATCTGATCCACCGTAAGCGATTCGCCCTGGCTAGCGACGACTTTTTTGACCACGCCATCGGCGGCGGCAAACAATACGTTTTCCATTTTCATAGCTTCGATGACCGCGACGCGCTCGCCGGCCTGCACTTTTTGGCCGGGAGTGACCAGCACCTGCGACAAGAGCCCAGGCATGGGAGAGAGCATAAAGCGACTCATGTCCGGCGGCGATTTAAAGGGCATCAGCCGGTGCAAAGCCGCCATGCGCGGCGAGACCACCAGCGCGTCGATGCGCGTGCCGTTGTGCTGCACGCGCAGCGCCAGCGGGTTCTTGGGCGTACCGCGCTCGATTTGCGCAGTGAAGGCTTTGCCATTGACCGTGCCGGTAATGGCAATATCGTTCAGGCGCGACTGGCTGCGAATCTCATAAGCGTTGCCTGCCACTTGTACGCGCGCCGAGCCGGTTTCGCCCACAAACTCGTCCACATGCACTGGGGTGTACTCATGGCTGCCGCCGTCCGACAGCGCAATCACCTCATAGTCTTTACCGGCCTCCACGCCATAACCAGGCAATTGGCCGCTGAGGGCGGCCGTCCGCTCGCGCGATTTGCGGCGCACAAACGCGGCCAAGGCGGTGAGGAAATGCGCGTCCTGGTGCGGCACGTCCTCAGCGCGAAACCCGTGGCCATAGTTTTCGGCGATAAAGCCCGTGTTGAAATCACCCGCCACAAACTTGGGATGCGCGAGCAAGGCCGCTTGAAACGGAATATTGCTGGAGACACCACGAATGACAAAGCCATTGAGCGCCTCGCGCATTTTGGCAATGGCGTCCAAACGGTCGCTGCCGTGCACTATCAGTTTGGCGATCATGGAGTCATAAAACATAGGTATCTCGCCCCCGTCCCGCACACCGGTGTCCACGCGCACACCCAGCAGGTCGGCCGTGTTGCCTTGGAACATGGTTTGCGCCGGTGGCGCAAAACGCACCAAGCGGCCCGTGGAAGGCAGGAAGTTGCGGAAAGGGTCTTCGGCATTGATGCGGCACTCTATGGCCCAGCCATTACGCTGCACTTGGGCCTGCGTTAAGGGCAGTTTTTCGCCCGCAGCGACGCGAATCATCAACTCCACCAAGTCCAGGCCGGTAATCGCCTCAGTCACCGGATGCTCCACCTGCAAGCGGGTGTTCATCTCAAGGAAGTAAAAGCTCTGGTCCTTGCCGACCACAAACTCCACCGTACCCGCGCTTTGGTAGTCCACCGCTTTGGCCAAAGCCACCGCCTGCTCACCCATGGCTTTGCGGGTGGCCTCAGAGATGAAAGGCGAAGGCGCCTCTTCAATCACTTTTTGGTGGCGGCGCTGGATAGAGCACTCACGCTCGTTCAAGTACAAGACATTGCCGTGCGCGTCGCCGATCAGTTGAATTTCGATATGGCGCGGCTCTTCGACAAATTTTTCAACAAACACGCGGTCGTCGCCAAAGCTATTGCGCGCTTCGTTGCGACAACTGCTGAAGCCCTCGAAAGCCTCTTTGTCGTTATAGGCCACGCGCAAGCCCTTGCCGCCGCCGCCAGCGCTGGCTTTGATCATCACCGGGTAGCCAATGCCCTTGGCAATCTCCACCGCCCGCTCGGGCGTTTCAATCGCATCGTTCACACCGGGAATGCAGTTCACCCCTGCCGCACCGGCGAGTTTTTTGGATTCGATCTTGTCGCCCATGGCGGCGATGGAATGGTGTTTGGGCCCGATAAATACAATCCCTTCTTCCTCGCAACGCTTGGAAAACGCCGCGTTCTCGCTCAAAAAGCCATAACCAGGATGAATCGCCTGCGCGCCGGTGGACTTGGCAGCCGCGATGATTACATCGGCCAACAAATAACTCTCGCGACTTGGAGCCGGCCCTATGCGCACCGCTTCATCGGCCAGAGCCACATGGCGTGCTTCTTTATCCGCATCCGAATACACGGCCACGGTGGCGATGCCCATTTTGCGGGCCGTGGCGATCACACGACAGGCGATTTCACCGCGGTTGGCGATCAAGATTTTTGTGAACATCAAATACTTCCTTCTTTTTCGATAACCAGTATGCGCGCAGCGCCGCGTGGATGCGCCACATGCTCCGTTCCCACATCAGCGTAAAAAATATCGCCTGCGTAAAGCACGTTTACTTCCTCTGCGCCGTTGGCTCTGAAATGCATATCCACCACACCATCCATTACCGCAAAGACTTCCTGCCCATCATTAACATGCCACTTATAAGGCTGATCGGTCCAATGCAATTTGACAGTCGTGCCATCCAAATTTGCGATAGGCAGACTGCCCCATGCCCGATCCGCAGTGAATTCTTTGCTCCGAATCGTCTTCATCATGTTTCCTTGTAAGGCAGCGATAGGTAACCCGACTTTGCCGCTCCATGCCCCAGGCTTGGGCGGCCCGGGCGTTTTGCGTAGGTAAAGGAGGAGCGCGCAGCGCGGGGGACACGGAGCAAAACGTCCGGGCCACCCAAGCCTGCGTGCACCAAAAAAACTGCACCTATAAACATCACAAAGGAATATTCCCGTGCTTACGCCACGGGTTTTCCAGCTTCTTGTCTTTGAGCATCACTAGCGAACGGCAAATGCGCTTGCGGGTTTCAGCGGGCAAGATGACATCGTCGATAAAGCCACGCGCACCGGCCACAAAGGGATTGGCAAAGCGCGCTTTGTATTCAGCCTCTTTGGCGGCTAACTTCTCCGGATCGCCCTTGTCTTCGCGGAAAATAATCTCCACCGCGCCCTTGGCGCCCATCACCGCGATCTCGGCATGGGGCCAGGCAAAGTTCACGTCGCCGCGCAAGTGTTTCGAAGCCATCACGTCATACGCGCCGCCATAGGCTTTGCGCGTGATGACGGTGATTTTTGGCACGGTGCATTCGGCATAGGCATAGAGCAACTTAGCCCCGTGCTTGATGATGCCACCGTACTCCTGGCTGGTGCCGGGCATAAAACCGGGCACATCGACAAAGGTGATGACGGCAATATTGAAGGCATCACAAAAACGCACAAAGCGCGCCGCTTTGATGCTGCTCTTGATATCCAAGCAACCGGCCAACACCAAGGGCTGATTGGCCACGATGCCGACGGTCTGCCCGTCCATGCGCGCAAAGCCGACCAGAATGTTTTTAGCGTACTCGGGTTGGATTTCAAAAAAGTCGCCATCGTCCACGGTTTTGAGGATGAGCTCCTTCATGTCATAGGCTTTGTTGGGGTTCTCCGGCACCAGCGTGTTCAGGCTGATGTCCATGCGGTGCGCAGGGTCGCCGCTTTGGCGCACCGGAGCTTTCTCGCGGTTGGACAAGGGCAAATAGTTGTAGAGGCGGCGCAGCATCAAAAGCGCTTCCACGTCGTTGTCAAAAGCCAGGTCAGCGACACCGCTTTTGGTGGTGTGGGTAATCGCACCGCCCAACTCCTCAGCGCTGACTTCCTCGTGCGTCACGGTCTTCACCACTTCGGGGCCGGTGACAAACATATAGGAGCTGTCTTTGACCATGAAGATGAAATCGGTCATGGCCGGTGAATACACCGCACCTCCGGCTGATGGCCCCATGATCAGGCTAATTTGCGGAATCACACCACTGGCCAAAACATTGCGCTGGAACACATCGGCATAGCCGCCTAGCGAGGCCACGCCTTCCTGAATACGCGCGCCACCCGAGTCGTTCAGACCGATCACCGGCGCGCCCACTTTCATGGCCTGGTCCATGATCTTGCAAATCTTCTCGGCATGTGACTCGCTCAAAGCGCCGCCAAACACCGTGAAGTCCTGGCTGAACACAAACACCAGGCGCCCGTTAATCATGCCGTAGCCAGTGACCACGCCATCGCCGGGAATTTTGTTGTCTTGCATGCCAAAGTCGGTGCAGCGGTGCTCGACGAACATATCCCATTCTTCAAACGTGCCTTCGTCGAGCAGCACTTCCAGGCGCTCACGCGCCGTCAGCTTGCCTTTGCCATGCTGCGCGCTGATGCGCTTTTCGCCGCCGCCCATGCGCGCCGCTGCGCGTTTGGCTTCGAGTTGCTCCAATATGTCTTGCATGCTTACTTCTCCGTGCTAGTAATCGGCTGCCCGTGGCTGTTGCCATAGGCGTGTAAAAGTTGTCGTGCGGCGGTAGACGCGGCCAGTGAACCGGAGGCCACTTGGGCGCTGAGGCCAGGCAGCAAAGCGCCCACATTTGGCTGGGTCTTGAAACTCTGTTTTAGGCCAGCATCAATGCGCTCCCACATCCAGGCCAGGGCCTGGCTTTGGCGGCGCGATGCAAAGCGGCCGCTGTCGGCTTGCAAGGTGCGAAAGGCCAGCACCGCCTCCCAAAACTGGCTGATGCCAGTACCCTGCAAAGCGCTGATAGGCACCACCTGCGGGCTCCAGCCTAAACGCTGCGGGTTGCCGTGCAAGCCCAGCAGGCGCAAAGCGCTGGTGATCTGCGCTTGCGCGCGCAAGGCCGCGTCCGGGTCGATATCAGCTTTGTTGATGACTACCAAGTCGGCCAACTCCATCACGCCTTTTTTGATAGCCTGCAAATCGTCGCCCGCATTGGGCAGTTGCAGCAGGCAAAACATATCCGTCATGCCGCTCACCGCAGTTTCAGACTGGCCAACGCCTACGGTTTCGACCAGCACCACGTCGTAGCCTGCTGCTTCGCAGACCAACATGCATTCGCGGGTTTTTTCGGCCACGCCGCCCAAGGTGCCACTGGCCGGGCTGGGCCGGATAAAGGCCTGCGGATGCACCGATAGTTGCTCCATACGCGTCTTATCGCCCAAGATGGAGCCGCCCGACACGCTGCTCGACGGGTCCACCGCCAGCACCGCCACGCGGTGGCCTTGCGCAATTAAGTGCAGGCCTAGCGCTTCAATAAACGTCGATTTGCCCACGCCCGGAACGCCGCTGATGCCCAGCCGAATGGACTGGCCTGTGAAGGGCAACAAGTCGGTAAGCAAAGCATCGGCCTGCGCACGGTGATCTGCGCGCGTGGACTCCAGCAGCGTGATGGCCTTGGCCATGGCGCGCCGCTGCACCGCGGGCGTGGTGCTGCGCAGTTCGGTAAGGGACGGGGTTGTCTCCACAGCCATAGGTATCGCGGACTTTTGCGCAGCGGCTTCAAGCCAACAAAGACTTGTTGATTTGGTCCAGCACATCGCGGGCGCTCACCGGGATAGGGGTCCCGGGGCCATAAATGCCTTTGACCCCCGCAGCGTACAAAAAGTCGTAGTCCTGGCGCGGAATCACCCCGCCTACAAACACGATGATGCCTTCGCCACCCTGCTTTTTTAGCTCGTCGATGATGGCGGGCACCAGGGTTTTGTGGCCGGCGGCCAGGGTGGAAACGCCCACGGCGTGCACATCGTTTTCAATCGCCTGGCGGGCGCATTCTTCAGGGGTCTGAAACAAAGGTCCGATATCCACATCAAAGCCCAGGTCGGCAAAGGCAGTGGCTACCACTTTGGCGCCCCGGTCGTGCCCGTCCTGGCCGAGCTTGGAGATCATCACCCGCGGGCGCCGGCCTTGGGCATCGGCAAAGGCGGCGATATCGGCTTTGAGGGCGTTCCAGTATTCCATGGTGTCTCCGTGGCTGTGCTCGGCATCGTAGGCAGCGGCATACACCCCGGACACTTTATGCGTATCGGCGCGATGCCGCCCGAAAGCTTTTTCCAGCGCGTCGCTCACCTCGCCCACGGTGGCGCGCAAGCGCATGGCGGCGATGCTTAGTTCCAGCAAATTGCCATCATGCCCAGCTGCAAAAGTCAGCGCATCCAGGGCCGCTTGCACTGCTGCCTGGTCGCGTCCGGCGCGCACCTGCTTGAGCCGCGCGATCTGGCCTTCGCGCACGGCCACGTTGTCGATGTCGCGCGCCTCAATCGCGTCCTCACTTTTGAGCTTGTATTTGTTTACGCCCACGATCACGTCCTGGCCGCTGTCGATGCGCGCTTGTTTTTCAGCCGCCGCCGCTTCGATTTTCAGCTTGGCCCAGCCGCTGTCAACCGCCTTGACCATGCCGCCCATGGCATCGACTTCTTCAATAATCTTCCAGGCCGCGTCGGCCATGTCCTGAGTCAGCTTTTCCATCATGTAGCTACCGGCCCAAGGGTCAATCACGCTGCTAATGTGCGTCTCCTCCTGAATGATGAGCTGCGTGTTGCGCGCAATGCGCGAAGAGAACTCAGTGGGCAGCGCAATCGCTTCGTCAAAGCTATTGGTGTGCAGGCTTTGCGTACCGCCAAACACGGCTGCCATGGCTTCGATGGTGGTGCGCACCACGTTGTTATACGGGTCTTGCTCCGTCAGGCTCCAGCCGCTGGTTTGGCAGTGGGTGCGCAGCATCAGGCTCTTGGGCGATTTGGCGTTAAAACCTTGCATGATGCGGCACCACAAAAGGCGCGCGGCGCGCATCTTGGCGACCTCCAAATAAAAATTCATGCCAATGGCCCAGAAGAAGGACAAACGGCCTGCAAACTCGTCTACGTCCAGGCCGGTGGCAATAGCGGTTTTTACATATTCCTTGCCGTCGGCCAAGGTGAAGGCCATCTCCAAAGCCTGGTTGGCGCCGGCTTCTTGCATGTGGTAACCCGAGATGGAAATCGAGTTGAACTTAGGCATGTTTTTGGCTGTGTAGCCAATGATGTCGCCGATGATGCGCATAGACGGCGCAGGCGGGTAGATATAGGTGTTGCGCACCATGAACTCTTTGAGGATGTCGTTCTGTATGGTGCCGCTTAGTTGCGCTTGCGACACGCCCTGCTCTTCGGCCGCCACGATGTAACCGGCCAGCACCGGCAGCACCGCGCCGTTCATGGTCATGGACACACTGACTTTGTCCAGCGGAATCTGGTTGAACAAAATCTTCATGTCCTCCACCGAGTCGATAGCGACACCGGCTTTTCCCACGTCGCCGGTCACGCGCGGGTGGTCCGAGTCATAGCCCCGGTGGGTGGCCAAATCGAAAGCCACCGATACGCCCTGCCCGCCAGCGGCCAGCGCCTGGCGGTAAAAAGCATTGCTTTCCTCGGCGGTAGAAAAACCGGCGTACTGGCGGATGGTCCAGGGCCGCACCGCGTACATAGTGGCTTGCGGGCCGCGCACATAGGGCGCAAAACCCGGCAGCGTGTTGGCATAAGGCAAGTGGGCTGTGTCCGCTGCGGTGTACAGCGGCTTGACGACGATGCCGTCCGGCGTGGTCCAGCTCAGTGCATCCACATTGCCGCCGGGCGCGGATTTGGCGGCAGCGCGCAGCCAGGCGGCGTGGTCGCCCTGCTCAAAAGCGGGCCAGGCGGCGGACGGCGAAGGCGGGGATGCGGGCGGCTTGGAACTCATGGCGCGGGCTTTCAAATCAATATTTTTACAGTTGACGCATTCTATCATTCATAATTATTAATTCAAAACTGAATTAGGGCTTACAATTTCCGCCATGCAATCCCCCACCCTGACCCCGCGCGCGCTCTACCAAGAGGTAGCGGAGTTGCTGCGCGAGCGGATTTTTTCCAACACCTTGCCGCCCGGCAGCTGGATCGACGAAATGGCGCTGGCCGAGGAATATGGCATCAGCCGCACGCCCTTGCGCGAGGCCATCAAGGTGCTGGCCACCGAAGGCCTGGTCACTATGAAGGTGCGCCGTGGCGCCTATGTGACCGAGGTCAATGCCAAAGACCAGGCGGATGTGTATCACTTGCTGTCACTGCTCGAATCGGACGCGGCCGGCGTGGTGGCCCAAGGCGCCACGCCCGCGCAGTTGCAGGATTTGCAAACCCTGCACGCCGAACTCGGTATGGCAGTGGACTCCACCGATAGATTTTTCGAAATCAACGAACGCTTTCACATGCGTTTATTGGAAATTGCGAACAACCGCTGGCGCGACCAGTTGTGCGCGGACTTGCGCAAAGTGATGAAGCTCAACCGCCACAACTCGCTGCTCAAAAGCGGCCGGGTGGCCGAATCGCTGCGCGAGCACCAGGCCTTGATGGACGCGCTGTTAGCGCGCAACGAGGCGCTAAGCGTGCAGCGCATGCGCGAGCACTTTGCCAACGGGCTGGAGGCGGCGGGTTGATGGCTGCCGCCGCAGGACGCATCACGCACCTGCTCTACCTGCACGGCTTTCGCTCCTCTCCCGCGTCCGCCAAAGCGCGCCTGATGGCGCAGGCGGTGGCGCAGCGCTATCCGCTTACGCAATGGTGCTGCCCGCAACTACCGCCCTCGCCGCGCCAGGCGGCCAATGGCATGTTGCGCCTGACAGCCGACTGGCCGCGCGCAATCATGGCCGTGGTCGGCTCTTCGCTCGGCGGGTTTTATGCCTCTTGGGTGGCGCGGCAGACCGGCTGCCGCAGCGTCTTGCTCAACCCAGCGGTGTTTCCGGCCCGCGACCTGGCGCGCCACATCGGCGCGCAAAGCCAATGGCATGCGCCGGACGAGCACTTTTGTTTTCAGGAAAGCTATATCGCCGAGCTTCAAGCCATGGCCGACGAAGGCATACATGCACCCGGCCCAGAACTGGCGCTGATTTCGCAACGCGACGAAGTGCTGGACTGGCGGGAAATGCAAGCACGCTACCCCCAAGCCCGGCGCATGCTGCTGCCCGAGGGGGACCACACGATCAGCGACTTTGCGCTGCATCTGGATACGGTGCTGGAGTTTTTGGATTTGGTGTAGCTGGAGCCTTAGGAGGACTCATCCCCCGCCTGCTTCCCCGCCACCACCAACCCTACGCCCGACAAAATCAGCACGCCGCCGATCAGGTGGTGCAGCTCCAGCGCCTCGCCCAACAACAGCCAGGCTACGACGGCTGCGTACAAAGGCCCCAGGTACATGGTCATGGCTACCGGGCCGGGGCCGAGGACAGATTGCGTCCAGCCATAAATCCAATACGCTAGCACGCCGGGAAACAGCGCGGCCATGAGGACCAAGGTAAGCGCTTGCGCACCCAGTACAGGGCCTACTTGCAGCAGTTCCCAGGCCGCAAACGGCGTCAGCACCACTACGCCACCGGCGCAGATCACGGCCAGTTGGGCGCTGGCGCTCATAGGGTTGCCCCAGTGTTTTTGCAGCATGGAATACGCCGCCCAGGCCGTGGCCGCAGCGGCAATCCACAAGTCGCCTGGCACAAACACCACTTGCATGAGCAAGAGCCATTGCCCCTGCACCACCACATGCACCACGCCCACCAGCGCCAGCACCACGCCCAGGCCCTGGCGTTTAGAAAAAGCCTCGCGCAACCACAGGACCGAACCCACGGCAATCATCACCGGCGAGGCAGCGTAGATGAGCGAGATATTCATCATGCTGGTGGTCTGCCCGGCAAAGTACACCCCCGCTCCGCAAATCCACATGCCGCAGGCGCCCAACATCAGATAGCGCCGCCAGTGTGCGCGCAGCTCTTGGCGGTGTTGCCAAAGCTCGCCGCGCGTGAACCAGGCCAATATCGCCCCGGCCACCGCCCATCGCCCCCAAGCCAGCACATGCGGCGTGATCACGTCCACGGCACGCCGCGCAATAAAGGAATTGACTACCCACAAGAGCGGAATCACCCAGATTAGCAATTTGGCGGCGCGCAGCGCGCCGGCACTTGGCTCAGGCTGCATGGTCTGCCAAGACAGCAGCCTGCGCCATGGCCGCACGCGCCCGGGCCAGCACTTCGCGCGGGGGTAAGGGCTTTAAACGGTGGTCGCTCCAGACCTGGCGCCACAGGCGTGCGCCGCGCCGCCCGTGGTACAGGCCCAGCATGTGGCGGGCTATCGCATACCAGGGGCAAGCATCTTCAGCATACGCGCGCTCCATATAGCGCACCATGGCTTCCTCCACCGCTTCGGGCACAGGCGGCGTGTGCGCGTCACCATAAAACTGCGCGTCCCAGGCGATCATCAACCAGGGGCGGTAATAGACCTCGCGCCCCAGCATCACGCCATCAACTTGCTGCAAATGTGTGGCGATATCAGTGTTGTTGGTAATGCCGCCGTTCACCACAATCTGCAAGCTTGGAAAATCTTGCTTCAAGCGGTAGGCCATTTCGTAACGCAGCGGTGGAACTTCGCGGTTCTCTTTGGGCGACAGGCCTTGCAGCCAGGCATTGCGCGCATGCACGATAAACACCTCGCACCCCGCTTGCGCCACGGTGCCGACAAAGTCGCGCACAAAGCCGTAGTCCTCGTTTTTGTCGATACCAATGCGGTGCTTGACCGTGACCGGCACATCCACCACATCGACCATGGCCTTCACGCAATCGGCCACCAGCGCCGGTTCGTTCATCAAACAAGCGCCAAACGCGCCACGCTGCACCCGCTCGCTGGGGCAGCCGCAATTGAGGTTGATTTCGTCATAGCCCCATTGCTCGCCCATGCGCGCAGCGCGTGCCAGATCTGCCGGCTCGCTGCCACCGAGTTGCAAAGCCAGCGGCTGTTCTTCGACGTTAAAGCGCAAATGCCGCGCCACGTCCCCATGCAGTAGCGCGCCGGTGGTCACCATCTCGGTATAGAGTCGGGTGTGGCGCGTCAGCAGGCGGTGGAAATACCGGCAATGACGGTCGGTCCAGTCCATCATGGGCGCACAACTCAATCTCCAAGGGGAATATGTCATTCAAAATTTCTTTAAATCAGCGACTTAAGTAGGTCTGAAAATTTGTCTAAGTCTGACGAATATTCTCTCAAATATCCACTTTTTTTGATCCGCTTACACCAGATTTTCAGCAGCGGATTTTACTAACCGCTTAGTGGTCAAGATCACACTCGGTCCGGCCGTGCTTGGCACAAGTTTGCACACCATCAAGTCCAAGCACTTAATCAGCTGCGAATCCAACGCTCATCAAAGGAATGAAATACTCCTTGCAAAATGATATTGCAGGCGCTATCATAGCGGCAATGAACACGGCAACCAAATTACTCACGGCAATGCGCCAGAACCCGAACGACTGGGCCATGGCAAAACTACTCACAGTTGCCAAGCAGTACAACATGCAAGTGCGCAGCACCGGCGGCAGTCATCACGTTTTTTCGCATCCTTCGGTGCGAGATCCGCTTTCTGTACCGGCCCACCGGCCCATCAAGACCTTTTACATCAAGCGCTTTGTTGCGCTGATTGATCAAATTCAGGAGTAAGACATGCCAGTCAAGTCGATTGCACAAGTGAAGCCCCCCTTCCCCTTCGAGGCCTACAGCCATATAGTCAGCCCAATTGTTGCCGCAGACGGTGGCGGCTTCATGTTCACCATGCCCGATATTCCCGGTGTTATGGCAGACGGGGCAACCGAATTCGAAGCCATTGCGGATGGCCGGGAAGCTTTCATTGCTACAGTCAGTGCGATGGTAGACATGGGTCAG
>JBILPS010000101.1:0-7288 GCA_044373655.1 Rhodoferax sp.
TCCAAGCCCACAAAGACAAAAGCCACCGCAGGGTCTCGGTGGCTTTTGCAAGTATGAATCTGGTGGGACGTGCGGGGGTCGAACCCACGACAAACGGATTAAAAGTCCGCTGCTCTACCAACTGAGCTAACGTCCCGTCAATAAGCTTGTGACTTACTGCCAAGCCTTAAATTATAGCCTTGTTTTTTCGGCTATTTGTTGAACGCGGCAAGCTGGTTCATCACCCAGCCTGCCGCGCACATGCCAAAGCTGGCGGTGACGGCGACGCTGGAGCCGTAGCCATGGCAATTGAGGCTGTTGTCTGTTTTTTCCTGCGCCGTGGTCTGCGCCGCTTGCACTGCTTCTGCGCTAAACACACAGCTAAGCTGCATCTTCTTGGGCTCACGCGCGGCCCCGTGGTATTTGCGCAGGCGATAGCGCACTTTTGCCAGCAAAGGGTCGTGGGTGCAGACACTCAAATCTGCCACCGCCACCTGGTGAGCCATACGTTTTCCGCCGGCGGCGCCTACGGTAACAAACACCGTACCGGTCTCGATAGCCCACTGCGCCATCGCGGTCTTGGCGAGCACTTGGTCGCAGGCGTCAATCACCGCATCCGCATCGGGCGGCACCAAGCGCGCCCAGTTGTCAGGGCTTACGAAATCATCGATACCGAGAACCTGGCAATGCGGGTTGATAAGCGCAATGCGCTGGGCCATGGCTTCAATTTTGGCGACACCCACGGTGCTTGTGAGGGCCTGAATTTGGCGGTTGATATTGGACTCCGCAACATGGTCCATATCAATGAGCGTAAGGCGCTCTATGCCGCTGCGTGCCAGCGCCTCAGCGGCCCAAGAGCCCACACCTCCGAGCCCGACCACCACCACATGGGAGCGCCGCATTGTGCCGGCCGCCTGGGCGCCATATAGTCGGTCCAGCCCGCCAAAGCGCCTTTGGGCATCCACAGGATGACAGACTTCGGGTTCAGCCATGTGTGGCATTTGCAAAGCGGTTAATCCGACGATTCGGCCCGCTACGCTTATTTCATGCGCGCAAGGCGCTCTTTGGCAATATCAGCCGCTTCACTTTGCGGGAAATTGGCCACCAGCTCTTCCAATGTTTTACGGGCCGGCGCCAAGTCTTTGAGTTCGAGTTGGCAGTTGGCAATCGCCAGCCAGGCTTCAGGAACGCGGGCGTAGGCGGGGCTACGCGCAATCATCTTGCGAAAGCTAGCGACAGCAGCGGGGTAATTCTTAAGAACAAACTGGGCGTTGCCCAGCCAAAACAGGGCCGAACTACCGTAGCCACTTTGCGGGTAGCGCCCCAAAAAATCGGCAAAGGTATTTTGCGCGGACTCAAACTCGCCGCCACGAAAACTGGCCAGTGCCGAATCGAACATACGCTTTTCAGCAGACTCTGCCAAAAATTCGCCCCCTTCATGGCTGACCTTGACGGGCTCCAGCCGTTGCATACGATCTTCCAAACGTTTGATTTGCTCGGCCTGCCGCCGCTGGGATTCATTCATTTCGCGCCCGAGCTGCTCACCCTGGCCACGAATTTTGGCGGCCTCGCCATTAGCCGCTTCCCATTGATTTTGCAAATCAAGCAAGCCACGGCGCAAGCTGACAAGTTCTTCGGCCTGGCGCTTGGATTCATCGAGCAATTTTTGGTCCGTATCGCGGCGAAGCGTTTCCATCTTCTGGCGCAAGTCCAAAATAGCGCGGCGCGCTTCGTCGTCATCAAACAAACCAGCACTGGCCGTCCCGGCCAATAACAGTCCGGCCAATAACAGCGAAGACTTCCGCCCAAACCATCCAAACTTTGGCATCACCCTATTCACCGGATAACGATTTCAGCGCGGCGATTTTTCTCCATCGCCATTTCGCTGTCGCCGGGTGATGCAGGTTTTTCCTTGCCAAAGCTCACCGATTCCATTTGCGCATCGGCAACGCCTAGCAGGGACAAAGCTTTGCGCACCGCATCGGCGCGCTTTTGCCCCAAGGCCAGGTTGTATTCGCGGCCGCCACGCTCATCGGTATGGCCGTCAATGCTGATACGCTGGTTTTTGTTCGCCTTCAAATTGCGCGCATGGGTCTCGATAATGGCCTGGTACTCTGGGCGGATGACAAAGCTGTCGAACTCAAAGTAGACGGTGCGTGCATTGGCAGCAGCTAGGGCGTCAGTACCGGTGGCACTCTTGGCGCCTGCTGTGGTATCGAGCGTCGCAACATTAGATTTTTTGTCACCAGCAGCCGCGGTTGTTGCAGGCGTCAATGTTTTCATCGCCACACTGGCTTGGCCCGACTTGTCCTCAACGCTGACGTCGTTGAGCTTCACGGGCGAACTGCAAGCGGCGAGCGTACCCGCTAGGGCCAGGATCAGGATCAACTTATACATAACTAACTCCTTATTAAAAATACCGAGGGTCCAACAAATCTCATTGGGCAATGAGCGGCCCCCAATCGGGCTCCCGCAAATCACCGCTTTGGCCAGCCAAGCGCGCCTTGACTTTGCCGTCAATCGTGGTTGTCATGAGTGCTTCGCGCCCTTGCTGCTGGGTGGCGTAAATAATCATCCGGCCGTTAGGCGCAAAGCTCGGATTTTCATCCGCCATGGTTTCTGTCAAGGCCAAAACCTGCCCGGTGTTGAGGTCTTGGATATGCAACTTAAAGGCACCGGCGACCCGCGATATATAGGCCAACGAGCGCCCGTCCGGGCTGAGCGTTGGCGAAATGTTGTAGCTACCGGTAAAGGTGATCCGCTCGGCATTACCCCCAGTGGCGGGTATTTTGTAAATCTGGGGCGAACCGCCGCGGTCGCTAACAAAATAAATAAAGCGCCCATCGGCGGTGAAGACGGGTTCGGTATCGATCGCGGTGGAAGTCGCTAAGCGACGGGGCTCGGCGCTGGAGCTGCCAACATCGAGCACGAATAACTGCGAACCGCCGTCGCGGCTGAGCGTGAGGGCCAGCGTTTTACCGTCTGGCGACCAGGCTGGGGCGCTATTGGAGCCTTTGAAATTGGCCACTAGGCGGCGCTTGCCGGTGTCCACATCATGCACATACACCACCGGTTTACGCGATTCGAAGGACACATAGGCCAATTGATTGCCATTGGGCGACCAGGACGGGGAGATGATGGGCTCTACGCTGCGCAAGGCCGATTGCGCGCTCTCGCCGTCTGAATCGGCCACCCAGAGGTTGTAAATCGAAGCGCTTTTTGTCACATAGGCGATGCGGGTCGCAAAAACGCCTTTTTCCCCGGTCAATTTTTCATACACCGAATCGGCGATCCGATGGGCAACGCGGCGCAGCTCGGCAGCGGGGGCGGCGTGGCTTTGGCCGCCCAGATCTTGCATCCGCACGCTGTCCCACAAGCGAAACCGCAGCTCATAGCGGTCATCGCCGACACGGGTAACGCTACCGGTCAACAAAGCGTCGGAACCTTGTTTGCGCCAGGTTGGCAGATCGGGGCGCGAATTTTCGTCCAACACCGCACCGGCTGGGTCCACGCTGCGAAACTGCCCGCTGCGCTCAAGGTCAGCCTGCACAATCGCGGCAATTTTTTGCGTCATGCCCTCGTTGCCCTTGAAGGCCGCAATAGCGATAGGCAATTGCGTCAACCCCGTTCCGGAGACCTCGACACGGAATTGCGCCAAGGCATGGTTGCCCATGAACATGATTGCCAAGCTGAGGAGAATTTTGGTCATACCCCCCTATTATCCCCAACTATATGAAGGCCCCGAATACCAGAAGCTTCAATAGCCCAAGGCACTTTCCGCTTTTCCCTTGGCTAGGCGCTTCCAGGCAGGGCGACTTATGTTTTGGAATAGACTCATATGATTGGGAGATGCGCCTCCGCGCGTCCGAAATTTTGCAAGGTACAACGATTGATGCGCCAGATATCGGTCTACATCATTGCCTACAACGAAGCTGAAAAAGTGCGGGCCACGATCGAAAGCGTGCTTTGGGCGGACGAAATCATTGTCGTGGACTCTTGGAGCACCGATGGCACCGCGGATATCGCGCAGGCTTTAGGCGCCAAAGTAGTCCAAGTGAAATTCAACGGCTTTGGCAACTTGCGCAACCAAGCCCTGGATGCCTGCTCCCACGAATGGATTTTCAGCCTGGACGCCGATGAGCGATGCACCGCGCAAGCGGCCCAGGAAATCCGCGCCATCTGCGCTGACAGCACATCGCTGGATATTTACCGCGTACCGCGGCGCAACTATTTTATGGGCCGCTGGATCCGATATTCCGGCTGGTACCCCAACTACCGCCAACCCCAGCTCTTTCGCAAAGGCAGCATGCGCTACGACCAAAAGCCGGTGCACGAAGGCTATGAGGTTTTTTCAAGCAAGCCCATCGGGCACCTGAAAAACGCTATCTGGCAATTCCCTTTTAAGCATTTGGGCGAGGTGATGCACAAGGCCAACCGTTACTCCACCCTGGGGGCGGAAAAGGTAGTCCACAAAAAAATCAGCATGGGGACGGCGCTGGCGCATGGCCTTTGGGCATTTCTCAAGCACTATGTTTTCAAACGCGGCGTATTGGACGGTTGGGCCGGCTTTGTGATCGCTTTTGCCTACTTTGAACAGACGTTTTACCGGTATGCCAAGGCGTATGAGATGCAACAGGGGGCCAACTGGATGAGTCCAGAGGGTGAGAAGATAGCCCAAGCAGCTAGTGACGCGCCAAAGTCCCCCATCGAGGTTCAGGCCGCTCACGATTTGCACGCTAAATGACCATACCTGCAGCAGCAATCCCCTTGCGCCCCTGGCAACTGGGGCTCATGTTTTTTATCGCGCTGTCACCTAGCTTGGGGACCGCCGTGGCGGCCTTAGGAAGATTGGTCTTGATGCTGTGGGCCTTGTTTGTGCTCTTAAAGCCCAATAAGACCCAAGGAAACGGTGAAGTCTGGTCGCTTCACAAGCCTATTACGGTAAGCATTCTGTTGGCCTGTTTTTACATGGCACTGAGTACTTTGTGGTCGTCAGCAGACACCGAGCGCATTTGGTTTTCTTGGATAAACCACGCACGCTTACTCACCGTCCCCTTGGTGTTTTACCTTTTGCGTGATCCTGCTCAGGCTCGGCAAGTACTGCGCGTCTTTATTGGCACCCAAATTTTTGTCGGATTTAGCTCATGGTTGCTGATCGCCGGCTACACGCCCCCTTGGATATCTGGAACGGATTCGCAAACCACCTTTGCATCCTACGGTAGCTACCTGGAAGAGAGCATTGTGCAAGCGACAAGCGCTGGGCTTTTATGGTTTCAAAGGGATTGGATTTTCGGACCGAAGGGGCGGTGGTTTGCCATCGCTATGGCCATTAGCTGTGCCACCTTGACCATCGCATTTTTGCCGGGCCGAAGTGGCCACATGGTGCTGCTTGCATTGAGCGCATTAATTGTGTTCCAAGCCCTACCTAAAAGAATGCGCTGGTTAGCCCTGTTCGCACCGTTTTTAGTCGGCGTTTTACTGTGGTTTGGCGCACCCAATTTCAAGCAGCGCCTATTGTCCGTTTACACGGAAGTGGTCAGCTTTAACCAGCAAGCTAACGCAGCCACCTCTTCGGGTCTGCGCCTTCAGTACTGGAAATCGTCCTTACAGTCCTACGCAGAAAGTCCTCTCTTGGGCCATGGCGTAGGAAGCTGGAATAGTGAATTTCTCAAACAGTTAGCGAAACATCCAAACCCTACGGTTGAACCAAACCATGGCTCACGTGACCCGCACCAACTCTTTTTGCTTTGGGCGGTGGAAGGCGGAGCTATTGGATTGCTGTGTTTGATTTTTACATTGACTTACACAGTGAAAAATTCAAGCTACTTGCCGCGTCAAGATGCATGGAGCTTGTATGCATTATTGTTGAGTTTGCTGGTTTCCAGCATGTTCAATTCCACGATTTACGGCATCGGAAACGGTGATTTCTTCTGCGTTGGACTTGGTATTTTGTTGAGTTTGGCGATCGCTAAACGCCAACCCCAAAGTACCAACAGTTTGCCACCATGAACTTATCAGCGATGCAAAAAACTTTGAGTACGAGTGAGCGCCTCAAGCGTGTGGGCCGGTATTTCACCAAACCTTACTACGCCTGGGTAGCGCTTGCGCTGTCGGTCATAGTCGGCGCGGCACTGGAGCCGACCATCCCCGCATTACTTAAGCCATTGCTGGACGAGGGATTTAACTCCAACACACTTCCTTTATGGATGGTTCCTGTCGCCTTAATCGGACTATTTATGCTTCGATCATCGGCTTCTTACCTGAGCGATATCGCAGTTGCAAAAATTACGCAAACTAACTTGCAGCAATTGCGAACCAAAATGTTTGAAAGTATCAGTTTTGCCGACATCCGGCTGTTCCGTGATCAAGCTGCTACCAGTTTGGCAAACACCGTCGTGTACGAGGCAACGAATGGTGCGGTAGTACTTCTGCAATCTGTGACTACCTTGGTCAAAGACAGTCTGATGCTAGTGGCGTTGACCGGATTTTTGCTATACCAAAACTGGCAGCTTTCAATTATTGTGTTGGTGATTTTCCCGGTGGTTGCCATCAGTATGCGAATAATTTCTAAGCGGGTATACCACTTGACAAAAGCCCAACAAAAGACCGTAGACCAGCTCGCTTATGTAGTCGAAGAAAGCGTTCTTGCCCATAAAGAAATTCGTGTGCAAAATGCCGAAAAGCACCAGCAAGAACGGTTTGAATTTTTGAATGTTGAATTGCGCCGTCTGGCCATGAAATCGGCAATTGCTGGATCTGCAGTTGCGCCGGTCACGAATTTTTTTGGCTCGATCGCCTTATCTGCAGTAATCAGCATCGCAATTTATCAAAGCCAATCTAATCAATTATCTGCCGGTGGATTTGTTGGATTTGTGACCGCTATGCTCATGATGATCGCACCAATCAAGCACTTATCGGATATTTCCAGTGCCATTACTCGCGGCCTTGTCGCCGCTGAACGTGCAATCGATCTGATTGAAAATGTGACACCTGAAACGGGTGGCGCTTTCGCGCTCACCCGAGCTACTGGGGATATCCGATACCGCGAAGTCAGTGTTCGCTACCCGGGGGCCGGAGAAGCAGCGGTGGATAAGCTCAGCCTTCATATCCGGCCTGGTCAGTTCATAGCCCTCGTCGGCCTATCGGGCTCTGGCAAAACCACCTTGGTCAATTTATTGCCCCGATTTGTAGATCAGAGCGCGGGCAGCGTGGAGCTAGACGGCGTTGAAGTAAGTCAATGGAATTTGGCCAATTTACGCAGCCAATTTGCGCTGGTCGGACAAAGCGTCATCATGTTCAACGATACCGT
>JBILPS010000103.1:0-7173 GCA_044373655.1 Rhodoferax sp.
ACCCTGGCGATTGACCCACACACTTTGCATCCCCGCGTCCAGCGCCGCCAGCACATCCAACAGTGCGTCATCGCCCACATGCAGCACCTCCTCGGGCTTGCAAGCCAAGGCGTTGGCCGCTGCATCAAAGATAGCTTTGTGCGGCTTGGGCAGGCCCACGGTGTGTGCGCCCACACTACCCACAAACCAATGCCCAATACCCACTAAATGGACGTCAGCATTCCCATTGGTCAGGGCCAAAAGCGGAAAACGCCCCGCCAAGCGGGCCAGTGCCTTGGCGCAATCGGCGTACAAATCCACCTGCTGGCGTGCCGCGTAAAACACCGCAAATGCCTCTTGCGCCAAAGCAGGGGACTCGCCGCAACGCTGCAGCGCCAGTTCAATCATTCCCAAGCGCAGCGCACTCATATCGTGGGCGCGGTCCGCTTGCGCTTGAATTACCGCGTCGCGCAATTGCGAGCGCTGCAGCGGCTCGGCCATCAAAGCGGCAGTCAATGGCGCCTGCGGGCGCAAATAGCCTTGCATCTGGATTTCAGCCCGGGCGATGGTGGGCCAAACCGGCCACAAAGTGTCGTCCAGGTCCAAGGAGATAGCGCGGATTTTGGTGGTGTCAAGCATAGGTGCGCGAGAATACTGCATGCCTTTTCAAAAAGAACCCCCTTTTTCCCATGGGCAAGCCGCGCACACAGCGGTGCTGTATTGCAATTTGGGAACCCCCGACGCCCCGACTGCGCCCGCCGTACGCCGCTATCTCGCGGAGTTTTTAAGCGACCACCGCGTGGTAGAAATCCCCCGCCTGGTCTGGATGCTGATATTGCACGGAATTATTTTGCGCTTTCGCCCGGCCAAGTCGGCGGCTAAATACGCCAGCATCTGGACGCCCGAGGGCTCGCCACTCAAAATCTGGACTGAAAAACAAGCTGGCTTGCTAGAGCAACGCTTGCAGACCCAGGACTTGCACGTGCGGGTGCGCTGGGCCATGCGCTATGGCAGCCAGTCCATCCCCTCGCAGCTGGACGCGCTCAAGGCCGAAGGCGTTACCCGCGTGCTGCTGCTACCGGCCTACCCCCAGTATTCAGCGACCACCACCGCCAGCCTGTTTGACGCAGTCTATGCATGGGCTGCCGGCACACGCGCTATCCCCGAGCTGCGCTTTATCAACCATTACCACGACCATCCCGCCTATATCGCCGCCTTGCAAGCCGGGGTAGAGGCCTATTGGCAAGAGCATGGCCGCCCGGATGTGCTGGTCATGAGTTTTCATGGCGTGCCCGAACGCACCCTGCATTTAGGCGACCACTACCACTGCGAATGCTTCAAAACCGCGCGCCTGCTGGCCGACAGTCTGGGCCTTCGCAAAGACCAGTACAAAGTAACCTTTCAAAGCCGCTTGGGCCGGGCCAAATGGCTGGAGCCCTATACCGAGCCGACGCTGATCGCCATGGGGCAGTCCGGTGTCGGGCGGGTCGATGTGATTTGCCCCGGCTTTACCAGCGACTGCCTGGAGACGCTCGAAGAGATCAATATGGAAGCGCGCCACGCCTTTTTGGAAGCGGGGGGTAAAGCCTTTCACTACATCGCTTGCCTGAACGACGGCGCGCCAGGCATAGACGCGCTAGCTGCGGTGGCCCACCAACATCTGGGCGGCTGGCCCGTGGACATGCCGCCCGATGCCCAGGCCCTCGAACAATCGCGCCAGGCCGCATTGGCTTTGGGCGCGCCGCGTTAAGGGCGCCTGGGCACGATGGCCATCATCCTGGCCCCGATGGAGGGCTTGCTCGACTTTGTATTGCGCGATGTGCTGACCCGCGTAGGCGGCATTGACCGTTGTGTGTCCGAGTTCATCCGCATCACCGACACCTTGCTACCCGAGCGCGTTTTTATCCGTGTCGTGCCAGAGTTGCTCCACGGCGGACGCACTGCCGCTGGCGTGCCGGTGCGTCCGCAGCTGCTGGGCTCGGACCCAGCCTGCCTGGCCGATAACGCAGCACGGGTGGCAGGCATGGGCGCCGACGGCGTGGACCTCAATTTCGGTTGCCCGGCCAAAGTAGTAAATAGGCACGGCGGCGGTGCCGCGCTGTTGCAAGACCCTGCGCTTTTATTTGCGATCGTCAAAGCCGTGCGTGCGGCTGTGCCTGCGCAGCAAATGGTGTCGGCCAAGATGCGCCTGGGCTTTGCCGACGACAGCCGCGCCGAAGAATGCGCGCTGGCTTTGCAGGAAGGTGGCGCCGGTGAAATCGTGGTGCATGCGCGCACCCGCGCCGACGGCTACCGCCCGCCGGCCTACTGGCACCGCATTGCCGACATTCGCGCACGGGTGCGCATACCGCTGATTGCCAATGGCGAAATATGGAACCCCTCGGATGCACAGCAGTGCCGCCTGGAATCGGGCTGCGACACGCTGATGCTGGGGCGCGGCATGGTCAGCAACCCGGGCCTGGCGCTGGAGATACGCGCTGCATCGGCGCAGCACGGCCCGCAGGCGCCCGGTTTGGACTGGCCCGGCGTACAAACGCATTTAGGGCATTTCTGGCATTTGGTGCGCTCGCACCTGGAGGCGCGCCAACAAGCCGGAAGGCTTAAGCAGTGGCTCAATTTTTTGCGTCGCCATTACCCCCCGGCGCAGCAGGCTTACGAGCGCCTGAGGACCGAAATCGATGTGCGCGTCTTCGATGCCTGGGTGAACGCGCAGCCCCTGGGCGCAGTACAGGCTTTGCGCTAAACAAGAACAATAGGAAGAGACTCGTCCATGGACAGTGTGCGCATCGACAAATGGCTGTGGGCAGCGCGCTTTTTTAAAACCCGTTCGCTGGCAACCGACGAGGTCAACAAAGGCCATGTGCAGATCGCCAAGCAAAACATCAAACCTGCGCGCGAAATACGTGTGGGCGACCTGCTTACAGTGTGGCAGGCCAAAATTCCGCGCACCATCACCGTCAAGGGCCTGAGCGCGGTGCGCGGCCCGGCACCGGTGGCACAGGCCTTGTACGAAGAAAGTGCAGACAGCATCAGCGCACGCCTGGCGATGCAAGAACACCGGCGCCTGCACCCCGAACCGGCCGATGCCCTGAGCCATGGCCGCCCTACCAAGCGTGACCGGCGCGACCTGCAAAAAGGCCTGGATGCACGCTGGAGCGCGTCCATCGACGATTAATCTTTACAGGCTACAGCGGCTTGCGGCGATAATCAGCCCTCGCCTCGCAGCGCCTGCATCAAGGCCCGCACACGCTGGACAATCCGAAAGCTATTCGATGACCGCCTCCCACCTCTCCCCCGTTTCTATTTCACCGGTCCAAGACATTGTGGCCGACATGCGCTTGGGCAAAATGGTCATCCTGATCGATGAAGAAGACCGTGAAAACGAAGGCGACTTGGTGCTAGCGGCAGACCATGTGAGCGCCGAGGCCATTAACTTCATGGCGCGCTTTGGGCGCGGCCTCATTTGCCTGACCCTGACACGCGCCCATTGCGAGCGCCTGCAACTACCACCCATGGCGGTGCGCAACGGCACCAAACACTCCACTGCGTTTACCGTGTCGATTGAAGCCGCAGAAGGCGTGAGCACCGGCATTTCCGCCGCCGACCGCGCCTGCACGGTACGCGCTGCGGTGGCTAAAAATGCCATGCCGCAAGACCTGGTGCAGCCAGGCCATATTTTTCCGCTGCAAGCAGTCGATGGCGGGGTGCTGATGCGCGCCGGCCATACCGAAGCCGGTTGCGATTTGGCCGCTATGGCCGGCTGCACACCAACATCGGTGATTTGCGAAATCATGAAGGACGACGGCACCATGGCGCGCCTGCCGGACTTGCAATTGTTTGCCGCCGAGCATGGCCTAAAAATCGGCACCATTGCCGACCTGATCGCCCACCGCAGCCGCGTGGAGTCGCTGGTCCAGCGCAAGGCCAGCCGGCCATTGCAGACCGCCTTTGGCAGTTTTGAGGCGCATGCCTTTCAAGACTCCACTGGCCAGGGCGTGCATTTGGCGCTGGTGCAAGGCCAGTGGGATGCCAGCGAGGCGGTAGCGGTGCGGGTGCACGAGCCCCTGTCGGTACTCGATGCGCTGGAAGCCGGACGCACCTTGCATTCTTGGAGTGTGGACGCCAGCCTGGCGTTTTTGGCGCGCGAGGGTAAGGGGGTGCTGGTGCTGCTCAATTGCGGAGAGACCGGCGAGCAGTTGCTGGCCCAGTTTGAAGGCACCGCGCGCCCCGCCCAAGCGCCCGAGCGCGGCCGCATGGACTTGCGTACCTACGGTATCGGCGCCCAGATACTGCGCTTGTGCGGCGTGCAAAAAATGCGCCTTATGGGCAGCCCGCGTCGCATGCCCAGTATGGCCGGCTATGGCCTAGAAACCGTGGGCTATTTAAACGCCCCCACCCCCTGATTTTTTTGAACCGGAAAGAAACCCATGTTTGGTGCTGACAAAGGCAATATCGACAACCAAGACCAACGTTTGCAAGGCAAAGGCCTGCGCATCGGCATCGTGCAAGCGCGCTTTAATAATGAAGTGACGAATGCTCTGAGCAGCGCCTGCAGGCAGGAGTTGCAGGCGCTGGGCGTGGCCGAGCGCGATATCCACCAGGTCAGCGTCCCTGGCGCCCTGGAGGTGCCGGTCGCCTTACAAGCCCTGGCCGAAACATCTCGGTTTGATGCGTTGATCGCCATCGGCTGCATCATCCGCGGTGAGACCTACCACTTTGAGTTGGTGGCCAATGAATCGAGCGCCGGGGTGACGCGCATTGCACTGGATTTTCAAATTCCGATTGCCAACGCCATACTCACCACCGAAAACCTGAGCCAAGCCATTGCGCGCCAATCGGACAAAGGCAGCGACGCGGCACGCGTAGCCATTGAAATGGCCAATTTATTGGAAAAAATTTGATGGCCGATACCGACACCCCTACTGCGGGGAAAGCACAGGACGCGCAAGCCAAGCTGAGTAGTACTGGCGCGCGAAAAACTGCCACCAAAAACAAGCGCAGCCGGGCGCGCGAGTTTGCCGTGCAAGGCCTGTACCAAAGCCTGGTGGGTAAGAACCAGCCCGCTGATATCGATGTATTCACCCGCGACCTGTCCGGCTTTTCCAAAGCCGATGCGCTGCATTTTGACGCCTTGCTGCATGGCTGCATCGCGCAGGCAGCTCAGGCCGACGCACTGATCAGCACCCGCTTGGATAGGCCGCTCGGCGAGATCTCGCCGATCGAGCGTGTGGTACTCTGGATCGGTGTATACGAAATGCAATATTGCCCTGACGTCCCCTGGCGCGTGGTACTCAATGAATGCGTGGAGTTGGCCAAGGAATTTGGCGGCACGGACGGCCATAAATACGTCAATGCGGTGCTCAATGGCCTGGCGCCCGAATTGCGCGCCGTCGAAGTGCAGGCAGACCGGGCAGCGCGCCACCCTGCCTGAGCCCACCCCGTCCATGCAAATTTCCCGGCGCGCCCAAGCCATTGAGCCTTTTTATGTGATGGAAGTGGCCAAGGCCGCCTCCGCGCTGGCGCAGCGGGTGCAAGGCAGCACGCGGCCCATGGTGTTTCTCAACATCGGGGAGCCCGATTTCACCGCGCCACCTTTGGTGCAAGAAGCTGCACAGCGCGCGATCAGCGCCGGGCTTAGCCAGTACACCCAAGCCACCGGCTTGCCCGCGCTGCGTGAGCGCATCAGCCACTGGTACCGTCAGCGCTTCGGGCTGGATATTGCAGCAAGCCGCATCGTGGTAACCGCCGGTGCTTCAGCCGCACTCCAAATGGCCTGCCTGGCGCTGCTCGATGCCGGCGACGAAGTGCTGATGCCTGACCCCAGCTATCCCTGCAACCGGCATTTCGTTAGCGCGGCCGATGCACGCGCGGTCTTGTTGCCAACCACTGCTGCGCAGCGATTTCAACTCAGCGCCGATCAAGTGCAAGAAGCCTGGGGCCCGAAAACACGCGGCGTCTTGCTGGCTTCGCCTTCCAACCCCACCGGCAGTTCTATCGACCCGGCGGAGATGGCGCGCATCCACCAGGTGGTGCAGTCGCGTGGCGGCATCACCCTGGTCGATGAAATTTACCTGCCGCTGAGCTATGACGCACATTTCGGTGTCAGCGCCCTGGCCTTGGACGACTCGGTCATCAGCATCAACAGCTTTAGCAAATACTTCAATATGACCGGCTGGCGCCTGGGCTGGATGGTGCTGCCTGCGGCCCTGGTGCCGGTGATAGAACGGCTGGCACAAAACCTGTTTATCTGCCCCAGTGCGATTGCCCAGCACGCTGCGCTGGCCTGCTTTGAAGCGGAGAGCATCGCGCTGTATGAAAGCCGCCGCCAGGCCTTTGCACAGCGGCGCGATTATTTTGTACCGGCGCTCAACGCGCTAGGGCTGAGCGTGCCGGTGATGCCCGACGGCGCTTTTTACGCCTGGGCCGATTGCACCGATGCTTGTGCGCGCTTAGGCCTCAAAGACAGCTGGGATTTTTCTTTTGCCGTGATGGAGCGCGCCCATGTCGCCATTACGCCGGGGCGCGATTTTGGCCCCGCCCACGGCGCGCAATTTGTGCGTTTTTCTACCGCCAGTTCCATGGAACAATTGCATACCGCTATGGAGCGGCTGCGGGCCATGCTGGCCGGATAATGCGCGCTTTGCCGCAGGCGTTTTTCACCTACAAGGCCTCTCTATGAATCAGGACCTCGATATTCTTCAACTCGTGTTGCACGCCAGCTTGGTGGTGCAGTTGGTGATGCTTTTATTGATGCTGGTCTCCATTGCCAGTTGGTCGGCCATCTTTCGAAAGATATTTGCACTGCAGCGCGTCAAATCACTTAACGAAGTGTTTGAGCGTGAATTTTGGTCTGGCTCCAGCCTCAACGAGCTCTACACCACGGCGGCCAGCAAAGGCGTCAATTCCGGCCCGATGGAACGCATCTTTGCCAGCGGCATGCGGGAATTTCAAAAATTGCGCGAACGCCGTGTGAATGACGTCGCCACTTTGATGGACGGCGCCCGCCGTGCCATGCGCGCCAGTTTCCAGCGCGAGATGGATGAAGTGGAAAGCAATTTGTCTTTTCTGGCCTCCGTGGGTTCGGTATCGCCTTATGTGGGCCTGTTCGGCACGGTGTGGGGCATCATGCACGCCTTTACCGGCCTGGCCGCTTTGCAGCAAGTCACGCTGGCCAGCGTGGCGCCGGGAATTGCC
>JBILPS010000044.1:0-22782 GCA_044373655.1 Rhodoferax sp.
GGGCCAGGGCTGACCAGAGCCTCAGGTGTCGATTTCAGGCTTTTTTTTTCCGGCACCATCGCGATAGAAGCGCGTCGCGCAGGCACAGCCCCGTCACCGGGCTTAAAAGCCAACAAGCGCAAGAGCACCATGGTCAGGGCCGCATATTCATCCGGCGCCAAACCTAAGTCACCCCGCCCGTGCAGGCAAATGCTGTAGAGCAACTGGGTTTCGTCGGCCGGTAAAAGCGCAGCCATTCGGGTAATTTCGGCCTCCTGCGGGTCACCGCTGTCGGCTACGGCAGCCTCGCCCATGGACTGGTAAACCGCCATACGGTGCAAGACGCTGGCCATTTCCTCCAAAGCCGACGCCGCGTTGAGTCCCTGCACCCGCAAGCTTTCCACGGTTTCCACCACCTTACGGCCTTCGCTTTGGGCCAGCGCTTCAATCAAGGCAAAAACATAAGAGCGATCCACGCTGCCAAGCATTTGCCGCACCGTGGCCTCGGACACCTGCCCACCGCCAAATGCGATGGCTTGGTCGCTAAGGCTTAGTGCGTCCCGCATGGAGCCGCGCGCCGCGCGCGCCAACAAATGCAAAGAAGGCTTGTCAAAGGCCATGTTTTCAGCCGCCAGCACCTGCTCCAAATGGTCAAAAATGGTTTGCGGCGCCATCGGCCGCAAATTAAACTGCAGGCAGCGCGAGAGCACGGTGACCGGTACTTTTTGCGGGTCGGTGGTGGCCAATACAAATTTCAGGTAATCCGGCGGCTCTTCCAGCGTTTTGAGCATGGCATTAAAGGCATGCCCGGTGAGCATATGCACCTCGTCGATCATGAAGACCTTAAAGCGCCCCTGCACCGGTTTGTAAACCGCTTGCTCTAGCAAGGCCTGCACTTCGTCAACGCCCCGGTTGGACGCGGCATCTAATTCGGTGTAATCGACAAAGCGGCCTGCGTCAATGTCCATGCAGGCCTGACAGTCCCCGCACGGGGTGGCGGTGATGCCGCCCTGGCCGTCCGGCCCCTGGCAATTGAGGGATTTGGCCAAGATGCGCGAAACCGTGGTCTTGCCCACGCCTCGCGTCCCGGTAAACAGGTAGGCATGATGCAGGCGCTGGGTAGAAAGTGCATTGGCCAAGGCTTGCACCACATGGCTCTGGCCCACCATTTGCGCAAAATTGCGCGGTCGGTATTTGCGGGCAAGAACCAGATAGGACATGGCAGGATTCTACGGTGGCCGTGTCTGCGGCCCTAGGGCAGGCGTAAGCAATCCGCTATATTGCCACGTATGCAATACGGAGCCCCGCCATGAACATGCCCGCACCCGCTTCGCTCCTCATGAGCGGCGATGACTACCGCGAATCGCTACGCCGCTACCGGCCCCGGGTTTTTCTGGATGGCCGTTTGGTCGAATCCGTGGTGGACGAACCCGGTTTTGCGCCCGGCATGAATGCCATCGCGCTGACGTATGACTACGCGCTTAAAGCCCAGTACGCCAAGCTCATGACCGCTGTGCAGCAAAGCAGCGGCAAAACGGTGAACCGACTCACCCATATCAATACCAGCGCCGGTGACCTGCTCAATAAGCTCGAAGCCGTGCGCCTGGTGTGCCAGGAAACCGGTTGTGCCCAGCGCTACCTGACGCATGACGCGCTCAACGCCATTGGCCAGGTGAGCGCCCGCATCGATGATGCAAAAGGCAGCAGCGAGTACAGCGCGCGTTTTCTGAACTATATGCACCGCGTGCAGGACCAGGATTTGACGCTGGGCGTAGCCATGACCGATGCCAAAGGCGACCGCGGCCTGCGCCCGCACCAGCAAGGCAACCGCGACAGCTATGTCCATATCGTCGACTACCACGCCAAACACAACGGGCAACACGGGATCTTGATATCCGGCACCAAGGCCATCGTCACCGGCGCGCCCTATATGCATGAACTTCTTGTCATGCCTTGCCGCAATATGGGCCAGGCCGATGCCGACTTTGCAGTCTGCTGCGCGGTGCCGATTGACGCACCGGGCCTGACCATCATCGCCCGCCCGGCAGGCCGCCCGGGGGAACCCGAACACGGCGCACCCCTGTTCAGCAGCAAATACGGCCAGAGCACGGCGGTGTGCATGTTTGACAAAGTGTTTGTGCCCATGGACCAAGTGTTTTACGCCGGTGATTGGGAACACTCGGGCTACCTGACCTACAACTACGCCACCCACCACCGCCACACTTGCATAGGCGCGCGTGCCGGCTTTGGCGATTTGCTCATTGGCGCGGGCGCACTCATGTGCGAGGCCAACGGCTTTGACCCCGGCCAGGAAAGCCATTTGCGCGAACAAATGGTCGAGCTCATCACCATCACCGAGGGCTTTTACGCCTGCGGCGTGGCAGCCAGCGTCTATGGCAAAGAAGACCCGTACAGCCACAGCTTTGTGCCCGACGCGGTGTTCTCCAATATTGGCAAGCTGCTGCTGGCCACCAAAATATATGACATGCACCGTATTGCGCACTATGTCAGTGGCGGCCTGATAGTCACGCTGCCCGGCCCGGACGAGGACCACAACCCCGAGACCGGCGCCAAGCTCAGCGAGGTGCTGCGCGCCAACCCGGACGTGCCTTACGAGCAGCGCATCCAAACCGCGCGCTTCATCGAGGACCTGACCGCCGGTTACCAAGGCGGCTGGTATTCGGTCATCAGCCTGCACGGCGGCGGCTCGCCTGCCGCCATGAAGCAGGAAATTTACCGCAACTACCCGATTGGCTCCAAAGTGGAACTGGTCGAACGCCTGCTCGAACGCGGAATTGCGGCCGACGGCTCTGCCGCCGCGGCCCCGCACGACCCAGAACGCGCCATCACCCAAAACCGCCAACCGGGCAAATGCTGCGATACCGGTTGCACGGTGCCGGGCACGCCCATGATGGTGGACCTACCCACGGTCGAGGCGACGCTGCCTTCCAAACGCGTGAGCCCCAAGCCCTGAACCTTAAATCTAGCGGCAGCAGGCCGTAGCAAAAGTGTTAACTCGCGTCCGCTGTAGGCAGGGCCTTGATTGGCCAACTCACAGCAATAGTTAACTGCTAGCCCCCCTTGGCAGACTTGCGTTTGGACTTTTCCTTGGCCTTGGGTTTATCCTTCTTTGCGGACTTCGCCGCCCGTTTGCCACTCACATTACGTGACCAAAGAGACCGCGCATCGGGCGCGGGCGGCTCCATGAATGCGTCGCCGAAATCGCCCGGACCCGGCTCTGGCAGGGGACGCCCGCTGTCACGCCACTCCACCGCCGCCGGAAAACCATAGGTCTGGGCGTAGCGCTTAAACCACATGCCCTCCGGCGAATGGCGGGTAATGCCGTCAAACACATTGGCAAACATTTGCGTCTGCTCCAAGCCCATGGCGTCGATAGCCTGATTGATCACCAGCTTGTTCATCATCAACTGGTTTTTCGGCACCCCGGCCATGCGCTCGGCCAACTGCTGCACTACGGCATCGAGCTTGGCAAGCGGCGCCACTTCGGTGGCCAAGCCCCATTCAAAAGCCTGATTGCCGTCGATCAAATCGCCCGTCAACATCATGCGTTTGGCGCGCATCGCGCCCAGGCGGTAGACCCACATCGCCGGGCTGGGACAGCCCCATACGCGCACCGGCATATACCCAATGCGCGCCTTGTCCTCCATGACAATAAAGTCGCAGCAGCTAGCAATGTCGCTACCACCCGCCGCCGCATACCCATGTACGCGCGCGATCGTCGGCTTGTAGGAGCGCCACAAACTCATAAAGTCTTCGGTGTTGCGCTTCATAAATTTGTAGTCAATCATCGGGTCCCAGGGCATAGGCTGGGTGATGACATTGGTGGGGTCGCCCTCGGCATAGTGCTTAAGGTCGTAGCCGGCGCAAAACGCATCACCTGCGCCGCGCAGCACAATCACATGCACCCGGTCATCGGCATTGGCCAGTTCTACCGCCTGACGGATTTCTCCGGGCATTTCATCGTTGATCGCGTTCAGGCGCTCGGGCCGGTTCAGGGTAATCGTGGCAATACGTCCCTGTACCGCAATATCCAAGGTAGAAAACACCCGGTCAGCAGCAAGGCTGACCATGCGCTTACCCAAGGCGGCAGCGGGCTGTGTAGCTTTTTGTTTAGAACCGGCGGTTGATTTTTTGGCGCTGGTCTCGGCGGCGGGCGCAGCCGGTTTGTTAGTGGATTTGCTTGCCATGTTCGGACTCCCTTGTGCATCAAATAGAAGAAAAATCGCCATGACGGCCCAGGCCGTCCTTGAAACGCCCGGCACCGCCCACGCCTTCCTGCACCAAGCATTCCAGGCCGTTGTACCACTCCTTGCGCATAGCATCGCGCACCGTTTCGCCATGCTGCATATAGATCGAGCGCCTATCTGCACGCACGCAGGCTTGCGGAAATCGGGAAATTTCGGCCGCCAGTTTCTCAGCTTCGATGCGAGCCTGGCCATGGGGCACCAGGCGCTCGCAGGCACCTATGGCTAAGGCCTCGGCAGCAGGGACTTTGCGCCCGGTCAGCGTAATTTCCATGGCCCTGCCCATGCCCACCAGTCGCGGCAAGCGCACGGTACCGCCGTCAAGCAAGGGGATGCCCCAGCGCCGACAGTAGACCCCAAAGTAGGCGTCCTCAGCCATCACGCGCATATCGCACCACAAGGCCAACTCGAAACCACCGGCCACTGCCGGGCCTTCGACCGCCGCAATCACCGGCTTGGACAAATCCAGACGGGTCGGACCCAAGGGGCCGCGCGGCACGCTGCGGGTCGGGTCCGTGGGGTAATCAATATCGCTGAGCGGGCGCTCTGAATCGGTCAGTGAACTGGCGTACTTCAAATCCCAACCCGCGCAAAAGGCACCACCCTCGCCCCACAAGACGGCTACGCTGGCGCTAGCGTCAAGCTCAAATTCCTCAAAGGCCGCCACCAGGGCATCTGCACTGTCCGGGTCCATGGCGTTGCGCGCCTCTTCGTACCGGCTGTGGATGATGGTCCATACCGCCGCATTTTTTTCAATTCTTACCATGTCAATAACCTCCTGGCACTGGGTGTTTAGGTTGCAAGCTGATCGCTTGGCGGGGCAGTCGCTGTGCCATTGGGCATGTGGAAAACGCCACCCATGCTAGTGCATAAAAGTCGGTGCTATCAGCCCAAATACCACGATGCGGGCCGTCTCTAAGGCTTGGGATTATTGGCCTGGATGCAACGGGCAATATCGCAGGCGGTCGGCAGTGTGGCACGGTACTCAAACCCGGGTCTAGGCAAACTACCGTCTCGGGTAAAACAGCGCTCACCCTTGCCGTTGTCGTAGTAAGAAGTGACATCAACACAGCGCCGCGAATGGGCCATCAGGCCAAAGTGGTGGCCCATTTCGTGGGAGATCACCATTTGCAAAGTTTCGCGGGCGTCGTGCATCGGGTTGCGGGTGCTCAGCAAGCGAAACATCGCCGGGCTCATGGCCAAAAGGCCTCGGCCCAAGTCTGCCTGCGCAAAATTGCCGCCACTGTTTTTTTCGCTCCACTGGACTATGACGGCAGCTTCGGGCAAGGCGCTCGCGGGCTTGATACGCTGCACTGCGTTAGGCACGCCACACGATGACCAGGCCAGCGCGGACCGTTGCACAGCGGAAAACACCAACTCTTCGGAAAACCACTCGGGCGCGCCGCTATGGTCATAGACAAACACGAGCTTGCTGGCGGGCCGGTCACGGCCATCCCCCCAGGTGACGATTTCGCCCGGAAGGCATTGCGCTATTTCCCGCTCACGCACTGTCTGCGCTCCAAGCGAAAGACTACTGAGTGCCAAGGCCGCGCACCCAGCGGCGAGCAAGCTGCGCCGCATTTACGCACCTGCCCGCAGTGGCACGGCAAAACCGCGCTGCACAGCCGGGCGCGCCATGAGCGCCTGGTACCAGCGCTGCACCTGCGGAAAATCGGCCAAATCGACCTGATGGCGCGGATGGCGCCACACCCATCCCAAAATGGCAAAGTCAGCGATGGACAACTCCCCCGCGAAATAGCTACGCCCCTGCAAACGCCGTTCCATAACGCCATACAAACGGCGCGTCTCGGCCGTAAAGCGCTCCAAGCCGTAGCGTCGGTCCGCCTCCGAAGTCAAGGCAACAAAGTGGTGAACCTGACCGGGTATCGGGCCAAAGCCGCCCATCTGGAACATCAGCCACTCCAAAACCTCCACGCGGGCGCGGCCGGCAGGCGGCAAAAAAAGCCCGGTCTTTTCAGCAAGGTATAGCAAGATGGCGCCAGACTCAAACACACTGATGGGCTGCCCGTCCGGCCCCTGCGGGTCCACGATAGCGGGGATTTTGTTGTTGGGGCTGATACGGATAAATGCCGGATCAAACTGCTGTCCCGCGCCAATATCGACCACTTGCACGGTGTAGGGCAGACCCATTTCTTGCAGCGCAACGCTGATTTTTCGTCCGTTGGGCGTGTCAAACGCAAATAGTGCAATGGTCAAGACAAACCCCTTGGTTCAGGCACGGCGCGCTGTGACTGCGTGCGGGGACATTAATCGTCCTCACTGGCCGCAATGCCTGGAAACAATATCTCGGTAAATCCAAATTGCGAAAAATCGCGCATACGCATGGGATAGAGCTTGCCCCACAAATGGTCGCATTCATGCTGCACTACCCGGGCATGAAAACCATCCACCGTGCGGTCAATCGGGTCGCCAAAAGCGTCCCAGCCGGTATAGCGGATGCGCGCCCAGCGCGGCACCACGCCGCGTAAGCCCGGCACCGACAAGCAGCCCTCCCAATCGGATTCCTCGTCCTGACCCAAAGGCGTGATGGTCGGGTTGACCAGCACCGTACGCGGCACCAGGGGCCGATCCGGGTAGCGTGGGTTGCGCTCGTCCGAGCCGAAAATCACCACCTGCAAGTCCACCCCGATTTGGGGCGCGGCCAGGCCTGCCCCATGGGCCGCGCGCATGGTGTCGAGCAGGTCCGTCACCAACAAATGCAATGCATCGGTATCCAATGACGGCACTTTTTGCGCCATGCGCAATAAGCGCGGATCGCCCATTTTCAAAATCTCGCGTACCGCCATCAGCGTTCCTCCAGCATGTTGTACAAAGCAGCCTCATCAATTACCGCTACGCCCAGCTCCTGCGCTTTATCTAGCTTGCTACCGGCCTCGCTGCCGGCCAGCAAAAAACTGGTTTTCTTGCTCACCGAACCGGCCACTTTAGCGCCCGCGTCTTCGATCAAGGCTTTGGCGGCATCACGACCCAGCGTGGGCAAAGTGCCGGTAATGACAAAGGTCAAACCGGCCAGCGGCTTGGGCGCGTCAGACGCCGCCAGTATGGCTGGCCAATGCACGCCGCAAGCGCGCAATTGTTCCACCACCTCGCGGTTATGCGCCTGGTCAAAAAACGCCCGCAGGCTTGTGGCCACCGTAGGCCCGACATCGTTGACCTCTAGCAGTTTTTCCATTGGTGCATCCATGACGGCTTGCACATCACCAAAATGCCGGGCCAATTCTTTGGCAGTGGCCTCGCCCACATGCCGTATGCCTAGCCCATAAAGAAAACGCGGCAAGGTGGTGGATTTGGACTTTTCCAATGCCTCCAGCACATTGCTGGCCGATTTATCGGCCATACGGTCCAAAGCAGCCAAGGCCGTGAAGCCCAAGCGGTAAATATCCGGCAAGGTGCGCACCAAACCCGCTTCCACCAACTGGTCCACCAGTTTTTCACCCAGGCCTTCGACCTCGACGGCGCGGCGCTGCACAAAATGCGAAATCGCCTGCTTGCGCTGCGCGCTGCAAAACAAGCCACCGGTACAGCGGTAGTCCGCCTCCTCTTCCTCGCGCAAAGCGGCAGACCCGCACACCGGACATTGGCGCGGCATGGTGAACGCCTGGCCGCGGCCGGGCGACCCCAAGCTGGCTGGCAAGACGCTGACCACCTCGGGAATCACATCGCCTGCGCGGCGCACAACAACACTGTCGCCCACACGCACATCTTTGCGCCTGGCCTCGTCTTCGTTATGCAGCGTGGCATTGGTGACGGTGACGCCGCCGACAAATACCGGCGCCAGTTTGGCCACCGGGGTGAGCTTGCCGGTGCGCCCTACTTGCACATCAATCGCCAGCACCGTGGTCACTTGCTCTTGTGCCGGGTATTTGTGCGCCACCGCCCAGCGCGGCTCGCGGCTGACAAATCCAAGGCGTTGTTGCAAAGCCAGGTTATTGACCTTGTACACCACGCCGTCAATATCAAATGGCAGTTGGTCGCGCAGCGCGCCGATGCGCTGGTGAAAGTCCAGCAAGCCCTGTGCCCCCAGCGCGGTCGCGGTCTGCTCGGCAACCGGGAAACCCCAGGCCTTGAGCGCCATCAGCAAATCCATATGCGTAGCCCAGACCGGCCCGCCTTGCAACTCGCCCACACCATAGGCAAAAAAACTCAAAGGCCGTTGCGCCGCAATACCGGGGTCGAGCTGGCGCACCGCACCGGCGGCGGCATTGCGCGGATTAACAAAGGTTTTTTCGCCTTTTTCGCCTTGGGCAATGCGGGCGCGCTGGCGCGTGTTGAGGGTCTCAAAATCATCGCGGCGCATGTACACCTCGCCCCGCACTTCCAGCACCAGCGGCGCGCCCTGTAAGCGCAGCGGTATTTGCCCAATCGTGCGTGCGTTGTGCGTCACATCCTCACCGTATTCGCCATCACCACGGGTCGCGGCCTGCACCAGCACGCCATTTTCATAGCGCAAACTCATGGCCAGGCCGTCAAACTTCAGCTCGGTTACATAGTGCACCGCTGGCGCGTCGTCGGTCAATTCCAACTCTTTGCGGATGCGGGTGTCAAAGGCCTGCGCGCCGGACGACTCGGTATCGGTCTCAGTGCGTATGCTGAGCATAGGCACTACATGACGCACGCTGGTAAATTGCGCCAGCGGCTTGCCGCCCACCCTTTGTGTGGGCGAATCCACGGTACGCCATTGGGGGTGAAGCTCCTCCAGTACCTGCAACTCGCGGAACATGCGGTCGTATTCAGCGTCTGGCAACTCGGCTGCGTCCAGCACGTAGTACAAATGACCGTGGTACTGCAACTGCGTTCGCAACTGCGCCATGCGCAGCGCCACATCGTCTGGGGGCTCTGGCTTGTCGAACAACTCAGGGGTACTCACCTGGGGCCCTACTTTCTGAACTTAGGGTTTTCGATAGAAGAGCCCGTGCGCAAGCCGGAATGCAAAGCGCATTTAGGAAAACAAGCGCCGCGCTAGCGCAGAACCGGCGGGAAAGTCACGCTGCTCCAGCCGGTCATGCAACTGCTGTAACTCATGGCTTATGGACTGCAGCGCTTGTACCGGCAAGGCCTGCCCGTTGTCGTCAGTGACGATGCCATCCATGCTGTGCGCCATCGCTTGCGCTGCCTGGCACATGCGGTCAAAGGCTTGCTCAGCACGGTCCACCTGCGGCACGTCCAAATGAAAGACGATATCAAAGATAGCGGATTGGGCCGGGTCTTCGGCCAGTGCGGCCTGGCTGTCAAAAGTGAGCGCCAGCAAGGGCGGCAGCCCATCGACCGGCGCCGGCAGCACCATACGTCCTGGGAGTTGGCCGGGAACAAAACCGTGTTGCGCCGCCACTTGGGTGATATAGCCGGGGCTCCAGGCGGCATGGCGGGCCCGTAAGTTCAAGCCGAGTTGCGCATCGTGCTGGCTGGCAAAGTTGTCTAGTTCCTTAGCCCGCGCCACCTCATCTCGCATTTCACGAAACTCCGGCGTTGCGTTCATGGCATCGGCAAACGCCTGGGTTTTCACCACAAACTCAGAATATTCGATCTCGTTGAGGGCGCCTGCGCGATTGGCCAATTGCACCGCGGTCTGAAACGCCATGTAGCGCGCACCGGGAACCGGGGTTTCCCACTCCTGCGCGTCCGCGTTAAAGCCTTCGATCAAAAACGGTTTGCTGCCCACCCGCCAACTACCGGGAAATGCCGCTACCGCCGCGTCGCCGGAAACCGCAGGCACCATAGGATCCAAATTCACCGCTGCGAGCGCGTCAATCAGGCTGTCGATGGCCGGGCGGCGCGGGGCGATCACTGCGAAATTCAAATTGCCAAATCCCGCATCGTCAAAAACCGGTTCGGTAAAGCTGGGTTTTCCATCGTGCTCGGCCGCATCGCCCTGCACATCGGCCTGACGCGGCGCATTGACCCGGGCAGACCACAGGCTTTGCACCAGCACACCTAGTAAGACTAAAGCACCCAGCACCAAGAGGCCGATTTGAAACTCGCTCATGCCGCCTCCACCAGCCCCACGGCCGCTTCCATGTCCACCGCCACGATGCGCGAGACGCCCTGCTCCTGCATGGTTACGCCAATCAACTGCTCGGCCATTTCCATAGCAATTTTGTTATGGCTGATAAACAAAAACTGGGTGCCTGCGCTCATGCGCTGCACCAGCTTGGTGTAGCGCTCGGTATTGGCGTCATCCAGGGGCGCGTCCACCTCGTCAAGCAAACAAAACGGCGCCGGGTTGAGCTGAAAAATGGCAAATACCAGCGCAATCGCCGTGAGCGCTTTTTCGCCGCCCGAAAGCAAATGAATGGTCTGGTTTTTCTTGCCCGGCGGTTGGGCAATCACCTGCACGCCGGAGTCCAAAATCTCATCGCCGGTAATGACCAGGCGCGCATTGCCGCCACCAAACAGCACCGGGAACATCTCGCCGAAGTGGCGATTGACTTCGTTAAAGGTTTCTGCCAAGAGTTCGCGCGTTTCGGCGTCAATCTTTCGAATGGCGTCTTCCAGTGTGCGCATGGCCTCGTTCAAATCCAGGCTCTGCGCGTCTAAAAATTCCTTGCGCTCACGGCTGCTGGTAAGTTCGTCCAGGGCTGCCAGGTTGACTGCGCCCAGGGCGGCAATCTCGCGGTGCAGGCGGTCAATTTCCGCTTGCAGGGCCGGCAGCCGGATGCTATTGCCTTGCAGGCTTTGGGCCAGCGCGTCCAAATCGGCCTGCGCTTCAAACAACTGGTTTTCGAATTGCTCAAAGCCCAGGCGTGCGGCCTGCTCTTTGAGTTGCAAATCGGTAATGCGCTGGCGCATGGGGTCGAGCTCGCGCTCGAGTTGCAGGCGGCGCTCTTCGTGGCTGCGCAAGGTGGCCGTCAAATCTTCGTAGGCACTGCGCTTGGCGCCCAGGGCTTGCTCGCGCTCGGCTTTCAGGGCTAAGGCGCTTTGCAAACCAGCTTGGGCCGCCACGTCCGACAGCTCCTGCAATTCGGCCTGCCCGCGCGCCACTTCTTCGGCCACGGCTACCGTCTGCGCATCGGCGGTTTGCAAGGAGCGCTCAATTTCCTGCGCCCGCGCCAGCAAGCTGCGCTGGTTGAACACTTGCTCTTGCACTTGGCGCTCCAGGCTGCGCAGTTGCTCGCGGCTTTGGTCCAATTGGACTTGCGCCGCCATAGCGCGCTCTTGCAAGTCGGCATGCTTTTCCTGGCTTTCGCCTAAGCGCATGTCCAGGTCTTCAAAGCGCACTTGGGCTTCCTCGGCGCGCGCCGCAAGGTCTTCCAACATCGCGTCCACCTCGGCCGTATCGGCCTCGATTTCGCTGCTGCGCTGGCGGGTTTGCTCGGCCAATTGGGTCAGGCGCAAGACCTCGACTTGCAAGCTATGGCTATGGGTCTGGCTTTCCTGCGCCTGGCGACGAACATCCACCAGTTGCGCCGCGCATTGGGCATAGGCGCTTTCGGCCCGGTTGAGCGCGCTACGCGATGCCTCGGCCATCATGGCTTGGGCCCGCACGTCTTTTTCCAAATTCTGAATTTCCTGGGCCCTTGCCAGCAAGCCCGCTTGCTCGGCATCAGCCGCGTAAAAACTGACGCTGTGCGCACCCACTGCATGGCCCTGGGGGACAAACAGATTCTCCCCTGCTTGCAACCGAGCACGCTGGGCAAAGGCCGCGTCCATATCCTTCGCGGCATAAGAGCCACGCAACCACTCGGCCACGACTGCAGCCAGGCCGGCGTCATGGATTTGCACTTTATCGGCCAGCGCACCCAGGGTGCTGGGGGCGCCGCTGCGCCCGGCGAGCGGGCTGCTGAAGAAAGACAGCTTGACTGGCGGCAAGTCTTGAATAAAGGCTTGCACCATCTCTAGCTTGGATACTTCCAGTGCGCCCAAGCGGTCGCGCAAGGCCGCCTCGACGGCGTTTTCCCATCCGGCCTGCACCTGGATGCGGGTCCATAAGCCCTGCAAGTCCAGCAAACCGTGCTTGCTAAGCCAGGGCTTGAGCTTTTCATCGGTACGCAAGCGCTCTTGCAAGGCCTTGAGCGCTTCCAGGCGCGCCGATACGTCGGCATAACGCGCCGCATCGGTATTGACCTGCTGCTGCTGGGCGCGGCGCGCCTCGTCCAGTTCGGGCGCGCTTTCCTGCAGGCTGTGCAAGCGCTCCAAGGATTCTTCGGCCAGCACGCGGGCCTGCTCCCATTGGGCTTGCAAGTCTTGTAGGCGCACTTCGTCGGTCTGCGTCAGGGCGTTGCGATCGGCGCTCAGGCGCTCGCGCCGCACGCTGAGCTGGCGGCTTTGTTCCTGAATGTTGCGCTGCTCCGAGGCCAGCACGCTCAAGGCTTGCTGAACCTGAGCCACCGCATCGCGCTGCCCCACGGTAGCGGACTGTGCGCTCTGCAAAGCCTCTTCCAATGCGGGCAAATGCTGGGCCTGCTCCTGGATTTGCGCATCGAGCAACTGCGCTTGCTCGGCGCCGGTTTCACGCGAAACCAGTAGCTGGTCTTGGTCGAGCAATGCCTGCGCACGGCGCTCGGCCCATTGCGTGCTTTGGGCTTGCAGCATCAGCAAGCGCTGCTCGACGCGCTGGCGGCTCTCCACTACGTAGCGGATTTCGGCCTCCAGGCGGCCCACCTCGGCACTGGCCTCGTATAGCAAGCCCTGGCTTTGGTTTACTTCGTCGGCGGCAGCGTAATGCGCTTGGCGCACTTGCTCCAGTTCGGCCTCGATATGGCGTACATCGGCCATGCGCGATTCCAGCGCATTGACGGCGGCCTGCGCATCGCGCTGCACCTTGACCTGCTCGGCCTGGGCTTCGGCGCGGCGCAAAAACCATATCTGGTGCTGCTTGCGCGTGACATCCGTTTGCATGGTCTGGTACTTTTGCGCGACTTCGGCCTGGCGCTCTAGTTTTTCCAGACTGCTATTGAGTTCGCGCAGAATATCTTCCACCCGCGTTAGATTAGAGCGCGTATCGGACAGCCGGTTTTCAGTCTCACGGCGGCGCTCCTTGTATTTGGATACACCCGCCGCCTCTTCCAGAAACAAGCGCAACTCTTCGGGCTTGGATTCAATAATGCGGCTAATCGTCCCCTGCCCAATGATGGCGTAGGCGCGCGGCCCCAGACCGGTGCCCAAAAACACGTCTTGCACGTCGCGGCGGCGCACCGCCTGGTTGTTGATGAAGTAACTGGAGGTGCCGTCGCGCGTCAGTACCCGGCGCACGGCAATTTCGGTGAACTGGCCCCATTGGCCGCCGGCGCGGTGGTCGGAATTGTCAAAGACCAACTCGACGCTGGCACGGCTGGCCGCTTTACGTGTCGTCGTGCCGTTGAATATGACATCTTGCATGGACTCGCCACGCAATTCGCTGGCGCGGCTCTCGCCCAAAACCCAGCGCACGGCATCCATGATGTTGGATTTGCCACAGCCGTTGGGACCCACGACCCCGACCAATTGGCCTGGCAGTAGGAAATTGGTGGGCTCGACAAAAGACTTAAAGCCCGACAGCTTGATGGAATTGAGGCGCACAGGGACTATTCGAAACGGCTAAGTGGTTGATTTAATTGGAATAAGCCGGTCGCAACGAACCACACCGGGGCCGCCATGATACCGCGCGCCACCCCGATGCAGGCCAGCGCCTAGACGGGCGTGCGCACCCGAGCGCCCTAGTGGCCCGCTTGCTTTAGAAAACGGTTGGATTCCTGTACCAACTGGCGCAAGGGATGCAGCAAGGCCTCGATCTGCGGGCGCAACTGCAGCGTGTAATCACTACGGCTGCGCTTTTCAATCTCCGCCAGTTCGCCGGCAAATTCGGCGTGGCAAAACACGGGGATAAAACCTTTGAGCGAGTGCAAAGTGCGGGCCACCGCTGGCATATCTCCCTCGCCCAGCAGCCGCTCTATCTCACCAGTATCTTTACTCAAACTGAGCACCAGCGGCTTTAGCAACTCCGAGACCGCTTGCACATCGCCCAAAAAATCGATGGCGCCAGCCAAGTTCAAAACCTGGTAGGGCGCGGCATCGCTCGCGTTTTCACTCATAGTTAACTCTCCGCTACAGATAGGCAGCATGGTTTGCCGCTGGCATCCCGCACAGCGTGCAAACGGCCTGTTGAACGATAATACACCGCTATGAATGTGCACTTGCCGCTGCTCCACGCCTATCCGTTTGAACGCTTGCGACAACTTTTTAGCGGCATCACGCCCGATGCACAATACAGCCCCATCAGTTTGGGCATCGGGGAACCGCGCCACGCCACTCCTGAGCTCATAAAGCAAGCCTATTGCCATGCCATCGAAGGCAGCGGTTTGGCCGCTTATCCGGCCACTGCGGGTGAATCTGCTTTGCGCGAAGCCATTGCCCAATGGCTGCAAAAACGCTACCAGATTGCAGTGCGTACCAGCGATCAAATACTGCCGGTCAACGGTTCGCGCGAAGCCTTATTTGCATTTGCGCAAACCGTCATCGCCAGCGCACCAGGCCAAGCCAAACCTTTGGTCCTGTGCCCCAATCCCTTCTACCAAATTTACGAAGGCGCGGCCCTGCTCTGCGGTGCCGAGCCTTATTACGTCGCATCGATTCCCGAACGCAATTTCGCCCAGGACTGGGCCTGCGTGCCGATGGACGTCTGGGCCCGTACCCAGTTGTTATTCGTATGCAGTCCCGGCAATCCGGCCGGTGCAGTCATGCCGCTAGAGGAATGGAAGACCCTTTTTGAGCTGAGCGATCGTTACGGCTTTGTGATCGCATCGGACGAGTGTTACAGCGAAATTTATTTCCGCGACACCCCTCCCTTGGGTAGCCTCGAAGCTGCGGCGCAGCTCGGTCGTAGCGACTTCAAAAACCTGGTGGCGTTTACCAGTCTGTCCAAGCGCAGCAATGTGCCAGGCATGCGCAGCGGTTTTTGCGCAGGGGACGCAGCGCTGATGGCGCAGTTTCTGCGATACCGCACCTACCACGGCAGCGCCATGAGCCCGGTGGTACAAAGCGCCAGCATCGCCGCGTGGCAGGACGAAAAACATGTGCTGGAAAACCGCGCCCTGTACCGCGAAAAGTTCCATGCGGTCACGCCGGTCCTGGCCCAAGTGCTGGATGTGCGTTTACCTGACGCGGGCTTTTACCTCTGGGCCAAGATCGTCGGCAGCGACGAGGACTTCGCCCGTGCGCTCTACGCTGCCTACAATGTCACGGTTTTGCCCGGCAGCTATCTGGCGCGCAGCGCGCAGGGCCACAATCCCGGCGCCGGATATGTGCGCATGGCGCTGGTTGCGCAAACTACGGAATGCCTTGAAGCGGCGCACCGCATTGCGGCCTTTGTGCGCGGCACCCAAGAACCCCACATCAAATAACCCACTGTTCTGAACCGAAAGCCTTTTATGACACAACAACTGCAGACCATTTTGGACGCCGCATGGGAAGACCGTGCCAATATCTCAACCAGTTCCGCGTCGCAAGAAGTGCGCGATGCGGTGGAGCACGTGATCAGCCAACTCAATAACGGCAGCCTGCGTGTAGCGACGCGCCAAAGCGTTGGCCAGTGGACCACGCACCAGTGGATTAAAAAGGCCGTTCTGCTGAGCTTTCGCCTGAAAGACAACAGCGTGATCAAAGCCGGTGAGTTAGGCTTTTACGACAAGGTGCAAACCAAGTTTTCACATATGGACGAAGCGGGCATGAAGGCCGCTGGAGTACGTGTGGTGCCGCCCGCCGTGGCGCGCCGTGGCAGCTTTATCGGCAAAGGCGCGATCCTGATGCCTTCTTACGTCAACATTGGCGCCTATGTGGATGAAGGCACCATGGTCGATACCTGGGCCACCGTCGGCTCTTGCGCCCAGATCGGCAAAAACGTGCACCTCAGCGGTGGCGTGGGTATCGGCGGCGTGCTGGAGCCCATGCAAGCGGGCCCCACCATCATCGAAGATAACTGCTTTATCGGCGCGCGCTCCGAAGTGGTCGAGGGCGTAATCGTCGAAGAAAACTCCGTTATTTCTATGGGCGTTTATATCGGCCAAAGTACCAAAATTTACGACCGTGCCACCGGCGAAGTGAGCTATGGCCGCATCCCTTCCGGCTCGGTGGTGGTGTCGGGCAACCTGCCTAGTGTCGACGGCAAATACAGCTTGTACTGCGCAGTCATTGTGAAACGCGTCGATGCGCAGACCCGCGCCAAAACCTCGCTCAATGAACTGCTGCGTGACTAAAGGCCCGATCCACGACGCAGCCAGCTTCCCGTCGTCAAGCCCTCTGATACCTGCTTCTTGAAACCCTGATGCCTTTACACGACACCCATGCCACCTTGCGGCTGACTGAGCAGTTGCTCAGCATGCCCTCGCCCACGCCCGCGGACGGCGGATGCCAGGCCTTGATGGCGGCGCGGCTGGCACTACTGGGCTTTGTCTGCGAAACCATTGAGAGCGGTCCTGCCGATTTTCGCGTCACCAATTTATGGGCCAAACGCGCTTGTACGCACGCAAACGCCAAGGCAGCCAAGACCCTGGTCTTTGCCGGCCACACCGACGTAGTGCCTACGGGGCCGCTGGCCCAGTGGGACAGCCCACCCTTTAGCCCTAGTCACCGCGATGGCAAGCTCTATGGCCGTGGCGCCAGCGACATGAAAACTTCGCTCGCTGCCTTTGTGGTCGGCATTGAAGAATTTCTGGCGCAGCAGCCCGACCCGGCCTTGAACATTGCGCTGCTCATTACCAGCGACGAAGAAGGCCCGGCGGTCGATGGCACCGTGGTGGTCTGCGAACTGCTCAAAGCACGTGGCGAGGTGCTGGACTACTGCATTGTGGGTGAGCCCACGTCGGTGGAACGCACCGGCGACATGATTAAAAACGGCCGCCGTGGCACCATGAGCGGCAAGCTGACGGTGCATGGCTTACAAGGCCATATCGCCTACCCGCAGTTGGCCGACAACCCCATCCACCGGCTGGCACCGGCGCTGGCCGAACTGGTGGCGGTGCGCTGGGACGAAGGCAATGCCTTTTTCCAACCTACCAGCTGGCAGGTGAGCAATATCCACGGCGGTACCGGCGCGAGCAATGTCATCCCCGGCCAAGTGGTGGTGGATTTCAACTTCCGCTTTTGCACTGAGTCCAGCACCGAGTCCCTGCAACAGAGGCTGTGCGCGGTGCTCAATCGCCACAGCCTGGAATATGACGTAGCCTGGACCATCGGCGGACGCCCCTTTCTGACCACGCCGGGCGCCCTGGTGCAGGCGGTGACGCAAGCCATCCACGATGAAACTGGCATCACCACCCAATTGTCGACCACCGGCGGCACCAGCGACGGGCGCTTTATCGCGCAAATTTGCCCGCAGGTGGTCGAACTAGGCCCACCCAATGCCACCATCCACAAAATCAATGAGCATGTGGCGCTGGCCGACATCGAGCCGCTGAAAAATATCTACCGTCGGGTACTGGAGCGCCTGCATGCGCTTGCGCTGGCATGAAGCTGCGCGACCTGGTCGAACAATCCGCCCGCCAACTCCAAGCCGCCCAGGTCGCTTTCGGCCACGGCACAGATAACGCGTGGGACGAGGCGGCCTGGTTGGTTTTGTGGCAACTGGGCTTGCCTCTGGATACCGCGCTGGACGGCACCAAGACCCCGGCTGCACTATCTACTGCGCAACAAAGCGCTTGCGAAGCGCTTATTGAAAAACGCATCAGCACCCGTAAACCCGCCGCCTATCTCACCGGCCAAGCTTGGTTGCAAGGCTTTGCTTTTCATGTGGATGAGCGGGTGATCGTGCCCCGCTCGCTGATTGCCGAGTTGCTGGTCGATGGCGGTATCGACTATTTTTTGCACGAAGGCACGCGCCAGGTGCTGGACCTATGTACCGGCAACGGCAGTCTGGCCATCATTGCGGCCCATGTCTATCCGGATACCCTGGTCTGCGCCAGCGACCTGTCGCAAGACGCGCTGGACGTGGCAGCCCTCAATGTTGCCCAGCACGGATTGCAGGCGCGCATCACTCTGCTGCAATCGGACGGCTTGCAGGCGCCGGCCTTGCAAGCGCAAGGCCTCTTTGACCTGTTGCTGTGCAATCCGCCATATGTCAATGCCCACAGCATGACCACGCTACCACCCGAGTTCCAGGCTGAACCTGCGCTGGCCCTTAACGGCAACGCCGATGGCGGGCGCGATGGCATGGACTTTGTGCGCCGCCTGCTGCGCGATGCGCCGCAACATCTCCACCCCCAAGGCGTGCTCGTGCTGGAAATCGGCCACGAGCGCGCTTTTTTTGAAGCCGCCTTTCCCGCTCTACCAGCGGTGTGGCTGCCCACCAGTGCGGGCGAAGACCAGGTCTTGCTGCTCACCCGCGAAGCTCTCGTTTCATGATCACACTTAAAAACGTCACCTTGCGCCGCAGCGCCAAGGTCTTGCTCGAACACGCCTCGGTCACCATCAACCCGGGTGAAAAAGTCGGTCTGGTCGGACGCAATGGTGCGGGTAAATCCTCCCTTTTTGCCTTGTTCACCGGGCTTTTGCACGAAGACTCCGGCGAGTACTACATCCCCACGCAATGGCGCATGGGCCAGGTGGCGCAGGACATGCCCGAGACCAGCCAAAGCGCCACCGAGTTTGTCATTGAGGGCGACACGATTTTGTGTACCGCCCGCGCCGAAGTGCAGGCTGCTGAAGCGGGCGACGATGGCGACCGCATGGCCAACGCCTACATGGCACTGCACGACGCCGGTGAGCACGACGCACCTTCACGCGCGCAGGCGCTGATCCTGGGCCTGGGCTTCAAAACCACCGAGCTAGAAAACCCGGTGAACAGCTTCTCGGGCGGCTGGCGCATGCGCCTGCAATTGGCGCGTGCGCTGATGTGCCCGTCTGATTTGCTGCTCCTGGACGAGCCCACCAACCACTTGGACTTGGACGCGCTGGTATGGCTGGAAGCCTGGCTCAAACGCTATGAAGGCACCATGCTGGTGATCAGCCATGACCGGGAATTTTTGGACGCGGTGACCAACGTCACCCTGCATATTGACGGCGGCAAGCTGATGCGCTACGGCGGCAATTACAGCAAGTTCGAGGACATGCGCGCCGAGCAAATGCTATTGCAGCAAAACACCTATGCCAAGCAGCAGGAAAAAATTGCGCACTTGCAAAAATTTATTGCCCGCTTCAAGGCCAAAGCCAGCAAAGCCAAGCAAGCGCAAAGCCGCGTCAAAGCCTTGGATCGCATGGAAAAAATTGCGCCGCTGCTCGCCGAAGCGGAATTTAGCTTCGAGTTCAAAGAACCGGCCAATTTGCCCAACCCCATGCTGTCGCTCTCAGGGGTCAGCTTTGGCTACCCCGCGCCCGAGGACGCCGCGCCAGGCACCGGCCCCACCATCATCGTGCGCAACGTCAGCCGCTCGGTGCTCGCCGGGCAGCGCATCGGCATATTGGGCGCCAACGGCCAGGGCAAATCCACGCTAGTCAAAACCGTAGCGCGGGACCTGGCGCCCATCGGCGGCGAAGTCACCGAGGGAAAAGGCCTGAACATTGGCTATTTTGCGCAGCAAGAACTGGACGTGCTCCGCCCGAATGACACGCCGCTAGAGCACATGATCCGCCTGGTCAAAGACCTCACCGCCCAATCCAAGCTGGCCGGTCAGGCCACCCGCGAGCAAGACTTGCGCAGCTTTTTAGGCACTTTTAACTTCAGTGGCGATATGGTCAAGCAAGCCGTAGGCAGCATGAGCGGCGGGGAAAAAGCCCGCCTGGTGCTGTGCATGATCGTCTGGCAACGCCCCAACCTTTTACTGTTAGACGAACCTACCAACCACCTGGACCTGGCTACGCGCGAGGCCCTGGGCATGGCGATCAATGAATTTGAGGGCACGGTGATGCTGGTCAGCCATGACCGGGCGCTGCTGCGCTCGGTGTGTGACGAATTTTGGATGGTCTCGCACGGCGGAGTCGCACCTTTTGACGGCGACTTGGACGACTACCAGCGCTATTTGCTTGACGAGGCTAAGCGTGCGCGCGAAGCCATACGCCAGGAACAGGTGCAGGCCAACAAAGCACTGGCCGCAGCCAAAGCCGCGCCCATCGCCAAGCCGCTACCGGCAGCGACCGCCGAAAAACGCAAATGGGAAAAAGAGATAGCTCGGCTCGATGCGCGCATGCAGGCCCTGAGCACCGAAGGCAGCCAGCTCGAAAGCCAGGTCAGCGGCAAGCCCACGCCCCAAGAAATCGCCTCGCTGGGTAAGCGCCTGAAGGCGATTAACGAGGAGCTACAAAGCCTGGAAGATCAGTGGCTGAGCGCCACAGCGGCCCTAGAGGCGGCAGTTGCACCAAGCTAAACCGTCTAGTGCCCGGTCTTTTTCTCTACCTTCTTCTCTTCTTTCTTGGCGGTTGCCGCTTTTTGGGCCTCGGTCATCACTAACAAGGTTTTACAAATCTTGCGGGACGGCGACTTGGCGGTCTGCTCGGTGGTTTCGCAGACGCGCTCGGTTTTGTAGGCCTGAGCAGGCATACAAAGTAGTAAGCCTAATGCGAACACCAGGGCACTGGGACGCGCCATGCAAGGGAAATGCTGTGTTTCAGTCATTGTTCGTGAGAAAAGTGCGCTGCAAAACAGGAGGATTGGAGAGAAGAGAAAGCACATTTTAATGATTTACACCCAATATCATTAAAAAAACACTTTTATTGTGGGAATTGTGCAAATATTCCGGCAGGCGCAGCCCTCCACTGCCCGACTAGCGCGCCAACGCTTAGGCCTTGGCTAAATTCAGCACACAGACATTTGGGCGACTAGCCTGGCTAGGGGCTTTGCCAATCTCCCCAAAACAGCCCATAAAATGATTTTTGAATTTGAAACCTCTAAAGGACACCCCATGACCGCCCCAAGCAAGCTCATCCTTGACTTTATTTATCTTCATGAAAAAGAGCGTGCTGCGCAGGTGTACCTGACCCAGCCGCTAGGCGGCGGACGCGTAGCGGACTACACCTGGGCCCAGACCATGGACCAAGCCCGGCGCATGGCCACCCATTTGCAATCCCTGGGCTTTGAGCCCGGCGCGCGCATTGCCATTCTTTCGAAAAATTGTGCCCATTTCTTCATGACCGAGCTGGCCATCTGGATGGCCGGCTACACCACGGTAGCGATCTTCCCTACCGAAAGCGCGCAAACTATCCGTTTTGTGCTGGAGCACAGCGAAGCGAGTCTGCTGTTTGTAGGCAAACTCGATACCTGGCCAGACCAAGAACCCGGCGTACCGGCTGGCATGCCGCGCATCGCCTTCCCCTTGGCGCCCAGCACGCCTTACGAGACATGGGACACCATCACGGCCCGCAGCGCACCCATGACGGGCCAGCCGCATCGCGCGGGCACCGATCTGGCAATGCTGATTTACACCTCCGGCTCCACCGGCCAGCCCAAGGGCGTGATGCACAGCTTTGAACGCATTACCGCAGCAACCGAGTTGGCGGTCGCGCAAAGCATGTCGCAAAACCTGGGCGATAACCAAGTCCATCGCGTCCTGTCTTACCTGCCGCTGGCGCATGTGTTTGAGCGCGCGGTAGTGGAATGCACCAGTTTCGTCAGTGGCCAATTGCATGTGTTTTTTGCCGAATCGCTGGACACCTTTGCCCTTGACTTGCAGCGTGCAAGGCCTACTATTTTTGTGTCCGTGCCGCGCTTGTGGCTGAAGTTTCAGCAAGCGGTGTTTGCCAAGATGCCGCAGAAAAAGCTGGACATCTTGCTTCGTATCCCGATTCTGAAAAAAATCATCGCCAAGAAAATCTTGACCAATTTGGGTCTAGACCAGACGATTTCCGCCTTCAGTGGCTCTGCACCGCTGCCCGCCGACCTCATTCGCTGGTACCGCAGCCTGGGCTTGCAATTGCTCGAAGGCCTGGGCATGACCGAAGATTTTGCCTACTCCCACACGGCCACGCCGCGCTTTAGTGAGCCGGGGTATGTCGGTGTTGCCAATCCCGGCGTGCAAGCACGCATCAGCCCGGAAGGTGAAATACTGGTCAAGTCCCCAGGCCAACTGGTGGGCTATTACAAGCGGCCAGACCTGGATGCCGAATCCTTTACCGAAGACGGTTTTTTCCGCACCGGCGATTTGGGTTCCGTCGCTGCCGATGGACAGCTCAAAATTACGGGCCGCATCAAAGAGCTGTTTAAAACCAGCAAAGGCAAATACGTTGCACCCGCACCCATCGAAAACATGATTAACAACCATGCCATGGTTGAAATTTCACTCGTGGGTGGCTCCAGCCATGAAGCAGCATTTGCCATGGTGGTGCTGGCTGAAGATATGCGCCCACGGCAGAAAGACGCAGCCGTGCGCGCCGAGGTGCAAAGGGCACTGACTACGCTGTTGGCCGAAGTCAACAGCCAAGTGGCCGACTATGAAAAACTCAAGTTCATTGTCGTGGCCGACCAGCCCTGGCAGATCGAAAACGGCATGCTCACACCCACCATGAAAATCAAGCGGGCCAATATCGAAAGCGCCATCGAGCCCAAGCTGGACGCCTGGTACGCAGCCAACCAGCCGGTGCAGTGGGCTTAAAGGACGCCCCCTGCCTTAGAAGCCGATAG
>JBILPS010000104.1:0-7042 GCA_044373655.1 Rhodoferax sp.
TGAAATGGTCTTGGGCACGTAGCCGTAGTTGGTCGGGTAGTGCATGGCGGTGCTCATGAAACGGTCCACAAAGATCGCTCCGGTTTCCTTGTTAACTTCGTATTTCACAGGGTCTGCGTTCATCGGGATTTCGATGATCACATTGAATTCTTTGGGTGCGTTTTTTCCGGGGGTGACTTTGTCAAGGGACATAAATAGCTCGTGAAGTGGAAGTAGGTGAAAACCGATACGTATCAGTATTAACCCTGATTTTACTGACTTGGCCCTTGCGAAGCCTGATAAAGCGCACTTTTGCAGCTACAGTTGCGCGGGTTGGCCAATCAGCTTCCCGACTATTGCAGTTCGAGAGCACGAGGAAGCAACGCAGCGGGAGTACCGCCAGCGTTACTCCTTTGTTCGCGAAACATGCTAGTTTGGAGATTTTTATGACAGGTAACTCAGCGCTTATTCTTGCGCTTGTCTGTGGTTTGATTGCCGTGATCTATGGTGTTTGGGCCCGCAGTTGGATTCTTTCCCAGGACGCAGGTAATGCCCGCATGCAAGAAATTGCAGCGGCCATTCAAACCGGTGCCGCCGCTTATCTGGCGCGGCAATACAAAACCATTGCCATGGTCGGCGTGGTACTGGCCATCCTCATTACTTGGTTCTTAGACCCCTTAAGCGCCGTCGGTTTTGTGCTTGGTGCCGTGCTATCCGGTGCCTGCGGCTTCATCGGCATGAACGTGTCGGTACGCGCCAATGTGCGCACCGCGCAGGCGGCCACGCGGGGCATTGGCCCGGCGCTGGATGTCGCCTTTCGCGGCGGCGCCATCACCGGCATGCTGGTAGTGGGCCTGGGCTTGCTGGGCGTCACCGGTTTTTACTGGTACCTCACCTCCGCTGGCGTACCTGCAGACGGTAAAGCGCTCGCTGGCATGCTCAACCCGCTGATTGGCTTCGCCTTTGGCTCTTCGCTGATCTCAATTTTCGCCCGCCTAGGCGGCGGCATTTTTACCAAGGGCGCTGACGTGGGTGCCGACCTGGTGGGCAAGGTAGAAGCCGGCATCCCGGAAGACGACCCGCGCAACCCTGCCGTGATCGCCGACAACGTCGGCGACAACGTGGGTGACTGCGCCGGTATGGCTGCAGACTTGTTTGAAACCTATGCCGTAACACTCATCGCCACCATGGTGCTAGGCGCCATGTTGGCAGGTACCGCTGGCCCCAATATGGTGCTCTATCCGCTGGTTTTAGGCGGTGTGTCCATCGTGGCGTCCATCATCGGTTGCTTCTTTGTCAAGGCCAGTCCCGGTATGACCAACGTGATGCCCGCGCTGTATAAAGGCCTGGCCGTCGCCGGCGTTCTTTCCTTGGTGGCGTTTTACTTTGTCACCCAATCAATGTTCCCAGCACCGCTGGCATTGCCCGATGGCAGAGCTTTGAGCGCCGGTGGACTGTTTGGCGCTTGTGCCGTCGGCTTGATTCTGACTGGCGCGCTGGTCTGGGTGACCGAGTACTACACCGGCACGCAGTACGCTCCCGTGCAGCATATCGCGCAAGCATCAACTACCGGTCACGGCACCAACATCATCGCGGGTCTGGGCGTCTCCATGCGCTCCACGGCTTGGCCAGTGCTGTTTGTGTGTGCTGCAATTTACAGCGCTTATGACCTCGGTGGTCTGTATGGCATCGCTATCGCAGCGACCTCCATGCTGAGCATGGCCGGCATCGTGGTCGCTTTAGACGCTTACGGCCCGATCACCGACAACGCCGGCGGCATTGCCGAAATGGCTGAACTCCCAGCCAGCGTGCGCGATATCACCGACCCGCTGGACGCAGTGGGCAACACCACCAAAGCGGTAACCAAAGGCTACGCCATCGGCTCTGCCGGCCTGGCAGCACTGGTCCTGTTTGCCGACTACACCCACAAGCTCGAGGGCTTGGGCGCCCACATCAAGTTCGACTTGAGCGACCCTAACGTCATCATCGGGCTGTTCATCGGCGGACTGATTCCTTACTTGTTTGGTGCTATGGCAATGGAGGCTGTGGGCCGCGCCGCCGGTGCCGTGGTGGTCGAAGTACGCCGCCAGTTCAAGGAAATCAAAGGCATCATGGACGGCACCGGCAAACCCGAGTACGACACCGCGGTAGACATGTTGACCACTGCGGCCATCAAGGAAATGATGATCCCCAGCCTGTTACCCGTGGTGGCGCCGATCTTGGTTGGCTTGATCCTTGGACCAGCGGCTTTGGGCGGCTTGCTGATGGGTACCATCGTGACCGGTTTGTTTGTGGCCATTTCCATGTGTACTGGCGGCGGCGCTTGGGATAACGCCAAGAAATACATCGAAGACGGACACCACGGCGGCAAAGGCTCTGAAACCCATAAAGCCGCTGTCACAGGCGACACCGTGGGCGATCCTTACAAGGACACGGCCGGCCCTGCGATCAACCCCTTGATCAAGATCATCAACATCGTGGCATTGCTGATCGTGCCAGTGATGATGAAGATTCACGGCGGCTGATAAGCCCCGCGGCGCACCTGTGCCTAGGCCGGCCCCTCGCGGCCCGGCCCCATCCCGCAAGCCTGGTGCTTCGCGGGATTTTTTTGGTCAGTACTTTGTTTTAAGGTGTAATAATCTCCGCACGTCCTATTCGTTGGAAGCTCAAGGCGTCGTGAAAATACTCATAGTGGATGACCATGCATTGGTGCGCGAAGGCCTGGGCCAAGTGCTGTCCGGCATGTATCCGCGGTTGCAGTTGCTGCATGCAGGAACAGGCGCGGCGGCAATTGACATGCTGCTGCCGCATCGCGACATCGACCTGGTGCTGCTCGATTACCATCTGCCGGATATGAATGGTTTGGAGGTGCTGCGCCAGATGGGTCGCATTCAACCCGCGCTCGTGGTGCTGATGATCTCGGGCAGTACCACGCTGCAATTGATTCAACTGGCGCTCAAAAACGGCGCTGCCGGTTTTGTAACCAAGACGGGCAACACCGACGACTTACTCGAAGCCATTTCCCAGGTGCTCAATGGCGAGATTTACCTTCCGCAGGAGCTAAGGCCGTTAGCCGCCGCGGGCAGGTCGGCATTACCGCCGCCGCTGTCGCCCAAACAGGAAATGGTATTGCGCGGCTTAATGGAAGGCCAAACCAACCGGGAAATCGCCACGGCATTGGAGGTTTCGGAGGAAACCGTAAAAACCCATGTCAGTGCCATCCTGCGCTATTTCCATGCGGACAACCGTACGCAAGTCGTGCGCGCAGCGGTCAACTATGCCTTCAACGCCAGCAATTGACTCAAGCGAGGTCTAGGCTCACAGTACCCGACGCAGCCATGCCCGCAACTGCGCGGCTTGCAAAGCTGGCCCCAAGACAGCCGTAGCGGCAGGCAGGTCGAGCACAGCGTCGGCCTTGCCCAGGTCAGCGTTGATCACGCACGCCGGTATATGACTTCCCATACGCGCACGGATGGTCCGGATGCGCTGACCCGCCTCAAGCGGCGCATCCGCCTGCCAGGCGCAAACAATGGCTTGGGTTTGCAGTGCCTCGGCAGCGTCCAAGACCTGCGCGTCGACCAGGACACAACCCCAACTGCGCAACCAGGCAGCGACCATCGCTGCGCGCTCTGGGTCGGCATCGAACAAGGCCACACGCAACCCGTCCAGACCGAAGGTCTGCAGGGCCTTGGGCAGGTCCGCACCATGCCACTTGCTGCGCTCATCGGCCAGCGGCAAGGTGATGGAAAAACGGCTCCCACGCCCTAATGCAGAACGCAACTGCACTTGGGTTCCCATTAGCTGGCAATGGCGAGAGGCGATATGCAGGCCCAGAGAGGGGCGCGATGGTTCTTGCAGCGTTGCCACATTGCGCTGGGCAAATGGCTCGAAAATCTTAGCGTGGTCGCGCTCGGCGATGCCCGGCCCGCTGTCGCTGACATCCAAACGCACCGCCGCCCCATCCTGCACCAAGCGGGCGCTGAGCAAGACCGTGCCTTGCGCGCAAAATCGCAAAGCGTTGCTGCCCAATGCCAGCAAGACGCGTTCGACTAGCGCCGCATCACCGACTACCGAGCGCCCATTGGAACGGACGACCCAGCGCAAACCCTTGGCCTGCGCCTGATCGGCCAGTTGCTCGCGCACCCGAAAAAACAGCTCGTCCACCGACACCACCATCCTAGAGGCTTGTACCTCGCCGGCCTCTATCTGCGCCAGTTCCATCAGGCCGGCGAGCAAGCGCGTCAAGTCTTGCATAGAGGATTGCAAATAGTCGTGCAAAACTTCAGCGGATGCCTCCGGCGGCAAGCGCCGCAAACGCTCTAAAAACAGCGCAAGAGCCTGGGCCGGCTGGCATAAGTCATGGGTGGCCGTCGCCCAAAAACTCGCGCGCTGTTGTAATAAATCCAGTGGCTCGTCCTGCGCCGGCCCAGCGGGTCGCAGACGCAACAGCGCTTCCTTGGTGATGCGGCCCGGTTCGGTCGGAGCCTCACTCGGCTTATCGGTGGGCGCCTGAACCATGAAGCCGCTCACTGCGGGACTTGCTGCCATCGTGGAAACCCCCGCTAGGGCTGTGCCATCCGGTTCTCCCCAAAGGCGCTGCCACCAGGCCCGCAGTCCGCGCGGCTTATCGCTCATGTCGGAGGGCGGGTTCATAGACCGTACAGCCGCGCGCGGCGACCCCAAGCCGGTACGGCTAGTGCGTTCAGCGCGATCAGGGCAAGCTTAGGGAGGTGAGCCATGGCAAACAATAATAGTACCAAGGCGGGGGTAAGGGCCTAGGCACACACTGCACAATAGCGACATGAGTAATTCCCACCCGCCGCGCGTGATTCCGGTGTACGACCTGCGCCCAGGCGCACTCCCCATCCCCTTGTCTAGCGCAGGTATCCGCCGTGCGCCAGGGCTTGCGACGAGCGACACGCTGGGGCGCCCCTTGCGCGATTTGCGCATCAGCGTCACCGACCGGTGTAATTTCCGCTGCAGTTACTGCATGCCCAAGGAAGTGTTCGATAAGGACTACCAGTACCTACCCCAGTCAGCCTTGCTGTCCTTTGAAGAAATTGTGCAAGTGGCGCGGGAGTTTGTTGGCTTGGGGGTGCAAAAAATCCGTCTCACGGGGGGTGAGCCCTTGCTGCGTAAAAACCTGGAATTGCTGATAGCCCAACTTGGCACGCTGCGCACCCCCGAAGGCCAAGCACTGGACATGACGCTGACCACCAACGGCGCCCTGCTAGCCCGCAAAGCACAGGCATTGCGTGATGCCGGCTTGCAACGCGTCACCGTCAGTCTGGATGGACTGGACGACCGCATATTCCGCCAAATGAACGACGTGGACTTCCCCGTGTCCGAAGTGCTTAAGGGCATTGAAGCAGCGCAAGCGGCGGGCCTGGGGCCTATCAAGGTCAATATGGTGGTCAAGCGCGGCACCAATGACCATGAAATTCTTCCCATGGCCAGGCATTTCCGAGGGACTGGAATCGTTTTGCGCTTTATCGAATACATGGATGTTGGTGCCACCAACGGCTGGTGCATGGATGAAGTATTGCCTTCGGCCCAGGTCATAGCGCGCTTAAAGCCTGAGTTTTCGCTGCTGCCCTTGGAGGCGTTTGCACCGGGCGAGACGGCGCAGCGCTGGGCCTATGCCGACGCGCAGGGCCAGCCCGACGCCCATGCCGGAGAAATAGGCGTGATCAGCAGTGTGACCCAAGCCTTTTGCGGCGACTGCAACCGCGCCCGCTTATCCACCGAGGGCCAGTTGTATTTATGCCTTTTCGCCAGCCAGGGCTATGACTTGCGCAGCCTGCTGCGCGGTGGCGCGAGTGCGCAGGAGTTGGCCGCAGCCATAGGCAGCATATGGGAACAGCGCGATGACCGTTACTCGATGTTGCGCGCCTCGCTGCCCCCCCAGCCAGCGGCAGCGCCCGGGCGGCGGGTGGAAATGAGTTACATCGGTGGATAAGGTGGGTCACTGTTTATGAAATCGCTGGCTGAAATAGCCGACGCATTGCTGGCTTATGACCCCGATGCATTAGCGGCACCGTCCGTCAATGCATTCCTGGCCGATATGGTGCCCCTACCCACACAGACCCAAGCCCTGCCCCTGATGCAAGCATTGGGAAGAGTTTTGGCCCAGGACATCGTCAGCCCGATTGACGTACCGCCGCACGACAACTCCGCCATGGACGGCTACGCATTCGATGGCAGTGCCTTGGCGGCAAACATGCCTTTGCAATTGGAGGTAGCAGGCAGTGCATTGGCGGGCACGCCATTTTCCGGGCAGATCGGCGCGGGCGAATGCCTGCACATCATGACGGGGGCCATTCTTCCGCCCGGTCTAGACACCGTGGTGCCCCAAGAACTCGTGAAGGCGCAAAAGAACTGCATCGAGATTCCGCAGGGCATCTTGCAGCCTGGCGACAACCGACGCTTGCGTGGCGAGGATGTGAAGTGTGGCAGTGTTGCGCTGGCCAAGGGCACTGTCCTAGGGCCGCCCGCCATAGGCCTCTTAGCCAGCCTGGGTTTGCCTGAGGTGCTGGTTTTTCGCAAGCTCCGCGTGGCTTACTTCTCCACCGGCGATGAAATTTTGAGCTTGGGCGAAAGCCCCCGCGAAGGCGCGGTGTTTGACAGCAACCGCTACACCGTATGGGGCATGTTGCAGCGCATGGGCGTTGAATGCATAGACCTGGGCGTGATCCGCGATGAACCGGATTTGCTGGAACGCGCGTTTCTCCAAGCTGCGGCGCAAGCCGACGCGATTGTGACCAGTGGCGGTGTGAGCGTGGGCGAAGCGGACCACACCAAAGCCATGATGCGGCAACTAGCGCACAGCGATGCCCCGGGCGAAGGCGGCGTGGCCTTTTGGCGCATTGCTATGCGACCCGGCCGTCCCATGGCGGTGGGCCGTATCGGTCGCGTGCCCTTGTTCGGCCTGCCGGGCAACCCGGTAGCGGTGATGGTGACGTTTTTAGCCTTCGTGCGCCCGGCTCTTTGGCAAATGATGGGCGCCAACCCAGAAGACCCGCAGGTGCAGTGCCCGATGCTGCAAGCGCGCAGCAGCGAAGCC
>JBILPS010000006.1:0-64337 GCA_044373655.1 Rhodoferax sp.
CTGTTAGTTTGGCTAGTGGTGAGTCAGACGGCGTTGGCGATGTCTGCCTTAGCCGCCCAAGTTCCCAAAGGCGTTCAACTCGCCGCAAAGCAAGAGCTCGTGCGCAGCAATGGCTCCGAGCCCGAAACCCTGGATCCGGCGTCTGCCGAGTCGGTGGGGGCCAACCAAATTACCCGGGATTTGTTTGAAGGCCTTACGGCTACCACCACCAGCGGTCAGATGGTTCCCGGCGTGGCAGCGTCTTGGAAGCAGAGCAATCCCACCACCTGGGTCTTTATGCTTAGGAAGGACGCCAAGTTTTCCAATGGTGAACCGATCACCGCTGAAGATTTTGTGTACGGCTGGCGCCGCTACCTGGACCCGAAGACGGCCTCACCCTATGCCACGACGCTCGCCCCTTTCATTTTGAATGGCATGGACGTGGCCGAGGGAAAGAAGCCGCTTACTGAGTTGGGTGTGAAAGCCCTTGCTAAAGACCAACTGGAAGTGAAGACGCCGTTTCCCGTGGCATTTTTGCTCGACTTGCTATCGAACACCCAGTTTGCGCCCATCCACAAAGCAGTGATCGATAAATTTGGCAAAGACTGGACCAAACCCGGCAATATGGTGGGCAATGGCGCTTATGTGATGAAGGATTGGCGGGTGAACAGCGCCGTCGTGCTGGAGAAAAACCCGCATTACTGGGATGCCAAGTCGGTGGTGCTGAACAAGGTGAGCTACCTCTCCATTGAAGACGCTAATGCGGACGTCAAGATGTTTCAGTCTGGGGATACGGACTATGTTCAAGGTTTGCCCCCTGGCTCGTATGAACAATTTAAAAAGAGCCATCCGGCGGACATCAAAAACGGTCCCATGCTGGGCTTGCGCTTTTATGCCTTTAACAACAAAGACCCCTTGCTCAAAGATGTGCGCGTGCGCAAAGCGCTGTCCATGGTGATCGACCGCGATACGCTTGCCAGCAAAGTGACAGCCGATGGCCAGATACCTGCCTATGGGGTGATCGTCAAAGGTGTGAATGGGGCGGATGTCACCGCATATGACTGGGCTGCGTGGCCTATGGAAAAACGGGTTGATGAGGCTAAGAAATTGCTGGCCGCTGCCGGTGTGAAACCCGGAACCAAGATAAATTTCACTTACAACACCGACCAGTACCATAAAAAAATGGCGATTTTTGCAGCCTCTGAGTGGAAGTCCAAGCTGGGCCTGGATACCGACATGGAGAACATGGAGTTCAAAGTGCTGCTCAAAAAGCGGCACGATGGTGAGTTTCAGATCGCCCGCCATGGTTGGGTGGCCGACTACAACGATGCAACCACTTTTCTGACCTTGGTCCAATGCGACTCGGATGCCAATGACAATAAAAATTGCAACCGCAATGCGGAGGATTTGATCAATCAAGGCAATCAGGCTTTGGACCCTGCCAAGCGCAAAGCGCTGCTCACCAGCGCAGCCAAGTTGGTGATGGAAGACTACCCCATGATTCCCTTGTTGCAATACACCTTGCCGCGATTGGTCAGGTCGAATGTAGGGGGCTACTTTGAGAGCAACCCGATGGACCGTTTCCGCAGCAAAGATTTGTACCTGATCAAACGCTGATCTGCAGGGTCACTGCGGGCGCATTGCATGTGGAAATACACCCTACGTCGCATACTTGCGACGCTGCCGACCTTGCTCACGGTGATTACGGTCTGCTATCTCATGCTGCACATGACGCCGGGCGGGCCTTTTGACAGCGAGCGCAAAGTGTCGGCCGCCGTGCTCGCCAATTTGCAAGCCAAGTACCACCTGGATTTACCGCTTTGGCAGCAGTATTTGTATTACCTGAACAATTTGCTGCACGGTGATTTGGGCGCCTCGTTTCGCTACGCCGACTGGTCGGTCAACGACTTGGTGGCCAAGGCCTTGCCGGTGTCCTTGCTGATTGGCGGTTTATCGATGCTGATCGCAGTGTTTTCCGGTGTGCTGTTGGGTATCTGGGCGGCGCTGCGGCAAAACAGCTGGGTGGACCATGCGCTCATGGTTTTTTGCAATATCGGCGGGTCCGTGCCCTCGTTTGTGATTGGCCCCCTGCTGGTGACCGTGTTTGCACTGTGGCTGCAATGGCTGCCATCGGGGGGCTGGAATGAGGGCCAATGGCGCTTTGTTGTCCTGCCCGTTACCTTGCTGGCGGTGATTAATCTTTCCACCGTAGGCCGGGTGATGCGGGGAAGTCTGATCGAGGTGCTTAGTTCTAACTTCATTCTGGCAGCGCGGGCCAAAGGCTTGCCCATGTCCACCATTGTGCTGCGCCATGCGTTGCGGCCGGCGCTCATTCCCGTTATTTCGGTGCTGGGGCCTTTAGCGATTTCCTCGATTACCGCAGCGGTGGTGACCGAGACCTGGTTTTCGCTTCCGGGTTTGGGCAAGCTCATTGTCAATGGCGCCTCCAATCGCGACTACACCCTGGTTCTGGGCCTGGTGGTGCTGGTTACTTTTGTGGCGGTGTTGTTCAATTTACTGGTAGATCTGGCGTATGCCTTACTCGATCCCAAAATCCGCTACTGAGATGGCGCCAGCCGCGCGCAGTCCCTGGCTGGATGCACGGCAACGCTTTATGCGCAACCGGGCGGCGCTTGTCAGTTTGGTCATTCTGGTGCTGATTGCGCTGGTCTGTCTGGTGGGGCCCTGGCTATCGCCCCACGCCTATGACGATACCGATTGGAACCAGATGGGCATTGGGCCGACCTGGGACGGCTGGCATCTCTTCGGTACCGACGAATTGGGACGCGACTTGTTGGTCCGAACGCTCATTGGTGGACGGGTATCGCTCACGGTGGGGGTGCTGGCCACGCTGGTATCGGTGTCACTTGGGGTTGCCTGGGGCGCAATTGCTGGGTTTGTGGGCGGAAGAGTTGACGCCTTGATGATGCGCATTGTTGATATTTTGTACGCCATTCCCTATCTGCTGGTAGCCATCATGATGGTCACCATTTTGGGGCGCGATTTTTATCTCGTGGTGCTCACTATTTCTGCTTTTTCCTGGATGGATATGGCCCGGGTAGTGCGGGGTCAAACCTTGTCGATCAAATCCAAGGAATACATCGAGGCAGCCCGCGCGATTGGTGTACCCACGCACCGCATTATTTTTTCGCATGTGGTGCCAAACCTCTTGGGGATCGTCGTGATTTACACCTCCATCACGGTGCCGGGCGTGATACTCACGGAATCGGTCTTGTCTTTTTTGGGTCTGGGTGTGCAAGAGCCTATGACCAGCTGGGGAGTGCTGATTCATGATGGCGCCAATGTCATGGAAAGCAGCCCTTGGATGATTTGGTTCCCCGGCGCGGCCCTGACCTTGACGCTGTACTGCGCCAACTTTTTGGGTGACGGCATGCGCGATGCGCTGGACCCTAAGACCCGATGACTGCCACCCCCCAAGCCCCAAACGCTGCGCTGCTGCAGGTGCAAAATTTGCAGGTGCAGTTTGCGACCAATGATGGTCCGGTATATGCCGTTAACGGTCTGAGTTTTGCGCTCCAGCAGGGGGAGACTCTAGGGATTGTGGGGGAATCAGGCTCAGGCAAGTCACAGACAGCACTGGCCATCATGGGCTTGCTGGCGCGCAATGGCCGCGCCACCGGCAGCATCGACTACCAGGGCCGCAATTTGTTGGCGCTTTCGGAACGGCAACTCAACACCGTTCGCGGCAGCCAGATAGCGATGGCCTTTCAAGACCCGATGACTGCGCTCAACCCCTACTTGACGGTTGAGCGCCAGATGACTGAGACCCTGCAACTGCACAAAGGCATGGATCGCAAGGCCGCGCGTGCCAGCGCCATCCGTATGCTCGATGCAGTGAAGATTCCAGCAGCTGCCTCGCGCATTGGCATGTACCCGCATGAGTTTTCCGGAGGCATGCGCCAGCGCGTGATGCTGGCCATGGCCCTGCTGTGTGAACCAGCCATCTTGCTGGCCGACGAGCCCACCACCGCACTGGACGTCACGGTGCAAGCCCAGGTCTTGGCATTGCTGCGCGAGTTGCAAAAAGACATGGGTATTGCAATCTTGCTGATTACCCATGATTTGGGCGTGATAGCGGGCCTGTGCGATCAGGTCTTGGTGATGTACGGCGGGCGCGTGATGGAGCAGGGCAGCGTAGCGCATATTTTTCACCAGGCCTCCCATCCCTATACGCGCGGACTGCTGGGCGCAATCGCCCGTATCGATGGCCCGGGCGGGCCTTTGGTGCCCATAGCCGGCAGCCCGCCGCAGATGGGGCAATTGCCCGCTGGCTGTCCTTTTGCCCCGCGCTGCGCTTGGGCTGATGGCCTGTGTGATGCGCAAGTGCCTGCTTTGCAGGATATCGCTGTAGTCCCGTCTGAGCCGTCTTTGCGGTATCCGGCAAAGCGTGCTTGCCATCGCCCGGCAGCGTTACTGAATTTGGGGCCAAGCGCAGGAGGGGCCCATGGCTGACAGCAGGCCGCCTTTGTTGGAAGTGCGTGATTTGCAAGTCCATTTTCCGGTGCGTTTGGCGGGTGCTTGGCCTTGGGCGCCCTGGGGCAAGGTCAAGGCGGTTGACGGCGTGTCCTTTGACCTGCAGGAAGGCGAAACTTTGGGCATCGTGGGCGAGTCCGGCTGCGGCAAGTCCACGTTGGCGCGCGCTTTGCTCAATCTGCATCCGGCCACCGCAGGCAGCATGGTGTGGAATGGCCAGCAGATGGTCGGCGCCTCCAAAGCCGACTGGATGGCGGTGCGCAAAGACATACAAATGGTGTTTCAGGACCCGCTGGCGAGCCTGAACCCGCGCATGACTGCGGGCCAGATTATTGGCGAGCCGCTGCGCATTCATCGCCCCGAAGTGTCAGCCGCTGACCGCGCGAACAAGGTGCGTGTCCTCATGGACCGGGTGGGCTTGACCGCGCAGCAAGTCAATCGCTATCCCCATGAATTTTCCGGGGGGCAATGCCAGCGCATCGGTATTGCGCGGGCCTTGATTTTGGAGCCCAAACTCGTGGTGTGCGACGAGCCGGTGTCTGCTTTGGATGTGTCGATTCAGGCGCAAATTGTCAACTTGTTGGCCGAGCTGCAAAAAGACCTGGGCCTGGCGCTTTTGTTTATCGCGCATGACTTGGCCGTGGTGCGCCATATCAGCCAGCGGGTGATGGTCATGTATTTGGGCCGTACCATGGAAATCGCCAGCCGGGATGCGCTGTACAGCGCCGCCCGCCACCCTTATTCCCGCGCCCTGCTTTCGGCCATTCCTATTTTGGACCCCGAAATCGAGCGCAACCGTTCTAGGCAATTGTTGGCGGGCGAATTGCCTTCACCTTTGAATCCACCATCGGGCTGTGTTTTTCATACGCGGTGCCCTATTGCACAAGCACAGTGCAGCGCTGCCATACCGGATTTGCAATCGGATGGGCAAAGCAATCTAGTCGCTTGCCATTTCTCGCAAGCTGGCCTCTAGCAGTGGCTGCAAGCGCAGTGCGCGGCTAGCTACGTGCTTTGACTGCGGCGTGCGTCGCGCAACAATTGGCGTAGCTGCTCGGTCGGCAGGTAGTCACAAATCAAATGGGTTCGTGCCTCTGTGGGGTGCGCATTGACTACGCCATGTACCGCGCTGTTGTTGAGTGCCCAAACTTCTCCCGCCTGCATGTGAAAGGACTGCTGGTCCGCCAGCATGATGGCCTGCGGGTTGGTCACCACTGGAAAGTGGATGCGAATGGTGCGTTCAAAGTACGCGCCCTGATCGATGTGGGGCCTGATCTCGCCGTTGGCACGCAGTTTTGCGAAAAGGCAGCGCTGCGGCGGCGCTTGGAAAGTCTCGTAAATCAAGGCGCGGGTAAACGGCAGTGAGGCCAAGACGGGGCGGTCTTCAATCGGCAAATCACCCTCTGCTGGCGCATAGCCCCGCAAGAAAACGGCTTCCGTTTGCACATGCACACCCACCCGTCCGCCCCGGGTTCCCCACAGCACGTCTGCAATGGTGTGAAATTCGCTGATGAGTTTGGCAAGGTCGAAACGGACCGGTAGCCTGAGGCAACTGCCTATAACTGCATGCTTATCCGGCATTGTTTCTGCCCAGTGCTGCGACATGCCCAATGTCCTATTCAAATATGGTTGAAGGTTTCGGTAGGCCGAAAACGCGCTGCTCTAAATAAAAGATGGCGGACGGCAACCATGTATTGCCGCCCGCCACGCTCAAGCTTTTGTTGAATGAGCTTGCCACCGACGCCTTTGCAGGGCCAGCGGCAAGTCGCATTCGCTTAGAAGGAGAAAGTTCCGCGCAGGTAGAACGTCCGACCAATCGGGTCTGAGAAGCGCGGGTCATACCCTGCTTGGAAGGTTGCTACTTGGTAGCTGGTAGGCGGCTCAACATCGGTCAAGTTGCGTACGCCAAACGTAATGGCGGCGGCTTTCGATGGGCTCCAAGTGGTATAGGCATCGTAAGTCACGTATTCACCCACTGGCGCGCCGGTGTAGCCCTGCAACTTCTTGTTGGCAGAGGTAGCTTGATCCGCATAGCCTGATTTGTAATTTCCGGCTAAACCCGTCGAAAACTCGCCGTGGGACCAAACAACGCTCGCCTTGTGTCTCCACTTGAATACCGGGCCACTACCTTCATAAACACCGATGTTTTGTATCCAAGGCCCACCTTCATAATCTTGGTATTCGTATTTGTCTACGTAGGTACTCGCAGCGCTAAAGCTGATCGTTCCGGAACCTGCGATATTGACTCTGTAATTGGCATTCAGATCTAAACCAGAGGTATTGAGCCCGCCGAGGTTTTGGCTACGCAGGTCCACATAACCGCAGCTTGGACCAGGACAGGCATTACCACCTTGCGACAGGCCGCCATTGGCATTACGGTAAAACAAGTAATTGAACTGATCCGAACCGAAGACGGTGGTGTCAGGCAGAGAACCAATGGTGTGCTCCACTTGGATCGCCCAAACATCGGCGCTAAGGGTCAAGCCTTTTTGCGGCTCCGCAACCGCTCCTAGACTGATGGTTTTGGAAGTCTCCGGCTTGAGATCCGGGTTGCCACCGTATTGCGCAGTGAACTGGCTGGTTTTCCCGGTAACGCGGTCCGTAACACTGGCCGTGTTGGTAAAGACATTCGCAGCAAAGGCGTCGTACAAAGAGGGTGCCCTAAACCCTGTCGATGCAGATCCGCGGATCAGCAACTCCTTCATCGGCTGGTACCTGACACCAAGTTTTGGATTGAAGGAACTGCCCATGCCGCTATAGGAATCGGCGCGGCCTGCGGCGGTTACTTCCAACTCTTTGGAGAAGGGGATATTGAATTCGCCAAACAATGCGCTTACGGTGCGGGCTCCCTTGTTATTGGTCATGGGATCGAAGCCGGTGCTGCCCTTGAGCGCTACATTGAGCGCCATATCATCTCCGGCTTGCTGCATTTTGTCGTCGGAGTAACTGCCCCCCACGGCGACTGACACCGGTCGGCCTGTACCCAACAAATCGCCTAGGGCACGGCTCGCATGGAAATCGACGCCCGTGGACTTGGCCGTCGCAATTTGCTGTGATCCTGAGTAACCGGCAGCCTTGATATACGCTAAACCTGCCGCGCTTTGATCGCTGAAGGGGTTGATGATGCCTGACGCAATTCCATCGGCGATCAGCGCACCATTGGTGTATCCGCTGAGTGATACCTGGACCTTGTTTTCGTTGTAAGTGGCCGCGGCCTGGTAATCCCAGTTGCCCCAAGTGCCCTCTACTGACGCAACGATACGCTGCTGCGTATTCGTGTTTTTATCCATACGCTCGCCGGATGTGAGATCGCGCCAGTTGATATAGACGAATCCAGGGTTGATCAAGACATTCTTGCCGTAACCTGTTGTACCCACTTCACCATACAAGCCCATAAAGGCCGGGTTGTAGGCATTGTGAACACTGTTGTAGGCAATCGCCCCCGTGTTGCCTGGGAAATAGGGGTTGGGCGTCGTGCCATTGGGCAGGAAGCGGTTCATCGGTTGGCCGAAATAAGGTACTGGCGCAATTTTGCCTTGGACGACGGATTGGCTGTAAAAGTACTCTAGGCCTAGCTGGGTGTTGGCGTCAAGTTTCTTGGTGCCCTTGAGGAAGCCAGAGGTACGCTCCGATTTCGGTAGGTAATCCACAAATCCAGACGTCGACTCTTTACACGCTGAGGCAAAGCTTGTATCGACGGTAATGTTGGGGTTGGCGGTACAGCTAGGCGCTGCAGGATTCATCCAGTTACCAACCGCGAATTCTTCCTGCCCATAGTTAGCCGGGAATGGGTTGACTGAGAGCCCACCCGGGTAGCGCATGTTAATCGAGCGTTGCAATCCACCAAGATTGGTCTGGCTATGCATATCGACAAAGCCAAAAATGTTGTAGCCGTCTTTTTCTAAGTCGCCAAATCCAAGTCCGAGGTTGACGCCATTGGCCTCGCCGCCGGCTTTGCCGGGCTGGTCTATGCCGATTGTGAAAGAGCCTCCGGTGAAGTCGTCACGCGTAATGAAGTTAATGACTCCACCGATAGCATCAGAACCATAGAGGGACGATGCACCATCACGCAGTACTTCGATGCGGTTGATGGCTGCGAACGGGATCATGTTCAGGTCAGGCGCATCACCGCTGATCGAATTGCTGGCGATGCGACGTCCATTGAGCAGAATTAAAGTTTTGTTGGCGCCTAGTCCGCGCAAGTCCGCATAAGACGCCCCGCCTGTGCCCGCACCGACGACCTGGCTAGTGCCGGTGGAGGATTGCATGGCGGTGATGGCGGCCATGGCCTGTTCGGTAGTGGTCACGCCCGATTTCTTCAAGTCATCCATCTTCAAGACGGTGACAGGAACTGCAGTCTCCGCATCAATCCGTTTGATGGCCGAACCTGTGATCTCGACGCGCTGTAGGTTGCTAGCTGCATCTTGCGCGAAGACCGGTTGCATGGTCGCCATTGACATGGTCGCACCACAGGCGATGCACGCGGATCGCGTAAGTAAGTTGAGCTTGAACTTTGGGGCGTTTCGATTCATGACGTTTCCAACGAAGAGGGTTAAAAAACAAACTAAAGACCCGCCTAGGCCGTCAGGCCAGGCGCTTTGTGGTCTACAGTTCAGCTATCGTTTAAAATTTTTTTTACGATTTTGTTATTTTCACACCAATTTTCACAAAAAAGTAACAATTTCTCGGTTTTTTGCCCATGGGGAATTGGCCGTATTTAAAAAGCTGGATGGGCGCGGGCCGAAGTAGTCGTGGCAGCATGCGCAAATGAGCCTGCAGGGGCGGTGGGCGCGCGCAAGGTCTGAGCCCAGACCGTGGCGCCCAGGAGGGGGCATGCAAGGCCTTAGGGTCTCAACAATTTTCTAAAATGAAAATTAAATCTGGGAAGTAAGTGGCGTATGGCGACAAAAAAATACTTTTTCATGGCGGGCCTGCCAAGATCAGGCAGCACCTTGTTGTCAGCGCTTTTGGGGCAGAACCCGCAGATGTATGCGGGTCCATCAAGCCCAGTTTTTTCAACCATGTATTTGCTTGAAAATCATTTCAGGGTAGATCCGTTTTTCACTGGTTTTCCCAAAATTCCCCAGGGTAATTCCATCATCGGAAACATCATTCACCAGTATTACAGCGATATTGATAAACCCGTGGTTATCGATAAAAACCGCGCCTGGGCGGGTAATATCAGATTTATAGAAGGCTACATCAAGCAAGATGCGAAGCTGATCTGTCCGGTGCGCGATGTCGACGAGATACTCGCCTCATTCATTGCGATGATCCGCCGCAACCCCTACCGCGAAGGCAATGAACGTTTGAATATTATCGATGAGCAACTGGTTCGTGGCGGAATAGCGCTTAATGATAATAATAGGTGCGACTATATTGCCGGACCGCAAGGCATTCTTGGCCAATCCATGCAGGCCATGCAAGATGGTATTGACCAAGGTTTTTCGGACCGAATGCTTTTTGTTGAATATAAGCGCTTAGTCGCCAGTCCAGACAAGGTATTGAGAGAAATTTATGATTTTCTGGGTAGGCCGTTTTTTACCCATAGTTTTAGCAATATAGAGAACACCGAAAGAGAGAATGATATTGCGACCTACGGAATGCCCGATATGCATGAGGTACGCAAGCAAATTTCGCGCGCTGATATAAATCCTAAGAATGTCCTGTCGCAATATGTATTGGATCGATGCGGAAAATTAGATTTCTGGAGACTTTAATCATTGCTTATTGGTAAGTACATTCAGTATATTTTATGAAACTTGCTACTCCATTTATTCAGTTGCCAGTTCGCTTTGATGCTGAAAGGTTGGCGCATGAACTCGGGCAATTTACCGAGAGTGAGTGGAATGCCCATCCGTTGAACTACACGGGGAATTCAGCGCTGCGATTGATCACGGTAAACGGCGGGCCCAATGATGCGGTCAGCGGTGAAATGATGCCCACGCCTTTTCTGCAACGTTGCGAGTATGTACAGCAGGTATTGGGCGCGTTTGACAGTGTTTGGAGCCGTTCGCGCTTTATGCGCCTGCAAGCCGGTGCGGTGGTACCACCCCATTGCGATATTAACTACCATTGGATCTACCGAACCCGTATTCATATTCCGGTAATCACGCATCCCGACGTCCATTTTATTTGCGACGGACAGCAGGTGCATATGGCTGCGGGTGAGGCATGGATATTTGATAACTGGCGCCAGCACACCGTTCGAAATAACTCTGGTATTACCCGCATCCATTTAGTGGCGGATACTGCTGGCTCACCTTATTTTTGGGATATGGTGTCGCATGGTGATCCGGCAGGCAGTTTCAAGGGCGGACAGGCGGCGCAAATTTTGCAGCACCGACCGGGTTACTGTCCGCCCCTATTGACAGAGAGATTTACGTCGCACGCTTTAATGCCTGTCAGCGAAGTAAAAACGCTGTGCCAGACTATTCTTCAAGATTTGCCAGATGAGGATACGGATACCCAGGCCGCACTGAAATCTACTTTGACCAAGGTGCTGAGCACTTTTATGCAAGTTTGGGAATCGCTCTGGTATTTGTATGGCGATAGTCCGGGTAATCTGCATCATTTCCGCAGTTATGTTCACCAAATTAAGGCGGGTTTGTTGTCCATGCCCGATGACATCCGGCTGCGCTCCAATGGGCAAAGCGCTATTCGAATTATTCAGCTGCACTTGCTTGATCCGGCAGTGCAGGCGAAACATACCGTTAACAGCCGAACCCCTATGATTCAAATTCAGGGGAAAACCAGGGATTTTTTCGACCGCCCGGTATTTGTCATGGCAGCCCCCCGGTCCGGCAGTACGCTGCTTTTCGAGACCCTTGCCTGTGCCGGCGATTTGTGCTCTATCGGCGGAGAAAGCCACACCCTGTTTGAGTCGATTCCGGCACTGAACCCGGTACACCCAGAGGGCTGCGACAGCAACCGGCTTTTGGCTGACGATGCCACACCGGCTATTGCAGATGCTGTCCGGCGGGGCTTTGCCTCCTTACTTCGTGACCACGAAGGCAACGCGATTCAAATTGGGGACGTCACCCGGGTTAGGCTGCTAGACAAGCTACCGAAAAATGCGCTGCGGATTCCGTTTATACAAAAGATGTTTCCAGATGCGCTGTATATCTATTTATACCGTGACCCTTGGCAGAGTATCGGCAGCATGATGGATGCCTGGGAGTCGGGCAATTGGGTGACATACCCCCAAATCATTGCGGCAGGAAAACCATGGTCATTATTGCTCCCGCCGAATTGGCGAGAGTTGCAAGCCCAGCCCTTGGAGTATATTTGCGCCAGCCAATGGATTCAGGCCAATCAGCATATTATTTCAGATTTACAGAAAATAGGCAGCAATCGTTATATCTGTATTAACTATGATGCGTTAATCAAAGATCCACAAGCATCGATAGAAGTTATATGCGACTTTGTCAATATTCAATTTGATCGAAGCTTGCGTGAGCGTGTGGCTGCCGAGTTGCCATTATCCCGCTACACCCAATCGGTACCGGACCCTAAAAAGTGGGAGCGACATTACACGGCTATAAAAAGTGTAGAGCCCCTTTTTGCCCCGGTGTTGGAGCAATTTCAGCAATTTGGCAAGTCGCCATAAGCGAGCCTACCGATGGTCGAATTGTCCGCCTCGGCCATCATCCCGCGCTACTGAATTGGTAGCCGTGGTGCGCAATCAACTCGCGGTCTAGGTGGCTCACACGATCACGGATTTCCTGGCTGTAGTAGTCCGCGTAATGGCCGTGCCGGGAGGTGTTCGCATTGCCTTCCCCATTTAAAAATTGAAGCATGTCATCGCTCAGGGACACTCCTATGTTGGATAAGGCTTGCTTTATTCCCTGTCCCAATTCTTCCGTCTTGACTAAATACGGTGCACTCGGAGCATCTCGATACATCCATTGGTAAAGAAAACTGTATAAGCCGAGATTACTCCCGTACAGTTTTGCCATGACACTGCGCGGAATATTCATTCCAGAGCTTACAAAGTGATCGGGTAGTTTTTCTAAAATTTGCCTCAACAAGGGCCGGTTGTCCGTCAAGGAAAACAATCTCTCCATGGTCCGGTTGAAGTCTAAGGTTTTGCCCTCGCTGACTGCCATAAACAGCGCATTCGATTGTTTTTTTTGGTTCTGAAAAAAATACCAAGAAATATAAAAATCCCAGGGGTTTCTCACGCATCCGATGATCGGTAAGTGGCTGTGTGTTTCGGGTATATACCTGGCTGGCAGGTGATAACCGATTACTTTTCCTGTAGGAAAGTATTGCTGAATGAAGGTGTTGACAAAAGTGCCAGCCGATTTATGCAGATGAATGTAGGTAAATCGATCGGTGACTATCATCTTCTTGCCCTATTGCACCCTCACCTTGGGCCCTTCCGCTTGGGCTTGGACAATCGTCCCGATGGCATACACCGCCTCTCCCGCATCGCGCAGGGTTTGGGCACAGGCGTCTGCATGCGCGGCTGCTATCACCACCACCATGCCAATGCCGTTGTTAAAGGTACGGTTCATTTCCACATCGTCAATGCCGGCGGTGGCTTGCAACCAAGCAAAAAGCTCGGTTTGCGGCCAGCTGCCTTTTACTAGGTGGGCCGCGCAGTCCTCAGGCAGCACGCGTGGGATGTTTTCCAGCAAGCCGCCGCCGGTAATGTGCGCCAGCGCCTTGATGGGGTGCGCCGCCAGCGCCGCCAACACGTTTTTCACGTAGAGCCGGGTCGGCTCCATCAAGGCTTGTTTGAACGGCTTGCCATCGAGCGTGGCCGGTAATTGTTCGCCGGCTCGCTCTATGCATTTGCGTACCAAGCTAAAGCCATTGGAATGCACACCGCTGGAGGCCAGGCCCAGCACGGTATCGCCGGGCTTGACATCGGCGCCGCTCAGGATCTTGGATTTTTCTACCGCACCCACCGCAAACCCGGCCAGGTCGTATTCGCCCGCCGGGTACATGCCCGGCATTTCGGCGGTTTCCCCGCCGATTAGCGCGCAGCCTGAGAGTTCGCAGCCCTTGGCAATTCCACCGATCACGGCAGCCGCCGTGTCCACATCGAGCTTGCCGCAGGCAAAGTAGTCCAGAAAAAACAGGGGCTCGGCGCCTTGCACCAGCACATCATTCACGCTCATAGCCACCAGGTCGATGCCCACGGTGTCGTGCATATTCCATTCAAAAGCGAGTTTCAGTTTGGTGCCTACGCCGTCGGTGCCGCTAACCAGCACCGGCTCTTTATAGCGCTTGGGCACCTCGAACAAGGCGCCAAAGCCGCCGATGCCTGCTAGCACGCCTTCGCGCATGGTTTTGCGCGCCAGCGGCTTAATCCGTTCAACCAGGGCGTCCCCGGCGTCGATGTCCACACCGGCCGATTTATAGGACAAGGGGCTGGCGGTAGGCGGTGGCGAAGTGGTCATGGAAGGTGCAGGGCTGGGGCAGGCATGCCTGCGAGAGGGGAATCGGGGCCTGCCCGATAGAATCAGCCTTCGATTTTACGGGCTTAGCCCAGCCCCCTTTTGGAGATGCATTGACGGACTCCCAAAAAAGCGCCGCCGCCTGGGCTGCCATTATTGCTTTGTGCGTGCTAACCCTGTGGCTGTTGGCGCCCGTGCTTGCGCCCTTCGTTGTCGCCGCCGTACTGGCCTACGCACTCACCCCCTTGGTGGACTGGCTCGATGCCCGCTTGCGTGGCTTGCTGCCCCGCGTGCTGGCGGTGGTGCTGGTGGAAGTGGGGGTGTTGGTGCTGCTCGTGGGCTTGGTGCTGCTGTTGGTGCCGATTTTGGTCAAAGAGATACCGCTTATGCGAGAGCAACTGCCCGGTTTTCTGGAGCAGCTCAACGCCGCCGTACAGCCCATGCTGCGCAAACTCGGCCTGCATTTCAGCCTGGAGCCTGCGGGCATCAAAGCCTTTGTCATGACCTACCTCAGCGCCAATGTGGAAGACACCATGGGCTCGGTGCTGTCTTCGCTCAAGCTCGGTGGCAGCGCCGCCTTGGCGGTGGCGGGCAATTTGGTGCTTATCCCGGTGGTCTTGTTTTATCTGCTCATGGATTGGGAGCGCTTTATGACGGGGCTGCGTACGCTGATCCCGCCGCGCTACCGCGAGCGCACGCAAAGCTTTCTGATCGATGCTGACCAGGTGTTGGGCGAATACCTTCGGGGGCAGTTGGTGGTGATGGGCGTGCTCGCGGTGTATTACAGCGTGGCCTTGGCTTTGTTTGGCTTGGACCTGGCGCTGCCCATAGGCACGTTTACCGGCCTGGCGGTGTTTGTGCCTTATCTGGGCTTTGGCTTGGGCCTGGTGCTGGCGTTGCTAGCCGGATTGTTGGAGTTCTCGGCCACTTCCGGCCCCGCCTATGCCCTGACCATGGTGGCCGTGGTATTTGGCCTGGGCCAATTACTGGAGAGCTTTTTCCTTACCCCGCGCCTGGTGGGTGAGCGCATCGGTCTGCACCCGCTGGCCGTGATTTTCGCGCTGATGGCTTTTGGGCAGCTCTTCGGTTTTGTCGGCATTTTGGTGGCCCTGCCGGCCAGTGCCGTGCTGCTGGTGGCCATACGCCGTTTGCGCAGCAGCTATATGGCCAGTGGCCTGTACCAGCGCTAATAGACGGTGATGCGGCAAATCGCGCTCGATATTGCCATGCCCGGCCCGGCGACGCTGGACAATTTCTTCCCAGGCCCCAATAGCGCCGTGCATGCGCACTTGCAGCGCCTGGTGCAGGGCCAGCCAGTGCCAGACGCCTTGGCCGTGCCGACTTACCTCTGGGGCCCTGAAGGAAGCGGTAAGACCCATTTGCTGCGCGCGGTGGAAGAAGGTCTGCGTGCGCGCGGCGCCAGTGCCGGGTGGATGGACGCATCTGGCGCCGCGCCGCCGGAGTTTGATGAGTCGTGGGCGATGGTGCTGATGGACGATGTGCACCTGTATTCCGCCGAGCAGCAGCACAGCGCGTTTCAGTGGTTTGTGCAGGCGCACAGCCTGCAACGCCCGGTGCTGGCCGCGGGCAGCAGCGCACCGGCCGATTTGCTTTTGCGCGAAGACCTGCGCACCCGCCTGGGCTGGGGCCACATCTTTGTCTTGCAGCCCCTGGACGAAGCGCAAAGCCGCGCGGTTTTGCGCCAAGCGGCCGACGCGCGGGGGTTGTTCCTGAGCGACGAGGTGATGGACTACACCTTGCGCCGCTTCAGCCGCGACCTGGGCAGCTTGCTGGCCCTGCTCGATGAGCTGGATCGCTATGCGCTGCAAACCCAGCGCGCTATCACTATCCCCCTGATTCGCTCGATGTTGGAGAACACATGAGTTTGCCCAAGCTGGCCCTGTTTGACCTGGACCACACGCTGATTCCCTTTGATTCCGATTACAGCTGGGGCCAGTTCACCGCGCGCCTGGGTTGGACCGACCCGGTGGAGTTCATGCGGCGCAACGACGCTTTTTACGCCCAGTACAAAGCCGGCACCATGGACATTTTTGAATACGCCCGCTTTGCCACTGCCGCTTTCGTGCTGCGCGGGGAAGAGGCGGCCTGCCAAGCGCATGCGCTGTTTATGGAAGAAGTCGTCAAGCCCGGCCTCTTGCCACAAGCTTTTGAGTTGGTCCGCCAGCACAAAGCCGAAGGCGCTACCGTGATCGTGGTGACGGCCACCAATGAATTTGTCACCCGCCCGATTGCTACCGCTCTGGGCGCCGATGAATTGATGGCCGTCGATTTGCAGCGCGACACTACACCTGGCGGTAAGGGCTGGTTTACCGGCGAAGTGCGCGGCGTACCCAGCTTTCGCGAGGGCAAAGTGGCGCGGGTGGAGGCCTGGCTGGCCGCGCGCGATTTAGGCTGGCAGGACGTACACAGCACTTTTTACTCGGACTCTATCAATGACCTACCGCTTTTGGAAAAAGCCAATGTGCCGGTAGCCACCAACCCTGACGAGCGCTTGCGCGCCATTGCCCAGGCGCGCGGATGGCGCATACTCGAACTCTTCGCCTGAAGGCGAAGCGCCGCACGACCGCATACGCAGGTTCGGCGCAAACCCTTTTTTATGATCAAAAAATTTATTACTAATTTGTTGGCTAAGGCCACCGGCAGCAACAGTACCGACGGCAAACCCTCACTGGGTAAACGTGTGGACGTGCCGGTGAAAACCCACGGCATCGACCCCACCCTGGTCGATGAGCGCGCCGCCAATGTGGTGCGCACTTTGCAAGATGCCGGCTTTGCGGCCTATGTGGTGGGCGGCGCGGTGCGCGATCTGCTGCTGGGCCTGCGCCCCAAAGACTTTGATGTTGCAACCGACGCCACGCCCGAGCAGGTGAAGTCCCTGTTTCGCCGCGCCTTCATCATCGGGCGGCGTTTTCGCATTGTCCACGTGGTCTATGGCCGGGGCCGTGAGCATGAGGTGATTGAAGTCTCTACCTTTCGTGCTTACCTGGACAACGCCGCCGCCGAGCAAGTAGCAGGTAATGAAAAAACCAGTAAAAGTGAGCTCGCCGGCATGAAGCATGCGGTGGACTCCACGGGCCGTGTGCTGCGCGACAACGTCTGGGGCCCACAAGAGGAAGACGCGGTACGGCGCGACTTCACTATCAACGCCATGTACTACGACCCGCAGACGCAAATTTTGGTGGACTACCACGGCGGCATCAAAGACGCCAAAAACAAAACCCTCAAGATGATTGGCGACGCCGGTGTGCGCTACCGCGAGGACCCGGTGCGCATCATCCGCGCGGTGCGCTTTGCGGCCAAGCTAGCGCCTTTGGGCTTTAAGGTGGACAGCAAAACCGCAGCCCCTTTGCGCAAATGTTTGCCCCTGTTGGCCGATGTGCCGCAAAGCCGTTTGTTTGATGAAATGCTCAAGCTCTTGCAAACCGGGCATGCGCTGGCCTCGATTGCGCAATTGCGCAAGCTCGGGTTGGAGCGCGGCATTTACCCCTTGCTCGACCTGGTGGTAGAGCGTGCCGACCATGCGTTTGTCACCACCGCATTGCAAGACACCGATCGGCGCGTGGGCGAGGGCAAACCGGTAGCGCCCAGCTTTTTGCTGGCCTGCGTGCTTTGGGCCGATGTGCGCGACGGCTGGGCTGCGCGCCAGGCGCAGGGGCAACATGCGCATCCGGCTTTGCAGGACGCGATAGACGATGTGTTTAACGCCCGCATCGGCGACGTCTCCGGGCGTGGCAAATTGGCCGCCGACATGCGCGAAATCTGGATGATGCAGCCGCGCTTTGACAAGCGCGTGGGCAGTGCGCCATTTGGCCTGGTGCAGCAAGAGCGCTTTCGTGCCGCTTTTGACTTTATGCGCTTGCGCGCAGACATTGGCGAGGTGGACGAAGTGCTGGCCGATTGGTGGCAAGAGTTCTCCACCGGCGATGACGCGATCCGAGAAGACCTGGTGGACCAGGTACGCAAAGAAAACCTCAAGCGTCCGCGCGCGGTGCGTGCCCCCAGGCCCGCCTCTGCGCCGCACCGAACGCCTGGCGATGCAGCCACGGATGGGGACAGCGCGCAGGTACAGGCCGGCGCGCCTGTACAGCAGGCATCCGATGAAGACGGGGCCTATGCCCAGGCGGGCGAGGCTCCCAAAAAGCGCCGCCGTCGCCGTCGCTCTGGCGCTGGGCGTCCCGCAGACGATGGTCAAGGGCAGGGCGGCCCTGCCGACTCCAACTAACTAGCCCGATCCATGCGCGAGCCCCTGATTGTCACCATCGGCCTGGGTGCCAATTTGGGCGATGCCCGACAGGCCGTGCAAGAGGCGATGCAGACCATCGCCGCTTTTGACTATTGCCAGTTGCACGCCGCCTCGCCCCTTTACCGCAGCGCGCCGGTGGACTCCAGCGGGCCGGACTACTTCAATGCGGTGTTGCAAATTTCCACGCGACTGAGTGCGCCTGATTTGCTGGCCCGTTTGCACCAGTTGGAGCGCGGTGCGGGGCGCGAGCGGCCTTACCGCAACGCCCCACGCACCCTCGACTTGGACATCTTGCTTTACGGCGCAGCCCGCATCGATAGTCCGACGCTGACGGTGCCGCATCCGCGCATGCGCCAACGCGCATTCGTGCTTCGCCCACTGGCGGACATCGCGCCGGCGCTGGTCAGCGCGCAAGAGTTGCAAGCGGTGAGCGAGCAAGTGATCGAAAAAACATGAAGGCGACAGCGGCCAGGCGTCCGAGCGCTGCAGTACCTTACTATTGGCCATGCCCACCGCTTTGAACCCTATCCCACCTCTGCCGCCCGCGCTGCAAGCGACCCAGCGGGTGATAGACAGCGTGGTGGGGCGTATCAATATCTACACATCCACGCCCCAAGACCCTGCACCGGGTTTGCCGCCTCTGTTGCTGATACACAGTATCAACGCTGCTGCCTCGGCTGCGGAAGTGCGGCCTTTGTTCGAGCACTACCGGCGCGAGCGGGTGGTGGTGGCGATGGAGTTACCTGGCTATGGTTTTTCCGAGCGCGGCGAGCGCATGTACACGCCGCGCCTCATGACCGATGCCATACACGCAGTGCTAGACCTCTTAGCCCGCGAGCATGGGCCTGTGCCTATCGACGTACTGGCCCTGTCTTTGTCTAGCGAATTTGCCGCCCGCGCCGCTACCGAGGCGCCGCAGCGCATCGCCCACCTCGCCCTGGTCAGCCCCACCGGACTGAGCCGCTTAAAGTCGCGCCGGGGCCCGCCGGGCAGCAACAGCTACAAGCCGCGCGTACATGCGGCCTTGCTGTGGCCGCGCTGGTCGCAGGCTTTGTTCGATACGCTGACCAGCCCAGCGGTCATTCGCTATTTTTTGCGCAAGACCTGGGGCTCGCCGCATATCGACCCCCAGCTGTGGCCTTATTGCGTGCGCACGGCGCGTGAAGAAGGCGCGCGCTTTGCGCCCTTGTGTTTTTTGTCCATGGTCTTGTTCAGCAAAGACATTCATACGGTGTATGAAGCGCTGCAATGTCCGGTGTGGATTTCCATGGCGACGCGCGGCGACTTCACCGATTACCGGGGTTTGGCCTTGCTTGTAACAGCAGATGCCTGGCACACCCACAAAGTGCCAGGCGGTGCTTTGCCCTATTTTGAGGATCTGCCCGATTTCGTAGCGCGCCTGACGCCTTTTTGGCTCGGCGCATCCAGCCCGAGGCCGGGGGGATAATGCGGGTGCTCCAAGTCTGCTTCAGCCCAAGCAGACAGTGCCGCCGCAATCCTTAGAAACTGTTCAATCACCAGGAAACACCATGGAACCCCACATCGCCCAAAAATCACCTTATGCCAGCAATGTCGAAGCAGGCAAAGACTACTACTGGTGCTCTTGCGGACAAAGCAAGGCCCAACCTTTTTGCGACGGTTCGCACAAAGGCAGCGAATTTTCCCCGGTGAAGTACCACGCCGAAGAAACCAAGACCGTGTATTTTTGCGGTTGCAAACACAGCGCTGCCAAGCCCCTGTGTGACGGTGCCCACAAAGCGCTGGCTTAACTAAGACCCGATACAAAAATGCCACCTTACGGTGGCATTTTTTTCGCGTAAGTAAGGCACCTGCTCAAAAGAAGCGTTAGGTTTTTTATACTTTACCGTGACCCTAGTAAACGGCATCAGCCAAAAAATTCGGATAAATTAATTTTTAGGCCTAGCCCGATTGGCGCGGTTTAGACCAATTGACTGATTTCAGCCTCAGGCTCTAAGCCCATAGCCTAATTATCAAAACTTGTAGGATGCATTGGCGTAAAGCGTTCGTCCGCGCGGGTCGTAATAACGGTCGTCATATCCAAACTGTTGCCCGCGCCCGAGGCCACCGGTGGATGGAACGAACGGCGGTTTGGTGTCCATTAGGTTCAGCATGCCTGCCGTTAGAGACCAGGACTTGCTTGGTGCCCAAACGGTTTGCCAATCGTAGGTGAGATAGGCTTCTACTTTCATGCGGATATCTTCGGTCGCTGTAACAACATCAGCCGAATCCAGAACATCGACTTTAGTTAACAGATCGTCATATCCCGACTGAAAGTTAACTCCAACAGTGTGACTCCAATCCCCATTTTTCAAAGAAGTTGCCCAGCGCCCTTTTGTCTTAAAAGACACCGTACCCAACTCAGCAAAATTCCCAACGCTCGAATAGTAGGTTCCATTTTTTTCTAGTTGGGCTTCGTCCCGAAGCATATACGTGATTGTTAGTTGCGAATTTATCAAGCCAACACTCGTTTTCGATCGTGCTTGAATGTCAAAATCTAAACCTTGCGTAATTGAATTGCCGAGATTCTTATTGTCTGCAAGGAAAGCAAGGTATTTTTTCCCAGTGCCGATGTCTACTTTGGTTGTCCAAGATTGAGAGTAAGCGGCGGGATCACCAAATACCAACTGTTCAGTCAATTGCCCGAAGGCGTCGGAAATATTCACCTGCCAAAGGTCTACGCCAAAAGACATCGAATCATTAGGCTCAAAGCGGACTCCCAAAGTGGTTTGGATCGATTTCTCTGGAGTGAGCGATGGATTGCCGCTTGCCATTTGGTCGTATTGTCTGTTGCCCGATTGGCAAATTGCCCCGAGACTCGTAGCCTTAGCTTGCAGAGCAGCGGTGCAGGTATATTTGTCACTAGTAACGCCGTAATCACGCAATGTTGCATTCACCTGCGGTACGGTTGGCGCATGAAAACCCGTACCTGCAGATCCCCGCATCATCCATTGGCTGGACGGTGAAAATCGAAAATTTACCTTGGCCGTGTTCGCCGAACCAAAGTCTGAGTATTTATCTGTGCGGACCCCCACCCCTAATTCCAATGACTTGCTAACTGGAAGTACCAGTTCTCCGAATAATCCTGCGGAAGTTCGACTTGCCGTGTAGGGGGGTGTGGTTGATGAGTCCCCAAAGCGCGTATCACAGGGCTTTGTCGGGTCGGCGGGGTCACACAGCGTACCGGTCACAGGGTTTGCCAACTTTCCCTGCGCAAAAAGACTGGGTTTGGATTCAAACTTTTCTGAATTAAGGTTAAACCCTACGCCCAGCATGATGGCGCCGCCATCGAGTTTTCCAACGGGGCGAGAACCATTTAGGTTGATAGTATTCAACTGTGCCACTCCACCGTCCCAGTAGCCGTTGAAATTAGCGGCATTTATTGCACTTTGGGCTGCGGCAGACTGAGAGCCTGGGCTGACGAACGGATCTAACAAGCCACTTTTCCTAAGTGCGCTTACCGCTAAGGCACCGGGGTACCCAGAGACGCTACCCCTTACATCACTTTCTGAATAGCTATAAGCCGCTGCGTAGTCCCATCCGACCATGTCGCCGCGTGACCCAAATGATATGCTTTTGAAGTCCGCAGTGTCATTGTTGGTGCGCTTGCCCAAGTCATAGAGGCGGTAAAAGGCAGTTGAGTCTCCGGTAATGCCGATTGGCACCAAATACTTATTGGCAAGGGCGCTTCCGGCCGGTATGCTGATACTTCCAGGAACCGGTGCGATCCGCGAAATGGTGTTGGTTCTAGCCAAAAGCACATCTGCAAATAACTCTTGCCCGGCGAAGTCACCGGTAACGGATGCCATGAAACTGTCCCGCTTTCGCTCCGGGTAAATTTCTAGCTCACCTACAAAATCAAAACCACAGTAATCATCAGCCATGCCAGTACCGTCGTTATAAGGCTCAATGACGCGGAACGTTTTTGGTGGACAGGAGCCGGTTTTCTTTTGATAGGGGCTGATTAGTTGACCCTTGTCATCCAGGGCGTTCGCAGGAATAGGGCTTGCAGAAAATTGCTGCTTTTGGTAAGACTTACCCTGATAGTTAAACTTCGTTTTGCCAGTGCTGGCGAACTCGCGGTCCGTTGAAAAAAGCTGCGTTCGCTCGTCGTGGCCAAATGAAATGAAGCCATTGAATCCATCCTTGTCGCGATCCCCAAACCCCTTGCTCGCACTAAACCGGGTCTCTGTGGCCCCTTTTTGTGGGGCAGATACGCCGATGGATATATCGCCTTCTGTGGTCTTACGTTTGGTTATGAAATTTACTACGCCTGCTATGGCGTCGGCACCGTAGAGGGCTGATGCGCCGTCAGTGAGCAGCTCTACGCGATCGATTGCTGAAATTGGTATTGCGTTCAGGTCAAAACCTGCAGCAAAGCCCGTCAAAGTTTGGCCGCCAAATTGGGCTAGACGCCGTCCATTAAGCAGCACCAAAGTCCGTGTTTCGCCCACATTGTGTATGGACACTCCTGCAAAGCCGTAGCTACTCCCCCCCACCGAGCCAGATTCAACAGTTCCACCTTGCGAAGAAGAGATTTTTCGTATCAGGTCTACGGCTGATGTCGCCCCTGATGCTCTAATTTCTTCGGCCCGAATTACGCTGACTGGTAGAGCTCCCTCAGCAGCGATACGCTTGATGCTCGAACCGGTAACTTCCACGCGCTGTAAAGCGGGGTCTGCCACCTCGGCTAGGGCGTAATTGCTAAGGCAAGCGCCTAGGCCACAACTTAGCCACATCGAAAGCCGGGTCACAGTTGGCTGAAAAGATTTTGATTTGCGTGTCATTTTTTATCTCCCTATGGTGTCAAACTGCTACGAATAGATGTACTCAATGTAATGTACATTCTTTTTATTGTTAAACATATAACTACTAAAATTTTGTTAAAAAAATGGCCTTACGTAGATTTTTCGTTGAAATTTTCCTCAGTTTTTTTCATTAGCTGCAGCCGCCAACTGCCCGGCAATCGCGGTTCATCATGGCTGTGCGAAGCGGGTATCTGGGCAAATTGCCCAAGATATCCGAGGAACTGATTCAGCCTGGAGCCGCGAAATCCCTACAGGCGCGTTGCCGCATGATTACGCCAATTTCATTGCCCTAAGCAACAGCGTCTTGTACCGCCCGCGTAGCAGCGCTTCGCCACCAGCCGTCACGTCCATAGGCCTGGGCGGTCTGGTGGCAGCAGTCCACCAGGGTGATGCTGCGTACATTCCGGCTGGCGCAGGCCTGGCGCAGCAGTTCGGGCCAGGGCAGGGCGGTCGGCGCTTTACCCAGTTGCAGGCCGGCCACGGCCACCGTGGCTGCAAAGTCCTGCCAATAACTGCGCAGCGCCAGTTCCGGTTCATCCATGTGCGGCAGGATGCGGCGCATGGCGTCGGCACTGCTTAGCAGGGCCTGTGCGGCCGCGTTTCCCGTGCAAGCATAGGCTTGCGCTGCCAAGCCGGCCAGTTGTTCCAGTGTGTCCGCGTCGGTGTGCAATTGGCCGGCCGCCCGCAGCAAGGCGGGTGTATTGGCGGCTTGGTGCATGGCTTGTGCCCAGTCACCGGCTTTGTTTGCGATGCGGGGCAATTGCCGCAGCACCTGGAGCGCATCGCTGCCCGCACCTGCCGGTGCGCCAGGCAAGGGCGTGCGCTCTTGCCAGCAGCAGGCCCACAAGCTCAAGGCATCGGCCAGTTCATGGTGGTGGCGCGCCTCTACGGCATAGGCGGTGCGCAGCAAGCCGTCAAAGCCTGCCGCGCCACATGACAGGGTCAAACGCGGCAAAGCCTGCGGCAAAACCTGCCCCGCCGCCTCATAGGCCAGCCATTGAAAAAACAAATCGCGGTACTGGGGCCAGGCCTGGGCCTGCCCCAAAGCAATGCCCCAGGCTTCACCGGCAGGCCATGCCTCCCAGGCGGGGCTGGCTTGCAATTGCGCGTCATAGCTTCGCACAAAGGCATTCAAGTCCTCGGTGCTGGCCTGCATGCGGGTCAAAGCAACCAAGCCCGGTGCGCGCAGCGCGCAGTGGCCCTGTTGATCAAAGGCGCCAAATGATGCGCAGGCGTTCAGCAGTTCAATCGTTAGCATGGAAGTGGCATCGCTCAAAAAGCGACATGGTACCGCCTTGCAGCGCCCCCGCGCTATGCGGCACGGGAGGTGGCGCGGCCCAATGGTGGCCCGTCTTGCCGCGCAGGGCGCAGGTTCAATAGATTTCGGGGATGAACATCTCTTGGGCTACTTTTTGCCGCACATAGTCCTCGTGGCGTACGCGCGCGGGCAGGATGATGGGGGGGTGCGGTATTTCCTCGTAGGGCATTTGGGCCAAGAGATGCGTTATGCAGTTGAGCCGGGCCTTTTTCTTGTCCACCGCATGCACGATCCACCAGGGTGCTTCGGGGGTATGGGTGCGGTCTAGCATCACCTCTTTGGCCACGGTGTAGTCTTCCCAGCGCTTGCGCGACTCCAGGTCCATGGGGCTGAGCTTCCATTGCTTGAGCGGGTCGTGGATACGGCCCAGAAAGCGGGAATGCTGCTCTTCATCTGAAATCGAGAACCAGTATTTGATGAGCTGAATCCCCGAGCGCATCAGCATTTTTTCGAACTCCGGCACCGTGCGGAAAAACTCTTCGTATTGCTCATCGCTGCAAAAGCCCATGACCCGTTCCACACCCGCGCGGTTGTACCAGCTGCGGTCAAACATGACAATTTCACCGGCGGCTGGAAGGTGCGATACATAGCGTTGGAAATACCACTGGGTGCGCTCGCGGTCATTGGGCGCGGGCAGGGCGGCTACGCGCGCTACACGCGGGTTCAGCCTTTGCGTGATGCGCTTGATGGCGCCGCCTTTGCCTGCTGCATCGCGGCCTTCAAACAGCACCACCACCTTGTGTCCGCTGGCCACTACCCAATCTTGTAGCTTCACCAATTCGCCTTGCAGACGAAACAATTCGCGGAAATAGTTCACACGCGCGGCGCGCGACTCGTCGGTTGCGTTGACCGCCTCTTCGCTGCTAAATGCGCGGTCCTCCACTTCCATCTCTAACTCTTCGTCAAAGCTGTCCAGAAGGTCTTGTCGAATTCTGCGAACCAGGTCGTCGTCCTGCGTCTTAGTCATGGTGAGGGTTCCATTGAAGCGGTTGAAATGGCGCTAATGGTCGCCCATCTGAATGAAGTATTTGTGACATTTTTGTGTCCTAGTTCAGGTCAGCGATCGTCGGACTTGCTGTTGGCTGCGCTGCCCAGGTAATTATTCATCCAAAAGTAGGCCACCAGAGCAAGCGCCAGCAAGACCATGAAGCCCTCGGTCAGCGCCAAGCCATGTTCGAACTTCAAAAACTTAAACTGCTCGAAATTCATGCCAAAAAATCCGGTGATCAGGTTCAAGGGCAAGAATATGGCAGTTAGCGCCGTCAGGGTCTTCATGACATCATTGTTACGGTTGCTTTGCACATTAAAGTGCATCTGCACCGCGGCCTCTGCACTTTGCTCTAGCCGTCCCACGTGGTGCACCACCCGTTCGATGTGCTCCAGTACATCGCGGCTGCGCACGCGAATCAGCTCGAGTTCCTTGGACGATAAGGTGGCGTCTTCATGCCAGGCGTCGAGGGCGTCGATCCAATCTTGCACGGCGGCGCGCTGGTCTTCGCACACTTCGTCCAGGTAATGCAGCGTCAGGCGTGAATCGAGCAGCGCCCGCCAGTTGTTAAACCGTGTCCTGGGATTGATCAACTCGCTTTGCCAGTGATCTAGCTGGCGTGTCAGCTCGCGGCGCAGTTCCAAATAGCCATCGACCATGACGCCAATCATGCGCAACATCAAATCGGCCGGGTTGGCTGGAATACGCCCACTCATATGGCTTGCACCGCTTTGCAAGAGGCGGTTGGCAAAGGCATCGCGTACCGTGCAATCGGCCGGATGCACCGAAAGCACGATGCGATCAAACACCACAAAGCCGATCGGGCTGGTGTCGATGCGCCGCAATATGGGCGGCCCCCCTTTGTTGCTGGCGCGGTGCAAGATCTGGCCTGGGTTGGCCACATCGGACTCGGTGCGTCCGCGCGCCAGCCGCCGAAACACCAGCAAGTCGTAATCGGTGGTGAAGTCGTAATGCGAGGGCAGTTGGTTGTTGAGCAAGTCCGATACATGCAAATCAAACAGTTGCACCTTGCAGACCGTCTCCAGCATGTTTTGAATTTCGCTTTGAAGTACTTCAAACTCGCGCCGGCTGAAACTGAGCCATAAAAACCCCTCATCCGGTAACTGCTGGGGCATGGCATCTGACTCGACGATGGTTTTGCCTTGGATGGTAAGTACATGCATAGTGCCGGCCTGTTGTAGTGAACGCGGTCGGTACTGTAGCGTGCTGCCAGTGCCCTGCGCGCGGGCCCTTGTGCCGGCCCAGTCTGGGCCCTAGCAATTAGGGCACTTAGCGGGTGCGGGGTCCAGGCGCAGCGCTCAGGGTCGCCATAGCTTTGAGTGCCAGGGTCTGGGTATCCGCAGGGCCCGCCAGCGCGCTGCTCATCCATGCCAGCAAGCCCGTTGGCGCATTGATAGCTGACTCAGCGAATCGGCTGTGGCGGGCGTGATCCACCAAGAAGTTAGCCACCTCCAGTGGGCTGGCTTCGGGGACGGTTTCCAAGGCCAGCGCCGCCAGGCCTGCCACTGAAGGGCTGGCCATGGAGGTGCCGCTGAGCGTCTTGGTCGCGCTGTCGCTGGTATGCCAAGCGGAGACCACTTCAGAGCCGGCGGCAAAAATGCTCACACAGGGACCAAAATTAGAGTAAGGGGCCAGCGCACCTTCCTTGTTGGTCGCGCCTACGCTTATGACGCTGGGCGCGCTGGCGGGCGAGGCCTTGCAAGCATCGACGCCCTTGTTCCCCGCCGCCACCACCACAGTGACTCCCTTGGCCACCAAGGCGGCAACAGCGGCATTGAGGGCGCTTGAAGCTATCCCGCCCATGGAGACGTTGGCCACTGCGGGCCGCTGTTTGGTATTACCCACCCATTCCAAGGCGGTAATCAAACCGCTTACTGTGCCCACGCCGGCGCAGTCCATGACGCGCACCGGCACCAGCATGACTTGTTTGGCCACGCCGTACAGGCGTCCGCCCACAATGCCCGCCACATGGGTGCCGTGTCCGTTGCAGTCGGTGGTGCCCTTGCCATCGTTGATCACGCTAAATCCAGGCAGGACGCGCCCACTGAACTCGCTATGGTCCTCCCGGATTCCGGTGTCAAGAATGAAGGCGGTGACACCTGCACCGGTGCGCTTCAATACCGCATGCGGCTCCAGCGTCAGCCCCGCATTGACAAAAAGATCCTCGGCTTTTGCCAGAGATTGGTCAGGCGCGCTCTGATTGCTAGCCAAGGTCTGTGCTGACAGCGTCTGGGACCAAGCGAGCGGTGGCAAGAGCAAGGCCAAGGTGGCCAAAGTGAGCGAAACGCGAAATCGTTGCATTCTGTTACTCCAACTGGTTTATTTGTTGTTATTGTATAAATCATTTAATAAAAAGTAAAAATAATTAAAAAAGAAAAAATTGTTAAATTTGTTACTTATAAAGTAAAGCATTGTAAAAAGATGCTAAACAGTTGAAGCAATTCATGTTTTGCCTGGCAGACCTTTTGAAAAGGGCAATGCAGGCTGCGTGATGGTGTGGTTTTTTTGACAAATGGCTTGCCAAAACACCTTGGCGGACTTGCATAAGTGCGCCGCTATGCGGCAAGCGAGCAAGAAAGCAAGCGAGCAGACGGGCCATAGCCCAGCCTTCCCTGGGCCGGGCGCGGGGCCGCAGGGCTTGCGTGTGCAGGCGCTTTAGTGCGCCTGCCTTGTCAGGGGCTTGATGCGCCCGGGTTTACACCGTCGCCGGTTCGTGCGTCATGTCCAGATGCAGCAGGGTGCCGGTGTAGGGGTGGGCGCGGGCTACGTCTTCGTCCAGTTCTACGCCCAGTCCGGGCGCCGTGGGCGGGATGAGGTAGCCGTTTTCCCACTGGATGGGCTTCTTGAGAATTTGGGTGTGAAAGCCACTCCAGTCCAGAATGCTTTCTTGGATCAGGAAGTTGGGGCTGCAGGTCGCTAGCTGGATATTGGCTGCACCCACCACCGGGCCGCAGTACAGGTGCGGGGCGATTTGCACATGGCAGGCCTCAGCCATAGCAGCGATTTTCTTGCCTTCCAAAATGCCGCCTACGCGGCCCAGGTTCATTTGCAAAATCGCCGCCGCGCCTTCTTCTAGTACACGCTGGAATTCCCACTTGGTCGCCAGGCGCTCGCCGCAGGCCACGGGGATGGTGGTGCCGCGTGCCACTTTGCCCATCTCGCGCTGGTTGTCCGGCGGCACGGGTTCTTCAAACCACAGCGGATCGTATTTCTCCAGGCGCCGCGCCAGTCGGATGGCGCCCGCCGCCGTCATTTGACCGTGCGTGCCAAACAGCAGGTCGGCCTTGCTGCCCACGGCTTCGCGCAACATCCGGCAAAAGGTTTCGGAGCGGTCCAGCTCGGTGAGCGAGAGCTGGCGCCCGTCATAAATGGTGTAGGGCCCGGCCGGGTCAAATTTGAGGGCGGTAAAGCCCATCGCCAGGTATTCGGCGGCGCGCTCGGCGGCCAGCACCGGGTCGGCATAGACATTGGTTTTGTCGCCCTCTTTGGGGTAAATATAGGTGTAGCTGCGCAGCTTTTCATGCACCTGGCCGCCCAAGAGTTTGTAAACCGGCTTGTTGACGTCTTTGCCCACAATGTCCCAGCAGGCCATGTCGATGGCGCTCAGAATGCCCATGGTGCTGATGTCGGGGCGTTGGATAAAGCCGCTGCCATAGACGCTGCGCCAGATGCGTTCGGTGTCGTAGGGGTCTTTGCCCACTACGCAGCGCTCCACGACATCGCGCACCATGTGCTCGACTACGCTGGGGTGGTAGGGCAGGTTGTAAACCTCGCCCAGGCCTTCGATGCCTTCGTCGGTAATGAGCTTGATGAACACAAAGTAGCGTCCGCCAAAGCCGGGCGGCGGGTTGCCGACCACAAAGGTTTTTACGTCGGTGATTTTCATGCGGTCTCCGTTTTTTTATAAATTGACTGGTCCAACGTGCTGTTCACCTTAGGCGGCGCAGTTGATCACTTTGTACTCCAAATAATCCTGCAAACCAAAGCGGCCCCATTCGCGGCCATTGCCGCTTTGTTTGTAGCCGCCAAAGGGTGAGCAGTAATCTTGCCCCTGGCCATTGATAGACACCATGCCGGCACGCAGACGCCGCGCCACACGCTTGGCACGCGGCACGTCAGCGCACTGGATGTAAGCGGCCAGGCCGTAAGGCGTGTCATTGGCGATGGCGATGGCGTCTTCTTCCGTGTCAAAAGGAATGATGACCAGCACCGGCCCGAAGATTTCTTCCCGCGCAATACGCATTTGGTTATTTACATCGCCAAACACGGTGGGGCGAGCGTAATAGCCTTTGTCCATGCCCTCGGGCCGGCCCAAGCCGCCGCACAAAAGCTTTGCGCCTTCGTCAATTCCGATCTGTATGTAGCGCTGTACCGTCTCCCACTGGCGCTTGCTGGCCAAGGGGCCAATGCCTTTGCCTTTGTCCGCACTGTGGATGACTTGTACTTTGGCTCCGGCTTCTGCCGCGTATTGCAAAGCCTGCGCATAGACACTGCGCTCCACCAAAAGGCGCGTCGGTGCGTTACAGCTTTGGCCGGTGTTGCTCATGCATTTGTTGACGCTAAAGCGAACCGCCTTATCCACCTTGCTATCGGCAAAAATGATGTTGGGCGATTTGCCGCCCAGCTCTTGCACCACGCGCTTGACGGTGTCGGCGGCATGCTTGGCTACCGAGATGCCCGCAGCCGTAGAGCCGGTGAAGGAAACAAAGTCCACCTCGGGGTGGCTGCTCAGCATGGGGCCGATGTGTGGGCCATCGCCGTACAGCATATTGAACACGCCCGCCGGGTAGCCGGCCTCGTGCACAAACTCCGCCACCAGCTTGCCCGACAAAGGCGCGTATTCGCTAGGCTTGAGCACCACGGTGCAACCGGCCAGCAGCGCCGGTGCCAGCTTGGAGACGATTTGGTTGAGTGGCCAGTTCCAGGGTGTGATCAACACGCACACGCCAATGGCTTCGCAGACCAGATCGGCATTGGCGCCGCTGCGCGTTTCCCAGGGGAAGTCTTTGGCAGCGGCCAGCGTAGCTTTGATATGGCCGGGGCCGCATTCGGCTTGCTGGTCATAGGCCCAGTCCCAGGGCGCGCCCATTTCCAGGCTGATGGCGCGCGCCATTTCCTCGTAGCGGCGTTCAAACACGGCTTGCAGCTTTTCCAGCATTTCGGTGCGCTGCGCGAGCGTAGTTTGGCTAAAGCTATCAAAGCTGCGGCGCGCGGCCATGACGGCGCGGTTCACATCTTCCTGCCCGCCCATCATCACCTGGCCGACGACTGATTCATCCCCGGGGCTGACGGCGGCGTGGACGGTATGCGTACCAGCGGGCTCCACCCATTGGCCATCGATATAAAAATTGCAATGCGTGCTCATAAAAACCTTCGTGAATTATTCAGCGACCAGTTCGGTCGGGTAGCCGGGGGCGCGCAGTTCCAGGCCGCAGGCCGCTTCGATCATGCGCACCACTTCGGGCGATTGGGCCTGGCTGCCATAGAGGCCGCGTGCGCGCCTAAATATTTGTTGCGCCATGGAGCCCAGCTCTAAAGGCACGCCGATTTTTTCGGCAATACCGTTGACCAGGCCTAGGTCTTTGCAAGCCAGGTCCATGGTGAACTTGACGTTGTAGCTGCCCGAGAGCACCAGCTGAGATTCGGTTTCGTGCACAAAGCTATTGCCCGAGCTGGCGCGGATGGCGCGGTAGGTGGCATCCGGATCGACGCCGTATTTGGCTGGCAGCATCATGGCTTCGCCCGCCGCAATCAGGTGGATAAAGGCCAGCATATTGGTCACCACTTTGACCACCGAGGCATTGCCCATCTTGCCCATGTAAATAATCTCTCCGCCCATGGTGCTCAGGATGTCCTGCACACGGTCAAAAGTAGATTGCTCGCCACCCACCAGCACCGTGATCTCGCCCGAGTTGGCCAGATGCACGCCGCCGGTGACCGGGCATTCCAACACCGTGATGCCCTTGGATTTGGCGACCTCCGAGAGGCGCAGCAGGTCTTCCATATCGGTCGTGCTCATCTCGATCCAGGTACCGCCGGATTTCAGGTTCTCAAACACGCCGCCAGCGCCTTCGACCACGGTGCGCGATATGGCGGGCGAGGGCAGTACCGTGATCACCACGTCCGCATCGCGGCAGGTGCCCGCCACGTCGTCCGACCAGGTGGCGCCACCGGCCAGCAGGCCTTTGGCCAGGTCTTTGTTCAAGTCATTGACGACCACGGGGTAGCCCGCTTTGACCAGGTTGTTGCACAGGCCTTCGCCCAAAGCGCCCAAGCCGATGAAGCCGATACGAAGTTTGTTCAAACGCATGAATAGGTCCTTTTGTGTGAGAGTGGGTTTTTGAAAAAGGGTTTAACGGTTCACGTCCACCACCACGCGGCCGCGTGAGGTACCGGCCATAAAGGCGGCGGCTTGGGCTGCAAGCTCGCTCAAGCCCACGGTGCGCTGCATATGCGCTTGCGCGTCGGCAGGAAATTCGACAGCCAGGCGCTCCCAGGCGGCATTGCGTTTGTCCAAGGGGCACATCACCGAGTCCACGCCCCACAAGCGCACGCCACGCAAAATAAAGGGCATCACCGTAGTATCCAGTCCAAAGCCGCCGGCCAGGCCGCAAGCGGCTACTGCGCCGCCGTAGTCGATTTCGCTAAGCATGCGCGCCAGCACCGTACCGCCGACCACATCGACTGCGCCCTGCCAGCGCTGGGTGCCCAGCGCTGGCGGCTTCTCTTTCCATTCGGGGCCGCCGATCACGTCTCTGGCACCCAGGCCCAAAAGGTAGTCGCGGTTCTCGTCTGGGCGCTGGGTCAGCGCCGTCACCTCATAGCCCCGGCGCGCCAGCAGGCTAATGGCGACGCTGCCGACACCGCCGTTGGCGCCGGACACCAAAATTTTGCCGCTTTTCACGCCCGCCTCTTCCAGCGCCATGACGCAGAGCATGGCGGTCAGGCCGGCGGTGCCAATGGCCATAGCGCTCTCGCTGCTCAGCGCAGGCGGCCGATGCACCAGCCAATCGGCCTTCACGCGTGCCATTTGGCTGTAACCACCCCAATAGCGCTCGCCTACGCTCCAGCCGGTCAGCACCACAGGGTCACCGGCGCGGTAGGCGGGGTTGGTGGAGTCCACCACCGTGCCGGCAAAGTCGATGCCAGGAATCATGGGAAAGCTGCGAATGATTTTGCCCAAGCCAGACAAGGCCATGGCGTCTTTGTAGTTCATGCTGGAGTAGTCGATAGCGACCAGCACTTCCTCCTTAGGCAGGTCCGACAGGTGCAACTCTTGAAGCGAGGAAATCGATTTGCCCTCGATTTGGTCTACCACTAGCGCTTTGAATGTTGTGTCCATGGCTTTGCCTTTTTTTGTAGAAGTGGATGGGGTCGCAAGCGGCGCGCGCAGGCCGGTCAGCGATTGTCCTGCAAGACCATGTCCGCACCTTTTTCAGCGACCATGATGGTGGGGGCGTTGGTATTGCCCGAGGTCACAGCCGGGAATACCGATGCATCTATCACCCGCAGCCCATTTATGCCGTGCACGCGCAAGCGCGCATCAACCACGCTGCGCGAGCCGTCCGGCCCCATGGCGCAGGTGCAAGAGGCGTGGTAGACCGAACCGGCGCGCTGGCCGAAGTCAGCAAAGACTTGCTCTTCGCTTTGCACCTGGGTGCCGGGCAGGTGTTCTGCGCTGATCACCTCGGCCAGCGGCGCGCTAGCGGCAATGCGGCGTAAGAGGCGCGAGCCGTCCATGATGTCTTGCCGGTCGTGCTCTGTGGTCAGGAAGTTGGTTTCAATGCGCGGCTTGGCCAGCGGGTCTGGAGAGGTGATCAGCACGCTGCCCCGGCTGGTCGGGCGGCAGGTGTTGAACGAGATGAGGAAGGCGGCAAATGGGTCTGGGTTTTGCAACTGGAAGCGCTTGCCCACCGGTGCGCTGCTTGCGGTGTAGCTGATGGGATTGAAGTACAGGTGCAGATTAGGCCGGGCCAGCTCCGGGCGGCTGCGCACAAAGGCACCAGCCTGGTTCACGCTCATGCCCAGCGGGCCTTTGCGGTCCCACAGATAACGCATGCCCGCCCATAGCTTGCCGTACCAAGGGCCCAGGCTGTTGTTCAGCGTAGGCACTTTAGATTTGAAAAAATAGGACACCGCCAAATGGTCTTGCAAGCCCTGGCCGACACGCGGCAAATGGTGCAGCACCGGTACGCCTTTGCTTTGCAAATGCGCGGCATCGCCTACGCCCGAGACTTGCAATAGCTGGGGCGAATTGACGGCGCCAGCGCACAGGATGACTTCCTTGTCCGCACTGAACATCTGCAGAATGCCGTCGATCGTGCACTCAATGCCCGTGGCGCGGTGCTTATCGATGACGACGCGGCGCACCATCGCATGGGTCATGACGGTCAGATTGGGCCGTCGCATGGCGGCGCGCAAAAAAGTTTTGGCGGTGGACTCGCGCAGGCCTTGGCGGATGGTCATTTGCCACAGGCCAAAGCCTTCTTTGGTGGGGCCGTTGAAGTCGGCGGTGCGATGAAACCCGAGCGCGTCGCCGGCCTGCAAAAAACGCTCGCACAAGGGGTGGACCTGGTCGGCAAAGTCGCTGACATGCAACTCGCCGCCCGCACCATGGTGCTCGGAGGCGCCCCAGCAATGGTCCTCCGATTTTTTGAAATAGGGCAGCACATCGGCCCAGCCCCAGCCAGGGTTACCGGCATCGCGCCAGTCGTCAAAGTCGCCTTCCTGGCCGCGCATATAGACCATGGCGTTGATGGAACTGCTGCCGCCCAGCACTTTGCCGCGCGGCCAGTACAGCGCGCGGTGGTTCATGGCCGGGTCCGGCTCGGCCGTGTACATCCAGTTGTATTTGGGGTCGGCGTAGGTAATGCCGTAGCCCAGCGGCACTTGGATCAGCGGGCTGCGGTCCGAGCCACCGGCCTCCAGCAGCAATACCCGGTGCTGTCCGCTCTCGGTGAGGCGCTTGGCCAGCACACAACCGGCCGAGCCCGCGCCCACGATGATGAAGTCAAAACGGTTCATAAACAGCAGCTGGGCGGGTAGGCAATCAGGGGCATGGGCGGTGCGTTAGGCGGGGCTTTGAGCAAGGCGACGGGTACAAAGGTCATACTATGCATAAGATTGCATGCCGACAATGCGGTCAAAAAAAGTAATTGAACACGGTTTTTAGCCCCCGGCGAGCGGCTTTAGCGGGTCGATGGTCCCAGTCCCGCCTGGCTATGCGCCGTAGTACGCACACAATGTATGTCCTTTGAACAACTGATTTCATCCGCCAGCTTGGGTGATGGTAGCAAGCCCAAGTACCAGTCTATCGCCGAGGACCTGGCCCAGGCCATTTTGAATGGGCAGGTGCCTATGGGCGAGAAGCTGCCGCCCCAGCGCAACCTGGCGCGCCGCCTGGGCGTGACCACCGGCACCATTAGCCGCGCCTATTCGATTTTGGAGCGCCAGGGCTTGGCCACTGCGCGGGTGGGCGACGGCACCTATGTCCGTTCGGCCGAGCACGTGGGGCAGGGCGGAGATGCCGACAAACAGCCCGCGCCCATGGACCTGGCGCACAACGTGGCTATGGTGGGTGACGAGGCGCAGGCGCTGCAAGCGGCGTTTGCCAGCCTGGCGCAAGACACCGAAATGATGCGACAGGTGCTCATGTACCAGAGCGAGACGGGTTTGCGTCGCCACCGTGAAGCCGGCGCCAAATGGTTGTGCCGGTTTGGCACGACCGGCCAGTGGAACCGGGTGATGGTGACGCATGGCGCGCAGCATGGTCTGGCCTGTGTGCTGCGTACGGTGGCGCGCCCGGGCGATGCGCTCTTGACCGAATCGCTCAGCTATCCCGGGCTGCAGGCGCTGGCGCGCTCTATGCGCTTGCAACTTATCGGTATCGAGACCGACGACCAAGGCATCACCCCCCAAGCATTGGAGCGCGCGGCCAAGACCTTTGATACCAAGTTTTTGTATTGCGCGCCGTCCTTGCACAACCCCACCAGCGCCACCATGAGCATGCAGCGGCGCGAAGCGATTGCCGCCGTGGTGCGCGCGCATGGGCTCTACATCATCGAAGACTGTGTCCATGCCGCCATGCAGGCCGCGCCGCTTCCCGCTTTGTCCACCTGGTTACCGCAACAGTCGTTTTTGCTCAGCAGTTTTTCCAAAGTGCTGGCGCCGGGTTTGCGCGTGGGCTATGTCGAGGCCGCGCCCGAGTGGCTGAGTAAATTTGCCGCCAGCATGCGCGCCGACAGCTGGATGGTGGCGCCGCTGCTGCCCGAAGTGGCCACGCGCTGGTTAGAGAGCGGCGCTATGGAGGCGCTGATTGCGCAGCAGCGCCAACTGACCCAGGAGCGCCTCAAGGCCGCGCTGCAAATCCTGCACGGGCTGGAGTTCCGCACCGATGTCGAATACCCGCTGATCTGGCTGCCCCTGCCTGAGCCTTGGCGCGCTGGCCAGTTTGCCGCCGCATTGCGCCAGGCCGGGGTGCTGGTGCGCACCGCAGACCACTTTGCCGTCGGCCGCTCACCGGCGCCACACGCTATCCGCATCAGCCTCAACGCACCCGACTCGGTAGCGCAATTGCAAAGCGGTCTGCACATTCTCAAAGCCATGATCGACAACCCGCCCTCGGCAGCGATGGACCCTTGAGCCAAGGCTGCTGGCCCTTGTTTATCTGCCACGTATTTGTCGCCGCTGGCTTTGGCTTAATCGCCGACCTCGGCAATCATCTCGATTTCAACGCAAGCGCCTAGCGGAATCTGCGCCACGCCAAAGGCGCTGCGGGCGTGCGCGCCGCGCTCGCCAAAGACCTGGCCGAGCAATTCGCTGGCGCCGTTGGTCACTAAGTGCTGCTCGGTGTAGCTGCCGGTGGAATTCACCAGGGACATGAGCTTGACGATGCGCTTGACGCGGTTGAGATCGCCTACGGCGGCGTGCAGCGTGCCCATCAGGTCGATGGCAATGGCGCGCGCAGCCTGCTGGCCTTCGGCGGTTTGCATGCTGGCGCCCAATTGACCGACCCAGGGTTTGCCGTCTTTTTTGGCGATATGGCCGCTGATAAACACCAGATTGCCGGTTTGCACAAACGGCACATAGGCCGCAGCCGGCACGGCCACGGGCGGCAGGCTGATGTGTAAGTCTTTTAATGTGTCGTAAATGTTCATCGCGTCTCGTCCTTCAAAGTGCCGCGCGGGGCGAGCAGGTGTAATGAAAACTCAGCCCGCTGCAGGCGCGCACAAGTACGGCTGGCGCAAGCGGATCCAAGCGCATTGTCGCCTACCGCGCGATGGTAAATCGCTTTAAGATATTTGAATGAACAGGCCGCATAGCAGGGCAGCGCCTAGTAGCGCGCCGGGGGGGATGATGGCAGTGGCCCTGGTGGCCGGCGCAGCCCTGCAATTGCAGCAAAGCGCTTTGTGGCCGCTGGCACATTACCTGGTCGCCGCGGTGGTAGCGCTTGGGGCTTTACTGCTGCCTTATGCACTTGCGCGCATTGGGCTGGCGCCGCGTTTTCAGGTGATGGCAGCTTTGTCGGCCCACATCGTCCCGCTGTGCCTGTATGCACTCTTGGGCTTTGCCTGGACCGGCGGGCGCGCCGCCTGGTTTGATGACCACAGGCTAGACCCGGCGCTGGAAGGGCGCGATGTGCAAGTGGTAGGCGTAGTGCGTCAGATGACGCAAAGCAACCCCATGGGTTTGCGCTTTCGCTTAGCGCTGGAATCGGCCACCTTGGACGGCCAAGCGGTGCGCCTGCCGCCGCGCATAGACCTAGGCTGGTACCGGGGCATGGCACCGCGCAGCGCACCGGCAGACCTCAGCGACTGGGAGTTGCACAGACAGCCCCAGGCCATGGTGCCGGGCGAGCGCTGGCGGATGACGGTGCGTATTAAAGCCCCGCACGGCAGCTTCAATTTTCAGGGCTTTGACTATGAATTGTGGCTCTGGGAGCAGGGGGTGCAAGCCACCGGCTATGTGCGCGCCGGAGCGCGTGATGCGCCGCCCCAGCGCTTGCAGGCCACGCTGGCTCACCCGGTGGAGCGCTGGCGCCAGGGCTTGCGCGAGCGCATTTTTGCGGCAGTGCCCGAGCCCGGCCAAGCGGCGCTGATAGCCGCTTTGGTAGTGGGCGACCAATCTGCTTTGGACCAGCAGCAGTGGGCGCTTTTTCGGGCTACCGGGGTGGCGCACCTGGTCAGTATTTCAGGCTTGCATATCACCATGTTTGCTTGGGCTGCGCGTTGGTTGATCAGTTGGCTGTGGCGGCGTTCGCAGCGCTTGTGTTTATGGTGGCCCGCGCCCTCGGCGGCTTGGGCCGGTGGCTTGCTGGTGGCCTGTGCGTATGCGGTGTTTTCCGGTTGGGGCATACCTGCACAGCGCACGTGCATCATGCTCGCCTGGGTCACGCTTTTGCGTTTGGCAGGTGCCCGCTGGCCTTGGCCTTACGTTTGGATTTTGGCTTTGCTGCTGGTCGTGGTCTACGACCCCTGGTCGCTTTTGCAGGCCGGCTTTTGGCTGAGCTTTGTGGCTGTGGCGGTGCTGTTTGCCACCGACGGTCATCCGACTGCGCATGGCGGCAGTGCGATGACAAGCGCAGGCCGCGTCCCGCTGGGTACGCGCAGCGATAAAAGCCCCGCCGGACTGGACCCGCGAGACGACTTGTTCACCCGCGATACGCAAGCGCTAGCCACCCCTGGCCCAAGGGCGCATGCTTATGCCTGGCTTAGCACGCTCGGGCAAGGTATGCGCGGCATGCTGCGCGAGCAGGGCACGATAACCCTCGCCCTGGCGCCCTTGAGCATTGCCTTGTTCGGTCAACTATCGGTGGTGGGCTTGCTGGCCAATCTCTTGGCCGTGCCTTGGGTCACTTTGGTGATTACGCCGCTGGCCTTGGCCGGCGTGCTGATCGAGCCTGTGTGGCTGCTGGCAGCGGCGGCCTGCGGTGGCTGGCTGGCAGTGGTGCAAACCATGGCGCAGTGGCCTTTGGCCGTGCTGGCATTTGCCTTGCCGCCGTGGTGGCTGGCGCTGCCTGCGGGGCTGGGGGCGCTGGTGCTAGCCTTGCCCTTGCCCTGGGCCTTGCGCTGCATGGGCCTGCCCTTGTTGCTGGCACTGGGCGTGTGGCACCCGCCTGCGCCGCCGCCGGGCCAGTTTGAGCTGATTGCCGCCGATGTCGGCCAGGGCAATGCGGTCTTGGTGCGCACCCGCAAGCATGTATTGCTTTACGACGCAGGCCCGCGCTACAGCCTGGATAGCGACGCGGGCCAGCGCGTGCTCGTGCCCATGTTGCAAGCCGGGGTGACGCGCCTGGACCGCCTGATGCTCAGCCACCGCGACACCGACCACGTGGGCGGCGCGGCCAGTGTGCTGGCGATGCAGCCGCAAGCTGAGGTATGGAGTTCGTTGGAGGCTGGACACCTATTGTTGCAAGGACGGACAAGCACGCGCTGCCAGGCCGGGCAAAGCTGGGACTGGGACGGTGTGCGCTTTAGCGTGCTGCATCCCGCCCCCGAGGCTTATAGCGCGCAGAGTGCGCCTAAGCCCAATACCCTGTCTTGCGTGTTGCGCGTGCAGGCCGGGGTTGAGGCTGAAGCTGGCGTGCAGGGGACGCAGCAACAAGGCAGCGCTTTGTTGGCAGGCGATATTGAGCAGGCGCAGGAAGCGCAGTTGTTGGCACGGGCTGCCGCCAGCCCATCGGATGCGGCGCTGGGTGCAGACGTGCTGCTGGTGCCGCACCACGGCAGCAAAACTTCAAGCAGTGCGCAGTTCCTAGCGGCAGTGCATCCGCAAACCGCGGTAGTTCAGGCGGGCTACCGCAACCGCTATGGGCATCCGGCACCAGTGGTACTGCAGCGCTATGCCGACCTGGCCCAAAACTATGCGCCGGGTACCCCGCTGCAATGGGTGGACACGCCGCATTGCGGCGCCTTTTTATGGCAGTCTTGGCAGCCTGCCAACAGCCAGTGTGCGCGCAAAGTTTTGCAGCGCTATTGGCACCACCGCGTGCCTTGAGCTGCCCGCAGCCCAGCAGTCTAGGGAAGGTTTGCAGTACCCGCTGGCAACTGCGCTTGAACCGCATGCCCTAGTTCAATCACCGCCATGGCGTAAAAACTGCTCCAGTTGTAGCGGGTCACCACATAGAAATTGTCGGTGCCAACCACGTAGCTGGCGGGAGCCTCATTACCGTTAAGCAGTTCAATCAGTGCCAGTTGACCCGTGTGTTGCAAGGCTTGCGGTGGCAGCAGCGCACCGCGCTCGGCCATCTGCGCGGGGGACATGCTGGGCAGAATATCTTTTTCGAGCAGGGCGGGCAGGTCCAGGCGCGCGGCGTCTAGTTGTACCGGGTAGTGCGTGGGCATACCGGCTTTCCAGCCGAAGGCCGCCAGGTAATTGGCTACCGAGCCGATGGCATCGGTGCTGTTGTCAAACAAATCGATTTGGCCGTCGGCGTCAAAGTCCACGGCGTATTTTTGCCAGCTAGAGGGCATGAATTGCGCGATACCCATGGCACCGGCATAGCTGCCGCGTACCGTCAGCGGGTCGCGCCCGGTGGCCTGGCACCAGACCAAAAACGCTTCCAGCTCTTGCAAAAAATAGGCGGCGCGGGCCGGGGCTTTGGGGTGGCTGGCGGGAAAGTCAAAAGCCAGGGTGGCTAGCGCATCGAGCACTCGGTATTTGCCCATGCGCTTGCCATAAAGCGTTTCCACGCCCAGTATCCCTACGACCAAGGAGGCAGGCACACCGGTCTGGCGTTCTGCCTGCTCCAGGACCTTGGCATTGCGCAACCAAAATTGCACACCGGCCTGGACGCGTACCGGCTCCACCATGCGATTGCGGTAGGTCTGCCAATTGCGCACGCCCGGGTCGGGTGCGGGGGTGACGGCGCGTACCACCTCGGGCAGCATCTGCGCCTGCGCCAAGGTGGCGCGCACCCAGCTGCGGCTTAGGGCATGACTTTGGGCGATGGCATCCGCTGCCTCGCGCACGGCGGGCTGCATGGCGTAACTGCCCGCTGCGCTGGCTTTGGCGGCCAAGCATTTGCGTTTCTTGGTTTTCTTACCTTGTTTGTCTTTGGCGGCGCTTGGGCCTTTGCCCGCCTGCGCAAGGCCGCAGTCGCGCAGCGCGGTGGCCTTGGCCGTGACTTTGGCGTGGGGCCGTGCCGCCTGGGCGGCACTGCTGTAGCCGCAGGCCATTGCCATCAGCGCAGTAAACACGATCCAAAGTGCGGGGCGATAGTGGCGTGGGGGTGGGTAGAGGTGGGGCGGACGGTGCATAAACGGACTGCATTCTGTCTGATCGCGCGGCACGGCTTTGCGCGCAGGGCCGCCACTAGAATCCGCTTCACGCACGCACGCTCAAAACCACGCACAAAACCATGCACAAAACCGGTTATTTCACCCACCCCAGTTGCCGGCGGCACGAGATGGGCGCGGGCCACCCGGAATGTCCCGAGCGCTTGGACGCCATTCAGGATCGCTTGCTGATCAGCGGTATGTTGGCCGTCTTGGAGTCGCACGAGGCCCCCGCAGCGGACGCCGACCAATTGGCGCTGGCCCATGGGCACGGCTATATCGACACCATAGACCGCATGCACAAAAACCTGGCTTTTGAGCATCAGCAAACCGGGCGCGCCTATGCCGCCATCGACCCCGACACCAGCATGAACCCGCACAGCTGGCAGGCCAGTTTGCATGCGGCGGGCGCCGTGATTGCGGCTACCGATGCGGTGATGGCCGGTGAACTAGAAAACGCGTTTTGCGCGGTGCGCCCGCCCGGCCACCATGCCTGCCGCGACCGCGCCATGGGTTTTTGTATTTTCAACAATGTGGCGATTGCCGCGCGCCATGCCTTAGAGCACCATGGCCTGCAACGCGTGGCCATAGTGGACTTTGATGTGCACCACGGCAATGGCACTGAGGACATTGTGAGTAATGACCCGCGCATTTTGATGGTGGGGTTCTTTCAGCATCCGCATTACCCCTATAGCGGCGCCGACGGGCATGCCGACAATATCTTGAACGTGCCGGTGCCCGCCTATACCAAGGGTGATGCGGTGCGCGCGCTGGTGCAAAGCCAATGGCTGCCGCGCTTGGCCGCGTTTGCGCCCGAGATGGTTTTCATCAGCGCCGGTTTTGATGCCCACCGCGACGATGACCTCGGCCAGATGGGCCTGGTCGAAGCCGATTACGCCTGGATCACCCAGCAGCTTAAAGACGTGGCGCGCACCCATGCCAAGGGCCGCATCGTCTCCAGCCTGGAGGGTGGCTATAACCTGCGGGCTTTGGGGCTCAGCGTGGAAGCGCACTTGCGGGTCTTGGCGGATGTTTAGGGGGTCCTTGGACGCAGACCGCAGCAGCCCATGGCTGCTTGCCGTCACCCTTGCTGAAAGAGGCTCCTCATGAGCAGCGTGCGCATGGCGGCGCCGCCACCGATTGAGGACTTGGGGGCCTGGCTAGAGGCCTTTACCCAGCCCACGGTCGTGATCGAGTTAGCTGCCTTGGCCCTGAGTGCCGCCGTCGCCTGGGGCCTGGTGCGCACGCTGGCCGCCGCTATTGGGCGCGATCAGCGCTCGGTCTGGTTCGGGCGCAAAGACATCGACGGCGTGCTTTTCCCGGCGGTCCTGCTCTGCCTGGTGTTTGCCGCCCGCGCGGTCTTGGAGCGGCAGCTCAATGGGGTGGTTTTGCAAGTGGCGATGCCGGTGATGTTGGCCCTGGTGGTGATACGTACCGGCGTCAAAGTATTGCAACTGGCTTTTTCGCAGACGCGCTGGGTGCGAGCCTTTGAGCAAACCATTTCCTGGCTGGTTTGGTTGGCGCTGGTCTTATGGGTCAGCGGTCTGTTGCCCCTGGTGCTTGAAGAACTGGACCAAATTGGCTGGAAAGTTGGCACTGCCCGCTTGTCGGTGCGCAACATCATCGAAGGCTTGCTCACCGCCAGTGCGGTGCTGATCGTCACGCTGTGGATTTCGGCGGCGATTGAGTCGCGCCTTTTGCGTGCTGCCACCGGTGGCGAGTTGTCGGTGCGCAAGGCCATCAGCAATGCCACGCGGATTACCTTGTTGTTTCTGGGCCTGATCTTGGCCTTGTCGGCGATAGGCATTGACCTGACGGCACTGTCTGTATTGGGGGGCGCTTTTGGTGTGGGCATTGGTTTTGGCTTGCAAAAGCTGGCGGCCAATTACATCAGCGGCTTTTTAATTCTCACTGAGCGTAGCCTGCGCATAGGCGATAACGTGCGGGTCGATGACTTTGAAGGCATCATCACCCAGATCAATGCCCGCTACACCGTGGTGCGCGCCATTACCGGGCGCGAGGCGATTGTGCCCAACGAAATGCTGCTCATCAACCGGGTGGAAAACCTGTCGCTGGCCGATACCAAAGTGGTGCAGACCTCGCGCATCCAGGTGGCGTACGAAACCGATATCGAGCTGGCCATGCAAGTGCTGCAAGCCGCGGCGCAAGCCCAGCCGCGGGTGCTGCACCAGCCGCCCGCCAGCGTGCAGCTGTCGCAATTCACCACCGACGGTATTGAGTTGACGGTGGTGTATTGGGTGGCCGACATCGAAAACGGCCAGGGCAATTTGCGCTCGGACGTGAACCTGGCGATGTTGCGCACGCTGCGCGAACACGGCATCACCATCGCCGCCACGGTGCGCGGGGCACCGCCCAGCCCTAACCCTTCGGTGCTGCCGCTTTAGGTCCGGTACTCAGCCGCTAACGGTATCGGGTTTAGCCTCGATTCGGGCAGTAACACCCAAACGCTAGCTCTGCAGGTGGCGGTATCTCGGTGCCGATACCCGAAGGCGACTTCAAAAACCAGGTCCAAACCCTGAGCCAGCAGCCGGCATGGGCTACCTGAACGACTTGGCCGCTGGGGTGGTCAAAGCGTAAGCCATGAAGGTTTTCTTTTGAGTCATCGCAATAAAGCGCAGTTGCGTCGTAGCACCGCCCAGCGCTGAAGCTCAGTTCAACTTGCGGGGGCAGGTGTTGATGCCCAGCAAGGTGTATAGCGGGCACCAGCCAATGGCGCCAGTAAGCAGGGCCACGACACCGATCCAGCCCCAAGCGCCGATGGTGTTGTTGTAAGTGAGGGCCAAGAGCAAAATGCCCACGGCAATGCGCACTACGCGATCGATAGCGCCTTGATTGATTTTCATAGGAGGTCCTTTTCATAAAGAGTTGTTGACGCAACTATTGGACGCGTTGGCCTGTTGAAAGTATGTAACTTCCATCACAAACCTCTAGCCTGAGATCAATAAGCGCTTTGGCTCAATTGGACGTTTTATCAGCCAGGGCGCGCAAGGACTTGCTGTCGTGAATTTGAATATGTTCACGCGCCAGCTCCACCCAACCTTCGCGCTCAAAGCGCCGCAGCAAGCGTGACACCATCTCACGCACAGTGCCTAATTCATCGGCCAATTGCTGGTGCGTGAGGGCCAGGTGGGGTCCCCGGCCTAGCAGGGCGCCGGCCAGGCGTTGGTCCAAGCGCTGAAACGCAACGGCATCCACCAAACTAGTCAAATCGGCCATGCGTTCGGCAAACAGACCCAAAATGGCGTCCCTAAATTGCGCTTCTGCCAAGCACTGCTGAAATACCGCCGGTGCAATCATGAGGATGCGGGTGGTGCGGGTTGATACACCCTGGGCCGATAGGGGGGTGCGGCGAAACAGGCTGGTGCTGGACACCAGGCACAGTTCGCCGGGCACTACCCGGTACAGCTCCAGGGAGCGTCCATCGCTGGAGGTACGCGAGACTTTGATTTCACCCTCCAGCACCAATGGGAAGCCGTGGCATTCGGCGTTTTCATCAAACAAGACGGTGTCTGCCCCCACCATCGTGGTAGGACAAGTTGCGCCGAGTTGGTCCAAAGCGGGTACTGCCTGAGCGACGGAGGGGTAAAGTGTCGAGAGAGAGGCAAGCATTGCTCTTCATTTTAGCGGTGTTTACAAGAATAATTAGCATGCGCAGGAGCTGGTGCTGAGCAATCTGTTTATGACCATGGCTTGGCATGGCCACTTGAAATATTTGGCCACTGTTTCTTGGCACCTCGCGGCTTTGTTCGGCTGGGCGATTACCTTGTTCGAGTATGTGTTGCGCGACCACACGCCGTGGACGCCTTTGGCCTTGTCACAGCCTAGACAATACACTTGTGTATAGTTACACTGTCACTTTAGCCGTTCAGCCCATGCACGCCCCCTGGATCACAAGCTACCCGCCCGGTGTTCCGGCGCAGATAGACGCGCACGCCCTGGGCACGCTGGCCGATTACCTGGAAGATGCGGTCAATCTGTACGCTGACCGCGATGCCTTTATCAGTGGCGCGACCGGCGTCAAGCTCAGTTTTACCGAACTCGACACGCTGTCTTTGCAGGTCGCGGCCTATTTCCAATCGGTCTTGCATTTAGCGCCGGGCAGTCGGGTGGCGCTGATGATGCCAAATGTGCTGCAGTATCCGGTGTGTCTGTTTGGGCTGTTGCGGGCCGGCTATGTGGTGGTCAATGTCAATCCCACCTACACCGGGCGCGAGTTGGAGCACCAGCTGCGGGACTCGGGTGCCCTGGCCATCGTCGCGGTCGATTTATTTGCCCACACCTTGGCCAAAATCATCGACAAGACGCAAGTACAACATGTGGTGGTCAGCGGCCTGGCTGACATGATGCCCTGGCACAAGCGCCATGTGGCCAACTTTATGATTCACCAGGTCAAAAATGCCGTGCCGGCTTACGACTTGCCGATGGCCACCAGCTTTCGGCACATGCTGCAGCGAGGCTCGCAAGTGCAGTTTCGCAAACCTGATATTCAGCCTGACGACCTGGCTTTCTTGCAGTACACCGGCGGCACCACCGGCGTAGCCAAAGGTGCCATGCTCAGCCATCGCAATATTTTGGCCAACGTGCAGCAGACCAAAGTGTGGTGCGCGCCTTTCATCGAGGCCGGGCAAGACTTGATCAGCATGACCGCTATCCCGCTCTACCATGTGTTTGCCCTGGGCTCTTGCCTGGCGTTTACCGGCATGGGCGGCACCAATGTGCTGGTGTCGGACCCGCGCGATGTCGATGCTTTTGTGAAGCTGCTGATGCGTTACCGCGTGGTGTCTTTGCCGGCGGTCAATACCTTGTTCAATAGCTTGCTCAATCACCCTGACATCAATAAAGTGGATTTCACAAGCTTACGCTTGTCGGTGGGCGGTGGCGCCGCCATACAACGCTCCGTGGCCGAGCGTTGGCAAGCCTTGACCAAAGCGCCTCTGATCGAAGGCTATGGCCTTACCGAGTGCGCGCCCACGGTCACGGTCAATCCGTTTGACATCGCCCAATTTAACGGCAGCATTGGCCTGCCTCTGCCATCGACCGAGGTGTCTATTCGCGATCCCCATGGGCGCGCATTGCCTGCGGGCGAGCCCGGCGAGTTGTGCGTGCGCGGCCCCCAGGTGATGCAGGGCTATTGGCGCCGCCCGGCCGAGACGCAAGCCGCAATGACCGATGATGGCTTTTTGCGCACCGGTGATGTGGCGGTGATGGATGACAAAGGTTTTTTCAAAATCGTCGACCGCTTAAAGGACATGATTTTGGTATCCGGTTTTAATGTGTATCCCAATGAAATTGAAAACGTGGTGATGCTGCACCCCGGTGTCTTGGAGGCCGCCGTCGTGGGCCGCCAAAGCGAGACTACGGGCGAAGAGGTCCACCTCCATGTGGTGAAAAAATCACCGGCCCTGACCGAGGAAATGTTGGTGCGCCATTGCCGCGAACATTTGACCGGCTACAAAGTGCCGCGCAAAGTGGTGTTTGATACGCAATTGCCAAAAAGCAATGTGGGCAAGGTTTTGCGGCGCGAGCTGCGCGAAGTTAAAAATTTAGCAATGGAAGAAAGTGTTGTATGACTGATTTGGTAGTGAGGCGTTTGCTGGTGGATTTGACAACTCCTTTTGCACAGCGTTGGAATGGGGAGGATGCTTTCCGTTCGGCTTTTTTCAATGCCTTGTCGATGAGCTTTCCCTGGGGCGAGCAGTATTTCATGGATTCGGTGCGCGCCTGTTACAAAACGCTGCCCCCGGCTGAGCAGGAAAAATACGCCAAAGAGGTGCAGGGCTTTGTCGGCCAGGAGGCCACGCACCGGCGCATCCACGAACTCTTTAACGCGCAACTCACGCGCCAGGGCTTTGTCAACGAGATCGAAGTGCGCGCTGCCACACGCGCCAAAAAGGCCGAACACTTTGACCCCCGCTTCCACCTGGCAGTAACCGCTGCGACCGAACACTTCACCGCCATGTTCGCCGACTGGACACTGCGCCACCCTGAGGCCTTTGCGGGCGCAGAAGAGCGCCTAGCGACGCTTTGGCAATGGCATGCCTCCGAGGAATCCGAGCACCGCAGCACCGCCTTCAATATTTACCAGGCCGCCGGTGGCAGCCACAAGTGGCGGGTACGCGCTTTCAAACTGGTTAGTTGGATTTTTATCACCGATGTGTTGCGCCAGACGGTGCGTAATCTGTGGCACGACCGCAGCCTGTTCCAATGGAATACCTGGCGCAGTGCCTGGCGTTTGCTGCTGGCGCGCGACGGTTTGCTGCGCAGCAACCTGCCGATGTGGCGCGACTATATGCACCCAGACTTTCACCCCGAGCAGCACGATGCCAGCAACTCGCAAGCCTGGCTGCGCGACAACACGCGCTTTTTCACGCCGGTCAAAACCGTGACTGCAACGCCAGCCACGGCCGCTTAAGCGCGCGCTCATCTTATGCAGGCGCCCCTGGTTTTCAAAGGCTCGCCCGGCTCACCCTATACCCGCAAGATGATGGCGTTGATGCGCTATCGCCATATTCCTTACCGCTACCTGGTCGGCGAGGCCGCAGACCGCGCTGGTATGCCCAAGCCACCAGTTGAATTGCTGCCCACGTTTTACCTGCCCGATGCGCAGGGGCAGGTGCAAGCGGTGACCGATTCCACCCCGCTGCTACGCCGCCTAGAGCGCGACGTACAAGGCCGTGCAGCTAGGCCGCAGGATGCCGTGCTCGCCTTTATCGATGCATTGCTGGAAGACTTCGCCGATGAGTGGCTCACCAAGGCCATGTTCCATTACCGCTGGCATTACGCGCCGGACATAGACCGCGCCGGCAAAACCATTCCCCTGCATTGGGGCGGTGTGCAGATGGATGAAAAAGTGTTTGCCGCAGGCAAAGCCTTTTTTTCGCAGCGGCAAATTTCCCGTCTCGCGGTCATCGGTTCCAACCCGACCACCACGCATTTGATTGAAGCGGGCTATGTGCGCTTGCTGGGGCTTTTGGACGCGCATTTTTCGCAACATGCTTTTTTGATGGGTGGCAGGCCGGGCGCGAGTGACTTTGCGCTCTACGGGCAGTTGTCGCAACTGGCTTTGTTCGACCCCACGCCCATGGACTTGGCCGTGCAGCATGCGCTGCGCACCTTTGCCTGGACCGGCTGGATGGAAGATTTGTCGGGTTGGGAAGTGCAGGACGATGCCTGGCTGGATGCGGCGCATTTACCGGCCAGTCTTTTGGAATTGCTGGCTGAATTAGCGCAAGGCTATGTGCCGGTGATGCTGGCCAATGCCCGCGCTTTGTTGCGTGGTGAAAAACAATTGCGTGTCGAACTGCCGCAAGGGGCGTGGGAGCAGGGCACCGTGACCTACCAAGGCAAATGCCTGCGCTGGCTGCGCGAAGAGTTTGCGGCGCTCGATGCTAAAGGCCAGGCCCAAGCGGATGCGATTTTGCAGGCGGCCGGCATTGCCGATGTGATGCACGCGCCCTTGTAAAGCCCGCAGCGAAAGCCCAGCCTTGCGAGACAATGGCGCGCAGCCGGGTACCGCCCCACACCGCACATGACCCTGACTTCTAAACCCATTTTGCTATCGGCTGCTGCGCTGTTGCTGGCGCTAGCGGCCTGGTTGTGGTGGTCCGCAGACAGGGCGCAAGTGCATGCGCTTGCGGAGCCCTTGCAATGTGCAATGCCTGCGCAACCGGCATCGGCGCCGCATGCGGGCATGGTCTGGGTCCCTGGCGGCAGGCTGCAACTGGGCGATACCGTCTACCCTGAAGAGCTTCCGGTGCGTAGTGTGGCAGTGCAGGGTTTTTGGATGGACCGTACCGAAGTGACCAATGCACAATTTGCCGCCTTCGTGCAAGCCACCGGCTATGTCACGGTGGCAGAGCAGGCGGTGGATGCCAAGGTCCACCCCGAACTTGCGCCCGATCTGCGTCTGCCCGGCGCAGTGGTGTTTATCAGCCCGACTGATTTGAATGGCGGGGGTAACCCGGCGCAATGGTGGCGCTACTTGCCAGGCGCCAATTGGCGCCACCCCGGCGGTCAACAGACCTCGATTGAGGGGCGCGGTGCATTCCCCGTGGTTAACCTGAGCTACCGCGACGCCTCGGCCTATGCCCGATGGGCGGGACGTACTTTGCCCAGCGAAGCACAGTGGGAATGGGCAGCGCGCGCAGCCGCGGCGCCTACGCAGATTGAACACGCACAGCCTGCGCAGGCCAATACCTGGCAGGGTTTGTTTCCAGTCAACAACTCAGCGCAAGACGGCTTTGTCGGGCTGGCGCCGGTGGGCTGCTATGCGCCCAATGCGCTGGGCTTGTTTGACATGCTGGGCAACGTCTGGGAAATCACCCGCGACCTTTACCTTGAGGACCACACCCAGTTAGCGCCGGAAATGGAAACCGCCGACTACGCCGGCCTGCGGCCTGCGGGCGGCCCGGTAGCGCGCCATGTGATTAAGGGCGGCTCGTTTTTGTGCGCGCCCAATTACTGCATGCGCTACCGCGCCGGTGCGCGTCAGGCCCAAGAGGACGACTTAGCCGTTAGCCATTTAGGCTTTCGCACCATATTGCAAGCGCCGGGCCCGTGAAGGCCGCTAGCGCACTTAGCGCCTTTGCTTTTGCACCAGGTATTTGGCGATGATGTCCAGAAAAAATTGTTTGCTGGCGCTGGGCATGTGCGGCTGGATCAAGGCGTGGAAGCTGCCTACGACCGAGAGGTAGAACAAGGTGGCCAACTCGGCGGCGGTTTTCTCGTCCTGCACCAGTGGCATGAATTTGCGCTTGAACAAGGCGATGCGTAGCGCGTCCATTTTGCGCATCACGGCAGCGACATGCGCATCGCGCCGCCCCAGGGCGCGCAGCGCCAATTCAAAGCGCATATCGTCCAGTGCATCGCCGCCGTGGGCCAGGGCCTGGTCCAGCATGATTTCCAGCGCTTTGGCCGGGTCCTCGCTGCCGGCTTGTTCCAGCCTCTGGTGCGCCTCCAATTCGCGCGCCTCCCAGCGCTCGACCAGGGCCTCTATCAAAGTCGCATGGTCTTTGAAATGCCAGTAAAAACTGCCCCGCGTCACTTGCAGCGTGTCAGCCAGCGTCAGCACCCGCACGCCGTCAAAGCCGTGTTCGACGGCGGCGCGAAATGCTGCATCCAGCCAGTCGTCACGGCCCAGGCGCGAAACCAGGGTTTTGTCAGTCGGTGCGGAGTCCGCGTTTTTGCGAAGAGTGGCGCGGCTGGCCATGCGTTTCCAAACTCAGTAAATAAGACACCTATTGTCACCCAAGCGTAATCGGCCAGTCATGGACCTTGCAAAGGGTTTTGGCGGCATGGCGCCAGGGTGTGCTGTGCTTGACAGCGAAGGTGCCCGGTGGGTACAGGCCCGTGCTACATTGCCCGGTGGATTTTCGCTTGCAGGGTCGCCGGGCCCCGAGCGCCCATGCAATGTAATGAGGAGACTCTTGGAATGTCGCTAAATCAATGGCCGGGCTTGCGTCCGGGCTTACTGGCCTTGTTCGGTGCTCTGGCGTTTCCAGTGGCGCTCAATGCGGCATCGGGCGCGGTTGCGCCAAGCCCCGGGGCCATCGGTGCGGCGGCCAAGCGCCCCAATTTTGTGGTGCTGGTAGCTGACGACTGGGGCTTTTCGGACCTGGGTGCTTTTGGCGGCGAAATCGATACGCCCCACCTCAATGCGCTAGCCAAAGCTGGTGTGCGCTTCACCAATTTCCATGTGGCGGCCTCGTGTTCGCCCACGCGCTCGATGTTGCTGACCGGCGTGGACAACCACCGCAATGGCGTAGGTAATTTGCGCGAAGCCATGCCGACCGAGCATCTGGGCAAACCCGGTTACCAGGGCTCGCTGACGCGCAATGTGGTGACGGTGGCTTCGCTATTGCAGGACAGCGGTTACCGCACCTATATCGCGGGCAAATGGAATGTGGGCTCGGAGCCCTACAACCTGCCCAATCAGCGTGGCTTTGACAAATCCATTGTGCAGGGCGATACCGGTTCGGACAACTGGGAGCCCAACAAGCAATACCTGCCCCATCTGCCCGAGGTCTATTGGTTTGAAGACGGGCAACGGGCCAAGATGCCAGCCGAGTTTTATTCCTCGCAGTATTTTGTCGATCGCACCATTGAATACATGGATGCGGATGCACGCAAAGACCAGCCTTTTTTGGCCTATATCGGTTTCCAGGCCAACCATGTGCCGGTGCAAGCCCCCCAAGAGCTGATAGCCAAATACAAAGGCCGCTACCGCGAGGGCTGGACGGCTTTGCGCGAACGGCGCCTGGCAAAGCAAATTGAGTTAGGCCTGGTGCCTGCCAGCACGCGCATGACCACTATGTCCACCACGGGCGACTGGAAAGCTTTGTCTGAAAAAGAGCGCTTGCACATGGAGCGCCAGATGGAGGTCTATGCCGCCATGGCCGAGTCCATGGATATGCATATCGGGCGTTTGGTGGAGCATCTGAAAAAAACCGGGCAATACGACAACACCGTGTTTTTGTTTTTGTCAGACAACGGCCCCGAAGGCTCGGACTACCACGAGGCGCAGCCCTGGCTGGTGTTTAACTACAAGCAAGACACCGAGACCCTGGGCGCTAAAGGCACCTACGGCATACCCGGCCCCAGCTGGGCCAGTGCCTCGGCCACACCGCTGCATACCTATAAATTTTGGGCAGGCGAGGGCGGCATCCGCGCCCCTATGCTGATGGCCGGGCCGCCGGTGCGCCGCGCCAACCAGATTGAAAACGCCTTAACCCATGTGACCGACATCATGCCCACGCTGCTGGATATTGCGCAAGTGCCACGGCATGCGGGTCAATACAAAGGCACGCAAGTAGAAGCCTTGACCGGCATGAGTTTGCTGCCACTTTTGCAAGGCTCAGCGACGGCGGTTCGGAAGCCGGAGCAAACCCTGGGCTATGAGCTGTCGGGCAATTCGGCCTTGTTCAAGGGCAATTTGAAATTGATGCGCAATATGCCGCCGCTCGGTGACGGTCTATGGCGTTTGTACGACCTGAGCCAAGACCCTGGCGAGACCCAAGACCTGAGCGCGCAACTGCCCCAAGAATTCGCGGCTATGCAAGACGACTTTGCGGCCTGGGCCAAGGCCAACCAGGTGCTGGATATGCCGGCGGACTACAGCCCGCAAAAGCAAGTCATGATCAATGGCTTTTGGCGCTACTGGCTGCCGGTACATGGCAAGACGATGGCCTTGATTCTGGCCGTGTTGGTGCTGCTGCCGGTGTGGCTGCTGCTGCGCAGACGCAAGCGCCGCCTATGAGCGCTGGCTATTACGCCAGCCCTTGGCCCGCGGAGGATGCGGGCCCGGCCCGCTTGCAAATAGCGCGTACTGCCAGCGGGCTTAAGCTGCAGCCGGGCCAGCGTTTGCACAGCACCCACCGCAACACCACGCTATCGACCATGACGGTGCTGGGCGACCCCGGCCAAGTGTATTTGCTGACGCACTCGGCCTTGCGCTCCAACTTCGGTTTACCCACCACGTCCTGCGTGGAGCGCATCGATCCGATCACGCTCAAGACCTTAGAAAGCTCGGGCCGCTTGCCTGGCGGCCCCATGTGGCCCGGTGGTATGGCGCTGCACCGCAATGGCGATTTGTATGTGGTCTATGGCCGCTATGCGCACCGCTTGGATCGGCATTGCGCCCTGAAGCAGAGCCGCATGTTGCCGGTCGAGCAGCCCTACAACTCTTTTGTGATTTTGGACAACGGGCTGATCGTCACCAAAAATTTGTCTGATAGGCAGGCAGCGCAGCTGACCGTACTGGACCCCGAGGGCTTGCAACCGGTGTGTGCCGATGTGCGCTGCCCTGAGCCGTCGATTGCGCGCTTAAGCGCGGTGGGCAATACGGTGTATGTCGTAGGCGTGCGTTCAATTTTTCGGCTGCACTGGGACCAAGCCGCGCAGACCCTGCGCTTAGACCCGCACTGGCGCTGGGATTACATCGGCCAAAGCGGGCAAAGCTACGGCTGGGATGTGGTCATCGACGGGCACAGTGCCTGGTTTATGGACAACGGCCACCACCGCTACCGTATCAATATGCAGGGCGCTGGCGTCAGCCAAACGGCCAACCGCTTGTTGCGCGTGTCGCTGCAAGATTGCAAGCAGCACGCGGCCTGGGAGGTTAGCGGCCTGCCTGGCGGCAGCATTACCAATCCGCCCTTGGTGGACCTGCAGCGGCGCATCGTGCTGGGCTATGACTCAGCGAACCGCTTTTTGCGCGCCTGGCGCTTTGGTGATGCGGTACAGGATGTACAGCCGTTGTGGCACAAGTCGGACTTCGGTGTGGCCAGCCATATGGTTTTGTTTCCTGAGCGTGGGCAGGTCTTGGTCAATGACTACCGGCGTTGGGGCGAGGAAGTAGTTTTGCTGGACATAGAAACCGGCGCCGAACAGGGCCGGGTGCGCGTGGGCGGCATGACCCAGGGCGTGGTGTTCCCGAGCGTGGGTTGGCATGGCGATGCGTATTGGTCGTCTATGGGCCGTTTCTCGCGGGTGTTTGCCGCATGAGCTTCGAGCAGGTCGATACCTTGATCGTGGGGGCGGGCTTGTCAGGCATAGGCAGCGCGGTGCATCTGCGCCAAGGCCTGCCGCAGCAATCGGTATTGATTTTGGAGGCCCGCGAGCGATTGGGCGGTACCTGGGACTTATTTCGCTACCCCGGCATTCGCTCGGATTCGGATATGCACACCCTGGGCTATTCCTTCAAACCCTGGACCGGCGCCAAGGCGATTGCCGACGGCCCGTCCATCCTGCAGTACGTGCAAGAAACAGCGCAGGAGTTTGGCGTGCTGCCGCTCATCCGATTCGGGCACAAGGTGCTATCTGCCAATTGGGATAGCGCTACTGCGCGTTGGCAAGTAGCGGTACAGCGATTGGCCGACGACACGGTGCTCCAAGTGCAATGCCGTTTTTTGCTGATGTGTAGCGGCTACTACAACTACGAACATGGCTACACGCCGGCCATTCCTGGCATGGACAGTTTCACCGGTAAAGTGGTGCACCCCCAGCATTGGCCGCAAGACCTGGACTACCGCGGTCAGCAAGTGGTGGTGGTAGGCAGTGGCGCCACCGCCATGACCCTGGTGCCTGAGATGGCCAAGCTGGCGGCCCATGTGACCTTACTGCAGCGCTCGCCCACCTATGTGGTGGCCCGTCCTAGCCGCGACGCGATAGCCGATGGGCTGCGCCGCGTCCTACCCGCCAAAATGGCCTATGCGCTCACGCGTTGGAAAAATGTTCTGACCGGTTTGTTTTATTTCACGCTGGCGCGGCGCAAGCCCCAGTTGGCCAAGGCCCGCATTCTGCAAGGCGTGGCCCAGGCCCTGCCGGCAGGCTATCCGGTCAATCCGCATTTCACGCCCAGTTACAAACCCTGGGACCAGCGCATTTGTCTGTTACCCGATGCGGACCTGTTTGGCGCCATTAGCCAGGGTCGGGCGCGCATGGTGACCGATACGATTGAAATGATTGAACCCCAGGGCCTGCGTCTGCACAGCGGCGAACTGCTGCCCGCTGATGTGATCGTCACCGCCACCGGGCTCGATTTACTGGGATTTGGCGGCATGCAGATTGCCATCGATGGCCTGCCTCTTGAGGTGGCCAAGTGCCTGAGCTACAAAGGCATGATGCTCAATGGCGTACCCAATTTCGCCTATGTGTTTGGGTACACCAATGCCTCCTGGACCCTCAAAAGCGACTTGACCGGCCAGTATGTGCTGCGCCTTTTGCGCCACATGCGTAGCCAGGGGCTTGATAGCGTGGTGCCGCAGCTCAATGACTCCTCGGTGCAGCCCGTGCCCTGGGTGGACTTCAGCTCCGGCTATTTCCAGCGGGCCATGGACCATTTCCCCAAGCAGGGCAGCAAAAAACCCTGGCGGCTGTACCAAAACTATGTGCGCGATCTACTGGCCTTGCGCTGGAGCGCCTTGGAAGATGGGGTCTTGCAGTTCCGCTCAGCGCCACCTTCAGCGCAATAGTGGGCGCACTTTGGCTAAGCGCCGCAGGTGTGCTTAAGGTGGCTACTATAATAAAAAAGCACGACCGTTCTTTTTTGCGAATTAAGCTGGAGTTACCCGCTTGCGCGCAATGCGAATCAGGGCGGCGCATAGAATCTTGGGTTGCCCCGCAGCTAGGGGGCTAGTCATGGCAAGTTATTCCTTTATTTACCTCGGGAGTGGTGTATGAAAGTGTTGGTTCCGGTCAAGCGCGTGGTGGACTACAACGTCAAAGTCCGCGTTAAATCTGACGGCAGCGGTGTGGACATCGCCAACGTCAAAATGAGCATGAATCCCTTTGACGAAATCGCCATCGAAGAGGCGGTCCGACTCAAGGAAAAAGGCGTGGCTACCGAGGTGATCGCGGTCTCTTGCGGCATCAGCCAATGCACCGAAACCCTGCGCACCGCCATGGCCATTGGCGCCGACCGCGCCATCCTGGTGGAAACCGCCGAAGAGCTGCAACCGCTGGCCGTGGCCAAAATCCTCAAAGCCTTGATGGACAAGGAGCAGCCCGGTCTGGTTATTCTGGGTAAGCAGGCGATTGACGACGATTGCAACCAAACCGGCCAAATGCTCGCCGCCCTGTGCGACCGCCCGCAGGCCACGTTTGCCAGCAAGCTGGAAGTGGCTGACGGCAAAGCCACGGTCACCCGCGAAGTCGATGGCGGCTCGGAAACCCTGAGCCTGTCGCTACCGGCCATCATCACCACCGATTTGCGTCTGAACGAGCCACGCTACGTGACCTTGCCCAACATCATGAAGGCCAAGAAAAAGCAGCTCGACACCTTCAGCCCGGCCGACCTCGGTGTGGATGTGACGCCGCGTATCAAGACCCTCAAAGTGGTCGAGCCCGCAGCCCGCAGCGCCGGCATCAAAGTGGCCGACGTCGCCACCTTGGTCGAGAAGCTGCGCAATGACGCCAAGGTCATCTAAGACCGCCGCTACCTAACTTATTACCCTTTTCGTCACGAGGACACACCATGACTTCTCTCGTCGTTGCTGAACACGATAACGCGGGCATCAAGCCCTCTACCCTCAATACCATCACGGCTGCCATCCAATGCGGTGGCGATGTGCATGTGCTGATCGCCGGACACAACGCAGGCGCCGCTGCCGCTGCCGCTGCCGCTGTGGCTGGCGTGGCCAAAGTGATACATGCCGACAGCGCAGCTTTTGCCAATGGCCTGGCAGAAAACGTGACGGCCCAGGTGCTCTCTATGGCCAGCGCCTACAGCCACATTCTTTTCCCCGCCACTGCAGTGGGCAAAAACATCGCCCCGCGCGTGGCCGCCAAGCTGGACGTGGCGCAAATTTCCGATATCACCAAGGTGGAAAGCCCAGACACCTTCGAGCGCCCGATTTATGCGGGCAACGCCATTGCCACGGTGCAAAGCGGCGATGCCATCAAGGTCATCACCGTGCGCACCACCGGTTTTGATGCGGCAGCAAGCGTTGGCGGCAGCGCCGCAGTGGAGACCCCTGCGGCCCAGGCCGCCAGCGCCGATGTGAGCTTTGTGCGTTCAGAAATCGCCCGCAATGACCGCCCCGAATTGACCGCCGCCAAGATCATTGTCTCAGGCGGCCGAGCCTTGGGCTCGAATGAAAAATTCATGGAAATCATGACCCCGCTGGCCGACAAACTGGGCGCTGCGATGGGCGCCAGCCGTGCGGCGGTGGATGCGGGTTATGCGCCCAACGACTGGCAAGTGGGCCAGACCGGCAAGATCGTTGCGCCCCAGCTCTATATCGCCTGCGGCATCAGCGGTGCGATCCAGCACCTCGCTGGTATGAAAGACAGCAAGGTGATTGTGGCGATCAACAAAGACGCCGAAGCGCCTATCTTCAGCGTGGCCGATTACGGTCTGGAGGCAGACCTCTTTGTGGCAGTGCCCGAGTTAGTCGCAGCGCTGTAATCCAGCGTCTCCGAAGGCAGCTCAGGGCTGCCTTTTTTTTGCTTTTGTTTTGTGAGATGTGCCATGACTTATATCGCCCCCGTCAAAGATATGTTGTTCAATATCGAGCACCTGGCGCGCATCGACCAGATCGCCCAACTGCCCGGTTTTGAGGATGCTGACCTGGGCACAGCACAGGCGGTGCTGGAAGAATCCGCCAAGTTCAATGAAGACGTGCTGGCGCCGCTGAACTGGGAGGGCGATAAAAATCCCTGCGCCTGGAAGAACGGCGTGGTCACCGCCACGCCCGGCTTCAAAGAGGCCTACAAGCAGTTTGCCCAAGGGGGTTGGCAGGGTTTGCAGCACCCGGTGGAGTTTGGCGGCCAGGGCCTACCCAAGACGATTGGTGCGGTCTGCGGCGAAATGCAGAACTCGGCCAACATGAGCTTTGCGCTATGCCCCCTGCTTAGCGACGGTGCCATCGAGGCTTTGTTGACGGCAGGCTCGGACGAGCTCAAAGCGATTTACCTGGAAAAAATTGTCAGCGGCCAATGGACAGGCACCATGAACCTGACCGAGCCCCAAGCCGGTAGCGATTTGGCCCTGGTACGCACCCGCGCAGAGCCGCAACCCGACGGCACCTACCGCATCTTTGGTACCAAGATTTATATCACCTGGGGTGAGCATGACATGGCCGAAAACATCGTCCATCTGGTGCTGGCGCGGGTGCAGGGTGCGCCTGAAGGCGTCAAAGGTATTAGCCTGTTTGTGGTGCCTAAGTTTGTCGTCGATGCGCAGGGCAATCCTGCCGCGCGCAACGATGTGCAGTGCGTCAGCATCGAGCACAAAATGGGCATCAAAGCCAGCCCGACCGCTGTGCTGCAGTTTGGCGACGGCCTGGCCGGTTCACTCGCCGATAGCGCAGGGCCAGGTGCCTTAGGGTTTTTGGTGGGTCAGGAAAACCGCGGCCTCGAATACATGTTCATCATGATGAACGCCGCCCGTTATGGCGTGGGGGTCCAAGGCATTGCAGTCGCCGAACGGGCCTACCAAAAGGCAGCGCAGTTCGCGCGCGATCGGGTGCAAAGCCGCCCAGTCGATGGCTCGATGAACACCAGCGCGCCCATCATCCACCACCCGGATGTGCGCCGCATGCTCATGACCATGCGCGCCTATGTGCAAGGCTGTCGCGCGCTGGCCTCGGTGGCTGCTGCCGCATTTGATGTGGCCCACCACCACCCGGATGCCCAGGCGCGCAAAGAGCACCAAAGCTTTTATGAATTTATGGTGCCGCTGGTTAAAGGCTTTAGCACCGAAATGAGCCTGGAAGTCACCTCCATGGCGATACAAGTGCATGGCGGCATGGGCTTTATCGAAGAGACCGGCGTGGCGCAGTACTACCGCGACGCGAAAATTTTGACGATTTACGAAGGCACCACCGCCATCCAGGCCAACGACCTGGTGGGTCGCAAAACTGCGCGTGACGGTGGCCAGGCCGCCAAGGCCATCGCCGCCCAAGTGGCTGCGACGGTGGCCGACTTGCAAGCCGATGGCAGCAGTGATGCGATAGCTATGTCCAAACGCCTTGACGCTGCGCGCGCCGCCTTTATGGACGTAGTGGACTTTATGGCCGCAAATTCCAAAGCCAGCCCCAATGCGGTGTATGCCGGTAGCGTGCCTTATCTGATGCTGGCCGGTAACCTGATGGCCGGTTGGCAAATGGGCCGCTCGCTGCTGGTGGCGCAAGCGCAACTGGCGGCCGGTGTCGATCAAGATTTCATGCAAGCCAAAATCAGCACGGCACGTTTTTATGCCGACCACATTCTGACCAAAGTGCCGGGTTTACGCGACAGCATTGTCGATGGTGCAGATGCGGTGACGGCGCTGGCCTTAGACGCGTTTTAATTCATGGGCGCTTTGTTGCCCTGAGCCTTAGCCACGCCACCTTGGCCCAGTACCCAGGTGGGATGCTTGCGCATGATGGCAGCGAATACATCTGAGCTTTCAAACTGCATTAACCAGCGCGCTAAATACGGCCAGGGCTGCGCCACAAACCACGCCTTGTCGGTGTGTGCAAACTGTCGCACAAAGGGTGCCAGCGCGGCGTCGCACAGCCCCCAGCGATTGCCGGCCAAATAGGGCGCACTATCCAACATAGCTTCCAGTTGCAAGAGAAACTGGGCGCCCGCTTCGCGCCAGTCCATGCCATCGGCCAAGCCGAATCGGTGCGGGTATTTGTAGCGGTCCAAGGCGTGCTTAAACGGCCCGTCGTTTTCTTCGATTAAAGCCATGGTCGCTGTCAAACGAGCCGGATCATTCGGCCACCAGTGCAGCGGGTCCTGCGTTTGCAAAGCCCAGCGCATGATGTCCAGGCTTTCGTCGATCACCTGGCCATCGGGCAATACCAAAACCGGTACCGTGCCTTTAGGTGAGGCGGCCAGCATGCAGACCGGCTTGTTCTTGAGTTCGACTTCGCGGTGTTCCACTGCGATGCCACTGGCATATAAAGCCAGGCGCGCCCGCATGGCATAGGGGCAGCGGCGAAAGGAGTAGAGGACGGGCAGCAGGGCTTTAGCCATGGCCGGTAAGGGTAGCGTGGTCGTCATGGCTGATGGGGCCATCCTCGCTGTCGCGCAACGCGGCCTTGGCCTTGGCGCGCTCCCACTGCCTTTGCCGCTCGCGCGCGCTTTTTTTCTGGGTTTCGCTGGTCTGGCTAAAGCAGCGCGGGCAGCTGACACCGAGCTCAAACTCGATGGACACCAAAGCGCCCGGCGGCAGGGGCTGGCGGCAGCAGCGACACAGCTGGTGGCTGCCGGTTTGCACACCATGCGCCACCGAAACGCGCTCGTCAAACACAAAGCATTCGCCTTGCCAGCGGCTGGCATCGGGGGCCACGGTTTCCAGGTATTTCAAAATACCACCCTCCAGGTGAAACACCTCCTGCAAACCATGGGCACGCAAAAGGGCAGTGGACTTTTCGCAGCGGATACCGCCGGTGCAAAACATCGCCACCTTGCGCGGCTTATCCGGGTCGAGCAGGCCTTGCGCCTGCAGCCAGCCCGGCAATTGCGCGAAGCTTTGGATGCGTGGATTGATGGCTCGATCAAAAGTTCCCAACTCCACTTCGTAGTCGTTGCGGGTGTCCACCAGCAGCACATCCGGGTCGGCGATCAAGGCATTCCAGTCTTGCGCGCTGACATAGTGCCCCGCCTGGCTGGCCGGACGCAGCTCAGGCACGCCCATAGTCACAATTTCTTTCTTGATGCGTACGCGCATGCGCCGAAACGGCGCCTTGTCCGACCAAGATTCTTTGTGCTGCAACTGGGTAAATGGAGCCTGCTTGCGCAGCCAAGCAAGCACCGTGTGCACGCCCTGCGCCGGCCCGGCAATCGTGCTGTTGATACCCTCGGGGGCCAGCAAAATAAGGCCATCTACCTGCTCGGCTTCACACAAGGCTTGTAGCGGCGCCTTGAACTGCGCGCAATCGGGCAGATCGACAAACAGGTAAAAGGCCGCAGTCAGGTAGCGCAGGGGCGGTGCGGTAGTGGTGGGCCCGGCCATGCGCTACAGGCTCTTGCTTAGCTGAAAAAGCTTTTTAAGCGATCGGTCCAACTGTCGCCCGAAGGCGAATGCTTGCTGCCGCCTTTGCGGAAAGACTCATCAAGTTCGCGCAGCAGTTTGCGTTGGTGCTCGGTGAGTTTGACCGGTGTCTCGACGGTGATATGGCAGTACAAATCTCCGGGATAGCTGGAGCGCACGCCTTTGACGCCTTTGCCGCGCAAGCGAAATTGCTTGCCGGTTTGCGTGCCTTCTGGCAGGTCGATGGCCGCTTTGCCTTGCAAGGTAGGCACTTGAATCTCGCCGCCCAAGGACGCTTCAACAATGCCGATGGGCACGGTGCAGTGCAAGTCGTCGCCGTCACGCTCGAAAATATCGTGTTTTTTGAGCCGGATCTCGATGTACAAGTCACCCGGCGGTCCGCCGTTGGTGCCCGCTTCGCCATTGCCGGCGCTGCGAATGCGCATTCCTGCGTCGATACCGGCAGGAATTTTGACTTCGAGTGTTTTTTGCTTTTTAATTTTGCCCTGGCCCGCGCAGGCGATACAGGGTTCGGCAATGATTTTCCCGCCGCCACGGCAGGTAGGACAGGTTTGCTGCACGCTGAAAAAGCCCTGGCGCATTTGCACCACGCCCGCGCCGCCGCAGGTACCGCAATTCTTGATCTGGCTGCCCGGCTTGGCACCGGCACCGGCGCAGACATCGCAGTTTTCCTGGGTGGGAATACGGATTTGCGCGTCTTTGCCATTGGCCGCTTCTTCCAGCGTCATTTCCATCGCATAGCTCAGGTCGCCACCGCGAAACACCTGGCGTCCGCCGCGCCCGCCGCGCTGCTGTTGGCCGAACATTTCACCAAAAATATCCCCAAAGGCCTCGGCGAAACCGCCCATACCCTCGCCGCCAGGGCCGCGCATATTCGGGTCTACACCGGCGTGGCCGTGCTGATCGTAGGCGGCGCGCTTTTGCGGGTCGGACAGCATCTCATAGGCCTCTTTGGCCTCTTTGAATTTGACTTCCGCATCTTTCGTCGCTTCGCCCTGGTTGCGGTCCGGGTGGAACTTCATCGCCAGCTTACGGTAGGACTTTTTAATCTCCTCGTCCGAAGCGGTCTTGGGTAAGCCCAGAATTTCGTAAAAATCTCTTTTGGCCATGGCTATTGCGGGCTCCGTAACAACAGAAAAGCCGCGTTGAACTCTAAAGCAGGTTCAGCGCGGCGGGTTTTAAAGCAGCCAAAGCTGCTGCGGGCTTATCCCTTTTTGACTTCCTTGACTTCTGCATCCACCACATTGTCGTCGTCGGGCTTGGCGCCTTGCTCGGCAGCTGGACCTGCCGCCTCGGCAGCTTGCTTGGCCTGCATGTCGGCATAGACTTTTTCGCCTAGCTTCTGGCTGGCAGCCATCAGGGTCGCACTCTTGGAAGTGATGCCTTCCTTATCGTCACTCTTGATCACGCCTTCAAGGTCCTTGATCGCCGCTTCGATTTTTTCTTTCTCGCCAGCGTCCAGCTTGTCGCCATGCTCACCCAAGCTCTTCTTGACGCTGTGCATATTGGCTTCGGCTTCGTTACGCGCCTGGATGACTTCGAGTTTTTTCCTGTCATCGGCCGCGTTGAGTTCGGCGTCTTTCACCATTTGCTGAATCTCAGCTTCGCTTAAGCCCGAGTTGGCTTTGATGGTGATTTTGTTTTCCTTGCCCGTGCCTTTGTCTTTGGCGCCCACATGCAAGATACCGTTGGCGTCAATGTCAAAAGACACCTCGATTTGCGGCGCACCACGTGGCGAGGGCGGGATGCCTTCCAGGTTGAACTCGCCCAGCGACTTGTTGGCTACAGCCATCTCGCGCTCGCCCTGGAACACTTTGATGGTGACCGCCGGTTGGTTGTCATCGGCCGTGGAGAAAGTTTGCGCAAACTTGGTCGGGATGGTGGTGTTCTTGGTGATCATCTTGGTCATCACACCGCCCAGGGTTTCGATGCCCAAGGACAAAGGTGTCACATCTAGCAACAACACGTCTTTGCGGTCGCCCGAGAGCACCTGGCCCTGGATGGCAGCGCCTACGGCGACGGCTTCGTCGGGGTTGACGTCTTTGCGCGGCTCTTTGCCGAACAATTCTTTCACCTTATCCTGCACCTTGGGCATGCGCGTCATGCCGCCGACCAAAATCACGTCATGGATATCGGCCACATTGACGCCGGCGTCTTTAATCGCCATGCGGCAAGGCGCAATCGTGCGTTCGATCAGCTCTTCCACCAGGGCTTCGAGCTTGGCGCGGGTGAGCTTGATATTCAGGTGTTTCGGGCCGCTGGCATCCGCAGTGATGTAGGGCAGGTTGATGTCGGTCTGCGAGCTGCTGGAGAGCTCGATCTTGGCTTTTTCTGCCGATTCTTTGAGGCGCTGCAGGGCCAGCACATCGCGGCTAAGGTCCACGCCTTGGTCTTTCTTGAACTCGGCAATGATGAAATCAATGATGCGTTGGTCAAAGTCCTCGCCACCCAGGAAGGTGTCGCCATTGGTGGACAGCACTTCAAATTGCTTCTCGCCGTCGACATCAGCGATTTCGATGATGGAGACGTCAAACGTGCCGCCGCCCAGGTCATACACCGCAATTTTGCGGTCGCCTTTTTCGTTTTTGTCCATGCCAAAGGCCAGGGCCGCAGCAGTGGGCTCGTTGATGATGCGCTTGACATCCAGGCCGGCAATGCGCCCCGCGTCTTTGGTCGCCTGGCGCTGCGCGTCGTTGAAATACGCCGGTACCGTGATCACCGCGTCGGTCACTTCTTCGCCCAGGTAGTCCTCGGCCGTTTTCTTCATTTTGCGCAGGATGTCAGCGCTAACTTGCTGCGGCGCCATACGGTTGCCGCGCACTTCCACCCAGGCGTCACCGTTGTCGGCAGCGGCGATTTTGTAAGGCATCAGGTCGATGTCTTTTTGTACTTCTTTCTCGGTGAACTTGCGCCCGATCAGGCGCTTGACCGCATACAGCGTGTTCTTCGGGTTGGTCACCGACTGGCGCTTGGCCGAGGCGCCAACCAGCACTTCGCCGTCTTCCTGGTAGGCAATGATGGAGGGCGTGGTGCGCGCGCCCTCGGCATTTTCGATGACCTTGGGCGTATTGCCCTCCATGATGGCGACACAGCTGTTGGTGGTGCCGAGGTCAATTCCGATGATTCTTCCCATGATGAAACTCCTGCTAATGCAATAAAACTGATATGTACAAGTTCGGGGCAGTGCCCCGTTTTTCAAGTCGCGCGGCGCGCTAATTGCTTAAATGGCCGCTACGCGATAACTGCCCGGATGTGAAGTGGCCCTGTTTATTTCGGCGCCGCCACCGTCACCAGCGCCGGACGCAGAACGCGCTCGGCAATCGAATAGCCTTTTTGCAGCACCGTCACCACGGTGTTGGCTTCCTGCTCGGCAGGCACTACGCTGATGGCTTGGTGGTGGTGTGGGTCAAATTTAGCGCCGGCTTCGGGGTTGATAGCGATGACCTTGTTGCGCTCCAGGGCGGCAATCAGTTGGCGCAAGGTAGCTTGCGCGCCTTCGTTGATCTGCTCGGCGCTAGCATCCTGGATGGCCAAACCGGCCTCCAGGCTGTCGGCCACCGGCAGCAGGCTTTCGGCAAAGCTTTCCACTGCGAACTTACGCGCTTTGGTGATTTCGTCTTCGGCGCGGCGGCGTGCATTTTCGGCATCGGCCTTGGCGCGCAGGTACTGGTCGGCCAATTCTGCGCTTTTGGCCTGTAAAACGGCCAATTGCGCTTGCGCGACACTCAGCGGATCGGCATCAAAGCCAGGTTCTGCGCCCGCGCCTTGCGCGTTGGCGTCGGGCTGGGCTTCGTTGGAAGGGGTGGGGGAGGCGTTATCGGACATGTGCTTACCAAAAATTCCGTTAAAAAAGCGGCGTGAAAAAGACATGGGGTGCTGTTGGCCTATTTCAAGGCCGACCGGCGGTTTTTTCTAAGCCGAAGGCGGCAGGCCATGGCGTGTCCTCAGACGGACAGCAGTTCGACCTCGAACTTCAGGGTGGCATTGGGTGGTATCACGCCACCGGCGCCGCGTTTGCCGTAGCCCAACTCTGGCGGGATGATCAGGGTGCGGCAACCGCCCACCTGCATCCCGACTACGCCTTCGTCCCAACCCTGGATCACCATACCCGCGCCCAGCCGAAAGCTAAAGGGGTCGACCCGGTCCTTGCTGGAGTCAAATTTTTCACCTGGCGCGCCGTCCTCAAACAGCCAGCCGGTGTAGTGCACGCGCACGTGTTGGCCGGCAGCGGCTGTATCGCCGTCGCCTAGCAGGGTGTCTTCAT
>JBILPS010000105.1:0-6974 GCA_044373655.1 Rhodoferax sp.
CTGCACACCCTTTGGCGTGCAATTGCTTCTGGACAGCGCGGGTATCGAGGTGGAAGGAAAGAATGCAGTGATCGTCGGGGCCAGCAACATCGTGGGCAAGCCCATGGCGCTGATGCTGCTGCAACGCGAAGCGACCGTTACTGTGTGCCACGCAAAAACCCGCGACCTAGCGCAGCACACCATCTTGGCCGATATTCTGATTGTGGCCGCTGGTAGACCCGGCTTGATCACCGCCCCAATGGTGCGTCAAGGCGCCTGCGTGATCGATGTGGGGATCAACAAACTTCCCGATGGCACGACGGTGGGTGACGTGGACTTCGAATCCGTCAAGGAGCGTGCGGGTTGGATCACGCCCGTACCCGGAGGCGTAGGGCCCATGACGGTCACTATGCTTATTGCCAATACCATCCGCTCAGCGCGTCGGCGGGCAGCGCAAAAAACCTACCTCGCCGACGATTCCTTTTGGCAGGCTTAGCGCCTGCTTAGCTTAACTGCGCGGCTTGCTTTTCTCGGGGTCGTAATGGGGGAAGCGCACCACCGTTGCGGTAAGGCGTTTTTGCTGGCCATCAAGCTTGCCAATTTCCACGGTGGTGCCGATCTCGGCGTGGTGTATGTCCATGCGCGCCAGCGCAATCGTTTTTCCCAGCAAAGGTGATCGCATAGCAGAGGTGACCACACCGACTTGTGCTCGACCGGCGTAAACACCATCGCCATGGCCTACGGCCTGCGTGCTGTCGATGTCTAAGCCCACTAATTTGTGGGCTGGATTGTCTTTGCGCCTTTGCAATGCGGCGCGTCCCATGAAGTCATCTGTTTTTCCCTTGAGCGGAACGGTAAAGCCAATACCTGCTTCAAACGGATCGCTTTGGTCAGAAAACTCATAGCCCGCAAATATAAGGCCGGCTTCAATACGCACCATGTCCAGGCCGTCCAAGCCCATTGCCGTTAAACCCAGCGGCTGACCTGCCGCCCAGACTGCGTCAAACACGGCGCAAGCATCACGCGGATGGCACCATACTTCATAGCCCAACTCACCCGTATAGCCGGTACGCGAGACCATGAGCGGCGGGCCGCTGGCGTCGCCCAAGCGACCCACGGTAAATCGGAACCACTCCAGTTCGGCCAGTGCTGGCTGGTGTGGCGGTGTCCAGATCACTTGCTTTAGCAGTGCGCGGCTGGCCGGACCCTGGATGGCAATATTGTGCAACTGGTCGGTCGAGTTACGCACCAGTACTTGCAAGCCCAATGCTTTAGCCTGGTCTTGCAGCCACACGCCGCCAAAATCATCTCCGCCGATCCAGCGAAAATTATCTCGCCCCAAACGCAGCAAGGTGCCATCATCGATCATGCCGCCATGCGGGTAGCACAGAGCCGAATACACCACCTGTCCCACGCCGAGTTTTTTAACGTCGCGCGTCAGGCAGTGCTGCAATAGCGCTTCGGCGCCAGGCCCGGTAATTTCGAACTTGCGCAATGCCGAAAGGTCGATCAAGACGACCTTCTCCCGGCAGGCCCAGTATTCGGCAATAGCATCGCTTTTGGCATAGCTGCGCGCCAGCCAAAACCCTTTGTACTCGACAAAATTGCGCGTTATAGCCGAGGTGCGCGGATGAAAAGCAGACTGACGGCTCATAGTGGGCTCCGATTCGGGGGTCACCCGGTAGGCAATACCGGCAGGGAAACTGTGGGACGCATCAAACACCCGAACCCGGATGTCGGTCGGATTCCAGCCATTGGCTGGGCTGGTGTCGTCCGGGCAGGCCGAGGACACGCAGACCAAATCCGTCATTGCGCGCAACAGCACATAGTCGCCTGGGCGCGACCAGGGTTCGTCCGACCCCACCACCCCATGGCTGTCAATGAAGGTGTTAAAGAAAAAATTAATCGCCATCCAACCGCGACGACCGGCGATACCAAATTCTGCCAGCGCAACATTGAAGTTATCGCTGCAATTGTTGTGGCCTGGATAACCCAAATCATCGTAATACTTGGCAGCACAGGCCATAGCAAAAGCGTCGTGTCGGCCTACCGTGTCCTGAACCACTTCGATTAAGCCGGTCATGTCTTGATCGAAATATTTGGCATGCAAGCCCGGCATGGGATAGGCATGACCCATCAAAGTACGTGTGGTCGTCACGTCCAGGGGTAACTGCAGACCTTGGTCCAGCTTGGTTTGCGAAAAGCATTGAAAGTCGGTGCATTGCTTGCCATCGACATCGATGATCTGGATGTACTGACCAGCCTTTACAGCATAAGCCCTGGCACTGGCATTTTTTACCAAGATATCTTGTAGCGGCTCAAGCCCCGCAAAGGGCTGCTCCATTACAGCTGCGCTAGGGAGGTGGTGTTGCGAATCGGTCTGGGTGGGCGATAGCGAACCGTCTTCATTCATCGTTTGCATAAATGCGTCCAATTGCAAAGGCGCAACGCCAGCTTGGCGTTGCTAAGGTAATCGGTGGCTACCACCTTAGCGGCTGGGCCGCAGATAGGTTTGCATGGAGTCGTCTAAAGCATCTTTCCAAGGGGTATGGTGTGGCGGTGCCATCGTACCTGTGATGAGAGATTTGTAGCTGTTGTCACGAAAGCCCATGATGTTTTCCACCTTGTGCTGTTTCCAAGCAAAAAATGCCTCGTTCATGCCTTTGATGTCGAAGTCTGGGTAATCGGTGAGATCGACCAAGGACTGCACATAAGCGCCTTGGTATTCAATGGCTTCATGGGAATCGGCCAGCGCGGCTTCGCGATCTGCCCAGGCTTGCCCATCGGCCTGCATGGTGGGCGCATCGGGCACTGCAATTCGGTCCATCATGATGTCGCGGACAAACCATGCCTGTGCATCGAACATGTTGAAGGTGTACCACTGGTCCTGCATGCCAAGGTAGAACACTTTGGGGTTGGCTTCCCAGACCACGCCACGGTACAAATTACGAGGCCACAGTCGATTGTTCGTCTGCAGACGCAGCGCATCGGGCAGGAAGGGGAAATGGTGCAGATAGCCGGTGCACAAAATCACGGCGTCCACCTCCTTGGTACTACCGTCCTTAAAGTGTGCCAGTTTGCCTTCTAACTTTTGCAGCAATGGTTTCTCTTCCCAGTTGTCTGGCCAGTCATAGCCCATGGGGCTGGTGCGATGGCTGACTGTGACCGACTTGCAGCCGTATTTCCAGCACTGCGAGCCAATGTCTTCCGCGGAATAGCTGGTGCCAATGATCAACACATTCTTGTCTACAAATTCCACGGCGTCGCGAAAATCATGGGCGTGCAAAACCCGTCCTGGGAAGTCTTCAAAGCCGGGAAAGGAGGGCACGTTAGGCGTTGAGAAGTGGCCATTGGCTACCACCACGAAGTCAAATTGTTCGGTGTAAACCCGGTTGTTGACCAGATCGTGCACTGTCACATCAAATAGTTGGGTGCTTTCGTCGAAATGGACGTTGCGAACCGGTGTACGAAAACGTATCCAAGGGCGCACATTGGCTTTATTCACCCGACCTTCGATGTAATCCAACATCACGGCTCGGGGGGGGTAGGAAGCAATTTGCCGGCCAAAATGGGCTTCAAAGCTGTAGTCCGCAAACTCCAAACCCTCTTTGGGGCCATTGCTCCACAAATAGCGGTACATAGACCCATGGACGGGCTCGCCGTACTCATCTAAACCCGTGCGCCAGGTGTAGTTCCACAAGCCTCCCCAGTTGTCTTGCTTTTCAAAGCAGACCACCTCCGGAATATCCGCTCCTTTGGACGCTGCTGACTGAAAAGCCCGCAGTTGCGCCAATCCGCTAGGGCCCGCACCTATGACTGCTACGCGTTTTTTCATGAGGAATTTCCCGAAAAGTGAGGTGTTAAAAATTTCATTGTATTGAACTAAGTTTCCTACAACGAGTGTGCCTTGTGCATGAGGGAATACCCTTGCTAAGTCTTTTTCAAACCTTCAAGATAATACGTCATAATGAAAATAAGTTGCATACAGGTAACTTCGTCTCACAACCCATTTTGAAAGGAAAGTCATGACAGCCTCTTGGAGATTTTCGGCGCTTGCAGAGCGCCACCTTGCGCTCGGTTCGAAGTTGGAAGACTGGAGTGGGATGGGTACTGCATGGTCCTATGGCAAAGATGCCAATGAAGAGTACATGGCGGTGCGCACCAAGGCGGGACTCATGGATGTGTCGGGACTGAAAAAAATTCACATTAATGGCGCCCATGCCAGTCACCTGCTGGACCGGGTGACTACGCGCAATGTCGAGAAACTGGCCCCCGGCCGAAGCATTTACTGTTCGATGCTCGATGAGCGCGGCAAATTTATTGACGATGGCATCATTTACCGCTTCGGACCCAATTCCTTTATGTTCGTGCACGGCTCGGGAGCGGGTCACGAGTCCCTGGTGGCCGCCTCCACCGGTAAAGACGTGTCCATCCGGTTTGATGACAACATGCACGATTTATCGTTGCAAGGTCCGCTGGCGGTGGATTTTCTGGAAAAACATATTCCTGCGGTGCGCAAATTGGCTTACTTTACGCATATGCCTGCCATGCTGTATGGGCATCCGATCACGCTTTCGCGCACCGGCTACACCGGTGAGCGAGGCTATGAAATATTCTGCCGCGGCCAGGACGCTGGACACATCTGGGACTCCATTCTCTCGGAGGGTGCGGACATGGGGATTATTCCTTGTAGATTCACCACGCTGGACATGCTGCGCACCGAAAGCTACTTGGTGTTTTTCCCCTTCGACAATTCTGAAATGTACCCCTACGCTGACGAAGCACCGGGCGACACGCTGTGGGAGCTGGGTTTGGACTTCACCGTTAGCCCCGGCAAGCAAGGTTTTCGCGGTGCGCAGGAGCACTACCGGCTCAAAGGCAAAGAGCGCTTCAAACTGTTTGGTCTCAAGCTGGACAGTAGCAAGGCGGCCGCAGAAGGCAGCCTGGTCTATCAGGGCGACAAAAAAGTGGGTGTCGTTACCTGCCCCATGTACTCGCCGCTAAACCACTGGTCGGTTGCGATTGCACGCCTAGACGTACCTGTGTGTGTGCAAGGGACAGCGCTGACGGTGCGCGGTCCTGACGGGGATGTGAGTGCCATTGCCCACGAAATGCCTTTCTACGACAAGGACAAAAAGCGTCGCACCGTTCAGGACTAAGCGGCAGCAGCCCATGCCGGACTGACCTGTCAGTTCGGCGGTCTCTCAGGCCTCATTGGGCAGGCCTTGCATCCCCTTTTGACATTTACCGAGCACACCATGAACAACCCAATGGCTTTCAGATTCCCTGCGACCGATGCCCAACCCAGTACCGCCATTTTGGACGGTTGGGTGGTAACCGAAGGCACCCCGACTATGAAAACCTGGGTGCAGCACACCTCGGCAGATGGCCGCATGATTTCTGGTACCTGGGAGGCGACGCCGGGCAGCTACCACGCCACCTATGCGGCCTACGAATTCGTCCACATCATGGAGGGCGAAATCACCATCACTCCGGACGGCGGTGTACCGGTCCACGTGGGTCCGGGCGATGCGTTTGTCATTGAGGCAAATTTCAAAGGTACCTGGAAGATAGAGAAAGCGGTACGCAAGCATTTTTGTATCCCATTGAAATAAAGCAGATAACTAATTTACTCAAGGAGAATTTATGGCCTTATCCGATATCGACATTGCGCAGGCGGCAACGCTGCAACCCATTATGCAAATGGCCCAGGAGCGGCTGCATATTCCATTGACGGCATTGGAGCCTTATGGGCATTACAAAGCCAAGATTGACCTGAACTGGCTGAACCAGCAAACCGGGCCTGATGGCAAGTTGATCTTGGTGACGGCCATTAGCCCGACCCCAGCCGGTGAGGGTAAAACCACGACGACCGTGGGCCTGGGGGATGCGCTTAATCGTATCGGCAAGCGCACCGTGATCGCCCTGCGCGAGCCCTCGCTAGGCCCCGTCTTTGGCATGAAAGGTGGCGCCGCTGGCGGCGGCTACGCCCAAGTGGTGCCGATGGAGGACATCAACCTGCACTTTACGGGTGACTTCAACGCCATTGCGCTGGCCCACAATCTGCTAGCCGCGCTCATGGACAACCATATTCACCACGGCAACAGCCTTGGCTTTGATGCGCGCCGCATTGTCTGGCGCCGTGTCATGGATATGAACGACCGCGCGCTGCGCACCACCGTGGTCTCGCTCGGAGGGCCAGGTAACGGCTTCCCTCGCGAAGACGGTTTTGACATCGTCGTGGCTTCCGAAGTTATGGCAATCTTCTGCCTGGCGACCTCGCGCAAAGACCTCAAAGAGCGCCTGAGCAACATCATCGTTGGGTACACCCGCGATCAGCAAGCCATTCGAGCCCGTGACCTCAATGCACAGGGGGCCATGGCCGCGCTCCTCAAAGACGCTATCAAACCCAACCTGGTGCAGACGCTGGAGAACAACCCTGCCATTATTCATGGCGGTCCCTTCGCCAACATCGCCCATGGTTGCAACACCGTTACGGCCACCAAAGCCGCACTCAAGCTGGGCGAGTACGTGGTCACGGAGGCCGGCTTTGGTGCCGACCTGGGTGCGGAAAAGTTCATAGATATCAAGTGCCGTAAATCGGGCCTGCGTCCGGACGCCGGCGTGGTCGTCGCTACGCTGCGTGCCCTCAAGCACCACGGGGGTGTCGAGGCCAAGGACCTCAACACGCCCGATGTGGAAGCGGTCAAGCGCGGTATCGCTAACTTGGAGCGGCATGTGCACAACATGCGTGAGAACTATGGACTGCCGTGTGTGGTTTCCATTAACCATTTCACGTCAGACACCGCCGAGGAACTCGACGCACTGCGCGCTCATATGGACGCGATGGGGGTGCCGGTGGTGGTAGCCCGCCATTGGGCTGAAGGCAGTAAAGGTGCGGAGGAACTGGCACATATAGTGGTCAAGCTTGCTGAGTCGGGTACTGCGAAAACCAAGTTTGTGTACGCCGACGAAGACAGCTTATGGGACAAAAT
>JBILPS010000046.1:0-22433 GCA_044373655.1 Rhodoferax sp.
CGCCTGGGGACTTTTGCAGGCCTACTTTGCCGCGCATGGCAAAGACTTTGACACGCGCCAGGCCTTTACCAGCGACGGGCAGCGCTTTGCCCGTTTTTCGCAAACCGCACCGCATGTGTTTGTCGATCTCTCCAAAAATCGTATCGATACCGCAGCCGAAACCCTGTTGCTGGAACTGGCCGAGCAATGCTCCTTCAGCGCGCACCGCGAGGCGATGTTTAGCGGCGAAAAAATCAATGCCACTGAAGGCCGAGAAGTCTGGCACGTGCTCTTGCGCACGCCCGCCGATGCCACCACCGACAGCACCCACGAAGCCGCAGAACTGGCCAAGGTGCATGACACCCTGGACGCCATGCTGGCTTATGCCGAAAAAGTGCGGGCTGACGAGGCGATTACTGACGTAGTGAATATCGGCATCGGCGGCTCGGACCTGGGGCCGCAAATGGCGGTGCTGGCCTTGCATGCGTTTGCGCACCCGGGCAAGCGCATGCATTTCGTCAGCAATGTCGACGGCCATGAGTTGGCCGCTACGCTGGCACGCTTGAAACCCGAAAATACCTTGTTTTTAATCGCCAGCAAAACCTTCACCACCATCGAGACCATGACCAACGCGGCCTCGGCCAAGCGCTGGTTTGAGGCCAACGGCGGCAAGAACATGGCCCGCCACTTTGCCGCGCTGACCACCAATGTGGCAGCGGCCAAGGAATTTGGCATTGACACCACCTTCGGTTTTTGGGACTGGGTGGGCGGACGCTATTCGCTGTGGTCGGCCATTGGCTTACCGATTGCGATTGCCATAGGCGCGGCCGGTTTCCGCGAATTTTTGGCTGGCGCACACGCCATGGACAAACACTTTCGCAGCGCGCCGCTGGCTGCCAACGCGCCGGTGCGCATGGGCTTGCTCGACGTTTGGTACCGTAACTTCCACGGCTTTAGCAGCCGCTCAGTCGCGCCCTACCACAGCGCTTTGCGCCGCCTACCTGCGTATTTGCAACAACTGGAAATGGAAAGCAATGGCAAGCGCGTGGATGCCAGCGGCGAAGCACTGCCTTTTGGCACCTCGCCCATCCCCTGGGGCGAATCGGGCACCAATGGGCAGCATGCGTATTTCCAAATGCTGCACCAAGGCACGGACGTGGTGCCGGTGGAATTTGTCGCGGTGAAAAAAGCACGCCACACGCTGGAAGGCCACCACGAACTGCTACTGGCCAATGTGCTGGCGCAAGCCCAGGCGCTGATGCAAGGCAAGTCTGACGCGGGCGGGCACAAACACTTTCCCGGCAACCGGCCCAGTACCGTGCTGCTGCTAGATGACCTGACTCCCGCCAGCCTGGGCGCCCTGATTGCCTTGCAAGAGCATCGCGTCTTTGTCAGCGGCGCACTATGGGGCATCAACAGCTTTGACCAATGGGGCGTGGAACTGGGCAAAGTACTGGCCAAAGACATCGCCCCGCGCCTGCACAGCGGCGACGCCAGTGGCCTAGATGGCTCGACGGCGGGGCTGCTGGCGATGTTGCGTAGTTAAGGCGCTGCGATGGCCCTGTGCTGTGCGGGCTGTGGGTGAAAATGCGGCTTCACACAGGAAAGCCCCATGCCAGCCCTCAGCTCCCAACTCAATCCCCGCTCTGCTGACTTTGCGGCTAACGCAGCGGCCATGCGTACGGTGGTCGATGATTTGCGACAGCAATTGGCGCAGGTAGCCCAGGGTGGCGGCGAGGCGGCGCGGGCCAAGCACACGGGGCGCGGCAAGTTGTTGCCCCGCGAGCGGGTGCTTCATCTGCTGGACCCGGGCACGCCTTTTTTGGAATTGGCGCCACTGGCGGCCCTGAACCTCTATAACAACGATGCGCCGGGCGCTGGCCTGATTGCGGGCATTGGCCGAGTCAGCGGCGTGGACTGCATGGTGGTGTGCAATGACGCAACCGTCAAAGGCGGCACCTACTACCCGATGACGGTGAAAAAGCATTTGCGTGCGCAAGAGGTTGCCGCGCAAAACCACCTGCCCTGTATTTACCTGGTGGACTCGGGCGGCGCCAATTTACCGAACCAGGACGAAGTGTTTCCAGACCGCGACCACTTTGGCCGCATCTTTTTTAACCAGGCCAATATGAGCGCCCAAGGTATTGCGCAAATCGCGGTGGTGATGGGCAGTTGCACTGCCGGCGGCGCCTATGTGCCGGCCATGAGCGACGAGACCATCATCGTGAAAAACCAGGGCACGATTTTTCTGGGTGGCCCGCCCCTGGTTAAAGCCGCCACCGGCGAGGTGGTCAGCGCCGAGGACTTGGGCGGCGGCGATGTACACACCCGCTTGTCCGGCGTGGCCGACCATTTAGCGCACAACGATTTGCATGCGCTGGCGCTGGCGCGCGAAGCGGTAGCCCATTTGCACAAACGCAAGCATGTCCAAGCGGAGTTGCGCGCAGCACAAGCGCCGCTGTTTGCGGCCGAGGAGTTGTACGGCGTCATCCCCACGGATACCCGCAAGCCCTTTGATGTGCGTGAAATCATTGCCCGCATCGTGGATGGCTCAGCGCTGCATGAATTCAAGCCGCGTTTTGGCGCCACCCTGGTGTGCGGCTTTGCGCACATCGAAGGCATGGCGGTAGGCATCATCGCCAACAACGGCATATTGTTTAGCGAGTCGGCCTTGAAGGGCGCGCACTTTATCGAGCTGTGCTGCCAACGCAAAATCCCCTTGGTATTTTTGCAAAACATCACCGGCTTTATGGTCGGGCGCAAATATGAGAACGAGGGCATTGCGCGCAACGGCGCCAAGATGGTGACGGCTGTGGCGACAGCTGCGGTACCCAAGTTCACCATCATCATCGGCGGCAGTTTTGGCGCTGGCAACTACGGTATGTGTGGACGTGCCTACAGCCCCCGCTTTTTATGGATGTGGCCCAATGCGCGCATCAGCGTCATGGGTGGCGAGCAGGCCGCCAGCGTGCTCGCCACGGTCAAACGGGACGGGCTGGAGGCCAAGGGCGGCGCCTGGAGCGCAGAGGAAGAAGAAGCCTTCAAGGCCCCCATCCGCAACCAATACGAAGTGCAAGGCCACCCCTATTACGCCACCGCCCGCCTGTGGGACGACGGCATCATCGACCCCGCCGATACGCGCCGCGTGCTGGCGCTGGGGCTGTCTGCCTCCCTGAACGCCCCGATTCCCGATACGAAGTTTGGTGTATTCCGGATGTAGTGTGTATGATTTCTACTTTTCATACACATTGATGGGCTTGGCATGCGAACCAATATTGAAATCGACGACAAACTCATGGAAGCAGCTATGGCTGCGGGCAACTTCAAGACCAAGCGCGAGGCTGTGGAAGAAGGCCTGCGCATGATCAAGCGCGGCAAGGCGTATGACGCTTTGTTGGCCGCACGTGGCACGCTGCATTGGGATGATTCGGACGAAGCTTGGGCCCAATGGCGCGCGCAACAGGCTACGCAGGCCAATGCACTTGCCGCCGCGCCTTATGTAGCGCAAGCACCTGAGTCCGTGCGCATGGTCGAGGCGGCGCGTGACGCCACGGCAAAGCCTGCCAAACGAGGCCGCGCCAAGTGATCCTGGTCGATTCCAGCGTATGGATTGATTACTTTCGCGGCGCCAGCAATCGGCCGGTGGAGCAACTCGTCGCATGGTTACAGGGCGGCGATGCCCCGGTGGACTTGGGCGTAGCCGATCTGGTGGTTTTTGAGGTGATGCGCGGTTTCGCCTCGCCCATAGCGCAGCGGCGTGCCAGAGACCTTTTGTTGGGCTTGGATGTCGTTGAAATTGGCGGTCTGGATAACGCACTGCTTGCAGCCGAGCACTACAGCGCCCTGCGCGCACAGGGTTATACGGTGCGCAGCCCGATCGATGTGTTGCTAGCAAGTTATTGCATTGCGCATGGGCACATGCTGTTGCACCGCGATGCCGATTTCGATGTGATGGCCGCCTTGCGCGGTCTGCAGATCGTGTCGCACTAAGGGATACCGGCGATGGACTCCCTAAACCATTTTGAGTTCAACCACGGCACGCACCGCCGTGGGCAAATCACCGCTGCCTTAAGCGCCATGGGCAGCCAGCGCCCAAACTCGACATGGTTTACACGCTGCAAGCAGAAAACAAATTCAACGCCTAAGGACTCCTATGTTCAAAAAAATCCTCATTGCCAACCGGGGTGAAATCGCCTGCCGGGTAGCAGCTACGGCCAGGCGCATGGGTATTCGCACGGTCGCGGTGTATTCGGATGCGGATGCGAGCGCCAAGCATGTGCAGGCTTGTGACGAGGCGGTGCATATCGGCGCCAGCGCGGCGCGGGACAGCTATTTGCGTTGGGAAAAAATCATTGCTGCTGCCAAGGCCACGGGCGCGCAAGCGGTGCATCCGGGCTATGGCTTTTTGAGCGAGAACACCGACTTTGCCCAGGCCTGTGCCGATGCCGGTTTGGTGTTCATAGGGCCGCCAGCTTCTGCGATTGAAGCCATGGGCCTGAAGGCGGCATCCAAACAATTGATCGAGCAATCGGGCGTACCCCTAGTGCCCGGCTACCACGGCACAGACCAAGACCCGCACGTGCTGCAAACAGCGGCCGATGGCATAGGCTACCCGGTACTGATCAAGGCCAGCGCGGGCGGCGGTGGCAAAGGCATGCGCGTGGTCGAGAAGGCCGCCGATTTTGCTGACGCATTGGCGTCCTGCCAGCGCGAGGCGAAGAACAGTTTTGGCAATGATGCGGTACTGGTCGAGAAATATGTGCAGCGTCCGCGCCACATAGAGATTCAGGTGTTTGCGGATACGCACGGCAACTGCGTCTATTTGTTTGAGCGCGACTGCTCGGTACAGCGCAGGCACCAAAAAGTGTTGGAAGAAGCGCCCGCTCCCGGACTGAGCGAGGCCTTGCGCCAGCGCATGGGCGCAGCCGCCGTGGCAGCAGCGCGTGCGGTGAACTATGTGGGTGCGGGCACGGTGGAATTCATCGTCGAGCAAAGCGGCTACGACCAGCCGGAAACCATGCAGTTCTTCTTTATGGAGATGAACACGCGCTTGCAGGTGGAGCACCCTGTCACCGAGGCCATCACCGGCCTGGACCTGGTGGAGTGGCAGCTGCGCGTGGCCAGCGGCGAAGCACTGCCCTTGCAACAAGCCGACTTGCGTATCAGCGGCCACGCCATCGAAGCGCGCATTTGCGCCGAGAGCCCAGATCAAGATTTTTTGCCTGCCACCGGCAGCATGGCCGTCTATGGTTTACCGGCGCACAGCAGTTTTATGCGCGCCGCCGTGCGCGTGGATTCGGGCGTGCGCCAGGGCGATACCATCAGCCCGTTTTACGACTCCATGGTGGCCAAGCTGATCGTCCATGGCGCCGACCGGCAGGAAGCCTTGGCGCGCATGGACGCGGCGCTAGCGCAAACCCATATCGTCGGGCTGAAAACCAATGTGCAATTTTTGCGGCATGTGGTGCGCAGCGACTCGTTTGCCCAGGCGCGCTTGGACACCGGCCTGATTGCGCGCGAAGCGGCGCAGCTTTTCCATCAGGAAACCGTAGCCCTGGATTTGGCGGTGGCCGCCTGGCTTGCACAGGTGTTGCACACCCAGGCATGCGACGCAAGCGCACTGCCAGGTGTCTGGCAAGACCCCTGGGCCGCGACCGACGCCTGGCAGTCGCATGCGCCCATGCGGCGTGTATTCGACCTGGAGGCCGATGGCCAGCCCCACAGCGCGGTGCTGACACGGGGCAGCTATGGTGGTTTGCAATTGCAATGCGCAGGCATAAACAGCGCTTTTGCCTATGCCGCCTTGCCCGAGGGCGGTATGGAAGTGTCGCTCGATGGGCAAAGGCATACGGCACATGTGTACCTGCAAGGCAAGCAGGTGCATGTGTTTACCGCCCAAGGCGCAAGGCAGTTACAAGTCGTAGACCGCCTGGCGCACGCAGCAGTAGCCCCGATCGACGCAGGGCGCCTTACAGCGCCTATGCCGGGCAAGTTGCTGTCTTTCTCGGTGCAAGCGGGCGATAGGGTGCGCCAAGGGCAGGCGCTGGCGGTGATGGAGGCCATGAAGATGGAGCACCAAATCGTGGCGCCTGCTGACGGTTGCGTGCAAGAACTGCTGTTTGCGCCGGGCGACCAAGTAACCGAGGGCGCGGAGTTGCTGCGCATACAGGCTGGTGCACTGGCAAGCTGATCGCCCGATTTAGGCACAGCCCTCTTTTTTTAAATCAAGACAAGGATTTCTGGCATGCGTATCAGTTTTTGCGCGCAAACCGATCCCAACCCCTGGCTGGCTGCTTTGCAGCAACATTTGCCCCAGGCGCAGGTCGATGTATGGCACAGCGGCGCAGCACGCGCTGACTATGCCATTGTGTGGGCGCCTCCCCAGCAGTTCTTTGACGAGCAGACGGCGCTGCAAGCGGTGTTCAATATGGGTGCCGGCGTCGATGCCTTGTTACAGCGCCAGGTGCGCGCCGACCTGCCCATCGTGCGCTTGAATGACGCCGGCATGGGTGTGCAAATGGCCGAGTACGTGTGCCATGCGCTGATACGCCATACGCGCGACTTTGCGCTTTTTGAAGCGCAGGCGCAGCAAGGGCTTTGGCAGGAGCCACCCGTGCTGGGTCGGATGGATTTCCCCGTGGGCATTTTGGGCCTGGGCGTGTTGGGCAAACAGGTAGCGCGCGCGGTGCAGCACTTTGGATTTCCGGTGCTGGGCTGGAGCCGTACAGAACGGCAGGTGGATGGCGTGCGCTGTCTGCACGGGCAGGCGCAGCTTGCAGATTTTCTGGCGGGTACGCGCGTGCTGGTGAACTTGCTACCACTGACACCGCAAACCGAAAACCTGCTGAATCGGGCCACCTTATCGCAGTTGCGGCCTGGCGCCTACCTGATTAATGTCGCGCGCGGCAGGCATGTGGTGGACGAAGACTTGCTCGCGCTACTAGACAGCGGGGAGATGGCCGGTGCCACCTTGGACGTATTTCGCACTGAGCCCCTACCTACGGAGCACCCGTTTTGGCGCCATCCGCGTGTGACGGTCACGCCCCATATTGCCGGGCGCACCGTGCTGCAAGACACGGTGCTGCAAATCGCAGCCAAAATTTCAGCGCTGCAAAAGAGCGAGCCGATTGAAGGCGTGGTGGACCGGGCGCGCGGGTATTGAGCGCGCTTGTCGCGCGAACTGCACTCGCCGCTATGACCCGCCGCGCCGCATAGCTTTTGCCACACGCGGGATAATCACACCTCACCTCTTTGCCCCATGCATTACCCCTCTTCTGTCCAACTCATCGACGTCGGCCCGCGCGACGGGCTGCAAAACGAAAAGCAGCCGGTACCGGCTGCGGTCAAGATCGAGTTGGTGCACCGCTTGCAGGCCGCAGGCCTGCGCGGCATTGAGGTGACCAGCTTTGTCAGCCCCAAATGGGTGCCGCAAATGGCGGATAACGCGCAGGTGATGGCCGGCTTGCAGCGTCAAAGCGGCGTGTGCTATTCGGTGCTGACGCCCAATCTGCAAGGCTTTGAAACGGCGCTGGCCTCACAGCCCGATGAAATCGTGGTCTTTGCCGCTGCCAGCGAGGCCTTTAGCCACAAGAACATCAATTGCTCTATTGCCGAAAGCATAGACCGCTTTGCCCCGGTGGTGCAGGCCGCGCTGGCCGCTGGCATACGCGTGCGTGGCGCCATGTCGTGTACCGTGGGTTGCCCCTACGAGGGTGAGATTGCGCCGGAGCGCGTAGGCACCCTGGCCGGTCTGATGCGCGGCATTGGTGTACAGCACATCGGTGTCGCCGACACGATTGGTGTGGGTACGCCGCGCAAAGTGCAGGCGGCGTTTGAAGCGACTTTGCAGCACTTTGCCTTGGCCGATGTGTCTGGCCATTTCCATGACACCTATGGACAAGCGCTGGCCAATACCTTGGCTGCGATGGAAATGGGCGTATACCAATTTGACGCCTCGGTGTCTGGCCTGGGCGGCTGCCCTTTCGCCAAAGGCGCGACCGGCAATGTGGCGACCGAGGACGTGGTGTATATGTTGCACGGCATGGGCATAGATACCGGTATCGATCTGGACCTGCTGATCGATGCCGGTGTGTTCATCAGCGACTACTTGCAAAGACCCAGTGGCTCGCGCGCGGCGCGTGCCCTGCTAACGCGGCGTGGGGCAGCAGCATGATCGACCCAAGCCGCCCTGCACGACCCGACCGCACTGCACGTAGGCGCGACCCGGTGCGTATGTATAAAGAACTGCTGGCAGCGCGCGTGCCCGAGGCCTTGGCCTCCCGCTATGCGCCGCCATCGCCGTGCATATCGGTGTGCAAGATCGACCCCGACAGCAGTCTGTGCTACGGCTGTTTGCGCACCTTGGAAGAAGTCGGCGCCTGGTCCAATAGTGATGATGATGAAAAACGCGCGGTCTGGGGCAAGATTGCTCAGCGCTTGGCAGCCGCACCATGAAACACATCCGTTTTTATCTGGACTTTATTTCGCCCTATGCCTACCTGGCTTTTGTGGAGCTGCCGCGCGCGCTGGAAGGCCTGAGCTACGCGGTGCAATACCAGCCGGTACTTTTTGGTGGACTGCTAAAACACAATAGCAACCTGGGTCCGGCCGAAGTCCCCATGAAACGCGAATGGGTGTACCGCCAGTCGCAATGGCTGGCGCAGCGCCAAGGCACGGTGTTGGACTTACCCGCTGCGCATCCCTTTAACCCGCTAGGCCTTTTGCGTCTGGCGGTGGCCACCGACGCCGACGGCTACCCCAATCGTTATGTGTGTGAAACCATTTTTCGCCACGTATGGGAAGGTGGTGCGGACGCGGCCGATGCGCAGCGCCTGCAGACCCTGACCGAGCAACTTGCACCCGCACGCGATCCGCGTTCGGATGACGTCAAGCAAATGCTGAGCGCGCATACGGCATACGCCTTGTCGCAAGGGGTATTTGGCGTGCCTTCGTACCAGGTGGATGACAAGGTGTTTTGGGGCATGGATGCCTTGCCGATGCTGCGTGCCTATCTGGAAGACCCCGCCTGCATTTCCGACGCCGCTTGGAAATCTGCAAAAGACTTGCCTTCCGGCATCACGCGCAACAAAACGTGAATTACCGCATCGCGAAAGCCAACGCAAGGGTTTGACCTTAGTTGGTCAGTATGGGGTAAGTTTGACGCAAGCCCTTGTTATTTTCACGTAAGAGCAGGGTCAGTGCCTTCTCCAAGAATACAGACAGCTCCCGGCGCGGGAGTTTTCAATGATTGGAGACACATATGGCTACAGCAGAAGCTCGCCCGATGTCCGCAGAAGAGAAGAAGGTTATCTTCGCTTCCTCGCTGGGCACGGTTTTCGAATGGTACGACTTTTACCTTTACGGCTCTTTAGCAGCCATCATTGCGAAACAGTTTTTCAGCGGCTTGGATGAAGGCTCTGCCTTTATTTTTGCGCTATTGGCTTTCGCTGCCGGCTTTATCGTACGCCCCTTTGGCGCGATTTTCTTCGGCCGCCTGGGCGACATGATCGGACGCAAGTACACCTTCTTGGTGACCATTTTGATCATGGGCGCTTCGACCTTTTTGGTCGGCATCCTGCCCAATTACGCCAGCTGGGGCGCTGCAGCACCGATCATCTTGATCGCGCTACGCTTGCTGCAAGGTTTGGCACTTGGTGGTGAATACGGTGGCGCCGCCACCTATGTCGCCGAACATGCGCCGCATGGCAAGCGGGGTGCTTACACCTCGTGGATTCAGACCACCGCGACTCTGGGCTTGTTCCTGAGCTTGATGGTGATTCTGGGAACCCGCACCGCCATCGGCGAAGAAGCCTTTGCCGATTGGGGCTGGCGCGTGCCTTTCATCGTGTCCATTTTGCTGTTGGCCGTTTCGGTCTACATCCGTTTGAGCATGAATGAATCGCCCGCCTTTGTCAAAATGAAGGCTGAAGGCAAAACTTCTAAAGCACCTTTGAGCGAGTCCTTTGGCGAGTGGAAAAATCTCAAGATCGTGATCTTGGCCTTGATCGGTTTGACCGCAGGCCAGGCAGTGGTCTGGTACTCCGGCCAGTTCTATGCGCTTTTCTTCCTGACGCAGGCTTTGAAAGTAGACGGCCCGACCGCCAACATCATGGTGGCCATCTCCTTGATCATCGGTACGCCGTTCTTCATCATTTTTGGCACACTCTCTGACAAGATCGGCCGCAAGCCCATCATCTTGGCGGGTTGCTTTTTGGCGGCAGTGACTTACTTCCCGGTATTCACCGCGCTGACCAAAGCCGCTAATCCGGACCTGGCCGCCGCACAGGCAGTCGCCAAAGTCACGGTGACAGCGGATCCGGCTGAGTGTTCCTTCCAGTTCAACCCGACCGGTACCAAAAAGTTCACTTCGTCTTGCGACATTGCCAAGCAAAAACTGGCTTCGGCTTCGGTGAGCTATGACAACATTGTTGCCCCGGCCGGTCAAGCTGCGGTCATCAAAGTGGGCGAGACCGAAGTGACGACCGTAGTGACCCCGGAAGACATCGCAGCGGCCAAAGCGGCAGCGCAAGTCAAACTGGAAGCGCTCAATGCCGCAGATCCTAAAGATCCCAAGGCGATTGCCGCTGCGACCGCCAGCGTGAAGGCTTTAAGTGGTGAAAAAACTGCCAAGGACGCCGCCTTCTCTGGGAAGTTGTCGGCCGCCCTCAAAGCGGCTGGCTACCCCGCCAAAGCGGATATGGCCAAGTTTGACAAAGTCTCGGTGGTCATCATCCTGACCTACCTGGTGATTTTGGTAACTATGGTGTACGGCCCCATCGCAGCGATGCTGGTGGAAATGTTCCCCACGCGCATCCGCTACACCTCGATGAGCCTGCCCTACCACATTGGTAACGGCTGGTTTGGCGGCTTGCTGCCCACCACGGCGTTTGCCATCGTGGCGCAGACCGGCAATATGTACAACGGCTTGTGGTACCCGATCATCATCGCGGGCGCTACCGTGGTGATTGGTGGCTTGTTCATCAAGGAAACCAAAGACGTGGATATTTACGCCAACGACTGATCGTCGACCGCTTTTTGCTCTGGGAGTTCCGGCATGGTGCCGGGACACCGGACGGGCCCTCGTACTGAGGGCCTATTTTTTGGGAGAAACAAGATGTGGAAAATCGTAGTGGGCTTTGCCCTGTTCGCGGCCCTGGCTTTGTATATTTTGAGTAAAGGTGGCGATATTGATATGGGCGGCGAGCAGCATGGCGAGCCAGCCCCAGTCGCCACCGAAGCTGAGAAGGCTGCGCCAGCTGCTGCGGCCAGCGAAGCGAAATAGGCTGCTGCCGGCCGCATAAATGCTCGCGGCCCGGCTTAAAGCGGTGCGCACTGCCTAGAATGCTGCTCCCTTACTTTGTTGGAGCGCCTTACTATGTCCGAGGGCACCATCCGCATCCGCGGAGCGCGGCAACACAATTTAAAAAACCTGGACCTGGACATTCGCACCGGCGAATTGACGGTGGTCACAGGCCCTAGCGGTTCAGGCAAATCCAGCCTGGTCTTTGACACCCTGTATGCCGAAGGCCAGCGCCGCTATGTAGAAACCTTCTCCGCCTATGCGCGCCAGTTTCTGGACCGTATGGACAAGCCAGCGGTGGACAAGGTGGAGGGCGTGCCTCCGGCCATCGCCATCGACCAGACCAACCCGGTGCGCTCCAGCCGCTCCACCGTGGGCACCATGACGGAGCTGAACGACCATCTCAAGCTGCTGTTTTCCCGCGCAGGGCAGTTGTTTGACCGGGTCAGCGCCCAAGCGGTGCAGCACGACACGCCAGAATCCATTTACGCCGAGCTCATGCGCCGCGCCGCACAAACCGGTAATCCGCGTTTGGTAGTCACCTTTCCAGTCGAGTTGCCGCTAGCTACCAGTGCCGAGGAACTGAGCCAATGGCTTAGCGCCAGTGGCTTTACCCGCGTCCATGGCGAGCGCGTGTCCGGCGAGCGTCGGGTGCTGGACGTGGTGGCGGACCGATTCCGTATCGAAAGTACCGATAAAGCCCGCGTGCTCGAAGCCCTGGAGCTGGCTATCAAGCGCGGCAGTGGGCGGGTCCATGTGTACCCGGCGCCAGACAGCGATACGCCAGATAAATTGGGGTCAGACCCCCATTTAGTATGGTCTTTTTCCACCGGGCTGCATTGCCCGCAAAGCGATGTGCGCTACCAGGAGCCCATCGCCTCCATGTTCTCCTTTAACTCCGCCGTGGGTGCTTGCGAGACCTGCAGGGGCTTTGGGCGGGTGGTGGGTGTGGACTATGGCCTGGTGATTCCCAACGACAAGTTGACGCTGCGCGCAGGCGCCATCAAACCTATGCAAACCCCGGCCTGGCAAGAATGCCAGGACGACCTGATGCGCCATGCGGAAGCCGAGGGCGTTCCGCGTGACACGCCGTGGTACAAGCTGAGCGCCGCGCAGCAGCAATGGGTGCTTAAAGGCTCGCCGCACTGGAATGGCAAATGGAGCCAGCACTGGTTTGGCGTGGACCGGTTTTTTGAATACCTGGAAAGCAAAGCCTACAAAATGCACATCCGGGTGCTGCTGTCCAAGTACCGCAGCTACACGCCCTGCGGGGTGTGTGCCGGCGCCCGGCTCAAGACCGAAAGCCTGTTGTGGCGCGTGGGTAGCCAAGCCGATGCGGACGCGGTGCTAGCACCCGCCAAGCGATTTCAACCGCAGGGCGTGCAATGGACAGCAGCGCAGCTGCAGGCCCTGCCCGGTTTGTGCCTGCATGATTTGATGTTGCTACCACTGGACCGTGTGCGCGCGTTTTTCGACCGTTTGCAAGTGGGCCTGGAAGCGCGGGGGCCGGGAGTGCCTGCTCCAAGCGCGCCAGAGGCGGCCAGCCCCAGCGCCCATTCAGAGGCGGATAACAAAACCCTGAAGCTGCTGCTGGACGAAATCCGTACCCGCCTGAAATACCTGTGCGATGTAGGGATTGGCTACCTGACGCTGGACCGGCAAAGCCGCACCTTGAGCGGCGGCGAAGTGCAGCGCATCAACCTGACCACCGCATTGGGTACTTCGCTGGTCAATACCTTGTTTGTGCTCGATGAGCCCAGCATCGGCCTGCATCCGCGCGATATGCACCGCATCATCGTGGCCATGCAGCGCTTGCGCGATGCCGGCAACACGCTGGTGGTGGTAGAGCATGACCCGGCAGTAATGCTAGCCGCCGACCGCATGCTGGACATGGGGCCGGGGCCTGGCGAAAAAGGCGGGCAAATAGTGTTTGACGGCAGCACCGAAGCCCTAAAAGCCGCCGACAGCCTGACCGGCGCTTACCTGGGCGGACGCAAGCAAGTGGGCATGGGCTTTAAGCGCATGGTGGGCGACAACACGCCGCGTCTGGTGCTGGAAGGTGTGCGCGAACACAACCTAAAAAATGTGGATGTGGAAATTCCCTTGCAGCGCCTCGTCTGCGTGACGGGTGTCAGCGGTTCGGGCAAATCCACGCTGGTACAAGACGTATTGGCTCCGGCACTTTTGCGCCACTTCGGCAAGGCTACGGATACGCCGGGTCTGCACAGCCGCTTGCTGGGTGCAGACATGCTCAGCGAAGTGGTGTTTGTGGACCAGTCGCCCATCGGCAAAACCGCACGCTCGAACCCGTCAAGCTATGTGGGCGCCTGGGATGCAATCCGCGAACTTTTTGCCACCGCCCCGCTGTCGCAAGAGCGCAGCTACACCGCTTCCAAGTTCAGCTCCAACAGCGGCGACGGGCGCTGCCCGACCTGTGGCGGCTCCGGCTTTGAACATATTGAGATGCAGTTTTTGAGCGACGTGTATTTGCGCTGCCCCGATTGCAATGGCAAGCGGTATCGCCCTGAAATTTTGGAAGTGACGATTGAACGGCGTAGCGACGGCGATAGTGCGCTCAAGGCCTATAACGTGGCCGATGTGCTGGACCTGACCGTGAGCGAAGCGGCGACCGTATTTGCCCAAGACCGCGACGTGATCCGCGCGCTGCAACCGATCGTCGATGTAGGCCTGGAGTATGTGAAGCTGGGCCAACCGGTGCCCACTTTGTCAGGCGGTGAGGCGCAACGCCTTAAGCTGGCTGGCTTTTTGGCCGAGGCGGCAAAATCCGCAAGCAATAGCCGCCAGCCTATGGCCCGCCGTGGCACTTTGTTCATGCTGGACGAGCCCACTACCGGACTGCATTTTGACGACATCGCCAAGCTGATGCGCGCCTTGCGCAAATTGCTGGACGCTGGCCATTCGCTGCTGGTGATTGAACACAATCTGGACGTCATCCGCTCCAGCGACTGGCTGATTGACTTAGGCCCGGAAGGCGGTGAGGCGGGCGGAGAAATAGTCGCCTGCGGCACGCCGGAAGATCTGCTCTTGCACCCCAGCAGCCACACCGGCAAAGCCTTGCGCGACTACGCGGCGAGTATGGGGGTGGTGCACGAGGTGGCTGAGCCGAGTGCCAAATACCTGATGACAGCGGATACTGCTGCAAGCGCGAGAGTGGTACCAGATAACAACATCCGCATCGTGAACGCCAAAGAACATAACTTGCAATCGCTGTCGGTGAATATTCCGCGCGGTCAGTTCAGCGTGGTCACTGGCGTTAGCGGGTCCGGCAAATCGACGCTGGCTTTTGATATTTTGTTTAACGAAGGCCAGCGGCGTTATTTGGAAAGCTTGAACGCTTATGCGCGCTCCATCGTGCAGCCGGCAGGCCGGCCCGAGGTGGATGCGGTGTATGGCATTCCGCCGACGGTGGCGATTGAGCAGCGGCTGTCCCGCGGCGGGCGTAAATCGACGGTAGGCACGACCACCGAAGTCTGGCATTTTTTGCGTTTGCTCTACGTCAAGCTAGGTACGCAACACTGCGTTAAAGATGGGGCTGCGGTTGCGCCGCAAAGTGCGGACAGCATCGCCGCGCAATTGCTGAAGAACTACCGCGGGCAGCACATCGGTTTGCTGGCGCCTTTGGTCGTCGGGCGCAAAGGCGTTTATACCGAGTTGGCCGATTGGGCGCGACCGCGCGGCTATACGCATTTGCGAGTCGATGGTGAATTTTTACCCACCAATGGCTTTCCGCGCATAGACCGTTTCAAAGAGCACCATATCGAGTTGCCAGTGCTCAGCCTGGATGTCAAAGCCGCAGACGAGGCCACGCTGCGCGCCGGTTTGGCCCAGGCCTTAACGCATGGCAAAGGCGTGGTGCATGTGCTAAGCGGTCTGGACGATTTAGGCGGCGCTATGCAAGCTGGTAGCAGCACGGCGGCTATCGGGCGGGTGGAAGTGTTTTCCACCAAGCGTGCCTGCCCGGTGTGTTCCACCTCGTATACCGAATTGGACCCACGCCTGTTCAGCTACAACAGCAAACACGGCTGGTGCCCCGATTGCGTCGGCACCGGGTTGGCGCTGACCAAAGAGCAGCGCAAGGTGTTTGACGACACGGTGCGCGAAGACAAGGGCGGGCGCGAACATACCTTTGCCGAGGCTGATGTGGAGGACCTGGCGGACACGGCCTGTCCGCGCTGTCAGGGCACGCGTTTGAACGCCATTGCACGCGCCGTGCTTTTTGGCGGCGTGGGGATTGCAGACATTGCGGCGCTGTCGGTGAGCGAAGTGCGCGCCTGGGTGCAAAGCCTGCAAGTGGGCGGCGCCATCAGCCAACGCGAGGCCGATATCGCCCGCGACCTGATTCCTGAAATCCGCAGTCGCCTCGAGTTTTTGGAAGAAGTGGGCCTGGGCTATTTAACGCTGGACCGAGGCGCTCCCACCTTAAGCGGCGGCGAGGCGCAGCGCATCCGTTTGGCAGCGCAATTGGGCAGCAATTTGCAAGGCGTGTGTTATGTGCTGGACGAACCCACCATCGGCCTGCATGCGCGCGACAACAAAATTTTGCTCGGTGCCTTAAAAAGCCTGAGCGACAAAGGCAACACCCTGGTAGTGGTGGAGCATGACGAAGACACCATACGGGCTGCCGACCACATCATCGACATCGGCCCCAGCGCCGGTAAGCGCGGCGGGCGGCTGGTAGCGCAAGGCAGTATTGCCGATGTACAAGCACAGGCCGAATCGCAAACCGGGCGCTACCTGCTCCAGGCGATGCTGCACCCCTTGGAAGCTCGGCGTTTTGTTGCTGCTTCTGGAGCGTCTGCGCTGCTGGCCGCCTCCGCTGGAGCCATTGTGGGGCAGAAGCCATCGGCCCAAGGCGGCGATAGTGCCACTGCCACCAAGTCGGGCGCTAAAGCGAAAGCCGCAAAAGCAAAAGCTGCCAAGGTGCCAGACATTGCGCCGCCATTGTCTGCCGATGTGCAATGGTTATCAGTACACGGCGCCAAACTGCATAACTTGCAAAACGTCACCGCCTCCGTCCCCTTGCAGCGCTTGGTGGCCATTACCGGCGTGAGCGGTTCGGGCAAGTCCACACTGGCGCGCGATGTCTTGCTGGCCAATGTGCAGGCGCTGGTGCAACAGCGTGCCACCAAAGCCGGGCGCGATGCACACGCCGCAGGGCGCCCGCCGGGCTTGCTCGGCTGCGAAGCCATCAGCGGCTATGCAAGCGTGGACCGCGTTCTGGAGGTGGACCAGACACCGATTGGCAAAACGCCGCGCTCCTGCCCCGCCACCTATATTGGTTTTTGGGACACGATTCGCAAATTGTTTGCCGACACGCTGGAAGCCAAAGCGCGCGGTTACGCCGCCAACCGCTTTAGCTTTAACACCGGCGAAGGCCGCTGCCCCGGCTGCGAAGGCCAGGGCATACGCACCATCGGCATGAGCTTTTTGCCAGATGTGAAAGTGCTGTGTGAAACCTGCAAGGGTGCGCGCTTTAACCCGGAAACCCAGGCGGTGAGCTGGCGCGGCAAAAACATCGGCGAAGTGCTACAAATGGAAGTGGACGAGGCAGTCGAGTTTTTTGCCGCCATGCCGGTGATTGCACACCCATTGCAATTGCTCAAAGACGTGGGCCTGGGCTACCTAACGCTGGGCCAACCCTCGCCCACTTTAAGCGGCGGCGAGGCGCAGCGCATCAAACTGGTGACTGAGCTATCCAAGGTGCGCGACGACATCACCCGGCGCGGCCAAAAGTCGCCGCACACGCTGTATGTGCTGGACGAACCCACGGTGGGCCTGCATATGGCCGATGTGGAAAAGCTGATCGCGGTGCTGCACCGACTGGTGCGCGCCGGCCATAGCGTAGTGGTCATCGAGCATGATTTGGACGTCATCGCCGAAGCCGATTGGGTTATCGACCTGGGCCCCGAAGGCGGCAAAGCAGGCGGCCGCGTCGTGGCCGCCGCCACCCCGGAAGAAGTGGTGCACCTGGCGACCCATACGGGGGTGGCTTTGAAAGCAGTGCTAGGGCGTAAAGCGGCTTGAGCTTTGGCGTTTTGCGCCTGCAATGGCAAGCGATTGGGCGTTGGAATTGGTGCGGCTGGCGGGGATCACAAACCGGGATGTAACCCGCATGAAGTTAAGGTTTTCTGAAGAATTTATTTTGAGATACCGTCAAAAATACCGCAAATTGTTATCAAAGGCGGTTGGCAGGCCTGTTAAAGCGCCTTTGAGCACCCACGAGGTCGTCCATAAAAAATTGTTTTCAATTTGCACGCGCAAAAATCTGTGCAAGCGCACGCATCTCTGGCCATGGGCCGTAGAGATTTCTACCCCCACCCATTAAAGTGTTCTTTAACTTGACTTGCAACAATGAAAGTAAGTTTTTATATCACTAACCGCCCTGCCAAGTCAGAAGTCACTTAAGTCATCCGAACCCAGCCGATACCCCATCGCCCGATAACCACGCTGCCGCTTATCCCACATCCGCAGCAGCGCTGGGTGGCCAGTATCGACAAAGTCGATGATGCGCACATCGGTCTTGGTCGCGTGCTCGCGGTGCAGTCGGCCAGCGTATTGCTGCAACGTCCCCTTCCACGAAACCGGCATTGCCAACACCAAAGTGTCGAGCGGGGGATGGTCGAACCCTTCACCGACCAGTTTTCCGGTCGCCAGCAGTACACGCGGGGCATCGGGCGGCAGCGCATTGAGTTCCGCGATCAGTGTGGCACGTTGTTTCTTGGCGATCCGCCCGTGCAGGACAAACAACAATGGCACCTTGTCGCCCAAAGCGGTTTGGATGGCATCGAGATGTTCGGTGCGCTCAGTCAGCACCAGCACCTTGCGACCCTGGCCGTAGCCGTTGATGACTTCGGCTGCAATCGCGTCTGTTCGGGCTTGGTCAATGGCAAGGTGCCGGAAAACATCCTGAATCCCCGCTTCCTGCGGCAAATCAATCCGCGAGTGCAGTGTGCACGGCGTGACCGCCAGATCATGCGGCGCACCCGTGGGCTTGGCGGCGGTGTGACGAGTTGGCCCGCATTGCATAAAAATTATCGGCTGCTGACCATCACGGCGAATCGGCGTGGCCGTCAGGCCGAGCACGTATTTGGCTTTGGCATGCTTCAGAATTGCATCAAACGATGCCGCACCAACGTGATGGCATTCGTCCACGATCACGTGACCGTAGTTTTCGACCAGCGAATTCACTTCACCCTGGCGCGACAAGGACTGCATCACCGCGATGTCGATTTTTCCTGTCGGCTTGGCCTTGCCGCCGCCGATGGTGCCGACCACCCCTTTGCCAACGCCCAGAAATGATTGCAAGCGCTCCTGCCACTGCTTGAGCAGTTCTGTTCGATGCACCAGCACCAGTGTGTTCACTCCCCGCTGGGCAATCATCGCTGCGGCCGTCACCGTTTTGCCAAAGGCCGTCGGTGCGCACAGGACGCCCGCATCGTGATGCAGCATGGCGGCCACGGCGAACTCTTGATCTGGCCGCAAAGTACCCGCAAACGCAACGTCCAGTGGCAAGCCCACGTATCGCTCGTCGACCATCTCGCAGCCAATCGAATTGTCACGAAGTAGCGCCAGCGCGGCATCTAGGCAACCGCGCGGCAACGCAATATGGTTGGGGTGGTTTTCGGCGCAGCCAATCACACGCGGTTCATCCCACACCGAAAAGCGCATCGCCTGCTTTTTGTAAAACTCGGGATTCTGGAAGGCTGCCAAACGAATCAGCCTGTTGGCCAGTGACTGCGGGAGCTGTGCCTTCTCGAAATAGATCAGGTTGGCCAGCGTCACCGTGAGCGACTTCGGCATCGGCCCGACCAGCTTCTTATCAACGGATGTGGATTTCTTCCAAGGCTCTTTCTGGTCTTCCTCGTCAATGAAGGTCACATCGAGTGGGTGAGCGTTACCCGTCGCGCGCAGGATGGTGGGCTCGATGTCGTGCGAAGGCATTGGCACAATGGCTGCGAGGAAGGCCCACTGATCCTGGTAAGGTCGCAAGTCCGCATCCACGAACACACTGCATCCGTTCTCACGCGGATGCTTCTGCAGTGGCAGCGCGATCAGATTGCCGAAACCGCCTTTGGGCATTGAATCCTGATTGGGAAACAAGCGGTCGTAGGATTCGAGCTTGAGCTGGCGAGTTCGGGCGCAGGTGTGGCTGATGATGGCCGTGCCGAGTCGGCGCGCATCCCGAGCCGATACGCTGCCGGAGAAGAAAACCCAAGCATGCGCACCATTGCCGGAGCGCGATATCTCAAGGGCGACCGGCACACCCAGTTCTTGACACGATTGGTAAAACGCCTTGGCATCCTCCCGCCATTGCTCCTCGTCGAAATCAGCGGCGAGAAAATGGCAGGTGTCGTCGGGCAACAGTGGATAGACGCCGACCGTCCGTTTACCGGCAAGGTGTTCGTAGATCACCTGATCCGACAAGGGAATCAGTAGGCGGTTATTGCATTCCCCGCATTTGATACGCGGCTTTTCGCAAACACCGGCCCGCCACTCATTGCCACAGGCAGGTGCATAGCCTGCGTTGCCGGTGGTTTTGCTTTCCCAGCGGATCGGGTAGACATCGGTACGGCCACGAAACAGCCGACGAAACAGCGCAACTTTTTCGGCGGTGGAAAGAAGCGATGGCGCTGGTTCTGGCTCAGGGACAGGCGGCGCATGTTCAGGTGGGGTCTGTTGTTGCGGCAATCGCCATTCGATTCCGTGACCGTCCAGCAGCGCAATCAGGCGGGCATTCTCGCTTTGCAGTGAAGTCAACTGATCGGGATTAATCATCGGCCCCGTACTCGGCAAGCAAGTCGTCCATGTCGTCACCGACGCCATAGCCGAAGTTGTGACAGGTGCTGCGCACGGCATCTAACCTGTCCCATAAGGGCTGGCGTTGCGCGTCGGCCAAACTGGCGATGGTCTTTAAAGCCTGTTCAAACATTCGCACCAGCGCGTCGAAGTAGCCCTCATCCTGCAGCCCGACATCATTGCTGAACCCTGCTGCCCGTTCGCAATAAAACACCATCAGTTCGGCCAGGCCTTCCGCTTGGCCAATGGCTTTTTTGTAATCGGCGATAGGCTTTTTAGCTTTGGCGACCGAGGTGTCTTGATTCTTAAACATGTCGGGCCAAAGCCAGCGGTCGATGGTGGCCTTGTACGGTTTGAGCACATCGTCGCCGAGACTCAGGCGAGCGTGGAGGAAGGCTTGGTTGTCCTTGTTGGCCGCGTACAGGTTTTGCAGCAGTCCGAGCAAACCAGCGCGGTCAAAGTACAAGAGCTTGGTCTTGACGTCGCTCCAGCTGGGTGTGTTCGTCTTCGTGGCCATAGCCGCTATTCCTCGACGATATCGGGTTGGCTGCCGGACTCAATCTGTTTCACCACCCGATCAAAGTCACTCTCAAACAAGCGGTCTTGCACGATCCGGTATTTCTCGAACTCGCTTTCGGCGTGTGCCTTGGCAATTTCTGCTGTCACCTTGCCTGCGTCCTGAAGTACATCTCGGTCGGTCGCCTCAATGAAGCGGTTCAGGCGTGTTTCCCAGTCCTGCATGGTCATCGGGATCTTGCGCAGGGCCATGCTCTCCGCCACGTCCAGGTACGCCGACACCAACCTTTCCAGTTGCGCCATCTCGTGTTCGGTCAGGTAATTCTTGGCAACCACTACATCGAACTTCTGAATCTTCCCGCTTGGCGCATCCTTCCAGGAAGTCAGTCCCATGGACTCCTTGCCGGCGTCGGCGCGGTGGTAGATGACCTCGGCCGCCGTCTGGCCATGAATACCCCAGTGCAACTTGTTTTGTACTGCTGCAAAAAAACGCTTGGTGGCCTGCGCGGTAATGTCGTAGTCAATCGACGTGGCGTAGATGTCGGTGATCTTCTGGTAGAACTTGCGCTCGGAGAGGCGGACCTCGCGAATGCGCTGCAACTGCTCTTCAAAATATTGGTCGTTGAGTATCGAGCCGCCGCTTTTCAGGCGCTCGTCATCCATCGTGTAGCCCTTGATGGTGAACTCTTCGATGATGGCGGTGGCCCACTTACGGAACTGCACCGCGCGCTCGGAGTTGACTTTGTAGCCAACGGCGATGATCGCACCGAGTTTGTAGTGCTTGGTGTCGTAACTTTTTCCGTCTGCGGCAGTTATTCGAAAATTTCGAATAACTGAAGTCTCCTCCAGTTCACTGTCGGCAAACACCTTTTTCAGGTGGTAATTGATAGTATGGGTTTCAACGTCATAAAGCAGCCCCATCATCTTCTGGGTGACCCAAACGTTTTCATCAGCGTAAACCGCTTCGACGCCGCCATGGCCACTGGCCGCCACAAAGGTCAGATATTCGGCCGCTGAGGAACGGACGAGGGAGACTTCGTTCTTCTTGGGGCCGCGCTTATTCATTCTGCAAAGTCCCCCAACTCGCTCTCAATCTGCTCAATACTGGGCAAGCTGGTTTTCAGGGTTTCCGGCAAGGCGCGGGTGAGCTCGAAGCCAGAAACGCCGATGGGGCTCTCTACCCCACGCAGGGCGTATTCGGCCAGCAGGCGATTGGGCTGCTGGCATAAGATCAGCCCGATGGTCGGTTTATCGGTTTCATGGCGCAACTGATCATCGACCACGCTGCAATAAAAGTTCATTTTCCCCGCGTATTCAGGTTTGAAATCGCCGCGCTTAAGCTCAATGACCACATAGCAGCGCAGCTTGAGATGGTAGAACAGCAGGTCGATATAGAAATCCTTATCGCCAATATCGAGATGGTATTGGCGGCCGACAAAGGCAAAGCCCTGGCCGAGTTCCAGCAGAAACTTCTCCAGGTGGACAATTAATCCCGTTTCCAGCTCGCGCTCGTGAAAGCCGCTTTCCAGCGTGAGGAAGTCAAACAGGTAAGGGTCTTTGAGGGTTTGCTGTACCAAATCCGAATCCGGCTTGGGCAAGCGCAGCGTGAAATTGCTGGCCGTTTTACCCTGGCGCCGGTGGGCGGCGCTTTCGATTTGCATGAGCAGTATGTTGCGGCTCCAGCCATTCTCAAAGGCGGCGCGCATGTACCACTGGCGCGTAGCCGGGTCTTTGACTTTGCGCATCAACTCGGCGTGATGCCCCCAAGGCAGGGCAAGGATGAGATCCGCCGTAAAAAGTGCCGCAGCTTGTGGCACTTTTT